>NZ_VLKE01000001.1:6230491-6945737 GCF_007830265.1 Micromonospora olivasterospora
GTGGGAGCCAGGGCTGCGGGATCGACCTCGGTGGTGCGACGCCACCAGATCCGCAATAAAAGCGTCGATCTGCCCGCGGGTGACGCCGGGCATGCAGATGATGTGGCTGGTGTCGCCGTCGGTGGCGAGCAGCCACTTCTTCCGTACCGGTTCTGGTGGGGTGGGAAGGACGACGGTGAAGGCGTGTGGATGCCGCCAGGCGGGCCAACCGACGGCGGTGAGCTGGTCGACCGCGTAGGCGGCGAGGGTTCGTGCTTCGATGGCACGCCACCGGTGCCCCTCACGCCCGTGGGTGGCGATGGCGTGCCACAGCAGCGCGGCGGCCAGGCCGCAGCGGGAACCGGTGATCGTGGTGTCGACGGTGTCGGTGTAGGCGACGTGGCTGCCGTGGCCGCGGACCCTGTCGCGGATGAGCACGACCCCGCACGGGGTCGGCACGCCGAGGAACTTGTGCCCCGACACCGCGATGCTGCCGACGCCGCCGGCATCGTCGAAGCGCAGCCGGCCGTCGAGGGCGAGCGGGATACCGGACAGGGCAGCGTCGACGTGCAGGTGCCCGTCAACGCCGTAGTCGTCGAGGACGGCGCGGATGCGGGTGGTGTCGTCCACTGCCTCGGTGAGGGTGGTGCCGGCGGTGGCCACCACGATGGCGGGCCGCCGCCGGCGTTTGCGCAGCTGCGCGGCCAGATGCGCGTAGTCCATCTCGCCGTCCGGGCGGGCGCTGACGACCACACCGCGCGCCCCGAGTATCTGCAACGATTTGGGAATCGAGTAGTGCGCGGCGGTCGAGTAGTAGATCCGGGCCGTGGGGTAGCGGCGGCGAGCGGCGTGCAGGGCGGACAGGTTGCCTTCGGTGCCGCCGGTGGTGACGTAGCCCCATCGGTCGTCGGTTGGCATGGCGAGGATGTCGGCGAGCCAGGCGATGACGGCCCGTTCCAGCGCCCGGGTGTGGGCGCCCCCGCCCGGGTCCGCCGGGTCGCCGATGTTGTTCCACAGCCGGTTGCCGAGGCGGGCCATGACCTCGGTCTGGTCGAGGTCCACGGCCGCGGGAAAGCCGATGCTCGTCGCGGCCGCGGCGTCGGCCTCGCGCACCAGGTGGTCGAGGACGGTGGTGATGTCGACCGGCGCGCGGCTGAGGTCCGCGGCGTCGGTGAGGCTGACGGTCTGGGTCACGCGGGCCGCCTGGCGAGCAGGTGGGTGGCGAGGGTGTTGTTCAGGGCGAGAAGTTGCCGCCATATCAGGCGGGTCTCGTCGTCGCCCTGCTCGGTGAGGCTGGCGTAGGGATTGTGGTAGGTGATTCGGTCCGGGTCGAGGGTCTTGTTGCAGCGGATCCCGGTGTCACCCAGTCGCGCCTCGGGATCGCGGTCGATGTACAGGGCGGTGCCGTCGGCCATCGCCGCGTAGCACTGGCCCTTGAGGTTGAAGGCCGACATGTAGCGGCCGGCGGCCGCCGCGTCGCGCAGCGTTTCGGCGACCTGGTACCAGCGTCCCCGGTCCGAGTCGAGGGTGCTGACGCCCACGCCGACGTAGGTGGTGCCTGTAGGCAGGGTCATGTCCCCGCCGTTGACCATGGAACCCTGGGGCCCGAGAGGACTCCAGGCACGCCCGAGAGTGGCGATGTTGTCCACCGCCACCTCCGTCAGCTCGCCCAGCAGCCTGGGCAGGTCGTCGGAGTCCGGTGACTGCGGCCAGGTCCGGGTGGCGGTGTACAGCTTGTAGCCGTGTGGCTCGGCCGGGGCGTCGCAGGTGAAGAACAGCATCACGGCGTGCGGGCTGACCGCGTCGCGCCGGCCGAACGCCTGGTCAGCCGCGATCATGTGGCTGGTGTTGGCCCGCTTGCAGCGATACGCGATCTGCATCCGCAGATCAGCCTGGCGGCGGGCCCCGGCGGACGGTTCGTCCTCAAGATGACTCGGCCCGCGCGGGGACAGGGGTGGACTCGCAGTCGGGGGCGGAGGCGGAGGGACAGGGGTGGCCGGTGGCCGTTGGTGCTCGGCGAGAGCCCAGGGAGCCCCGTGTCCGGGTGGTGGGGCGTGGGTCACGGGCTGCTGCTGGCCGGCGGGTGGCACGGTCGGTGGGTGCGGCCGCCAGGCGGGGTCCAGGGGATCGACGCCGTAGTGCCCACCTAATGAGGGCGTGGCAGCGTGCGTTCTGATCATCGCTTCCCCCTCAGATCGAGATGCTCATCGGATCGGGCACGGCGTGGGTTTTCGGGGTGCCGCGGCCGATGCCGGCGTAGACCTCGGGTCGCGACTGCCGCAGACTCGCCGCCCAGGTCCCACCGATGGCAGCGGCGGCGGCGAGGATCGCGGGCAGCAGAAACGGATACAGCGATCCCGGCGCGGCACCGAGCAGCGAGCCGACGTTGCCGACCATCAGGGCCAGCACCACCACCCCGCCGAGCACCCCCAGCACGGGGGCGAGCCGCCACTCCCACATCCCGGACCGCTGTCCACGCAGGCTGGCCGGCGCCCTGAACGCGGCCACCGAGGCGGCCAGCAGCAGGCACAGCAGGCCCATGGCGCCCAACGTCGACAGCCAGGTGAACATCACCGTGACGGGGTCAGCGTCGCTGAGCGCGAACGCACCCACCACGACGGCGGCGATACCGGTCTGCGTCAGTGACCCGCCGCGCGGCGCGCTGACGCGAGTGCGGCCGCTGGCCCGGGCGAGGCCGGCGGGCAGGACGCCTTCGCGGGCCATCGCGAACACGTACCGTGCGATCACGGCGTGGAATGCGAGCATGCAGGTGATGGTGGCGCCGATCAGCGCCAGCTGACCGAGGAAACTCCACCCGGGGCCGAGGCGGTCCAGGACCGAGAACGGCAGTCCGCCCGCCGGATCAGCGGCCGCCTCGGCAACGGACTGCGGGCCGACGGCCACTCCCATCGCCCACGCGGCGATCGCGTACACGACGCCGAGCACCAGTACGCCGCCGACCGTGGCCCGGCTGACCGACCGGCGGTCGATCGCCTCCTCGACGAACGACCCCACTCCGTCGACGCCCATGAACGCGGCCACGCAGAAGGCGACCGCGCCGCCGATGCCGCTGACCGCCAACCCCGAGGCGTCGAAGCCCTCCCAGGACAGCCCACCGTTGGCCGGCCGACCGGAACCGGCGAGCACGAACGCCGCCACGATCAGCAGCGACACCGCAAGCACGGCGACCAGGGCCCGGGTGGACAGCACGATCGCCCGCACGCCCAGCACCCCGACCACCGCCAGGGCGATACCCGCCCACACCCACCAGGTTCCGCCCAGGTGCGCGGCCATGGTCGCCCCGAACAGCCCGTACAGGCTGGTCTGGATCGCGTTGTAGGCCACCAGGGCGACCAGGCCGGCGGCGACGCCCCAGCCACGACCCAGGCCGTTGGCGAGGATGCCGTAGTAGGCCGCCGGGTGGCCGACCTGACGTGCCATCGCCGCGTACCCGGTCGCCAACAGCGCCACCACCCCGGCGACCAGCAGGAACGTCAGCGGCAGCGCGACCACCTGCGTGGTCGCGTAGATCGCGACGATCCCACCGACCAGCACCACCATCGGCGCCGAGGCCGCCGCCCCGAACACCCACAACCCGAACGGGGTCAACGTCCGCCGCGCGAGGGCCACCTGCACATGCGTCGGCTTCACCGCCGCACCCCCCGGCTCGCACCGGTACGCGTGGCGGTGCGCCCTGCCGGCGACCACCCTCGGGCATCGAGCTGTCGTGGTGGAGGCGCGGTGAGGGAGGATGTGGCTACGGTAGGCATGACGGGTATCTCCTTCGATATCCGGTGGGGGCAGAGGGTGGCCTGCTGGCCGTGCGGTCAGCGGCAGCAGGTGATCGACTGGTGCCCTATCGGGCGGTCAGGGAGAACGTGGGGGCGTCGCCGGGATGGCCCGACCGCGAAACGGTGTCGCGGTGCGGTGCAGGCGCACCCGGCGTGGCAGCCCGCCCGGTCGCCCGCCGCCGGACGGAGGTCGCCACATCCGCCACAGGGCCGGGCCGCCCGGCTCCAGCAGGATCGGCGAGCGCGGCTCGTAGCCCAGTCGGGTGAGCAGACCGTCCCGGGGGCGGTCGCTGCAGACCTCCGCGTACGACGGCAGCCCGGCAGCATCCGCGACGCGGTGGTAGCTGGCCAGCAACGCCTCCCCGGCTGCACCCTGCCCGGGACAGACCGCGAGGTGAGCGAGGTAGTGATGCGGCGTATGGGGAAGCACGGCGTCGACGTAGGCATGGAGCAGGGCGAACCGGGCCGCGTGCGGACCGAGGAGGCTGTGCAGGTCGTACATCCACTCCGCAGCCGGCGGAGCTGGCTCCAGTCGCGGATACCAGACCGTGACGGCGGACCGGTCGTCGGTCGTGTCCACCTGGCCGTGCGCCAGCCCGCGCCGCAGTGCGAACTGCGCGTATCGGCGCACGACTCCGGGGCGCTCGGCCGCGTCCGGCACCAGCCACGCACCCAGGCGCCCGGCTGCCAGCGTGTCGGCGATGACCGGGGCCAGCGCGGCGACGTCCTCGCCGGTCGCACGGCGGACGCCGGTGTCCATCAGCTTCATGTCGCACTCCTCGGCGATCGGACGTCGCTGCTTGCGGCCGTCATGGTCGGGAAGGGGTCACCGGCGGGTGACGGGCGCTGGCCCGACGCCCACAGCGCCGCACCAGGCGCGTCGGCGAAGGTCGCGGCCAGGTGCAGGCGGTCCGGGGTGACTCCGGCGGCGGGCAGCAGAGACCGCGCCGACTCGATCAACCGCGGTGGCCCGCACACGTAGACCGCCTGCCCCGGCCGGTAGCGGTCCAAGGCCACACCGAGCAGGTCGCCCTTGGCGTCAGGCTCGACGTCGAACGCCGGCCCCAACCACAGCAACTCCCCCGGGGCCACCCGCTCGACCAGCACCCGGGACACCTCACCGGCCGCCACGGCGCGCGCGTGGAACTCCACCCGTCCATCGCGGCGAGGAGCGTTCGCTGGCGAGTACCAGCGCCAGGCCCCCGGCAGCCGAGGCGTGCACACCGGCATCGCCTGGCCGGGCGCGTACCGCAGACGTCGTGTCGGGCGGACCGTCAACACCGCGACGCCGTCGGCTGCCGCCTCGCACGCCTCGACCACGCCGGCCGTGACATGCGGACCGTCGCCCACCACACCGGCCGCCCGCTCCGCCAACCGGAGCACCCGGCGGCAACCCCGCCCCCAGATCCCGGCCAACTCCGGCTCCCAGCAGCCGCCGGCGAACCGCCGCACCGTGTCCGCCATCGCCGCCGCGATCACCGTCCCGTGGTACGGGTAGAGGCCGAATCGCCGGTACATCCGACCCAACACTGCTATCCCCGCGCGCCGGCCAGCCGGAGCATCTTTGCCGGCGACCAGGTGCCCCAGCGTGGAGAAGAAGATCGGCGCGACCTGGGATGGGCGGAGACGGACGCTGCGGTCCTCGGTGAACGACCAGAAGTGGTCGGCGGCGCGGTCGTGCGCGGCGAGGGCGCCTGCGAGTGACTGTGCTGGATCAGTCATCGGCCCGGCCGTTCCTGTCCGGACGAGCTCGGTCGAGCACAGCCCGCGAGGGCCGTGCAGCGGAGAGACCTGGGACCCCGGCGGTGAGATCCCCGGCTGCGGCGGTTCCGGTTGCTAGCGCCATGGCTGCCCTCCTCCACCCCGTTTCTCTTCAGGCAAGACTCGTTCGTCCGGTACCGAGAGACATCGGGTAGCTCACGGATATTTACGGCCGTGCCCGTTCCGCGCCGGGTCGCCACAGCGGTGTCCACGAGCCTTCGCACTGGCCGTCGACGGCAGGATTGCCGTACCGGTGGTGTTGGACACCGACCACCGGGAGGGAGCGTTCGTGGCCGGCCGGCGGCTCCGCAGCCGACGTTGCCGGCATCGAGCCAGCGGGAAGATGTTGGGCCTGGCCCGGCAGCGGCTCGGCGATGGCACGGCCCTGCACCAGGGCGGTCTGGGCGGATCCTCTGTCGTTCCCCGACGGCGCGTTCGACGATGCCATCGCCTGCCTGGTCCTGCACTACCTCAAGGCGGCACCACTCGCCGAGTTGCGACGCGTGCTCGACTGGTCATCGAGCCAGCGGCGTCGGCGGCCGCGGACACCAGCGGCGGACGGGTCCACGGCACCGACAGGCCATCGGTCCGCCATGGGCACCCACGGCCGGGTGTCGCGGTCCACTGCTTCGTCCGCCGCGTCCGCACCCCGCACTGCGGGCGGCATCGCGCCTGCGCTTCCGTGGTGCCAACCGGGGTCCCGGCATCGTCCAGCGCGAGCTCGTAGGCAGCGGCAGCGGTAATGACCTCGTCATCCCGCTTCATGCGACCGATGACCTGCAGACCAACCGGCAACGACGGGCCCCCCAGGGGGTTCGTCGTGAAGCCGGCCGGCAGGCTCATCGCGGGGTGACCGCTGAAGTTGACCGGATAGGTCAAGCACCAACCAATCTGCGGATCGACGGCGACACCGTTGACGGCCGACGGGCCGAGGGTATTGCCATCCTCGGCGTTCTGAACCCCCGCGACGGCAATCGTCGGCGTGACTATGTAGTCGTAGGTCCCCAGCCCGGCGTTGAGCTTGTGCAGCACGTCGGAGCGCAGGAAGTCCAGGTGCCGGTACTCTTCGGCCAAAAGCCTCTCCGACCGGTCGAGCATGGCAGCGAACTGCGGCGTCAACTGCTCCTTGCGCTCGCGTAGATCCAGAGGGATGCCGAACTCCAGGAACAGGTCCCGGGCGTGACCGTACAAGCCGGCCTGCATGAGCACCCAGGTGTCGGCGAAGTGCTGGCTGGTCAGCGGCCGCCGGTTTCTGCCGCCCAGGTCGGTGACCTGAATCTCGTCGAGCCCCAGCTTCACCTGGTCAACCACTGCCCCGGCCTTCACGAAGGCCTTGAGGGCCTGGCGGACAACACTCTCCACCGGCGCCTCTACCGGAAACAGATCCATGTTCGGCGAGTAGGCGATGCGCCTACCCGCGAGCGGGGACGTGCCCTCCGCGCCGCCACGAAACGCGCCGATGTAGTCCAGCGAACCGTCCATGCTCAACGGGTCACCCTCGTACGGACCGCTGATGGCCTGCATCAGCATGGCCACGTCTGCCACCGTTCGTGCCATGGGCCCGGGGGTGAAGAACGGCGCCGCAGCGAACGGCGGAGCGTCCTGCGGCCAGCGACCGACACTCGGCTTGAGTGCCACGATGTTGCACATGGCCGCCGGGATGCGAACACTGCCGCCCGCGTCGGAGCCCTGCGTGAGGGCCGTCATGGACGATGCCACGGCCGCGGCCGAACCGCCGCTGGAACCACCGGCGTTGAACCGAGGGTCGAACGGGGTGCTTGTCGGGCCGTGGACCTTGTTGTCGGTAGTGCCCTTGTGACCGAACTCGGGGGCAGCGGCGTCGGGCTGACCGAAGACGCAGGAGTACCAGCCCACCAAGGCACCGTCAGGCGGGACTACCGACCGTGCGCTCACCAGAGCGCAATGAGGGGTGGCGGCTCACTCCGTCAACGTCAGCCACAATGGGCATGCGACTACGGAGGTCTACATGAACAGGGACGACAGTCGGTGGCTCCGGAACTACTGCCCCGGTCCACACCTGGCGAGTCAGTTGGTCTGCTTTCCACACGCCGGTGGGTCGGCGAGTTTCTTTCTGCCGATGTCCCGCGCCCTCAGTGACGACCTCCAGGTGCTCGCGGTCCAGTACCCCGGTCGGGGCGACCGCCGCAGCGAGCCGTGCGTCCACACGATCGAGGCACTCGCCGACGCGGTGGCCGACGAACTGGCTCGGTGCCTGGACCGGTCCATCGCGCTGTTCGGCCACAGTATGGGTGGCTTGGTCGCCTTCGAGGTCGCACGACGCCTGGAGGCGCGGGGCCGCACCCCACTGGCGCTTTTCGTCTCCGGGTGTCGCGCGCCGTCGCGCCGTCGCGCACAAGTCGTACGGCTGCGCGACGGCGAGGACGTCCGCGCCGAGCTGGAGCGGTTGGGCGGCACGGACCCGCGACTCCTCGACAACAGTCAGGCACTCCGCGCGGCCCTCCCGGCGATGCGCAACGACTACGAGGCGATCGACGCCTATCGTCTTTCGTCCCACGCCGCGCCGTTGAGCATCCCGATCCACGCCTACATCGGTGACAGCGACCCGGAGGTTCTACCGGACGAGGCCGTTGCGTGGCGGCGGCACACCAGGGGCTCCTTCGACCTGCGTACGTACCCGGGCGGCCACTTCTACCTCGGCTCGCCCGAGGTTGATCTGGCCTCTGCGATCCGCACTGCCATGGCCACCAGCCCTGCCACCGGCTACCGAGCCTGAGGGCGTAGTTGATCCGCTGCGGACGTCCTGGACACCTGGACCTCAAGCTTGCTGAATCTGCGGACGACCGTGCGCTTCTGCCGCTGCGGCGCGCTGACCGTGGCCAGCGCCTCGACCCTCCCGGCGAGTTGACCGAAGGCGATCTCGGCTGTGACCAAGGCCAGTTCGGCTCCGGCGCAGCGATGTGTGCCCAGGCCGAAGGACAAGACGTCCCTGGGGTCTGCACCTGGCGCGATGAACCGGTCCGCGACGAAATCGCTCGGCTTCGAAAATCGCCGGGAGTCCCGGCCAAGTGCGCCCAAGCACACGAGGATCAGGCTGTCGCGGGCGATGGGCAGCCCGCCCAGCTCGGTATCCTCGGCCGCGACCCTGGCGCCGTACTGAATCGGCGGGTCGTAACGAAGGGTCTCGAGCACGAACGACCGCAGCAGGGCATCGTCCGAACGCAACCGGCGTAGCAGATCATTGTCCCGTGCGAGCTGGAGCATTCCGCTGCCGAGAAGAGAACCCGTGGTCACCGTGCCCGCGCTGAGCACGAACACCAGGTTGCTGATGATGTCCTGCTCGTCGAAGGAACCATCCTGAGCCAGCAGTCCGGCCAGGCCGGCGTCGCCGGCCGCGCGCGTCGAGCAGGTTTCCCTGACGTACGAGATGAGGTGCGACGCGGCTTCATCAGCATCCTGGAGCCTCTTGTCGGGCGGATGCAGCTCATTGCGTTCCAGGAACATGTCGAGCCATGCCATCAACTGGTGCACATCGTCGTGAGGGATTCCGAGCAGCTCACCCATCACGGAGTTCGGGATGGCGGTGAACGACTGTGTCGCGTCGACGCTGCCGTCACCGGCGACAAGCGTGTCGATGTGTGCCGCAACATGACGCTCGATCATCGGACGCATCAGCTTGACTCGTCTGGGGTTGAAGAACCGCGACACCAGACGACGAGCGGGCTGGTTTTCCGGCGGGTTGAGAAAGAGCAGGCTGTTGTAGAGGAGCACGGTCGATGGGTGCGCCTGCCAGCCCGGCCAGGAGCGATCGGCGTAGCCGGGATCGGGCACCGGAAACAGCCGCGAGTTCAACAGGACGTCGACGCTCTCCTGAAACCCCATGACCACCGCGCGATTTTTTCCGATCGACAGGACAGGAGCCCGCTCCATCAGATCGCTGTAGAAGGGATAAGGATTCGCGCGCCCTTCGGGGCTGAACAGGCGCAGCAGGACGTCCTGAGGATTATTCATGACCCCATGCCACTTCGGTCTCGTCCGCTGACCGCTAGGCCCCCCATCGCAAGGAGCGGCTCGCCGTTTTCTGACCCGAAGGCAACGCCTTCGGCAATCCCGTCCGAGTGGTCGACGCGCAGTTGAACGCCATACGCCACCTTCGACAACGTGAGGTCGTTGTCCGTGGTGTGCAGTCTCAGTTCTTCGATTGAATGAGGTGTCGCGTACCGGTTCGGGGTTCCGGTGGCACAGGCCGCCTGCAACAGGGCATCCACCAGCAGCCACGGAATTCGGTGTCGAGAGAAGAACTCGTCGTCGATTCCCTCGGACAGGCGTGGCTCCCACCGGGCCGAGGTCAGCCGCGCGCCGAGTCGCACATCCCGGACGTGGTCGAAGAGCCCGGACATCGACATCGTCGCGGACGCCCGCTTCGTGGTCGGCGCGACCCGCGGGGTGTCACGCTGCTCGGACGTGGCGGCGACGCCACCGATCGGGATCAGGACGTCGAAGTGCTGGACGCGCCGGTCGTGGTTCCCGCCGGAAACCCGCGAGTGGATACCGACCCGGACGACACCGCAGTCGAACCCGGCCGGGGTGTACGAAGCGGTGAGCAAGTATCTGACCACCTGCGGGTCTACTGCGATCGGAGCTTGGAAGCGGATGTCTCGGAAGGTGTTCACGGGCGCCGCGCCGGCGAGGTGACCGGCCGCCTCCGCCGCGAGCTCCAGTGCCAGTGCTCCGGGCACGAGCGCCCGTGACTCTCGAACATGCCCATAGAGGTGCCCGTACGGAGCAAGGTCGAGTTCCCAGACGAGTTCCCCGCCGTCCGCCCAGGACGGGGTTCCGAGATAGGAACTCCGGTGGGTGGCGTCCACCAGCGCGGGGAACCGCGTACGCAACATGTGCAGTTCCGCGTCGCCCAACGGCGTGGGCACTGCCCGTCGTCCCGACCGAGGAGCCTCCACCTCGGTGTTGAACAGGCGTTGTCCTTCGGCGTCGCTGAGCAGACCGAGTTGCCCCGTCCTCGCCGTGTACTCGGTGAAGCCGGTCCGTGGGCCGAGACCTGACTCACCCCACAGGCTCCAGCAGATGGAGTACTCGGCAGTCCCCGAATGTGCGGCCTCGTACCGGGCTGCGGAGTTCAAGAAGTCATTGGCCGGACCGTAGTCACTTTCCCCGGCCAGGCCGAAGGCTCCCGCGACGGAGCTGAAGTTGCACCACAGGCCAGGTGCGAGATCGCCGAAGGCCGCCTTGAGGTTGTGGTACCCGGCTACCTTCGTGTCCCGCACCTTCCGGAAGGTCGTCAGGTCCTTGGCCGCCAACCGGCGCGCGCCGCTGATTCCAGCACCATTGATGACCATGTCGAGGCGGGGTGTCGTGCCGCGGATCGTTGCCGCGACGCGGCGAACAGCGGTCTCATCCGTGACGTCACAACCCAGATAGCGAACCCGTGCGGCACCGAACCGCTGCCGCAGGACGTCGAGGTGCGACAGAGACTCGCGAGACTTACGACATCGGTCGTAGAAGCTCCGCACCTGGGCCATACGGACCTCGGGATCCGCTGCCCGGCGTTTCCGCGCATACTCTGTGCTGGTGGTCTCACCTATCTCGCGAGACTGCGCCGCCATCGTCTCCGGGTCGGTACTGCCGAGTAGCCAGAGCATCGAAGGCTGCGTGCGCAGGCCTTCGAGACATCGGGCGGTGATACCGCGCGCCCCTCCCACGGCGAGGACGACCGGGCCTTCGCTCGTCGACCACGGACGAGCACCATCGTGTGCGCCGACGGTGGCCGCGTTGTCTGGCAGCAGCCGTTCTTCCAGACGCGTGGCGGACGTCGACTGCCCGCGGTAGTAGGCCACGGGCAGGCCCCGGACGCACGCCGATTCGCGACCCAGCTGCGCCAGTGCGGTTGGCAGGGTGGCTGCGTCAGTCACCACGGCATGCGCGTGAGTATGCGGCAACTCCCAGGCCATGGCCTTGATCAGACCGGTGAGCAGGGCCGCGTGCGGATGGGGTGTCCCGCCCTCGATGGGGTCCAGGACGAGAACGGCCAGCGAGGAATCCGGCGGATCCGATTGGGCCAACCGTTTGGCCGCCAGGAAGGCCGCTTCCTGCAGGGCGAGCAGCCGCGGCTGGGGCGCCGCCGGCCACCTGGTCGAGTGCAGGGAGGTGATGACGCGGACATGACTCGGGACGCTTTCCCCGACGGTCATGAGCCTGACGATCGCGTCCTCGTCCCAGCAGGTCGCGTCGGGTGGAACGACCACGGTCACGACGCTCGGCTCGGTCAAGTTGGAGAGCTGGTCCGCGATGTCCCAGTCATCGGTGAGCACGAGCGCGCCGGGTGGCAGCGATTCACGTTCCGCGAACCCCGGCACCGCCGGGCAGGGTACGAGCTGGAGCGAGTACAACTGCGTCATCACGAGCCTCCTGAGTTCAGTCGCCTCGCGACGGCGGTAGTACGTCCACCGTCGGCCCTGCCGTGCTCGAAAAGCGTTGGGGCAGCTTGCCTTCGAAGATGGAACGCAGCACACCGACGAATCCGTCCCCGGCCAGATAGCTCGGTTCCCCCCTCCCGTCTGCCGCTTGGGGATCCGCACGAAGTTCGGTGCGCACTCGCGCCAGCACCTGCCAGCCCCGTGCCCGGGCCGTCTCGGGGCGCGCGAGTGCGACCGCATAGGCGCCTTCGGCGACCTCCTGCGGGGAGAGCCCGAGCGACTGCGCGTTCTGCTCCAGTGGGCCGGCGCTCCACGCGGCCACAAGGGCGAGGTCGATGTCCCCGCGTCGCAGGTAGCAGCTTGCCGCGTGCAACGCCGCCAGTCCGGAGGCCGGGCCGGTGTCGACCATCATCGTGGGCCCGTGCAGGTCTCGACGGTTCGCCACCCAGCCGAGCGCGGTGGACGACATACGCCCTACCAGACTGTAGGGACCGATCGGATTGGTGCGCGATCGGTGTTCCCGCAGGTAGGCGGCCGCCGCCCGGGCATCCGCTCCGTCCAGCGATCGGGCGATACCGCTGCCCAGACACCGTAGCGTGGAGTCGACCGCCGATTGGGTGAGACCGTAGTGCGCGCCGAAGATGCCGGTGCGTTCCTCCAGTCCGTCCCAGAGCAGACCCCGGCCGGGCTCCGCCGCCCCTAGGCGGTTCACGAGCTCGACCACCAGCAGTTGGCTCATGTCCAACTGAGCCGCCACCTTGGGTGGTATCAGTGACTTCTCGAATGGCGGCACCGGGTAGGGACGCTCGAAGCGGAACGCCTCGGCACCCGCTTCTCCCCTGGACATCCGCGCGGCGACGACGTCGTCGTCCGGCCGTCCTGGCAGAAGGGCGCTCCAGCGGACGAGAACGAGCTCGTCACACAGCGGCGGTGGCGAGGACCGTACCTCGTGCTCATCCGCGTCGGGGGAGATCAGGAGCTGATAGCCGTTGATACCCCCCAGTCCGCAGGCGAAGACACCGACGAACGGCGCCTGCCCGTCCGTCATCGACTTCTCGAGTCCCACCGGCGCCGACGGGATCCGCACCGGAAGCGAGCGAGCGTAGTCGGGCACCGTCGTGTGATTGGGCTGCCGGGGAATGGTGGACCGGTGCAACCCCAGTGCTGCCTGGATGATGGAAACGGCCCCACACGCCATTCCGGTGTGGCCGAGCATCGGCTTGTTGCCGGTCACCCAGGGGGTGCCACCGGGATGCGCGGCGGCTATGGAACGCAACTCGGTGGCGTCGCCCACGTGGGTGGCCGTGCCGTGTCCCAATACCCACGCCACCTGGCCACCGGGCACGTCGTTGACGCTCCTCGCCCGGATCATCGCCCGGACCTGGCCCTCCTGGCTGGGCGCGAATATCGCCTTGCTCTTTCCGTCGGAGGCAGCCCCGAACCCGGCGAGAACCGCGAGCACGGTGTCGTGGTCGCGGAGCGCGTCACTGAGGCGTTTGAGCGTGACGAGTGCGGCGCCCTCCGAGAAGACGGTGCCGTCCGCCGCCGAGTCGAACGCTCGCACCTCGCCTGACGGGGACAGCGTTCCCATCTCCGAGAAATAGATCTGTCGTAGCGGTCCGTGCGAGCTCACCCCGCCGCAGAAAGCCACGTCCACCGCACCGTCGAGCAGGTGCCTGACCCCGAGGTCGACGGAGTACAGCGAGGACGGACAGATGTTGTCGACGACCAGGATCGGGGTGTCCTGCGGCAGGAGACCTTCGATCGCCCTCCGGGCTTGCGCATACGGGAGGAACTCCCCATGACGCGAACCGGCACACGGGTCGGCCTGCGCCAACTGGTGCCGGATCCGTTCGCCGACCCGGGCGTCGTCCGGATCAGCCGGCAGGTGTCTCGCCGCGCCGGCGGCGAGCATGTCGGCGGTGAGAGCCGTGTCGAGCTCATAGCTGGTGTCGGTGGAAGCGGCGAGAAAGAGCCCAGGCCTCGTCACCTTCCCGGACGTCCCCGCCAGGCACTGCCGCAGGGCACGGCGTAGCCAGGAAGCCTGGAGATCCCCAGCCCCCTGCTCGGCGGCCTCACGTACCTCACCGAAGCGGAGGTCGGGCACCCGGCCGGTCTCGTCCTCGGCCGCCGCGACCAGCGCCTCATGCCCTCGGAACCTGTCAGGTCTTCCAAACGGGAGCGGCCCGTCCTGCGCCCGTTGCCAGAGGTCCTCGATTCCCTCACACCCGGGGATCACCACGCCTGCCCCAACCAGGCAGACCTGCTCGGCAGGCACTGCTTACGCCTCGGTCGTGGAGTCGGAGCGTCGCAGCAGATCGGCCACCGAACGAAGGGTGAGCGTCGCGGGAGACTCCGAGTCTCCGGTGTCTACTGCCCACAACTCCCCGGCGCGCGCGAGCACGATCCGGTGCTGCAGGGAGTCCAAGCCGAGTTCCGCTTCCAGGTCCACGTCTGGCGTCACCACCTCTTCGGGGAGTTCCAGGACGGTGGCGTACATCTTCTGCAGACCCTGCAGGAGGGTGTCGTTCTCGGGCAGCATGGCTACTCCTTACGGTATTGTTGGATATTGGCATCGGTCGGGCGTGTTCTGAATGGAGTCAACACGCAGGTGTCGCCCCCTGTGATTTCGACGACAAACCGGGACAGGCTGTCCCTGAGGCCGCATTCCACAAACCGGTCGACCCCTGCCTCACGGAGTTCCGTCACCGCGTTCGGGAAATTCAGTGGGCGCACCAACTGTGCACCGATCATAGCGAGCAGGTCGTCGTCCGGCGCAAGCCTCCGCCCAAGTATCGTCGAATACACGGCCGTCCGCAGGACTCCCGGCTGGATTCCGCGCACTGATTCCAGGTAGTGCTGCAACGCCGAATCGAGACAGGGATGATGCTGTGGATACGGGCCAGTGCGCAGCCTCGTCGCCAATATTCCGCGCGAATCGGCGATACGCAGCAATCGCCGCACCTGCTCGGCCGGCCCGGAAAGAATCACCTGTGTCGGGCTGTTTGTCGCGGCGACGACGACGTCCTCTCCCTGCCGCGCAAATTCCTCCGCTTCGGCCGGGGAGACCATGAACGCCGCAGTCGCCCCAGTCGGCTGCGCGTAGGACTCGAGAGAGCGAGCCCGCTCGCACAGCAGGCGCGCCCCGTCCTCGACAGTGAGCCCCCCTGCGGCGACCAGGGAGGTTATCTCCCCCAGGCTGTGTCCGAAGACTATGTCGGCCCCGAGCCCGAGTTCCTCTTCAAGAATTCGCCAGCAACAGAGCTGGAGATGATAGGTGCGCAACTCGCTCAACGGATCCCATGAATCCAGATCCGACTCGGAGAGTACGGACGACCAGCCGTAAGCGGCACTGACAGGATCGATCCGCTCGGCCACTTCCGTGGCGATACGCCGTCCCGGCGAGTAGTGCGCGAAGGGAGCCGAGAAATAGGAGCCCGCGCCAGGAAACATGAAGGCAGTGACCATGAACCTCTCGCTCAAATCCGGCCGGGAGGGGTTCTCCTGTCTACCAGACAGGAGAATTCTGTGCGGCGCTCTACGATGCCGCACCGGGATGCACTGTGTGTAGGAAGATCGGCGATGTTGGCCTGAAGATACCCCTGGATCGGCCAACGGGGAAGATCTTTTCCGCCTCCTGATACCCGCAGAGTCCGCCATTCGATCGTCGAACACGCTCCGCCGCCAAACCGATACTCAGCGACGCGTTCGGCGCCACATTTCCGTCGGCCATACCTCCGTACCCGGCCGATCGAGGTGCGGGTGAGGTGTTCGGCGAGTTGGCGGTGATGGGCCCGCCGCTGGCCCTGGCGCACCTACCCGGCGGAGTCTCCTCCGGCGGCCAGCACCTCGGCGAAGAACCGCAACCGGACCTCGTCCTGCACCGACTCACCGCCTTCGTGTCCGTTGAACGGATACACCTCCATCCGGCACGGCCCCGCATAGTGGTGGTAGGCGCCGAACACCGTCGAGGCCGGGCAACTGGCGTCCATCAGCGCCACGCTGAACAGCGCCGGGCAGCGCCCCCGGGCGGCGAAGTTGACCCCGTCGACATAGCTCAACGTGTCGAAGACCCGCTCCACGTTGCCCCGGTGGACCTTCAGGTAGTTGACGATCTCCTGGTAGGGGCCGGCGGTGGCCAGCTCGGCGCCGCGCCGGAAGTCACAGAGGAACGGCACGTCGGGCGCGACGGCGCGCAGCCGGGGGTCGAGGGCCGCGACCGCCAGCGACAGCCCGCCACCCTGGCTGATCCCGGTGGCCACCACCCGGTCGGGGTCGACCAGCGGATGGGCCCGGGCCGCCTGCACGGCGCGCACCGCGTCGGTGACCACCCGCCGGTAGTAGTGGGTTCGGGGGTCGAGCACGCCCCGGGTGACGAAGCCGGGATGCTGTGGGTTGCCGCCGGCCGGCTCGTGGTCGGGGGTCGCTCCGGCGCTCCACCCGCTGCCCTGGCCGCGTACGTCCATGAAGAGGTGGGCGTAGCCCGAGGCGGCGTAGAGCAGGTTCTCGTGCGGCAGGCCCCGGCCGCCGCCGTAGCCGGGAAACTCCACCACGCACGGCAGCGGCTCCTCGACACCGGCCGGGACGGCGAGCCACGCCTTGACCCGGTCCCCGCCGAAGCCGCTGAACGTCACGTCGTAGACGGTGATCACCCGCAGTGGTGAGTCGACCGGTTCGAAGGTGGCGTCCAGCTCGCGCCGGGCCGCCTCGGCCAGGGTGTCGGCCCAGAACTCGTCGAAATCGGCGGGCTCGCGGCGCACCGGCCGGTATCCGGCGAGTTCGGCCAACGGCAGGTCGGTCAGCGGCATGCGTACCCCAGTTCATCTCGTCGCGTCGGCCGACCCGAGCCACCCCATGGTCACGCTGAGTGTCGGCTGGTGTTCCGATTTGGGCAGGCGGCTGACGGCCGGATGTCATCCTTGGCTGCGGCAACCCGCCAGGTCAAGGGGCCGAGCGCCCGACCCGGCGACCGAGAAGTGCGGTGATAATCCGTATTAGCTTCTTGACTCGGCGGATCGCCCGGGACCACACTCAGCACTCGGACCGGCCAGACACCTGCCGCACCCTCCGTCACTGATGATCTCGCCGGTGGCCGTGCCCGACGCCGCCTCGCCACGAGCTCCGGTCGGTCCGCCGCGCCACGTCCGAGTCGCTTGATTCCGCTCCGACCCGCCTGCCCGTCCCGACAGGAGGACCACCATGGCCACCAACCCGATCCCGACCAGTTTCAGACGCCGAACGTTGCTGGCCGCCGCAGCGGGCGGAGCGGCCCTGCTCGCCGTACCGCTCCGGGCGTTCGCCGAGACGTCGGACGCCACCGGGACGCCGGAGAGCACGGAGACGTCGGAGGCCACCGCGTCGGGCCTGCCGCTGCTGGCCCCGCTGCCGCCCGGAGCACCGGACCGGACCCTGTTCGCCCCGCTGGAACAGCGGTTCGCCGGCTACCTGGCGATCCTTCCGGCGATGACCAACGACATCGACGAGACGACCAACCCCGGGTTCATGGGCGGCGGCTGGTGGCGCTCCCCGAACGCGCCGTACAACGCCCGGGTGCAGGAGCACGTCTACACGTTGAGCTGGTTCCACGCCAACCAGCGGCCGTGGAATCCGTACGCCGGAAACGCGGCGCTGGCCGGGCGGCTCGACGCGGCGCTCGGGCACTACCTCGGGCTCCAGCACGACGACGGATCCTGGCCGGAGTACAGCCGCAACGAGCACTCGCTGCCCGCCACCGGCTTCGGCCTCGGTTACCTGGCCAAGACCCTGGCCAACCTGCGGCAGTCGGATGCGCTGCCGCAGCGGCGGACGGAGATCGAGCGGGCCCTGCGCGCCGGGATGAGCTGGCTGCTGGATCCTGCCAACGGCATCTGGCGTACCCCCGTCCAGTGGACCAACCAGGTCGCCGCCGGCCTCGCCGGCGCGACCCTGGCGCTGCGGCTCCAACCGGACGCCGCGCTGGCCGCCCGGCTCACCGAGCGGATCGACTTCCTGGCCGAGCACGGACAGAGCCCGGCCGGCTTCTTCTACGACCCGACCGGCATGGACATCAACTACAACTTCGAGGTGATGCTGCCGGAACTGGCGGAGATCTACCTGCTCACCGGCAACCGGGCCGTGCTGGGGATGGCCCGCCGGTTCACCGAGTGGTTCGGCTACAACCTGCTCCGCGAGCCGGACGGCTCGGGCTGGCTCACCTACTACGCCATGTCCGCCCGGACCAGCGTCGCCTACTACGACAACGCGATCCCCGACCCGGACCGCACCAACCTCAACTCGGCCTTCGTCCCCGACCTGCCACAGCTCGGCGCGTTCCTCACGTCCAGGGAGGACCGGGCCGCCGCCCGCGCCGCCTGGGCCGCCGAGCCGGGTCCCGCCCCCGGACTGGCCAAGCAGGACACCTCGCCCCGGATCATCGCGCACGCGCCGTACGCGGAGACGCTGCCGAGCAACGCCGAGAAGAAGCGGGCCATCGCGGCGCTGCCCTACCTGCGGCAGCCGGAGTTCGCCCAGGTGCGCCGGGACACCGTGGTCAAGCAGGACTACCTCTACGTCAGGCGGCCGGGGCTCTACTTCGGGGCGTTCTTCGGCACCCGGCCGACCAGCACGGTCCGCAGCGGACCGGGTTTCCTCTGGCACCCGGTGGTCGGCACCATCGTGCACGCCCAGCAGAGCGACACCGGCTGCTGGTCGACGCTGCTGCCCAACGGCAACCCGGACGGCCGGAGCAACCTGGTCGCCGAGTACCAGATCGGTGACCGGGAGTGGAACGGGAAGTTCCTCTCCCCCGGCGACGCGCCGGTGCGGGTGCACTACGGTCTGCCGGACTCGCGGATCACCACCGAGCTGACCCTCACCCGGGACAGCGTGATCCGCTCGGTGCGGGCCACCTCGACGGCGACCGAGCAGATCCCACTGGTGCTGCAACCGCAGGACGCCGTGACGTTCGCCGACGGCACCCCGGTCGCCTACGGCGCCAACGCGGCTGCACGCACCGACGGCCTGACCATCCGTCGCGGCGGCACCGTCATCACGATCAGTTGGGACAGCGTACGGCCGGCCACCGTGACCAGCACGTCCCGGACCTACCTGCGCGACGCCCGGCGACGGGTGCACACGCTGCGGGTGCCGCACGACGGCCGGATCGAGGTACGCATCACCCTGTCCTGACCGTGAATCTGGTATCGACCAGCCGCCGGACCGGTTGTCGACCGGTCCGGCGGCCAGCTGGTGGAGACGTCGCGGCCGCCGACACCACGTACAGGCGACGCCCAGCCGGCCCGCCTCGGCTGCCTCGACCAGCCTCTCCGGGGGGGGAATCCGATCCCGTTGTCGCGCACGGTGACGCGTACCAGGTCCGCCTCGTCCTCCAGCAGCACCCAGGCGTGGGCGCCGGGGCCGGCGTGCCGTCGTACGTTGTCCAGGGCGGCTTGCACCGCCGCGCTCAGCTCTGCGGCGGTGGGGGCCGGCAGGCCGGCAGGCACCGACTGGGAAGACCGGGAGACACCCGTGGCCGGGGCATCAGCTTGTCCACGCGTACATCATCACCGGCCGGAAACGCGCGGCCACCGCCCACTGGCAGGCCATGTGCCGAGCCCGGCGCGGAGCGGCCAGGAGCGCCACCGGCAGCAACATCACCGCGAGCAGCCGTACGACGACCCGATACCGCCGGCCACGAGGGCGGGCGGGCGTCACCGAGAGAAGAGATCCCGCGGTCGACACCTCGTGATCTGAGTTCCGCTACTCATCCTCGACAGGTGGACCCCCCGGTGGGCCCGCGTGAAGTGAGCAGACCATGCAGCGCCGCGCCGAACGCCCCGGGGTGTGTCCGGTATCCCTCGTGGCCACCCGGCAGGTCGGCCAGGTGCTCGCCGAGCAGGGCCGCGAGCCTGGCCGCGCAACGGCTGGGGAACGTGTCGGTCGCCCGGCCGGTGGCGGGCACGATCGTCGTGGCGCCCGCGCGCAACGCCGCCCAGCCGGCGGCGCCGATCCGGTATTCCCATGTCGCGCGCGCCTCGCCGGTGAGGAAGGCGTTGATGTTCGCGACGGTCCGGCCGCTGGCGGGCTCCCACACCACCTCGTCCTCGTGGTCGCGTGGATCGTGGGAGGGGTCTCCGAAGCCGGCCCGCATGATTTTGAGCGCCGCCGGCCAGCCCGACTCCGCGTGGACCCGGCGGGCGTCGCGGTGCAACCTGTCGTACCTGGCGCGCTCGGACGCGGTGGCGAGCGACCGCAGCGGGGGTTCGTGGGCGACGAGGACACTCACCCGCCGCGGCCGGCGCCACGCGAGTTCCAAGCCGATGACCGCGCCGGTGCTGCACCCGAACACGCTGACGGGGGCCTCGCCGAAGATGTGGTCGGCCAGCGCGGCCGCGTCCTCGGCATGCCGTTCGAGTGACACCGGGCGCCCCGGGTCGTCCACCACGGTGCGGGTCTGGCCCCGCCGGTCGTAGGTCAGAACGGCGTAGGTCTCGGCGAGCCGGGTGGCGAGCAGATCGGCGCAGTGCGCGTCCCCGCCGCCGCTGGGCAGCAGCATGAGGGGCGGGCCGGCACCGCGCACGACGTAGTAGAAGTCCGCGCCGTCGCCCCGAAACGTCCCGATCCGGTCAGCGGCCACCGTCGTCCCCGCCGTGGCTCTGGAACTGCTCCGCCCGCGCGAGATCACCGTTGGTGAGACCGTGCCGTCGGAAGTACATCCGTGGGTTGAAGTACACCGCGATCCGTGCGGGGCCGTGGGGGGAGCGCTGTGCGCTGAGGAACGAGTGCGCGTACATCTCCTTGTCCGCCTCGCCGCCCATGAAGAACCGCGCGCAGCGCTCGTAGGCGTCGCGGCTGCGCGCCGACACGTCGTAGGCGTCGAGGACCTCGCGGATCATCCACTGCGCCTCCGCGTCGGAGCGGCAGCGCGGGGTCAGCCCGAACTGGTGCATCACCGACTCGATCGGACGCGTGCCGCCGGGTACGAGCGAGACGTAGGTGCCGTACGACCAGAAGCGGCGGTGGTTGGAGCGCCATTCGAGCCGGGTCCGCGGCGGTGTCCCCGGTGCCCACGCGGATCGCGCCCAGGCGCGGCTTGCGATCGCGGCCATCGTGGGGCCGTCTCCGAGGTCGGCGCGTGGCCCCAACCGGTCCCAGCGGGCGAGGCGTTCCGCGGTGAGGACACCGCGGTGCTGCACGTACAGCTTCGTCCTGGCTGACGGTCCGGTCGCGAGGTCGAGGCACAGGTAGGACACCGTGTCGTCGTCGTGCATCGCGCCGGCGATCACCTGCCACTGGCCGGGGAAGCCGAGCGCGGACAGTGCCGCGTCGACGCGCGCGGCCGTGTCGGCGGGGTTGGGGCCGCCGTGCCATAGGTGGATCTTGCCGATCGGCGGTCGACGGGGAACCCAGCCCATCGTGTGGAACGCCGCCATGGGCGGGCGGTCGGCCGGTCGGGGTGCCACGAGGTGCTCGATCCGCCGCAGCCTGCTCAGGTCGAGGCCGTGGGTGGCACTCAGGCGTGCGTTCAACCGGCGCGCGCTTTCCCAGTACGACACCGGGTTCGCGGGTTCGGCGTGCGCTTCGACCGAGGCTCGCAGGCCGAGTGGCTCGTCGCCGAGCACGACGGAGAGTTCGAGCGGTGTGCTGTCCGCGGTGAGCGTCGACCACGCCGGCGGGGCGTCGAGCGGGCGATGTCGCCACGTCTCGCCCATGAGCCGGACGTCCGCCGCCACCTGGTCGGCGAGTTGGTCGAGGCCGGTCGCGTGGCACAGCCCTCGCACGGCGGCCTCCGCGTGCTCGCCGCACGTTGCGGTCATGGCGTGAACCTTATCGGCAGGCTGGCGATCCCGTTCACCACGGCCGACACGAGGTGGCGCGGAGGGCCGGCGAGGGCGAAGCGGACGCCGCTGTCGGCGAGTTCGTCGACGAGGGCGGCGAGCAGCGTGCGTGACGCCGCCGCGCCGACGCAGAAGTGGGGACCGAACCCGAACGCGAGGTGCGGGTTGGGCGCGCGGCGGGGATCGAACCGGTAGGGCGACGAGAACACGGACTCGTCCCGGTTCGCCGACGCGATCCAGGCCACCACCCAGTCGCCCGCGCGCAGCCGTACCCCGCCGAGTTCGACGTCCGCGGTGGTCCGACGCACCAACTGCTGCGCGGGGGTGGTCCAGCGTGCCGCTTCGTCGACCAGCCCGGGAATCACCGACCGGTCGTCGACGACCGCCCGCCACAGGTCGGGGGTGCGCGCGAGGTGCAGCAGCAGATGCAGCGCGACGTTCAGCGTGGCGGTGTTGCCGCCGACCAGCGCGCTGTGGACGTTCAGCATGATCCGGCGGCGGGCCAGCGCGGTGCCGTCGACGGAGGTCGCCGACAAGGCGCCGATGAGCGTTTCCGGTCGGGACAGCGACGTGGCCAACGAGGCCCTGATCGACCCGAAGAGCCGTGAACTCGCGCGTAGTACGGTCTCGTCCTCGTCTCCGTCCTGGTAGGACGGGTCGCTCGGCGCGAGGGTGGCGAGGGCGGTCACGACCGTGCTGTCCCAATGTTCCTCGGGTATCCCGAGGAGGGGACCGGCGGCGATCATCGGGAGTTGCCGCAGCGCGGTGGCCAGGTCGTGGACGCCTCCGGCGAGGATCGGGCGTAGCAACCGGCGTACGCGCGCGCGGATCTCTGCCTCGTGCGCCCGGACGGCCCCGGGCCCCACCGCGCGGGCGGACGGCCGGCGCAGCGCCGTGTGTTGGGGTGGGTCCGTGAGCGCCAGCGCCTGGCCGCCGGCCGGGTCGGGTGCGCCGACACAGTGGAGCAGGGCGCCCGATGTGGAGCTGAACACCGCCGTGTCGCGCAGAATCGTGTGGCATTCCGCGTAGCGGAAAAACGACCAGCACTCCGTCCCGTTGGGGGCGACGTCCTTGCGCACCGGCTCGGTCCGCCGCAGCGCGCGCCACGCCGCGTGCGCGCCGCCCCTTGTGGAGTTAGTGGCGTCAAAAGAATCGAAAATGGACATTGTTTGTGGTGTACGTGACCGGCCCAATTCAGCGTCCATGTCGCATCACCGCCCTGTGTCGACGATTACCGTGAGTGGCGGCGCGCTTGACCCTTGCGCACGCCGGCAGAGGCATGGATCATGACAGCACCCCCTCGTCAGGGAAGGCAAGACAATGGACGATATCGAACGGACAATCCACGACTTCGTCGCGGACGTGCTGCTGGAGGGCGAGGACATCTCGTTCGACGAACGTACCCCGCTCCTGAAGCATCGGCTGATCGACTCGCTCAATGTCGAAGAACTCATCGCGTTCGTCGAGAGTGAATATTCGATTACGTTGAGCGACTGGCTGCACTCGAAGTGGGAGACCATCGAGAGCATGGCCGGACTTATCCGCGCGCATTCCCCACGATCCCCGGAGGCCGCTGTGTCCAAGACGGACGTGACACCCGACGCCATCGCCACCGACTACGAAAAGTCAGTAGCTCGTTACTGGAACGAGAAACTGAACGACCCGATCAACCTTTTGCTCGGCGCCGAGGACGGGCTGGTCCACCACCACTACGGCCTCGGGGAGTACGACCCTGCCGTGCTGTCCGGCAGCGGTGCCGACCGCGAAGCCGCCATCATCCGGGAACTGCACCGGCTGGAGTGCGCACAGACCGACGTCGTGCTCGACGCATTCGGCGGCATGGAGCCGGACGGCCGGTTGCTCGACGCCGGGTCGGGCAGGGGCGGTGGCTCGTTCAGCGCGCACCGCAGGTTCGGCTGCTGGGTCGACGGCATCACTCTGTCGCAGTACCAGGTCGACTTCGCCACGAAGCAGGCAGCTCGGCACGGCTGCACGGACAAGGTCGCCTTCCACCTGCAGAACATGACCCGAACGCTGTTCCCGGACGGTCACTTCGACCGCGTCCTCACCAACGAGACCACCATGTACGTGGACCTGGCTGCCGCGTTCGGCGAGTTCGCCCGGCTGCTGCGTCCCGGCGGCCGCTACGTCTGCGTCACCTACTGCGTCAACGACACGATCGCGCCGACGAGCGCGGACTGCGAGGCGGTGGACGCGCACTACGGCACCCGGATGCACTTGCGCAGCGAATACCTCGCGGCGCTGTCCGCCGCCGGGTTCTCGCCCAGTCAGGTCACCGTCCTCAACGCCCAGACGATCCCGTACTGGGAGCTGCGCAGCCACTCCGAGCACCGAACCGGCGTCGAGCGGGCGTTCCTCGACGGATACCGGTCCAACGTGCTGCAGTACGTGCTGATCGCGGCCGACCGCCTGCCGTCCTGACCCCCGGACAGCGGACACGTACACCCCGCCCGAGGACACATGGACTTCGCACCGGACCCCGACCAACGGCTACTCGCGGACAGCATCCACGCACTCGGCGTCGCGCTCAACGCCCCGGACGAGCACGACCGCAGCGGCGGACCGTACTTCAGCCGGCAGAAGTGGCGACGGTGCGGAGAATTCGGCCTGCTCGGGCTCAGCCTCCCCGAACGCTGGGGAGGGCTTGGGCTCGACTCGCTGAGCACGGCCCTCGCGATCGAGGCATTCGCCCGCGGGCACGAGGACATGGGACTGGTGTTCTCAGCCTGCGCCCACCTGTTCGCGTGCGCGATGCCGATCGCGGCGCACGGCACCGACTCCGTACGCGACGAGGTGCTGCCGAAGCTCGGGTCGGGCGAGTGGATCGCGGCCAACGCGATAACCGAGGCCGAGGCGGGGTCCGATGTCTACGCCATGCGCGCCACGGCCGTACGCGACGGCGACCGGTACGTGCTCGACGGCGTGAAGAACTACGTGACCAACGCTCCGCTGGCCGACGTGTTCGTGGTGTACGCGAGCACCGATCCCCGCAGCGGTTACCTGGGCATCAGCGCGTTCGTCGTCCACCGCGACACACCAGGGGTGACGGTCGGCTCGCCGCTGCCGAAGACCGGGCTCGCGTCCTCGCCGCTCGCCCCGGTCTACCTCGACGGTGTGGCGGTACCGGTGGCGAACCGGCTCGGCGGCGAGGGCGAGGGGCGCGACGTCTTCACCGGCTCGATGGAATGGGAACGCACCTGCCTGTTCGCCGCCTACGTCGGTGCCATGGACCGCCAACTCGGCAGGACCGTCGCGTACACCAGCGAGCGCCGCCAGTTCCGCAAACCGCTCGCCAGACACCAGGCCGTCGCACATCGACTCGCCGACATGAAACTACGTCTGGAGAGCGCGCGCCTGCTGCTGTACCGCGCCTGCTGGGCACGCGACCAGGGGACGGCCCGTCCGCTCGACGTGTCGCTCGCGAAGCTGGGCGTCAGCGAGGCCGCCACCCGCAACGCGCTCGACGCCGTACACCTGCACGGCGGTGCGGGCATCGTAGACGGTTCCGGCGTCGAACAGGCGATCGCGGACGCGGTGCCCGCGTCGCTGTTCTCCGGCACCTCCGAGATCCACCGCGACGTCATCGCGGCGGAGCTGCGCCGTGAGACTTGAGGAGCACGTCCTCCGCGCCGCCGCGGCGACACCCGACGCGGTGGCCGTGTGCGGTCCGGACGCATGCCTGACCTATCGCGAGCTGAACGCACGCGCGGACGAGCTCGCCGCCGGACTGCGCACGCTCGGTGTCGATGCCGGCGACCGCGTCGCCCTGTGGTTGCCGAAGTCCGCGTTCGGCGTCGCGGTCACGCAGGCGGTACTTCGGCTGGGCGCGGCCTACGTCCCGTTGGACCCGCGCGCCCCCGCACCGCGGGCGGCGGCCCTGATCAGCGACTGCACACCCGCCGCCGTGGTGACGACGGACGGGAGGGCCACCGACGTCGCCGGGCAGACGGCGCTACCGCCCGCGCTGATCGGCCACGACGATCTCGCCCGGTGGGAGGTCAGGTCGGCGCCACGACCGCCACGGCCGTCGACACGTGACGCCGACCTCGCCTACGTGCTCTACACCTCGGGCTCGACCGGCACACCCAAGGGCGTATGCGTGAGCCATTCCGCGGCAGCGGCGTTCGTCGACTGGGCAGCGGACGAAATCGGCGTCACCGGCGGTGACCACCTCGCCAACCACGCGCCGTTGCAGTTCGACCTCTCGGTGTTCGACCTCTACGCGGCGTTCCGAGCGGGCGCTTCCGTACACCTGATCCCGGAGTCCACCCCGGCGCGGAACCTGGTGCGGTTCATCGACGACCACGCCATCACCGTCTGGTACTCGGTACCGTCCGCGCTGACGATGATGATGGAGTTCGGACGTCTGCTCGACCAGACCCGCCTGCCGCTGCGCGCCGTCGTGTTCGCGGGCGAGACGTTCCCCATCGAGCACCTCAGAGCGCTGCGCGAGCGCTGGCCCTCGTTGGACCTCTACAACTTCTACGGCCCCACCGAGACCAACGTCTGCGCCTTCCACCGCGTCGGGGCGATCCCGGCCGACCGTACCGCCGCGGTGCCGATCGGCACCGCAGCGGCGGGGGACGAGATCTGGGCCGTCCGCCAGGACGGAACGATTGCTGAACCCGGCGAGGAAGGCGAACTGATGGTCGCCGGGCCGACGCTGATGACCGGCTACCTCAACGCCGAGCCGTTGCACGGCCCATACGCCACCGGCGACGTCGTGCGCCGACTCCCCGACGGCGCGTTCGAGTACGTCGGCCGCCGCGACCACATGATGAAGATTCGGGGCTACCGGGTGGAACCGGCCGAGATCGAGGCAGCGCTGCACGCTCACCCGGACGTCGTCGAGGCCGCGGTCGTGGCCACCGGATCCGGTCACCGGGCCCGCCTGCGCGCGTGGGTGCGCACCCGCTCAGGAGACACGCTGCCGCTGGGCGAGGTCAAACCATTCCTCGCGCGGCGGCTGGCCCCGCACCTCATTCCCGACAGCGTCCGCACGGTCGACCGGCTGCCGCGGACGACCAACGGCAAGCTCGACCGCCGTGCGTTGGTCGAGGACCGCACGATTGCAGGAAGGGACGGATCGTGACTGCCGAGACCTACGACGTATGCATCATCGGGGGTGGCCCCGCCGGCTCGACCACCGCGTCGTACCTGGCGAAGGCCGGTCTGCGGTGCATCGTGTTGGAGGGCGACCGGTTTCCCCGCCCCCACGTGGGCGAGTCGCTGGTGCCGAGGGCGACGGTCGCCCTCCAGGAGATCGGCGTGCTGGACAAGATCGACCGAGCCGGATTCGCGCGGAAGTACGGCGCGGCGTGGACGGCCGCGGCGGACGACGCCCCGACGGCCGACGCCGTGGTACGCCACCGCCGCCACTTCACCATCCCGCAGGTCGCCGTCCGGTTCGCCGAACGCCAACAAACCGGGGTATCCCACGAATACACCTACCACGTCGACCGGGCCCGATTCGACACGTTGCTGCTGGAACATGCCGCCGAACTGGGCGCGACCGTGCTCCAGGAGGCCCGGGTCGGGCGGGTGGACCTCGACGGCCCGATCAAGCGCGTGACCTTCCGACGGCATGGCGTGACTTCCGAGGTCCACGCGCCGATGGTGGTCGACGCGAGCGGCCGTGGCACCCTGCTCGGCCGCCAGCTCAAACTCAAGGTCGCCGATCCAGAGTTCAAGCAGTACGCCGTGCACTCCTGGTTCGAGGGTCTCGACCGGGAGGCGGCGAGCGGTACCACCGGCATCGGCGACTACACGATCATCCACTTCCTTCCCTTCGCCGGATCCTGGATGTGGCAGATCCCGATCTCGGACACCGTGACCAGCGTCGGCGTCGTCACGGAGAAGGCCCGCCTGCGCGAGGCGAGCGGTGACCTGGAGAAGTTCTTCGACGCGTGGGTGAGCACCCGGCCGCCGCTGGCACAGGCACTGCGCGCCGCGCGACGACTGCGCCCGTACACCGCGGAGGGCGACTACAGCTACTCGATGCGCGAACTGTCCGGCGACGGATGGGTGCTCGTCGGCGACGCCGCGCGGTTCGTGGACCCGATCTTCTCCAGCGGCGTCGGCATCGCCCTCAGCAGCGCGCGGCTCGCCGCGAGCAACATCATCGCCGCAGCACCACTCGGCTTCGCCAAGTCCGCGTTCGCCGAGTTCGAGCGCAAGTCGCGCAACGCCACCCAGTGGTGGCGCAACTTCATCACTGTCTACTACCGGCTGAACGTGTTGTTCAGCTCCTACATCCGCAACCCCGAGTATCGGCTCGATCTGATCAGGCTCCTCCAGGGCGACTTCTTCGACGACGACGAGGAGCCGCCAGTGCTCGGCAAGATGAGAGAAAAGTTGGCGTTGGTCGAAAGCAACCCGAACCATCCCTGGCACAGCCGCCTCCGGTCGTTGCAACCGCAGTCATGGCGGGACGGCCCCGCGGAGCGCTGACCGACACTGGCCGCTCGGCCGCCACGCTTCCAGCGCCCATCTGAGCTGCCATTCACTGCACAGGTCAGAGGCGATCAGCGAGGCCGCCGCCTCCGGTTCGTGAGCGGACAGGCGAACACCAACAGCGCGTGTGCCGCCAGCACCGTCAGGTAACCAGCCGCCGACCTCAGCAGAGCACCAACGCCACCAGCAGCACCGTGCCAGCGACCTGGTGCTGCGCTGGTGTCCCCACCTCCACTTCGGTGCGGAACACGATGTGCCAGCCGAGCGCGCCCTTGACGAGCCGGCCTTGAACTGGTTCGCGATGTACGACGGCGAAGCGTTCGGGTCGGCCCGGACGAACAGGTGCACGTGGTCGGGCATGACTTCCAGCGCCACGATCGACCAGCCATGCTCGTCACACTTCTGTCCGATCAGGTCCCGCAGACGTTCGGCGACTGGGCCGACGAGCACGGGGCGGCGGTACTTCGGGCACCACACCACGTGGTATCCGAGGCTGTACGCCGCCCCACGGCTCGTCTGGTATTCGGCCACTAACGTAGTATACGCATGGCACGTAGCTAACAGAGCAGCATCAGGGCAGCGATTCACCTGCCGCCTGAAGACGGCAGCCCTCTCGCCTCAAATCGGTAGGTGAAATCCCGAGGCGGGCTGTCCACCCCGACGTACGGCAGCACCAGGAACACCGCCACGATGCCGAGGAGCAGGCATCGCACCACCAGCGACCCGACCGCAAGCCTCGCGGACGGCTCTCCCCGCACGGGAGCCAGCGCGCCGGACACCGTCGGCTGCGAACCGGGCGCAACGGGCGACGGGGCGACGTCACCGGGCCGCGGCCCACCCGTCACACCATCCCGCCACCCTGCACAAGGGAACCTTGCCACGATAATCCGCGCCGGTGAAGAGGTCGCAGCACGAGAAGGGAAGAGAGGAGAATGAAGTCCAACTGTCGAACGGGGGCACGATGACTGATCCAGGCACTCCCAACACCCTCGGCACCTCCACCAGTTTCGGTGAGTCCGCTCTCGACGCCTTCCGCCGCTCCGTCGGGACGCGGGCGCGCAGGTTCCTAATCGCGGTCACCCTGCTGCTGGGACTGCTGGCCGCTGCCGGGCTTGCTTTGGTCGGACCACCCGGTGATCGCACGTTCGCCAACCTTTCCGGGCCGGCACAGAGCCTGATGTCCGTCATCGTGCCGGCCTTCGGCGTCCTGCTCGCCCGCGACCTGAAGCCGGCGTCCCGGTCCACGCGCCTCGCACCTACCCTGCTGGCCGCGGCGCTGCTCGCCGCCGCCGTGGGCCTGTTCGGCCTCCTGGCGTGCGTCGCAGCCCTCACAATGACCACGTCGAGTGCTCAGGACCCCTGGCGGCACGCCGGAACCATCGCGGTGGGTGGTGTTCTGGTCCAAGTGGTGGCCCAACTTGTCGGCACCGGACTCGGCCTGCTGATGCGGCGTCCCACCGTCGCCTTCATCACCACCATCGTCCTGCCGCTCGGCCTGTGGTTCCTACTGGGTGCCGTCGACGTTCTCCGGCCGGCCCAAGCCCTGACCCCGTATTCCACCGTCCGGCACCTGCTCTCCGGCCAGATGAATCCACTGAACTGGGTCCAGTGGCTCGCCGTCCTGCTCATCTGGGGCGTGGGGCTGAACGCCCTTGGCTGGGCGCGGCTCCGACACCGGAACCATGACGGCCGGCCCGCCCCAGCACACGGTGAGCCGAGCCCGTCGCCAAGCCGGTAGCCATCCCGATCTGCCGTCCCCCGCCCCTCCGGGAGCGCGTCGCCGCCGACCCGCGACGTCCAGCGGGCGTGACCTCGGGTGCTCGCCCCCGGCCGCGGCGGGGAGTCAGCGCGTAGTCCAGTTCCGGAAAGTGATCTCGATACCCGTCGAGCAGGCGCCTCGCCACCCCACCGAGTCGACGAGCGGATGCGTGGCCAGGGCGCGCAGCGACCGGTCCCGGCTGCCCGCGCCCCGCCCCCGCCGGCCGCCGCCCGCCGACCCGGGCCGTCGTACGGCGATCCGGAGGAGGTCGCCGCGGTGCTGGCGGACGAGATCGTCGGTCCGCTGCTGACGGCCCGCCCGGCACCGGACGACGACTTCTTCGCCCTCGGCGGCGACTCGTTGGCGGCGGCCGTGGTCGTCGGGCGGGTCCGCGACCGGTTCGGCGTGCCGGTCAGCCTGACCGAGTTCCTCGCCGAGCCCACCCTGGCGCGGCTGGCCGCGCTGGTCGAACTGGCGACCGCTGACAAGGGGATCCGTTGACGCAGTTGGCTTTCCTGATCGCCCCGATGCACGGGCACGTCAACCCGACGCTGCCGGTGGCGCGGGAGTTGGTGGCCCGGGGCCACCGGGTGATCTACTGGCTGACCGCGCAGTTCCGGGACGCGGTGGCCGCCACCGGCGCGGAGTTCCGGGAGATCCGCACGCCGCCGCCGGATCCGCGCCTCCCGGCCGACACCGACCCGCTGGTCACCCTCGCGCTGATCCCGGCCCGGTTGGCCGCCGCCGCGGTCGAGGTCCTGCCCGGGGTGCTCGACGGGGTACGGGAGCTCGGCCCCGACACGGTGGTCGTCTACGACCAGCTGTGCGTGTGGGGGCGGCTGGTGGCCGAGGTCGCCGGCGTGCCGGCGGCGATGCTGTGCACCACGTACGCGTCGAACGAGCACTTCTCCTTCCTCACGGGGCCGCACGGGCGGACGGTGCCACGGATTCCCGCGGCCATGGAGGTGTTCGACGGCGACCTGGGCCGCCTCGCCGCACCGATCCTGTTCGACGTCGACGAGGTGTCGGTGCACGACCCCGGCGGCGACCGGCCCCGGGTCACCTTCACCGACGCCGGCGGAACCGCCCGCACCCTCGTCTGCGACGTCGTCGCCGGCTGCGACGGCTTCCACGGGGTCAGCCGCACCGCGTTTCCGCCCGGCGCCCTGCGGACCTACCGGCGGGAGTACCCGTTCGCCTGGCTGGGCATCCTCGCCCGGACGCCGCCGTCGCACCACGAGCTGATCTACGCGTACTCGGATCGCGGGTTCGCGTTGCACAGCATGCGCTCGCCCGAGATCACCCGGCTGTACCTGCAGGTGCCGGCCGGCGAACGGATCGAGGACTGGCCGGACGACCGGATCTGGGACGAGTTGGCCGTCCGGCTCGCCGTCGACGGGTTCGACCTGCGGTCCGGGCCGGTGTTGGAGAAGGGGCTGACGTCCGTACGCAGCGTGGTGACGGAGCCGATGCGGTACGGCCGGTTGCTGCTCGCCGGCGACGCCGCCCACATCGTGCCGCCCACCGGAGCGAAGGGCATGAACCTCGCCGTCGCCGACGCGCTGGACCTCTCCCGGGCCCTGGTCCCCTTCCTGTCAGGGCGGTCCACGGAACTGCTGGACGGCTACAGCGACCGTCGCCTGCACCGGGTCTGGCGGGCCGAGCACTTCTCCTGGTGGATGACCTCGATGCTGCACCGGTTCCCCGACGACGACCCGTTCGAGCGTCGCCTGCAACTGGCCCAGCTCCGCTACACCGTGTCGTCGGTCGCCGCCGCGACCAGCCTGGCCGAGAACTCTACGTGGGCCTGCCGTACGACCTCTCCTGAGGCAGGCCCACGACAGGGCACCACTAGGCGCGACTCCGGCGCTGAGCCTGGGCGAACAGTCCGGTCGCCGCGAGCGCCATCAGGCCGGGAAGCCAGTACTGCCACGCCTGGGAGAGCCCGGCGAACACGGCGACGTTCTGGGTCACCTGAAGCAGCACGACTCCGCAGAGAACGCCGATGAAGCTGCCGCGCCCGCCGAAGATGGAGGCGCCACCGAGTACGACCGCGGTGATGCTGGCGAGCGTGTAGGACGTCCCGGCTGTCGGGTCGCCGACCCCGATCTGGGCCGCCAGCAGGAACGCGCCGAACAGTGTGCATACCGAACTGGCGACGTAGGCCAGTACCTGGACCCGGGCCACCGGGATGCCCAGCTTGTGTGCGGCGTGCTCGTTCGAACCGGTGCCCCGCAGGTACAAGCCCGGCATGGTCCGCCGCGACGCGAGTTCGAGGCCGAGCAGGAGTGCCACGCCCACGAGCACCGGCCAGGGGACCGGGCCGATCCCTGCCTTCAGCAGTGCGGTAACCGGATCGGCGATCGAGCCGCCGGGTATGTCGCGCATGACCAGTGACAGCCCCTGCAGCGCCATGTACGTCACCAGCGTCGCCACCACGGGGGCGGCCCCCGCGAACCGGACGAGTGCTCCGTTCGCCCCGCCGACGGCGACGGCGAGCAGGGTCATCAGTCCGACCCCCACGATCCACCAGACGACCGCGTAGTCGTCGCTGACATAGAACGACGCCACCACGACGAGGGCGCCGCTGAGCGGGCCGACGGAGAGGTCGATCCCGCCGGTCAACATCACGATCAACTGCCCGGCGGACAGGAACAGCAGGGGTGCGAGCAGTTCCAGCATGCTGCCGATGTTGAAGCTGGAGAGGAACCGCTCGTTCTGCGTGGCGCCGACCAGCCCGAGGGCGAGCACGGCCGTGAGGAGAAAGACACTCGGGCCCTGCTCGCCGCTGAGAAACCGGCGCCACCGGCTCCCCCGGGCCCGGCCGCCGGACGCGGCCTGCTCCACGTCCTTCGTGACCGTGCCGGTCAGCGACGCCGCCGTGATGGCGTCGTCGGATATGTCGTCACCGACGAGTTCGGCCACGACCCGGCCGCCGCGGAAGACCAGAACCCGGTCGCACAGGCCGGCGAGTTCCACGTTGTCCGAGCTGAGCACCACGACGGGTACTCCGTCGTCGGCGGTCCGCCGGAGCCGGTGGTAGATGTCGGAGCGGACACCCACGTCGATGCCCTGGGTGGGCTCGTCGCAGAGCAGGACCTTGGGGTCGGAGAGCAGCGAGCGGCCCAGCACCACCTTCTGCTGGTTACCGCCGGAGAGCGTCTCGACCGCCACGTCAGGCGAGGCGAGCCGCACCCCCAGGTCCGCGATCTCCCGTCGGACGATCCGCTCCTCGGACTGCGGGGCGATGACGCCGGCGCGGGACGTCCGGTGGGTCGCGGCGACGGCCAGATTCTCCCGGACGGAGTGGATGGTGGCCACTCCCTCGATGTGGCGTTCCTGGGGCATGAGCACGATGCCCGACGCGCGGGCACGGCGTGGGCTCGACACGTCGACCGGGCGATCGTCGACCGTCACCTGGCCGCTGCTGCGCGTCGCGCCGCCGAGGGCCCTGATGAACTCCCGTTGGCCGTTGCCCTCGACGCCGGCCAGGCCGACGATCTCGTGCCGCGCCACGTCCACACTCACACCGGCGAACCGGTCGGACGTCAGGTTCCGTACCCGGAGCACGGGTTCCCCCAGATCGTCGGCGCGGTCGGGGAACAGCGCCGTGACCTCGCGTCCGGCGACTCGGGTGATGATTTCCCGCTCGCTGACGTCGGACCGGTTGAATGTGCCGCGGATCTGCCCGTCCCGCAGCACGGTGATGCGGTCAGCCAGCGCGAACACGTCGGGTAGCCGGTGGCTGATGTACACGACCGCGACACCACGGGCCGCAAGCCCGCGGATGCCCTCGAACAGTCGGTTGGTCTCGGCGGCCATGAACGGTTCGGTGGGTTCGTCGAAGATGACGACCTCCGGGTCGCAGGCGAGCGCGCCGCAGATCTCGACCGCCTGTTTCTCGGCGAGAGTCAGGGTGCGGACCGACGAGGTGGGATCGATCGGCATTCCCATCGCCGCCAGCTTGTCCCTCGCCCACCTTGTGGCCTCGGCGAACCTGGGCCGCTTCGCCTCCGGGACCGACAGCATGAGGTTCTCAGCCACCGTCAGGTCGGCCAGCAGCGCTGGATGCTGGAAGGCGATCGCCAGACCCTGCCTGCGCGCGGCGGTCGGCGAGACTTCGGCGATCGGCCTCCCGCCGATCTCGACGCTGCCGGTGTCCGGCTTCAGTGCCCCGGATGCGATCGCCATCAGGGTGGACTTCCCCGCGCCGTTGCCACCGACGAGTGCGTGGATCTCGCCTGCGTGGACCTCGAAGTCGACCCGATCGAGGGCGAGGACGCCGGGGAAGCGTTTTGTCACACCGCGCATCACGAGGCGGGCGTTGGATCCAGCCATGGTTGGTGTCCCTTCGGATGCTTGGCCGTTGACCGGGGTGTCGGCCAACGGCCAAGCATGGAGGTGGATCAGTTGTAGATGCTCTTGAGCTGTTCGGGGCCGAGCTCCGCGGAGAGGATGGCGTTGCTGGGCAGGGCCGGGTCGCACCTGGGCTGCTTGGCCTTGTCGAAGCTGTCCTCGTAGATCGGGATGTTGATGATCTCGGGCTCGCCGTCGGTGATCCCCTGCTTCGCCGCGACCGCCTTGCGCAGGGCGAGTCGGACGATCCAGGTCCGGCTGGAGACAGTCACGATGTTGTAGTCCGGCTGTTGGGCACTACGTTTCTTCCACTCGCAGGCGAAGCCGTTGAGGTCGTTGGCCGTCCAGAGGGGCAGCTTCCGGTTGGCCGCCTCGAAGGCGCGAAGGCCGCCGAGGGATCCGTCACCGGAGTCTGAGATGATCGCGTCGATCTTCGGGTATTTGGTCAGCAGGCCGGCAACGACCCGCTGGGTCTGCGCGGGGTTCCAGTTCGTGTCGATCGGCTTGCCCGGCTCGTTCAGCAACTTGGCGTTTCGGCAGGCGGGGTTCGCGGCGAACTCCTCCTCGACACCCTTGATCTCGGTGGTGCTCTGGGTGTTGCCGGGCGTACCGCCGAGGAACAGCACGTTTCCGCCGGTGTCGCCCAGGTGCGCACAGGTCCACCGCGCCCAGGTGCGGCCGTCGTTGATGGTGTTGTGGCCGACGAAGGTGGTGTAGTCCTTGCCGGGGGTACCGCCCGGGTTGGCGGTCCACGGGACGATGGCGACACCGGCTTTGAACGCCTCCCGCAGGGTGGGCAGCAGCGCCTCTCCGGCGTCGGGGAAGACGACGATGGCGTCGGCGCCCTGGGCGACGAGGGCCTTGATGTCGCTGATCGCCTTCTGCGGGTTGTTCTGAGCGTCGGAGTACGGCATGACGGTGAGGTTCGAACACTTGCGTGCCTCGTCCTCGAACTCCGCCCGGGCCGTCTTGCGCCAGGCGTTGTCACCTGTCCCGTCAGCCAGCGCGACCTTCAACGGCTTGCTGCCGCAGAACTCCTGGATCGACTTCAGCTGGTTGACCTCGCCGACCCGGGTCTGGTCGCTGTAGACGGCCTCGACGTTCGCGGCGTTCGGCGAGTCGTTCTTCTTGGCGGCGCATCCGGTGACGGCGAGCATCGCCGTGATCACCACCGCTCCGGCCGCCGGCACGCGGCGTTGTTTGTCGATCACTGTTCCTCCAGTTCGAGGGCTACTAGGGGAAGAAACGGGCGATATGAGATGGAAGGGGTCACCGGGATCTGGGCACGCCGAGCCGGCGTAGGACCCCGGTCAGTGGAAGTCGGCGCAGGACGACGGCCACCGCGAGCACGACCGCCTGCACGAGCAACTGGATCGAGGTGGTGGCACCGGCGGCCAGGACGACCTGGTTCAGCTGGGTCAGGAACAGCGCGGCGACGCCGGTGGCGAGGGCGTTGCTCATGCCGCCGGTCAGTACGCTCCCGCCGAGGACCACAGCGGCGATGGACGACAGCTGGTACGTGTTACCGAGCAGGATGTCGGGCGTACGCAGGTATCCCGCGAGAAGCAGCCCGGCCGCGGCGTACAGAGCCCCGGCCGCGGCATAGGCGGAGACCTGGTATGCCCCGGTCCGGATACCCAGCAGCCGCGCGGCTGCGGAGTTGGCGCCCGCCGCCATGAACCGGCGACCCAGCACCGACCGGCGGCGCAGCCACTGGGTGGCCACGACCAGCACCACCGCGATGATCAGGAGGTTTGGTACCACCCACACCGAGCCGGTCGCGAAGCCGCTGAGGCTCGGATCCGCCGAGCCGGGGAATCCGCCGGACACCTGTAGGACCACGCCGATGAGGATCGCGTTCATGGCCAGGGTCACCACGAACGCCGCTATCCCGAACCGCACCACGGCGATGCCGGTGACGAGTCCACCGGCCGCGCCCACGAGGAGTCCGAGGGCGGCCGCGATCGGGACCGGGATGCCGGCGAGCTGCGGCACCTTGGTGACGAACACCGCGGCCAGGGCCATCGCGCCGGGCACCGAGAGGTCGATGCCGCCCTGGCTGACGACGAAGGCCTGCCCGAGTGCGGCGACCGCCAGGACCGCAGCGAATGGGAACATCGAGTTCAACGCGGAACCGGAGAGGCTGCCCGGCGCGATCAGCGGGCTGGCCGCGAAGAGCAGCGCGGTCATCACCCACACCGGCGTGAACGGCCCCCGGGGCAGCCGCACCCGTGACGCGGGGATCTGCCTGGATTGCTGTTCGGGTTCGCTTACGTCGAGGGACATCCCGCGTGTCCTTTCTGTCAGACCGGGGTGCGCGTGGTCATACGGCGGTGTAGCCGCCATCGACCGGAATGTCGGCACCGGTGATGAAGCTCGACCTGGGACCGAGCAGGAACACGATCACTGCGGCGACCTCGGAGGTGTCCGCGATCCGGTGCAGCGGATGGGAGTCGACGAGCTGCCGTTCGGCAGCGATCGGATCGGGTTGTGCCGCGAGGTACGTCCGAAGCTGGTCCGTACGGACCGAGCCTGGGCTCACGGCGTTGCAGCGGATGTTGTGGCCGGCGTAGTCGGCGGCGATCTGACGGGTCAGCTGGAGCACCGCCCCCTTGGAGGCGCAGTACGCCGGCTGGTTGGGCAGGCCGACTCTCCCCGAGATCGACGAGAGGTTGACGATGGAGCCGCCCAGCCCTTGACCGACCATGGCTCGGACGACGTGCTTGCACGTGAGGAAGGTGCCGGTCGCGTTCACGGTGAGCACCCGCGTCCAGTCCGCGAGCGTGGTCTCGGTGAGCGGCGTGGAGATCATCGTGGCGGCGCAGTTGACCAGCCCGTCGATCCTGTCCCAGGCGTCGAGTGCCGCGCCGACGGTGTCGTGGACCGCGTCCTCGTCGGCGATGTCGGCTACGTGGGCCAACGCCTGCCGCCCCTCGGAGCGCAGCTCCGCCGCCAGCCGTTCGATCCCCTCCGCTCGGTGGTCGACCAGCAGAACGGCGTCGCCCGCGGCGGCGACGGCACGTGCCACGGCGGCACCGATGCCACCGCTCGCGCCGGTGATCATGATGGCGTTCCCCATGATCAGGTCCTTTGGCTCGTAGGGTCAGCGGTTTGCCGGACGGGCCGGCCGGTCGGTGGGGGCCGAGGCGCTGAACCTCCACCGGTCCCACCTCGAATGCATCCCACCGCTTGGGTGGAGGCGGGATATCCGAGCGTTGTTCGGTGGGCGGCACGTCGCTGCGTTGCACGCGGGTTGTACCGCCGATTATGCAGATGAGCTGCGGGAACAGCTCTAAGCTGGGGACGAGGCTGACATGCTGCATGCAGCATGTCAAGGGCTTGACGGCGACTTGGACGGTTGGCATGCTGCATGCAGCGTGCCGGTGACGGCGGTTCGGAGCAGAGGCGGTGAGTGCTGGAGATGCCCGGGACGAAGGAAACGGTGAGGGTCGCGGTCGCCCAACTGCCATCAGCTCAGGGAAACCCGGATGCGAACGTCGAACGTACGGCCGCGACGATCAGACGCGCCGGCGCGGAGGGCAACCACCTGGTGGTGTTCCCGGAGTGCACGCTCAGTGGATACATGTTCGACTCGCACGAGGAGACGGCGCGCGCCGCCATCGGCGTCGGCGATCCCCGGATCGGGCACCTCGTCCGGGCATGCCGGGAAGCATCGACCATCGCCGTGGTCGGCTTCCTCGAAACCGACGGCACCCTGCTGTACAACTCGGCGGTGACGCTCGGCCCGCACGGGGTGCTCGGGATCTACCGCAAGCAGCATCTGCCGTACCTCGGCGCCGACCGGTTCGTGACACCCGGTCGCGGCGACACCCCGCCGGTGGTGGAGACGCCGGCCGGAAAGATCGGCACGATGATCTGCTTCGACCTGCGCTTCCCGGAGGCGGCCCGGGTGCTCGCCCTGCAAGGTGCGGACATCATCGCGGTGCCGACCAACTGGCCGCGAAACGCGAACATGCTCTCCGACCACGTCACCCGGGTCCGGGCCCTGGAGAACCTCGTCTACCTCGCCGTCGCCGACCGCGCCGACGAGGAGAACGGCACTCCCTTCCACGGCCGGAGCCAGGTGGTCTCTCCGGGCGGGGAGGTTCTGGTCGACGCCGGCACGGACGAAGGACTCTTCGGCGCCGAGGTGGAGCTCGCCCAGGCCCGCAACAAGAAGCTGGTGATCGTCCCGGGCGAGTACGAACTTGAGATCTTCGCCGGACGCAGACCGGACCAGTACACCGAGATCACCGGTCCGGTCCGGGCCGAGCGGGACGCGGACCTCGACTGAGGTCGGACGAAGACATGCGACCAGAGAAGGAGGGCGGCCGTGTGCGGACCTGAGTTCATCACCGAGGCGACCCGACAGAAGATCGCGGCCTACGCCGCCCAGTTCCGGAAGGTGACCAGGAGTCCCTTCGGCCCCGACGACGAGATCGGCATGCTCAACCTGCTGTCGGCTGAATCCGCCCGCGAGGTCATGCGACGCGCCGACGGCGGTGCCGCGATCGACCTGTCGGTGGACATGTTCATGGGCATGCCCTCCTGGACCAAGGCCGGTGACCCGCCCTTCCAGCAGTGGATGACCCACACCCCCGCCGGCACGGTTCTCGACGACCTGACCGGCGCCGGGCAGGCCCAGAACGAACTGGTCGCCTACTCCGGCGACGCGGTGTCGATGTACACCCACACCGGGACGCATATCGACACGCTCAACCACTTCGGCTACAACGGCGAGATCTGGAACGGATTCTCCGCCGCGCAGCACCTCAGTTCCCGGCACTGGACCAGATGCGGAGCCGACAGGATCCCCCCGATCATCGGTCGCGGCGTGCTCTTCGACGTGGCCGCGCTGCACGGTGTCGACATGCTGCCGGACAACTACGGCATCGGCGCCGATGACCTACGGAACGCACTGAAACGACAGCGGACCACCTTCCTGCCCGGGGACATCGCACTGGTCCGTACGGGGCGAATGACCCAGTGGCCCGATCCACGGCGCTACATCGACAACAGCCCTGGACTGAACCTCGACGGCGCGCGGTTCCTCGCCCTGGCCGGAGCAGCGGTGATCGGCGGCGACAACTCGGCTCTCGAACAGATGCCGGCCAACGACCCGGAGAACTGGCAGGTGGTCCACACCTACCTGCTCGGTGAGGCCGGTGTGCCCATCATGGAGATCGTCGACTGTGAGCACCTCGCCGCGGAATCCCTCTACGAATTCGCCTTCGTCGGCGCCTGCCTGAAAATCCGCGGCGCCACCGGCGCGCCGATGCGCCCCCTTGCCCTGCCACTGATCCGCTGAGCAACACGATCAGCCGGATTCCACCGTCACCATTTCAAGTAAGGCGACCCTGTCATGCCCAACGAAGAGTTCACCTCTGCGATCGACCGCAGCCGGACCGCCTACGGAGACGACGGTTTCAGCCGGTACCTGCGGCGAGCGTTCCTGGCTTCCCGCGGGTACGACGACATCGACCTCGACCGGCCCGTGGTCGGGATCGCGGTGACCGCCTCCGACTACAACACCTGCCACCGGGACATGCCGGCCCTGCTGGCGGCCGTACGGCGGGGAATTCTCGAGGCCGGCGGTCTCCCGATGGACTTCCCCACCATCTCCCTCGGCGAGATCCTCACCTCGCCCACCTCCATGCTGTTCCGGAACCTGATGGCGATGGACACCGAGGAGATGATCCGCGCTCTGCCGATGGACGCCGCCGTACTGCTCGGCGGCTGCGACAAGACCGTCCCGGCCCAGCTGATGGCCGCCGCGTCGTCGGACAAGCCGGTCATGCTCGAAGTGGTCGGACCGATGATGACGGGCAGCTGGCGCGGGCAGCGGATGGGCGCCTGCACCGACTGCCGCCGGGTGTGGGGAGAGCATCGGGCGGGAAACCTGACGTCCGCCGACGTGACCGAGGCGCGAAGCGAGCTGGTCACGACAGCTGGCACATGTGCCGTCATGGGCACGGCCTCCACGATGGCCTGCATGGCGGAAACGCTCGGCATGATGCTGCCCGGTGGAGCCACCCCGGGGGCGTCGACCGGCGAGCGGCTTCGCCACGGCGTCGCCACCGGACGACGCGCCGTCGAACTGGCCCGCCAGGGGGCACCCGCGCCGCGACAGGTCCTCACCAGGGACGCGTTCGAGAACGCCGTAAAGGTTCTCGCCGCGCTCGGCGGCTCCACCAACGTCCTGGTGCACATGATCGCCGTGGCCCGCCGGGCCGGGGTGGACCTGTCCCTCGCCGACTTCGACACCATCGGCGCCAAGGTACCGCTGCTGGTGGACTGCAAGCCGTCGGGCGCGAACTACATGGAGGATTTCCACCGCTCCGGTGGGCTTCCCGCCCTGCTCAAAGAGCTGGAACCACACCTGGAGACGTCGACGGTCGGGGTCAGCGGGCATGCCCTGGCCGACCTGCTCGCCGACACCAACGCGCGTGCCGACTGGCAGCACGTCATCCGACCGCTCGACGACCCCCTCGGGCCACCCGGCGCTCTGGCGGTACTGACCGGATCACTCGCCCCGAACGGCGCGGTGATCAAGACCTCGGCGGCCAGCCCGTCCCTGATGCAGCACACCGGCCCGGCCTTCGTCGTCGACGCCGACCAGGACATCGCCTCGATCCTCGACGACCCCGACCTCGACGTCACTCCCGACCACATTCTCGTGCTGCGCTACGCCGGGCCGATCGCCGCTGGAATGCCGGAGGCCGGGGCACTGCCGATCCCGGCCAAACTGGCTCGGAATGGAACACGCGACATGGTCAGGATCTCCGACGCGAGGATGAGCGGGACCTCGTACGGGACGGTTGTCCTGCACTGCGACCCCGAGGCCGCCGCCGGCGGGCCGCTCGCCGCCGTCCGAAACGGCGACCTCATCCGACTCGACATCCCAGCACGACGGCTCGACCTTCTGGTGGATGAGGCGGAGATCCGGCGGCGCCTGGCCGGTTTCACTCCCCCTCCGCTGCCGGAACGTGGCTGGCGACGGCTCTACGCGACAACGGTCCTGCCCCCTAGCCAGGGCGCTGACCTTTCATTCTTGTAGGCTCCGGGCGAGAAATGCGGGGAACGATGGGACCGGCGACATACCTGCGGACAACGGGCCGCGAGGCTGTTGCACGCCGTGCCGGCGGAAAGGGTGGGCGGGCGTGAAGCCACTGTCCGAGGATGTCTCACTGACCGAACGGGTCTTCGAGCAGATCCGGGCCGCGATCATCTCCGGGGAGCTGGCGCCTGGTTCGTTGTACTCGGTGGTGGAGATCGCGAGTCAGCTGGGGGTGTCGCGCACACCGGTACGCGAGGCGCTGTTGCAGTTCGCGGCCAATGGCATGGTCAGGTTCGAGCGCAGTCGTGGCGTACGAATCCTGGAACTCTCGGTCAAGGACATCGAGGAGATCTACTCGCTCCGGCTGCTGCTCGAGGCACCGTCGGCCCATCGTGCGGCGACCGAGATGAGCGAACGCGATCGCGCCGCCCTCAAGAAGGCGTTCGACGGCATGCGGAAAGCGTGTGACGCGGGCGACGAAAGCCTCTTCCAGAGACACGACCTGGTGTTCCACGAAACGATCGTCCGGGCGGCGGGCAACGAGCGGGTCGTCCAGGTCGTGGCGAACACTCGCTCCCAGATGCACGCGCTGGGCCTGTCGACGACGAAGACCCGAACCCTCGCCGACATCCTGGCCGTCCACGAAAAGATCTATACCAATATCATGGCCCGCGATCCGGCTGGTGCCAGCGACGCGGTCCAGGACCACCTGATCGGTACGTTGCAGATGCTGGTGCAGCAGTCGACCGACGACCCGGCGGCGGTCGAGAACTACCAGCCACCCGTCAGACCGCTGAGGATGACCCCCTAGCGGGCGCCGACGTAACAGAGCCGAACGTGTGGTGGGCCCAGTCGGCGAAGCTGGTCCAACCCACCTCGGGGTAGGCGGCATGCAGCGCGGCGATGTCGACCTGGTAACCCGGCCCGTTCAGGAACGCCCACATCGCGTGCATGTCCGCATTGCCGATCTCGGCCAGCGGCACCCGCTCACGGCGCACTTCCCGTCCCAGCGCCGCGCTCAGCGCGGCCGCCATCTGGGCGGGGGTAGGGGCGTCGCTGGCCAGCTCGATGCGCCGCCCGACGTAGGGAGCGGGGTCGAGAAGCACCTGCGCGGCGAAGGCGCCGAGGTCGGCGCGGGCAAGCTGCTGCAGCGGCCGATCCGCCGGCAGCGGCAGATCGAGCACCCCACCGCGAATGCGGTCCGCCCCACCGAGGGCGTTCTCGAAGAAGTACGTCGGCCCCAAGATCGTGTACGGGACGTCACCAGCAGCCAGCTCGGTTTCGATGCGCGCCTTGCTGTCGAAGTGCGGCACACCGCTGCCCTGGTCGGCGCCAGCCACCGAACTGAACACCAGATGCGGCACTCGGGATTCGCCGGCGGCTGCCAGGATCGCCCGCCCCTGGGCGACCTCGGCATCCACGCCCGCCTCGAAGGGCGTCGTGAGCGCGAAGGTAGCCCCCGCGCCCGCCATCGCCGCGGCCAGCGAGCCGCGATCATCCAGCGATCCCGCGACCACCTCGACACCCCCGTCGGCCAACCGGCGAGCCGCCGCCCGCTCCGGGTCGCGTACCAGTGCCCGCACCCGGGCCCCGCGGCCCAACAACGCCTCGGTGACGGCGCTGCCCTGACCGCCGGTCGCCCCGAACACCAAGACCGGCGCATCGGCCATCAAAGACACCTCTTCCCGGCGAGCGGACGCGGCGACCGATCGCCGCCGCGCACCACCCTATCCGCCCTCGTCGGCCGTCACCCCTGTCCTTGCGCAGCCGGCTTCCGTCTTCAGAGTCGTACCGGCCGGTCGACGCCGAGTTGCCCGGCGGCCTCCGCGCTGCCGGCCGGTATCCGGCGGGTCAGACTGCGGCGGCGATCCCCTGCGCGAGGTCTGCGGCCTTCTCGGCGATCATCACCGTCGCCGCGTTGGTGTTCGTCGACACGATCGTCGGCATGACCGAGGCGTCGGCGATCCGCAGTCCGTGCAAACCTCTCACTCGCAGCTGCGGGTCCACGACCGCGTGCGAGTCCACGCCCATCCGGCACGAGCCGGCCGCATGCCCGTAGGACTGCACCGCCTCGCGAACGAACGCCGTGACCGTGGCGTCGTCGGCGGTCAGGAGCGGGTGCGATCTCGCCTTCCAGTCGTCGAAGGCCGGCATCTCGCTGATCCGCAGGGCGTGTCTGACACCGCACACCAGGGCCCGGATGTCGGCAGGCTCGTCGAGGTAGCGGAAGTCGATGCGGGGCGGCACCGCCGGGTCGGGGCTGGCCAGTTCCAGCACCCCTCGGCTGGCGGGACGCATGTGCCCGATGCCGAAGGTGTAGCCATGCTCGGGCGCCGACTGCCAGGGGTTTGTGAAGGGGACGTGGATGAACACGATCTGCAGGTCGATCGACGCCCGCCCGGGCTCGCTGTCCAGCAGCAGCGTCGTCTCGCCGAGATTGCCGCTGGCGGGCGGGAGCGGGCGGCCGGCCTCGACGGTGAGGCCGGCCAGGATGACGTGGTCCTGGAGGCTCTGCCCCACGCCCGGCAGGTCGTGGAGCACCTTGACGCCGACGCGCTCCAGGGTCTGGACGGGGCCGACCCCCGAGGTGAGCAGGAGGTGCGGGGTTCCGATGGCGCCGGCACAGAGGATCGTGTCGTTCCCTGCCGCGTAGTGGCGCCGCTCGCCGTCGACGACCACGTCGACGCCGAGGCACCGGTCACCGTCGACGACCACCCGCTCCACGAACGCCCCGGTCACCAGGTCGAGGTTCGCCCGGCCGAGCGCCGGTTCGAGGTACGCCGTCGCGGTGCTCTGCCGCCGCCCGTCGACGATGAGCAGGTCGTGGCTGCTGGCGCCGCGCAGCTCGGGACCGTTCAGGTCGTCGACGACCGGATGGCCGGCCTGGGCGGCGGCGGCCAGGTAGGCCCGGGACAACGGGTGCGGCTGCGCGGCCGGTGCCGGGCGGAGCGGACCGGTCCGCCCCCGGTACGCCGGGTCGCCGTGGGCGCACGTCTCGGACCGCTTGAAGTACGGCAGCACGGAGGCGTAGTCCCATCCCGTACAGCCGAGGTAGGCCCAGGTGTCGAAGTCGCTACGGTCGCCGCGCAGGAAGGCCATCGCGTTGATGCTGCCGGTGCCGCCGACGGTACGTCCACGCGGGATGTCGTGGACCTTGCCGGTGCCGGTCTGCGGGACGGTCTGGAAGGCCCAGTCCACCTCCGTCCGCCGCAGCGCCGGCCAGGTGGACGTGGTCATGATCCGTTCGCTGACCTCGGCCCGGCCCGCCTCGATCAGCAGCACCCGGACCGCCGGGTTCTCGCTGAGCCGGGCGGCTAGAACGCAGCCGGCCGTACCGGCTCCGACCACGATGTAGTCGTAGCCGATGGGCGTCGACGCCCTCACAGGGACACCACGACCGTCTTGGTCTCGAGGTACTCCTCCAGCGACTCCCGGCAGGTCTCCCGGCCCCAGCCGGACTCCTTGGTGCCACCGAACGGGAGCGCCGAGTCGGCCGCCTGGTAGCAGTTGACCCACACCTGGCCGGACTCGATCGCGGCGGCCATCCGGTGCGCCCGCGAGACGTCCCGGGTCCACACGGCGGCGCCGAGGCCGAAGCGGGTGTTGTTGGCCAGTGCCAGCACCTCCTCCTCGGTGTCGAACGGTACGGCCGAGACGACCGGCCCGAAGATCTCCTCGTGCATGATCCGCGAGTCGGGACGGGCGTTGACGAGGACGGTGGGCTCGACGAAGTAGCCGCCGGCGTACTCGTCCCCCTGCGGCGCGCGGCCACCCGTGACCACCTCGGCGCCCTCGCCGACGACGATCTCGACGTACCCGAGGACCCTGTCGCGGTGCTCTGCCGAGATCAACGGCCCCATCTGCGTGGCGGGGTCGGTACCCCGACCGAGCGTGATCGAGGCGGCGTACTTCGCGAGCCGCTGGACGACCTCGTCGAAGACGCCGCGCTGCACGTAGAGGCGGGAGCCGGCGATGCAGCTCTCGCCCTGGGTGGCGAAGGCCGCGGCGGCCGCGCCGGCGATCACGGCGTCGAGGTCGGCGTCGTCGAAGACGATGTTGGGGGACTTTCCGCCCAGTTCGAGCGAGACGCGCTTGAGGTTGCCGGTGGCGGCTCGCACGATCGCCTTGCCGGTGGGCACCGAGCCGGTGAACGTCACCTTGTCCACGCCGGGGTGCTCGACGAGGGCCACGCCGGCGGTCTCACCGAACCCGGTCACGTAGTTCACCACCCCGGCCGGGATGCCGGCCTCGGCCGTGAGCTGCGCGAGCAGCGCGATGGAGATCGGGGTCTGCTCGGCCGGCTTGAGCACGACGGTGCAGCCGGTGGCGAGGGCGGGCGCGAGCTTCTTGATGGCCATGAGCAGCGGCAGGTTCCACGGCACGATCGCGGCGACCACACCGACCGGCTCCTTGAGGGTGTACGCGTGGAACCTCCCGCCGTGGCTGGCCGGGTAGGAGATCGGGATCGTCTCACCGGTGATCTTCGTCGTCCAGCCGGCGTAGTAGCGCAGTACGTCCACGGAGAACGGAATGTCGAAGTACCGCATCTCGTTGATCGGCTTTCCGCTGTCGATCGAGTCGAGTACGGCCAGCCGCTCGGCGTTCTCCTCGATCAGGTCGGCAAGCCGCCAGATCAGCCTGCCACGGGTCTGGGGGGTGAGCGACCGCCACGCGCCGCCCGGCGCGAAGGCGGCGCGAGCGGCCGCGACCGCCCGGTCGACGTCGCTCGCGTCGCCGGCGGGCACCTCGACGACCAGGCTGCCGTCGGCAGGGTCGTAGACCGGCAACGTCTGACCGCTGCCGGCCGCCACCCACTCGCCGCCGATGAGCATCTTCTCGGCGAGCCTGATGTCAGCCGCGACCGACGAGGTGGTCTGGAGCGTGCTCGTCATCCCGCAACCTCCTGAGAGTTCTGCCATACCAGTAGGGACCGTGGTGGTCGTGTCTCTTGCCGCCGGGGGCGACGGTGCCGGTGCTCCAGCAGTTCGGTGTGGCGCCCCCGCCGTGCGGGCGTGCCGACCTCAGCGGCGGGGAGCCAACCGGACGCTGACGCTCTTGACGTGCGAGTAGTGGTGCAAGGCCTCGATCCCCTTCTCCCGCCCGTAGCCGCTCTGCTTGTGCCCGCCGAACGGCATCTGGACCGACTGGGTCGACCATGAGTTGATGTAGACCTGCCCCGCCTCGATCGATTCGGCGACGCGGAAGGCACGGGAGATGTCCTCGGTGAAGACCCCCCCGACCAGGCCGAACTCCGAGTCGTTGGCGAGGGCGATGGCCTCCTGCTCGGTGTCGAACGGAATGACCACCAGGACGGGTCCGAAGATCTCCTCCCGGGCGATCCGCATCTCGTTGGTGACGCCGGAGTAGATCGTGGGCTCGACATAGAAGCCGCCGTCCAGCTCGGGATCGCTGACCACGGCGCCGCCGAGCTCGGTTCGGGCGCCCTCCTCGGCGGCGATCGCGAAGTACCGCTGCACGGTGTCGTACTGGCCTCGGGTGATCATCGGACCCACGTCCTGGCCGGGACGCAGCCGCCGGGCGGCCGCCACCAGCGCCTCGACGAGCCGCTCCTGGACCGACCGCTCCACCAGAAGCCGGGTTCCGGAGGAGCAGACCTGGCCGGCGTTGGTCGTGAAGGCTCGGACGGCCTCGGCGGCGGCGAACTCGAGATCGGCGTCGGCGAACACGATGTTGGCCGACTTGCCGCCGAGTTCGAGAGTCAGCGGGAGGATTCGGTCCGCCGCGATCCGCCCGATGTCCTGCCCGACCCGCACCGAACCGGTAAAGGCCACCTTGCGCACGAGCGGGTGCCGCACGATCGCGGTCCCGACCTCGTCGCCGCGGCCGAGCACCACGTTGAACACCCCCGGCGGCAGCCCTTCCTCGCTGGCGATCCGTGCCAACGTCACGGTCGTCTGGGAGGTGGTTTCCGCGGGCTTCGCGACGATCGTGTTGCCGGCGGCGAGCGCCGGGGCGCAGGCCCGGGCCGCCTGGTTGAGCGGCAGGTTCCACGGCGTGATCACCCCGACCACCCCGAACGGTTCGCGCAGCGTGTAGACGTGCAGGTCGGGCTGGATATCGAGCACGTCGCCCGCCGGCAGGTTCACCAGTGCCGCGTAGAACTCGAAGTACTCCGCGGCGCCGCGGATCTCGGCCGTGGCGAGGGCGAGCGGCTTGCCGGTGTCGAGGCTCTCCAACTCGGCAAGGGCGTCCAGGTCCGCGAGCAGCCGCCGGCCGATGGCCGCCAGGATCCGGCCGCGTTCCAGCGAGGCGATCCGACGCCACCCGGGCGCCGCGGCGTGGGCCGCCCGCACGGCGAGGTCGACATCGGCCGCCGTGCCCTGCGCGACCTGTGCTCCGGCACCGCCGGTCGCCGGATTGGTGCCGGAGCGGAAGTTCCCGGTGGTCGGCGGGACGGCCTCGCCGCCGATCCAGTGCAGCAGCGGGGCGGTCACCGGTCACCGCCGATCAGCTCGTACATGGCGGTGTGGTCGGTCTGCGGCGTGACTTCCCCGGCGATGCGCCGCCACTGTCGGGCCACGCCGTCGGCAATCTCGGTGGCCTGGCCGAGTTCGCGTGCCAGGTCGACGGCGATCCCGACGTCCTTGGCCATCAGCTGCAGCGCGAACCCCGAGTCGTGGCTGCCGCTGATCATGAACTGGGCGACCTTGTTCTCGCTGGTGTTCGAGCGCCCGGAGGAGCTGTTGAGCACCTCGGTCATCGTCTCCGGCGGGATGCCGAACCGCTCCCCCAGCCGCAGCGCCTCCACGGTCACCGAGATGGTGGTGGCCGAGACGAGGTTGTTCAGGGCCTTCGCCGCGTGCCCGGACCCGATGGGGCCGACCGGGATGACGGTACGGGCCAGTCGTTGCAGGGCCGGGCGCACCTCGGCCAGATCGGCCTCCTCCCCGCCGACCAGTACCGCCAGCGTTCCGGCGACCGCGCCGCGTACCCCGCCGGAGACGGGAGCGTCGAGCATCCGCAAACCCCGGGCGGCCAGCCGCTCGGCCAGCGCACGGGTGCGCAGCGGCTCGGAGGAGCTCATGTCGACGACCAGGGTGCCGGGTCGCAGGGCGCCCGCGACCGCGTCGCCCTCGAGCACCGATTCGACAATCGCCGAGTTCGGCAGCATCAGGACCAGGGCGTCCACAGCGCGGTACGCGTCGACGGTGTGGGCGGTGACCGCCTTCGGGTGGTCGGTCACGAATCCCTCGGCGACGTCCGGTGCGGCGTCGGCCACGGTGAGCCGGTAGCCCGCGTCGTACAGTCGCGAGGCCATCGGTCGGCCCATCTTGCCGAGGCCGATGAACCCGATGTGCTCGATCCCCATCCCGGTCACTCGGCATCCACCGCGGCGAACACCTCGGCTGCGAGGCGGAAACTCTCCAACGCGGCGGGCCCGCCGCAGTAGAAGGCGGTCTGCATGAGGACCTCCTTGATCTTTTCCCGGGAGACCCCGTTGTTCAGCGCACCGCGGACGTGCGCCTTGAACTCGTGGCCCCGGTTGAGGGCGGTGATCATGGCGAGGTTGATCAGGCTGCGCTCCTCCAGGCTGAGCCCGGGGCGGTTCCAGATGTCGCCCCAGCAGTACTTCGTCACGTACTCCTGCAGGTCGATCGAGAAGTCGGTGGCGGCAGCCAGCGACGCGTCGACGTGGGCGTCGCCGAGCACCCGGCGGCGCATCGCCAGGCCGGCCTCGTACAGGTCTTCGGTCACGGTGGGTTCCTTCCGAGCGGTGGTTCAGATCCGGGCCAGGTCGGCCCAGTCGCGGATGACGAACACGTCGTCGGCGGCGGCGACGTGACAGGCGGAGTGCCCGCCGAAGTGGGCCGGGAAGACCAGCAACGAGCGGTCCGCGGCCTCGGCGAGGAGGCGGCGGCGGGACGCCCGGGCCAGCGCCGGGTCCTCGCAGAAGCAGCTGTTGACGTCCGGGTCCGCTATCTGCACGGGTGAGTGGATGATGTCGCCGACGAAGAGCGCGCCGGCGTTCCCGGACTCCAGCCGCAGCACCGCGGAGCCGGGGGTGTGCCCGGGCGTGGCCTGCAACACCAGGTCGGAATCGATCCGGTACTCGCCGCTCCAGAGCTCGACGAGTCCCGCGCGGTGCACCGGGACGACGCTGTCCTCGAAGACGTTCTGGTTGCCGTCGGCCGGCGGCCGCGGGTTCCGCACCGGGTCCCAGAACTCGAAGTCCTCCTGGGTGATGAGGTAGCGCGCGTTCGGGAAGGTGGGCACCCAGCCGCGGCCCTCCAGACGGGTGTTCCACCCGACGTGGTCGACGTGGAGGTGGGTGTTGACGACGACGTCCACGTCCTCCGGTGCGACCCCCGCCGCGGCCAGGTCCGCCAGGTACGCCGTGTCGTGGTGGGCGTAGACCGGGGCGTAGGGGCGTTCCTTGCCGTTGCCGGCGCCGGTGTCGACCAGGATCACCGCCCCCTGGCTGCGGATCAGCCAGGTGTGCAGCACCGAGCGGAGCTGCCCTTGGCCGGCGTCGAAGAAGTCCGGGTCTAGCCATCCGGCGTTGTCCCGCCAGTACGCGGGGTCGCTGTCCGGGAACAGGAAGCCGGGGGTCGCCGGGCTGGGGCCGGCGTGCTCCTGGATCCGGGTGATCTCGACGCCGCCGATGACGACCGTCTGCGGCCCGCTCACCACGACCGGTTCACCTCCGGCACCGGGTACGCCGCCTCGATCTCGGGCGTGGCCGAGGAGAGCACGAAGTTCGCCGTCTCCATGACCTCGGGGGTGAAGCCGTTGCCCTTGGCCAGCGTGCGGGTCTCGGCCATGTAGGCGCTACGCGCCTGGGCGGCGTCGGTCATGCTCCGCTCACGCTGCTCCCACACCGCGAGCGCCTCGCCGATCTCGTCGTACTGGTCGAGGGTGTGGGCGAGTTCGACCGCGTTGACGAGGCCGACGCTGGCCCCCTGCCCGAGCGCGGGACACATGGCGTGGGCCGCGTCCCCGACGAGCACCGCCCGACCGGTCGACCAGGGCGTCACCCGGTTGGTCTGGTAGCTGTCGTGTCGGCCGCCCTCGGCCCTGCCGGCCAGCTCCACCGCCGTGGCCAGGTGCGGGAAGCGCTTCGACCAGACCTCGACGTCGATCGGGATTCGCGAGGCCCGTTCGTTGGTGGTGGTCGCCATCATGCCCAGGTAGATCGTGTCGGGCCCGGTGGGGATGAACAGGATGCGCATCGGGTCCGGCTCCAGCGTCCAGAAGTCGATGACCCGGTCCCACTCGGGGCCCTGGAACTCCTCGGGCCGCGGGATCAGGACCCGGCAGACGCCGTCCTGGTACCTCTTGCGTTCCTGGGTGAGCTCGCCCAGCGAGTTACGTACGACCGAGCCGGCGCCGTCGGCACCGACCACCAGGTCGGCCGCCAGCCGGGCCCCGTCCGCCAGGAGCAGGGCGCCCGACGGGTCGGCGCCCACCGCCCGGGAACCGGTGACGATCTCGACCCCGGCCTCACGGGCAGCCGAAACGAGCAGCGCGTGCAGCTTTGGCCGGGTTATCGCCCAGTAGGGATAGCCGGCCAGCTCCGACGAGACCGGGTCGCCGTTCAGGCTGGTGTCGTAGGTGCCGGGCTGTACGCCGTTCGCCCGGATTGCCCCGGCTACCCCGATGACCTCGAGGGCCAGCATCGCGTTGCGCCACAGCAGGATGCCGGCGCCGAAGTCGCGCACCTGGTCGTTCTGCTCGTGCAGGCGGACGGTCCAGCCACGGCGGGCGAGCGCGATGCTCACGGTGAGACCGGCGAACCCGGCGCCCGCGACCTCGGCGTGGCGGGTACCGCCGGTGGGGCTTGTCGGGCGGATTCCTGTCATCTCGGTGCCTCCGCGTCCACCCACACGGTCATGTTCCCTCGCGCCAGCGTGTGAAAGTGCAGGTTGAAGCCCAGGACGACCGGGGTCAGCTCGGGATCGATCTCGAGCGCGGGGACGTCGACCGCGTGGACGATGAACACGTAGCGGTGGCGGCCCGAGCCCGTCGGCGGGTTGGGGCCGATGTACTGGCGCATCCGCAGGTCGTTGGGGAGGGTGAGGGACCCCGGCGGCATCGGTCCGTCCGGCGCACCGGCGCCGGCGGGCAGCGAGGTCACGGAGGCGGGAATGTTCGCCACGGCCCAGTGCATGAAACCGACCCCGGTGGGAGCGTCCGGGTCGTAGCAGGTGATCGCGAAGCTCTTGGTCTCGGCCGGGAAGTCCGCCCAGGCGAGGTGGGGTGAGGCGTTCGTGCCGCCGATGTCCGGATCGCGGTAGGGCAGCGGCATCTCCGTGCCGTCGACGAGGTCGTTGCTGAATACCCGCAGCGGTGGCGCCGGGGTCACGGCCGCGTAGGGGTCGTCGTTGATCACAGTTTCTCCTGTCCCGATCACTTGTCGGCGATCGGTGCGGTGTCGACGCGGACTGTGCGGATCGTGGTGCGGATGTCCCAGGTGCCGGCCCAGCCGTCCGGCAGGGCGACGGCGCTGCCGGGGGTCAACTCGTGCGAGGTGCCGTCCTCGTCCGCGACGGTGGCCTCGCCGGAGATGACGTACAGGTAGGAGGCCCCCTCGGCCGCCGCCCGCCGGTACACCCCCGGTCGGCGTTCCTGCACGGCGCACCGGCCGTCGGGGCCGTCGAACACGACGGTCTCGGCGACCGGCGGCGCCCAGGAGGCCCCTCCCGCCACCGGCGGGAGCTGCAGGTCACCTCCGTGCACGTCGGCCGCGGCCAGGAAGGCGGACGGCTGCACGCCCTCGCGGTACGGCGGCACCGGGGTCGTGTGCAGGTAGACCTTCCGGATGGTCTCGCGGATGTCCCAGGCGCCGACCCAGCCGTACGGCAGCACGATCACGCTGCCGGCGGTCAGCTCGTGGGTGGTGCCGTCCTCGTCCGTGATGGTGGCCTCGCCGGAGATGATGTACATGAACGAGCCCCGCCTGTCCTTCACGCGGGGATAGACACCGGCGTCGCACGCCCAGACGGCGAAGAACGAGCCCGCAGCGTCGTACAGGACTCTCTCGTAGGCGAACGGCGCGCCCCGGAGGATCGGCTCCATCGAGATCTCGACGGGGAGCTGGCCTTCCAGGACGGCCCCAGCGTCCAGGAACACCGAGGAATGAGTGGTCTGGTTCGTCGTCATGGCTCTTTCCGTAGAACAGTCAGTGGGCGGTTCGGGCCAGTTCGGTCGTGTTCAGCGGGGGCGCCGCGGGTGCCTCGATGCCGAGCAGGTCGAACGAGGGGCGGTGCAGGATCCCGTGCAGTTCCTCGTCGGTGATGGGCGTGTGCGCGATCTGCCGCATCCGCGCGACGATCCGTTCGAGGGCGGTGGTCGCGCTGGCGGCGGACACCATCGGGGAGTCGCTGCCGAAGAGCACCTTGGAGAGGACGCCGTACTCCTTGGCGGCCGAGAAGGCGTTCGCCAGCACCGTCGGACGGCTCGCGATCGCGGACGTGTCGGCGAAGACGTTGGGGTGCCGGCGCATCACGACGACGGTCTCGTAGATCCACGGGTGACCCATGTGTGCGACCACGATCCGCAGGTCGGGGAAGGTGCACGCCACGTCGTCGAGCAGCAGCGGGTTGGCGTCGGGCAGCCGGCCGGCGTTCGCGAAGATCGCGCCCTGGTGGATCATCACGGGCAGGCCGAGCCGCTCCGCGGTCTTGAAGACCCGCATCGTCATGGGGTGCAGCGGCGAGGTTCCCTGGTAGATCGGCCCCATCTTGATGCCGACCAGTCCAAGTTCCGCGTGGCAGCGCTCCACTTCGTCGACGGCGTCGTGGCGGGTCGGGTCGACCGACATGAAGCCGACGGTCTGCCCGCCGACTTCTCGTACGAATGCGGCGACGGCATCGTTGGGGACCATGATCCCAGAGGCCTGCGCCTGGAGCCCGAAGACGATCGTCCGCTCGGCGGGCGCGACGCCCCGACGGTAGGACTCCACCGTGACCAGGTCGATCTCGTCGGAGGCCAGCGTCTTCGAGACCCGCCCCAGCCCGTCCGTCCAGGGAGAGCGCTGGTGCTCCCGAGTCCAGAAGTGCGTGTGCACGTCGGTGATCAAAGTCAGACCTCACTTCGCAGATAGGGAACGGCGAGCGCCTCTGGCGCCTTGTGCCGCCGTTTGCCCTCGACGGCGAGGGCGACGAGCGCCAGCACGTACGGCATGGCGAGCCACAGGGACACCGGCAACGTCACGGCCGGCCGGACAATGGCGAGCACGACCAGCGCCGCGACCACGGCCAGGCCGGCGAGCTCGACGGCACCGGCCCGCCGCCGGTCGGGACGGGAGGCGGCAGCCGCACGCCGGACGCGCCCGGCGCCGATGGCCACCAGGATGAGTAGGGCCGCGGCAATCCACACCTCACGAGGGATGTCGCCGACGGCCTGCAGCCGCAACTGGGTGGCATCGGTGACCGCGAAGATCGCGACGGCAAGGCCCAGACCGCTCAGCCGCCAGCCGCCGAACAGGACGGCGGCGATCGCCAGGTAACCACGCCCGCCGGTCATCGCCTCACGGAAGACACCGACGTCGCCGATGGAGATGTATGCTCCCGCCGCTCCGGCGCAGGCCCCGGAGAGCAGGACACCGGCCCAGCGCAGCCCGCGGACGCTGACGCCGGCGGCGTCGACGGACACCGGGCTCTCACCGGTCGCCTTCAGGTTGATGCCCCAGGTCGTCCGAGTCAGTGCCAGGGCCACGAGGACGACGACGACGGCCGTGGCATAGATGAAGGCGTCCTGGGTGAACAGGGCGGGCCCGAGGACAGGCACGTCCGAGAGCAGCGGAATCGCGAGTCGGGGCAGCGGGTCGAAGGCGCGTGGCTTGCTGAAGAGGTCGTCGTTGAGGAACGCCGTCAGGCCGTAGCCGAGCAGGGTCAGCGCGATGCCGGAGATGATCTGGTCGACCTTGGTCTCGATCGCGAGCACGCCCATCAGCGCCCCGAACAGCAGGCCGCCGACGATGCCGCCGAGGAAACCGACCGCGATGTTCCCGGTGCCGGCCATCACGAGGTAGCCGCCGAAGGCGCCGACGAGCAGCACACCTTCGAGCCCGACGTTCAGTACGCCGGCCCGCTCGGAGACGAGTTCCCCGGTGGCGGCGAGCAGGATCGGAGCGGCGATCGTGATCGCCGAGACGAGGAACGCGACGTCGAACATGCCCATGTCAGGCCTCCTCGGTCCGGGCACCGCTGCGGGCGACGACGCCGGCCCGGCGACGGGCGGGGCGGGCCTGGCCACGGACGGCGCCCTCCTGCCCCTCAGGACGACGGCCGCCACCAGGACCAGCACGATGACGGCGCCCTGGAGCACCGACGCCAGCGAGGACGGCACATCCAGCTGGGCCTGCATGGCGGTCCCACCGACGTTCAGCGCGGAGAACACGACGGCGGCGGCGACCGCGCCGACCGGTGAGTTGCGCGCCAGCAGGGCGACCGCGATGCCGTTGAAGCCGACGCCGGCTTCGAATCCGTCGCTCATCCAGGGCGCGGAACCGGCGAAGAGCAGCGCGGCGCCCGCGAGACCGGCGAACCCACCGGAGATCACGATGGCCGAGACCCCCTCGCGGACCGGATCGATGCCCGACCACCGAGCGGCCTCCTGGTTGCCGCCGGCTACCCGCAGGCGGAAGCCGAACGCGGTGCGCGACAGCAGCAGCACCACGGCGACGGCGCACACCGGGAGGAGCACCACGTCGTACGAGAGCGTGCGCCCGGGGATCGACTCGACGCTCGGCCACAGTGCCGCGGCCGGGAAGTTCGCCGACTGCGGTTGACCGTCCAGGGAGCCCTGCAGCGGCCCCCGGACCAACCAGTTCGCGACCTGGATCGCGACCAGGTTGAGCAGGAGCGACGACACGATCTCAAGGACCCCGCGCGAGGCCCACAACCAGGCGGTCAGGCCCGCCCAGAGTGCCCCGCCGACGATGCCGGCGACGGCGGTGAGCCCCACCGCGACCGGGCCCGGCAGGCTTCCGCACTGCAGCCCGACCGCCGTGGCCAGGGATCCACCGGCGAGGATCTGACCGGGAAAGCCGACGTGCAGACGTCCGGCCCGGGTGGTCAGGATCCAGCCGAGCGCGACGAGGAGCAGCGGCACGGCCTGGGTCAGGGTCGTACCGGCGTTGGCCGGCGTCCCGAACGTTCCGCTCCAGAAGGCGTGGAACGCGTCGGGCGGCGCCACCCCGATCGCCAGCAGCAGGAACGCGCCGACGACCAGCGCCGCCAAGGCCACCCCCACCTGCACGAGCAGCCGCATGACCAGGTCTTTCGACAGCATCACAGGGCCTCTCCCGACGACGTCATGAGGGCGCCGAGGCTGGCGCGGGTGGCCTTCTCGGCGTCGACGACGCCCTGGATGCGGCCGTGGGCGAGCACCGCGATCCGGTCGGACATCGAGATGACCTCGTCGAGGTCCATGGAGATCAGCAGCACGGCACCACCGCGTTCGCGGTGCGCGACGAGGCTCCGGTAGACGAAGTCCGCCGCTCGTACGTCGAGACCCCGCACCGGCTGCGCGGCGATCAGCAGGGCCGGATTCCCCGACAGTTCCCGGGCGAGGACGGCCTTCTGCTGGTTTCCGCCGGAGAGCCGCCCGATCGGCAGGTTCTCGCTGTCGGCGCGCACGTCGAACTCGTCCATCAGCCGGCGGGCCTCGGCGCACGCCGCCCGGATGTCGAGCAGTCCCCGCCTGTTCAGCGGCGCGCGGCGCAGCGACCGTAGGGTGATGTTCTCCCACAGGGCCATCCCGGGGACGATCGCCGCGTGGTGCCGGTCCTCCGGAATCACGGCTCCGCCGGCTCGGAAGAACCCTCGCGGCGACCGGTGGGTGAATGGCCGCCCCGCCAGCTCGATGGTGCCCGACAGCGTCCGCCGGATGCCCACGAGCACCTCGACGAGTTCGGACTGCCCGCTACCGGCGACACCGGCGATCCCCAGGATCTCGCCTCGGCGCACCTCGAGGTCGATGCCCTGGAGTGCCTTCGGCCCGGCCGGCTGGCTGTCGTCCCGAGCGACGTCGAGGCCGCGGATGGTGAGGACGGCGGGACCCGGCGTGCCGGCGGGGAGCGGCGGACGGTCGGCCACGCGATCGCCGACCATCAGGGTCACCAGGTGGTCGGGGGTCGCCTCCGCGATGGTTCCCGAGCCGCTCACCGCGCCTCGGCGCAGCACGGTGTACCGGTCCGCGACGCTGAAGACCTCTGAAAGTTTGTGCGAGATCAGGATGACCGCGTGACCGTCGGCGGCGAGCCGCCGCATCAGGTTGGCGAGTTCGTCCCACTCGCCCGGGCTCAGCGCGGCGCTCGGCTCGTCGAAGATCAGGATCCGGGCGCCTCGGCACAGCAGCTTGACGATCTCCAGTCGCTGCCGCTCCCCCACCGACGCGTCGGCGACCAGCCGGTCGGGCGTGATCCGCAGGCCGGTCGTCGAAGCGACCTCCTGTGATCGGTGACGCGCCTCGGCCAGACCGTTGCGCCATGGGACGGCGGCGGGTGCGATGGCGAGGTTCTCCAGCTCGGTCAGGGTCGGTACCAGCGTGAAGTGCTGGTGGACCATCCCGATTCCGGCCCGTAGTGCGTGCTCGGGCTTGCGGAAGCGCACCGGCTCTCCGTCGAGCTCGATGCCACCCTCATCGGGGGCGTAGAGGCCGGTGACGATCCGCATGAGCGTCGTCTTGCCCGCACCGTTCTCGCCGAGGAGGGCGTGGATCTCACCCCAGGCGATGTCGAGGTCGACGGCGTCGTTGGCGACGAAGGAGCCGAACCTCTTGGTCACTCCGGTGAGCCGGAGAGCGGGGGCTCTGGTGTCCGCGCCGCGCAGGGCGGGGCCGGAATCGGGACGAGTCTTCATCGACGGCGGCCTAACGCTGCTCGAAGTGGTAGGCCGGCTTGGGAAGGAGAACACCCTTGTCGGCGACGATCTTGCCGTCGGTGATGTCCTTGGTGATCCGCTCGACGAGCGCCTTCTCCTCCGCCGTTCCCTTGCCCGGGCAGAACTCGAACCGCAGCGCGCCGGTGCCAAGGCCGTAGCTGATGGCGCCAGCCGGCAGCTTGTCGGCGGCGGCGTCGGCGACAGCGTTCTTCAGGATGTCGGACCAGCTCACTACGCCGGAGCCGATGATGTGGGGACTCGAGTCGCAGTGCAGGGCAAAGACGTCGTACACGTCGGCGGGGCTGGCGGACCCGCCGACGGCCTGGTAGACGCCCCCGGAGCCACTGTCGAGGTCGGAGAGGATCGAGTCGACGCCACTGGCGATCATGGCTTCGGCGGCCTGCTTCGCCTTGCCGACATCGTTGTAGTCGCCGGTGTAGGTCTGCACGACCTTGGTGTTCGGGTTCTCCAGCGCGGCTCCCTGAGCCATGCCGTAGTACCACGCGCCCGACGCGGGAACCTGGAGGCCGGCGATCATCCCGAGTTTCTTGGTCCGGGAGTGCGCCGAGGCGACGGCCCCGACGACGATGGCGTTGTAGCCGACGGCGGCGCTGACCGAGGTCACGTTCTCGGCGTAGGCGTCGAGGTCGGCGGCCACCAGGATGAAGCGCACCTTCGGATACTTCGGTGCCACGACCGCGACGGACTTGTTGAACGAGGCGCCGTCGGCGACCACGATCTGGTTCTTCGCGGCCAGCGACTCAAGGCCCTGGATCTGCTCCTGGGAGTTGGCGGCGTTGTCGACGATGGAGGACAGCTTGAGGTTCTTGTCAGCCTCGATCGCCGCGTTGACGCCGGCCAGGCCGAACTGGGTGAACCCGCCGTCGTTGCGGGGAGCCTGGGAGATGAAACCGATGCTCTTGGTCCCGTCGGCGGCCGCTACTTCGCCCGAGGGCCCACACGCCGAGAGCGCGAGGGGTATGGCGGTAACGGCTGACAAGACCCTGATCTTGGTACGCATGCGAGCCCTTTCGTCGGCTGCTGCCCGTTCAGGTAACAGGGGTGAAACGGACCGTTGAAGAGACTGGTATGGCAGATACAGGCGCGTAGACTGCGGAAACGCGGTGACGTGACCCAGATACTGCTGATCTGCCATACCAGTTGTCAAGAGGTTGATCGGACCTGAACCTCGGATGACCTGCCGCAGGCCGGGCCGACTCGGCGTCGGCACAGGCGATGGTGGAAGGAGGGCCGGTCAGGCCACGCCGGGGTACGGGCGCGGAAGGCGCCGGACCGGTCGGCGACCGACCGGTCAGTGACCGAACTTCGCCGTGACCTCGTCCTGGAGTTCGAGGCGACCGCGTTGCACGTGGGCACGCATGGCCTCTTCCGCCGCATCGGCGTCCCGCGCGCGGATGGCGTACACGACGGCGCGGTGCTCCGCGAGCGACCGCCGCATCCGCCCCTCTCGCCTGGTCACGATCGACGACAGCAGGCCGCGGTTCAGATGCTGGACCAGCAACCGGTAGTGGTCGCTCAACCGATCGTTGCCAGCACCCTCGGTAATGAGCTCGTGCAACCGCGCGTCCGTGGCGCTGTAGCCGTCGGTGTCGCCAGCGTCGACGCAGTCCTGCATCGACGCCATCACCTCGTCGATCCGCGCGATGAGCTCGTTGCTGGCGCGGTTCGCGCACAGCCGGGCGGTCATCCCCTCGACCGCCTCACGCACCTCGAACAGATCGAGGATCTCGTGCCGGCTGAGGCTCTTGACGAACGTGCCACGGCGACGCTCGATCGAGACAAATCCGGCGCCTTCGAGCTCCTTGAACGCCTCACGCACCGGCATCCGACTGACCCCGAACCGCTCGGCGAGGCGCGCCTCCGAGAGCTTCTCCCCGGGCGCGATGACGCCGGACACGATCTCCTCACGAAGCCTCTGGACGATCACGTCCTTCTTCGAGACGTCGTTGTCGGCGACCCCAGCGGATGCCCTGTGCGCCGCCGACATAGCTCCAAACTTCCGCTAGACCACTGCCCGGACTCCCCCTGAGCTTGATGCATGATACCCGTTGCGGTGGCCGTGCCGGGGCGCCGCACCCCGGGAAGCCGGCCGTCGGTTGTCGCTCACCGGGGCGTACGACAGATCCGGGCCGACGAGAACGCTGGCCCGGGTGGCGCCTTGGGCCGCCACACCGGGTTCGCGTTGACCGTCAGAAGGGGTGCCTGCCAGGCTGCCCCGAGCCGCTGCAGCAGGCCGTACTCTCTACGGACGTGGCTGACGTCCGCTCCGGCGAGAAAGCCGATCACCTCGTCGTGCACCATCGGCCGGCCGAGCAACTCGACGTGGAGCGACAGCACCTCGACCACGGGGATCTTGGTGAACGGGCCTGGTGTGGACTCGGCCGCGGTGACGATCGGCAGGAAGGCGACCACCCGCACGCCTGGAATCGGGCAGAGGGTCTGGAAGCGGTAGAACGGCGCGTCCTCCAGAAGCGAGCGGATGAACGGCTCGTCCGGGTGGTCTTCGGTTGCCGAGCCGACGCCCGCGAGTGCGTACATGACGCGTAGCAGCCAGCCGGTGGCCACGCCGAAGCCGGAGTCGGCGTTCGGTGGCGGGTAGTACGCGCGGCCGGTGCGGACCAGCGGGCTGAGCATCACCAGCGCCGTCACCGGCGATTTCGGCGGGTTTCGCAGGTAGGTGCGGGCCACCATCGCCCCCTCGCTCTCCCCGACCAGGGCGATCGGCCGGCCGGTGCGCCGGTGCACCGCCTCGACCTGCACGGCGAGCAGCTGCGCGCTGGACTCCAGCGAGCGGTGGGTGGCCGTCGACCGGTACGGCAGCGGACGGCCGCCCGAGTCCAGGCCGTCGTACGAGAACCGCTCCACGTTCGGATCCGCGGCGGGCCGGCCGTCGTACGCGGAATTGTGGCCGGCAATCAGGATCACCGCGTAGGGCACCCCCTGGGGTAGCGGTTGGTTGAAGATCGGCGGCGAGAAGGTGCTCCGCGCGCCGTCGCGTTGGGCGAGCGCCTGCCCCACCAGCGGGATGGCCAGCACCAGCACCACGACGATCGGCACCACCGGCACCCGTCGCAACCGCACGTGGGAGGGCAGCACGGCCGCCCGCACCGTCCGGTTCCACAGCAGGCCGTTGATCATCCCGACGGCCACGGCGACGACGGGCGTCCACTCCTCCGGGGCGCTCCACACCAGGCCACCGGCCGCGGTGATGACCACGAAGTTCAACGACGACCAGCCGAACAGCTTCGCCGTCGGCAGGCCGCGCCACCAGCCCGCACCCACCGCCATCCGCTGCAGGAACGGGGCCAGTACCACCATGGGGATCAGCGAGGCGAACAGGACCCAGGACAGGGACACCACCGAAGCGGCCACCGCGAGCGCGGCGAACGGCGCGACGATGGCGGCCGTCAACGCCGCCACGCCGAGATTGCGCAGCAGCAGGGCCCGCCGTACCGGCCGGGGGCTCCCGGCCGGCCAGGACAGGCCGACCAGCGCCGCGGACAGCGCCCCGCGCGCCACGATCGCCCCCACCAGGCCGAGCCCGAACACCCACCAGGAATTGTGGTAGACCAACAGCCAGCGCATGTCGTGGTAGGAGTCGTACGGCCAGACCGCCGAACTCTGCCCGATCAATCCCTCCGCCTGCCGGAAACCGATCGGCACCAACACGAGGGACTCGGCCAGCGGAACGACGGCGGCGACCCCGAGCAGTGCCAGCAAGCGCCAACGGCTCGGCACCCCTCCTCCTTCACGCAGGTGAGGCTTTGCACCAACTCTCCCGCGTTCCCGATCCCGACGAGGACGTTTCGGTCGAACCCGTCCGCGCGCCGGTGACCGTGGCAGCGCCGGGTTGCGGTGCGACATCATGCGTGGCTGCGGCGGTTTCGGCCCACCGAATGCGGCGAGGGGCTGACAGGTCAACTCCAGTGCGCCGACGACGGGATGCCGCAGACGTTTTACTCCTTCCGCGGGCGCCCACAACGGTCAAGGCAGGATCTCGACGTACCCGTCGGTCCCGTGCACGCGGATCCGCTGCCCGTCCCGGATGAGCCGGGTGGCATCTACCACGCCGACGACGGCCGGCAAGCCGTACTCCCGGGCGATCACCGCGCCATGGGTCATCAGGCCGCCCACCTCCGTCACCAGGCCCGTGATTCCGACGAACAGGGGCGACCAGCTGGGATCGGTGTAGGCCGTGACCAGGATGTCGCCCTCCTCGAGATCGGCCTCCGCCATGTCGAGGATGACGCGGGCCCGCCCCTCGACGGTCCCGGCGGAAACCGGCAGGCCGATCAGGGCACCGGCCGGCACGTCGTCGCGCCGGTACGCCCCGACGACGGCCTCGCCATCCGACGTGAGCACCCGGGGCGGCGTGAGCGCCTGGTACGACCGGAACATGTCCTTGCGCTGCTGGATGAGCTGGTCATCCACTCGGTTCGCGCGCACGACGTCGTGGAGCTCCTGGAACGTGAGGTAGAAGATGTCCTCCTTCGCGGAGAGCACGTTGGCCTGCACGAGGCGCTCGGCCTCTTCCAGCAACGCCTGCTTGTAGACGAAGTAGCGGCTGACGATGCCGTACTTCGGGTACTCCCGGTAGCCGATGAAGGTCCGGACCCGGTCGATCATCCGCTTGGTCTCGTCGGCCTTCTGCTCCCCGTCCGGCAGGGCCCGCAAGCGTGACAGCACGTCGTGTTCCTTCTTCGCCGCCTCCCGCTGCCCCTGTGCGAAGCGCCGCTCGGCGGCGCCCGGCTCGAAGTTCCTGACGTTGTCGAGGATCACGGGTACGAGCGTGGTGGGACGCTCGCGCCACCGCGGCCTCGTGATGTCGATCTCGCCGACACAGCGCATGCCGTACCGGTCGAGGTAGGCCTCGATGGCGTCACGCGCTTCGGTCCCGCCCGCGAGCTTCGGCAGCTCGTCCAGGAAGCCCTCGTCCTCGACGCCCTGCAGGAACGCCACCACCTCTGGATGCGGGCGGATCACGTCGGCGACGTCGAGCAGCGCCAGTCCCATCTCCGACGTGACGTTGCCGGGGGCGGACAGCGTGAGGGTGTCGGCCGCGTTCTTCTCGCCCAGCCATTCCCACAGCCGGTCGTTGAGCCACCAGGTGGCCTCCATCCCCGCCATGATCGCCTGCATGCTCAACGGATCACTGAGGACCCGCTTGTGCTCCTGGAAGTCCTCCAGCAGGAAGTCGAACAGCGCCGCTCCGGTCTTCGTCCGGATGTCGCGCCGCAGGGCGGCGATGGAGGCCCGGCTGCGCTCGATCAGCTCGGTGACGATGGCCGGATCGGTCTCGATCGGGGCGGACGCGCCGCCGACCGGCGGCCCGCCGGGACTTGCGTCCGGGAGCGACGGGACGAAGTCGTCGCGGTCGAGGACGGTCTCCAGGGCGTCCCTGGTCAGCGGATCGGATCTACCCGCCATCTCGAGGAGACCGGCGCGGCTCGCGGGCGAGGCCAGGCGCCGGGTGACGTCGACGAACAGCCTCCCGCCGGCCTCGTGCATCGGCACCATGGCCGTCAGCTGCCACATGGAGATCCCCAGGGGCTTCATGGGGTCGGTCATCATCTGCTGGTGACCGACGGAGAGGTAGACGTGGTTCTCCGCGTCGCCGGCCGCGGGGATGGGGAACAGCGTGGTGATCGGCCGGCTCTGAACGATCTGGAAGCCATCGTCGACCAGGCACCATTCGATGTCCTGCGGGCGGCCGAAGTGCGCTTCGATCCGTCGGCCGAGCTGGACGAGCCGCACGACCTCCGCGTCCGTCAGCGCCGGCTGCTCCTGCCGCGCCGGGTCGATCGCCACTTCCTGCGTGCCGCCGGCCGGCAGGGCGTGAACGGCACGCTGCTTGGCGGCGACCGCCCTGGCGACGATCCCGCCGTCGCGCACCTTGAAGACGTCCGGGTTCACCAGGCCGGAGACCAGGGCCTCGCCGAGGCCGAAGCTGGCGTCCACGGTGGCGACCTTCCGATTGCCCGTGACGGGGTCGGCCGTGAACAGGATGCCGGCCGCATGCGGGAAGACCATCTGCTGCACGACCACGGCCATGTGGACCGTACGGTGGTCAAGGCCGTTCCGCTGGCGGTAGATCACGGCCCGCTCGGTGAACAGCGACGCCCAGCACCGGCTGACGTGCTGGAGGATCGCCGCCGGCCCCACGACGTTCAGGTACGTGTCCTGCTGGCCGGCGAAGCTGGCCGTCGGCAGGTCCTCTGCCGTCGCGCTGGACCGGACGGCGTAGGCGGCGTGCTCGCCGAGTCGGACGAGCGCGCGGGTGATCGCCGCCGTGAGATCGTCGGGAATGGCGATCCCTTCGATGGTCCGGCGGATCTCCCCGCTGAGGGTGCGGACCGCCTCCCGGTCGTCCGGGTTCAGGCGCGACAGCTGATCGATCCGATCGTCGATCGACGGCGCTTCCGCCATGATCCGCCGGAAGGCGTCCGTCGTCACGCAGAAGCCAGCCGGCACGCGGATGCCCTCGATCCGCGACAGCCCGCCCAGGTGCGCGCCCTTGCCGCCGACGACCGCGACCCGCGTCTCGTCGACCTCTTGAAGATCCAACACGTACTGCTCGATCATCGCGACACCTCCGAGACAGCCGTGCTCCGTCGCACCGCACCAGCCGACCGACTCACCAGCGCCCCCACCCCTGGTTCGCAATCACCGCGTCCCCCGTACATCGACACCAACACACGCACGTCGTGCCCCCGTTTCCGCAGGTTGTGACCTCGGCCGACGATTCTGCGCCACAACCCGGGTCTTGCCGCAAGCCCCCTGGTGCGATATACGTTAGAAGTGGCAGGGAGATGTCTCCTTGCCTTTTCCTTTCGCTGTTCACTGAAACTGACAAGCTTTTCGTGCAGCGGCGGCGCGCCGCGTACGGCCGGCCGTACGCGTCGTCGGCCCAGGCGGATGTCCCATCGGCCTTCGGATGCAGCGGCGGAAGTTTCCCTTGTCGGCATGGCCGAACGCCGTCGACGCGCCGCCGTCTCCCGCAGGTAGGAACCAGCGGATCGGTCAGGCGCGAAGCCGCGTCTGGGCGACGGCGGACGAGCGAGTTGATCGTGCCGGTTCGATGCGCTGCTCCAGCGTCGGATGTGGCATGGTGGCCGGATGATCGACACCCGCCGGGCCGTACACCTCAGAGGATCGTGGCATGTCCAGTGACCGTCTCATGCGCATCCACAGCGCCGAGTTCCAGGCCATGGCCGAAAGGGTCCTGCGGGTCACCGAGCTCACCTCCCGCCTGAACGTCCTGCCCTTCGAGGACGAAGCGGGCAGGGCGGAACTGTTCGAACAGATCCTCGGCCGGCCGCTGCCGGCGAGGGTCACGATCTATCCGCCCTTCTACACCGACCACGGCCTTCACCTGGACCTGGCGGAGCGCGTGTTCATCAATCAGAACTGCACGTTCCTGGACTACGCCGGCATCCGGCTCGGCGAACGCGTGATGGTCGGCCCAAAGGCCACGTTCATCACCGTCGGTCATCCGGTCGATCCTGAGGAGCGACGGGGGTGGCTCAGCGGCGCGCCCATCGACGTGGCGGAGAACGTGTGGATCGGCGCCGGTGCCACGATCCTGCCCGGCGTCAGCATTGGCCGTGATGCCGTGGTCGCCGCGGGCGCGGTCGTGGCCGACGACGTTCCAGCGGCAAGCCTGGTGACCGGCAGTAAGGCCACCGTGCACCGGCGGTGGTGACAGCTTTCGAGCGCGAGCAGATCCAGGCGGTGGCGATCGACATGTGCACCGTGTTCAAGGCCGCCGTCCGTCAGGTGCTACCGCACGCGCTGCTGGTCGTTGACCATTTCCACGTCGTGCAGCTGGCCAACCGGGCCGTTACCGAGGTCCGCCGCAGAGTCACGCTCACCCAGCGCGGGCGTCGAGGCCGCGGCACCGACCTGGAATGGCGGATGCGGAACCGGCTGACCCGCCGCGCTGCTCGCATGCCCGGCAAGCACGTCGACCGCCTGGTCGACACCCTTGAGGCACTGCCCGCCAAGATCGGCGCCCCGATCCTGGCCGCGTCGAATGCCAAGGAAGACCTGCTCGACCTGCTCGCGACCGCCCGCACCCAACCCGACCGGGAACACGTCCACCGACTGCTGCACCGCTGCTACAACCGCTGCACCGCCACCGACCTGCACCGGCTCGCCACCACAGTCGAAACCTGGTGGCCGCAGATCCACGCGTTCCTACGCACAGCTATCACGAACGCCGGGTCGGAAGGCACCAACCGCGTCATCAAGACCATCGCCCGCGACGCCTACGGATTCCGCAACCCTGAAAACCAGCGACTACGCACCCGCACCGCGACCACCCGACGCCACCGCGGACACCTCAACCCCGCTTAAGTTCGAAGAGCCCCTAAAGATCAACTACGGTAAATGATCCCCGGTGACACGAGCGTTAGGAAACCCCCAAGGCCCGTGAAACTCAAGAACTAAAACTAAAGCAGAAGGTGTAAATCAAATGGCAACTCAAGACCTTTACCCGTTCCGGGTGGCGGTGGAGGGAGCGGCGGCGCCGCCTCCCGCCAATATCTCCCGACCGATTATTGGCTGATCAGTTTGCCGGATAGTGTGGCTACCTCATCCTCGGTGTAGGGGTGGCCGTCGGGGGCGGTCTTACAGCCCTGTGCCCAGGCTTTCACCCATGCGGCCATCCCCGGCCCCAACTTCCCCTGTTCGTCGGGGGTCAGGGATACCCGGTCGGGGAGTTCACCCTTTTCTTCCAGCGTCTTCAGGTATTCGCGGAGGGTGGCGGACCCGTCCTTGCCGGGCCGCCAAGTGACCACGTGATCTGGTGGTGGGGGCAGCGACGGCGCCGCCTCCAGCCAATAATTCCCGACCGATTGCCGGGTGATCAGTTTGCCGGATAGTGTGGCTACCTCATCCTGGGTGTAGCGGTGGCCGTCGGGGGCGGTCTTACAGCCCTGTGCCCAGGCTTTCACCCATGCGGCCATCCCCGGCCCCAGCCTCCCCTGTCTGTCGGGGGTCAGGGATACCGGGTCGGGGAGTTCACCCTTTTCTTCCAGCGTCTTCAGGTATGCGCGGAGGGTGGCGGGCCCGTCCTTACTGGGCCGCCATGTGACCACGTGATCTGGTGGTGGGGGCAGCGGCGGCGCCGCCTCCCGCCAATATTTCCCGACCCATGTCTGGGTGATCAGTTTGCCGGATAGTGTGGCTACCTCATCCTGGGTGTAGGGGTGGCCGTCGGGGGTGGGCTTATCCTGTAGTCGCTGTGCCCAGGCTTTCACCCATGCGGCCATCCCCGGCCCCAACTTTTTCTTTTTGGGCAGGGATACCCCGTCGGGGAGTTTACCCTTTTCTTCCAGCGTCTTCAGGTATTCGCGGAGGGTGGCGGGCCCGTCCTTGCCGGGCCGCCAAGTGACCACGTGATCTGGTGGTGGGGGCAGCGCCGCCTCCCGCCAATAGCTCCTGACCGATTCTTGGGTGATCAGTTTGCCGGATAGTGTGGCTACCTCATCCTCGGTGTAGGGGTGGCCGTCGGGGGCGGGCTTACCCTGTAGTCCCTGTGCCCAGGCTTTCACCCATGCGGCCATCCCCGGCCCCAGCTTCCCCCTTCTGTCGGGGGTCAGGGATACCCGGTCGGGGAGTTCACCCTTTTCTTCCAGCGTCTTCAGGTATTCGCGGAGGGTGGCGGGCCCGTCCGTGCCGGGCCCCCATGTGACCACGTGATCTGGTGGTGGGGGCAGCGGCGGCGCTCCCTCCAGCCAATATCTCCCGACCGATTCTGGGGCGATCAGTTTGCCGGATAGTGTGGCTACCTCCTTCTGGGTGTAGCGGTGGCCGTCGGGGGCGGTCTTACAGCCCTGTGCCCAGGCTTTCACCCATGCGGCCATCCCCGGCCCCAGCCTCCCCTTTCTGTCGGGAGTCAGGGATACCCCGTCGGGGAGTTCACCCTTTTCTTCCAGCCTCTTCAGGTATTCGCGGAGGGTGGCGGGCCCATCCGTGCCGGGCCGCCATTTGACCACGTGATCTGGTGGTGGGGGCAGCGGCGGCGCCGCCTCCCGCCAATATCTCCCGACCGATGTCTTGTCGATCAGGTTGCCGGATAGTTCGGCTACCTCATCCTGGGTGTAGCGGTGGCCGTCGGGGGCGGGCTTACAGCCCTGTGCCCAGGCTTTCACCCATGCGGCCATCCCCGGCCCCAGCTTCCCCTTTCTGTCGGGAGTCAGGGATACCCCGTCGGGGAGTTCACCCTTTTCTTCCAGCCTCTTCAGGTATTCGCGGAGGGTGGCGGGCCCATCCGTGCCGGGCCGCCATTTGACCACGTGATCTGGTGGTGGGGGCAGCGGCGGCGCCGCCTCCCGCCAATATCTCCCGACCGATGTCTTGTCGATCAGGTTGCCGGATAGTTCGGCTACCTCATCCTGGGTGTAGGGGTGGCCGTCGGGGGCGGGCTTACCCTGTAGTCCCTGTGCCCAGGCTTTCACCCATGCGGCCATTCCCGGCCCCAAGTTTTTCTTTTCAGGCAGGGATACCCGGTCGGGGAGTTCACCCTTTTTTTCCAGCGTCTTCAGGTATTCGCGGAAGGTTTGAGGCCCGTCCGTGCCGGGCCGCCAAGTGACCACGTGATCTGGCGGTTCTGGTAGTGGCGCCTTGGTGGTGGAGGCCGCTGGGGGCGGCTGCGGTGTGGGGTGCGGGCCTGCCGATTGGCCGGTACGGATCGGTATGGATCGCGTGTGCGGAGATGCCGGGCCGGACGTGATCTGAGTGTCGGGGTAGCCCAGTGCGACCATCCTGGGATACCCGGGTGCGAAACCATAGTTGTCGTGGAACCCCGACGCGGCCGAGGCCAGGGTGATGTTGACCTCGTACACCTCGGACATCAGGCGTAGCAGCGCCCCCTTGAGGTGGGGAACGGACGTCCCGCGCGTGTCCAGGGCCTGCCGCAGCCGGTGAACGTCCTCCGGGGACAGGCCGTTCGCTTCAGCGAAGTCGGTTCTGTCGATGATGAGGTCGAACTGCGCCTGCAGACCACGGCGCACATCCTCAGCACCTGGCAGCCCCATCACGCTGGAGAATCGCGTGAACAACCGGTCCCACTCGTCTGACCGCGGCAGCTCGGCCGGCACCGATGGTAACGGGACAGCAGCGGGAACAGCGGCGTTGTAGTGGTTGTGGTGGGTGGGGTTCGCCGGGTCGGCCGCGACGTAGTACAGGTCGACCCGCCGGCCGTCCCGCGGCCCGAACACCGCCACCGGGCTCACCCCCCGCCCGGTGCGCTGCACCACCGTGATCCGGCTACCGGTGGCGTGGGCCAGCAACGGCAGCAGGAACTCCCCGCCCGGCCCGGCCCACCGACGGTCCCAATTGGCCACCGTGTCGACGACCTCGGCAAACTCGTCCGCCTCGAGCGGCCCGTCAGACGTGCTCAACACGTGGACCAGATAGTCACGGGCCCGATCCGGCGCCAACAACGCCACCGGGAAACCCCGGCCACGCCCATTGACGAAGTCCAACTGCTCCTGCGGCACATCCGTCACCGAACCGGGATCGAGCCACAACCCGATCAACTCCGCACGCGCCTCGTCATACCGCTGCCTGATCCGCCCCGCATCCAGGAAAGCCGCCTCGGTGACAACACCGCCCACCGAAACGCCCTGGTCGCCGACACGTTCCATCAGCCGCGCCAACACCTGCCCATCGCTGAGCTCCCGCACCTGCCGCAACGGCTCCCCCTGCGGCAGATGCCGCCGCTGCACCACCACATCGGCCGGCAACCCCCCGAAACAGGTGTCCAGGTACGACCCGACACGGGCCTGCAACAACTCGTTCACCCGCGCCAACCCAGACCCGGCCGGCACCGCACCAGCCATCCGCCCCACACTGACGCGCACCCGCTCAGGACCGGACAGCCACTCATACAGATCCGCCGGCAGCACCCCTGCCTGCGCCAACACGTCCCGCACCCACACCGGATCAGCGACAACGAACGCCGACAACACGCAATACCCATCAGCCGGCACCGCGAACTCCAACACCGGCCGGCCAACCCCATCCACACCATCCAGATCCAGAACCAGATCCGGGTCCAGGACCAGATCCAGATCCGGGTCCAGAACAAGATCCGGGTCCAGGTCCAGGTCCAGAACAAGACCCGGGTCCAGAACCAGGTCCAGGTCCGGGTCCAGAACAAGATCCGGGTCCAGATCCGCATCCGGGTCCGGGCCCGGGGCCGGGTCCGGCATCGATAGATCCTGGGTGAATGCCGGGTTAAGAAGCGCCGGGTCAAGAGAAGACAGGTTGTGATCTTCCGTATCCCGATCGTCCGGCGCGGTCACGTCGTCCCCCACCACCGACGGCGCCCACGCGACATCCACCTCCGGCACCCCAGACGGCGGGTACAAAGAATCGACCTGTTCGGTGCCGTCCGGTGGCGTCCACCCCCAGCCGGGCGGCAGCGCCGACAGTTCCACCCCTCCCGGACCTAGACCCACACCCAGGTCCAGGTCCAGGTACGGCATCCACAGATCCTCCACGAATGCCGGGTCAAGAAGTCTCGGGCCAAGATGAAACGGGTCGTGGTCTCCCGCATCCCGCTGTTGCGGGACCGCCACGGTCGCGTTGTCCCCCACCCCCAACGGCACCCACGCGACATCCACCCCTGGCATTCCGGACAGCGGGGACTGGACCTGCTCGGTGTCCTGCAGCGGCCCCCACTCGACGAGCTTTGGTGTGTCCAGATCCATCCCATCCAGATCCGGGTCCCACACGTTCTGAAATTCCTGATCACCGGATGCCGGGCCAGTACCAGACGGGTCGTCGAGGTTCCTGTTGCTGCCGTCGTCGAGCTGATTGCCGATGGGCGCGCCGAAGTCGCCGGGTATCGCAGCAGCACCGTGCTCGTCGGTCGCACCAATGTCGGAATCCCACCCTGCCTGCCAGAGCGATGCCGTGGGGATGCCCGGGTCGTTCAGCGAACCGGTCGGCGCTGGCAGCCAGGGCAGACCCGTGTCCGCCGGCGGGGCAGGTACCGGCCCGGGCATCGGCAACTGAGGTGCCGGATCCTGCCCGTCCAGTCCGTGCGGGAACGACTGCGTCCCTGGGAACTGGCTGGGCTGGGGGCCGCTGGGCTGCGACCACGATATCGGGCCGGGCGGGGCCTGCGGCCAGTGCGGATCCGTCGGTTGCGGCTCGGGGTCGGGTGCCGTGTCCATGGCCTCAAGCAGATAGAGCAGATCGACCGGGTCCACATCGAGCAGATCGGCGGGTTCCCCCTGGTTGGTGGCCCAGTCGCCGAGGTTCCTGCGGCCGTCGTCGGGCTGATTGCCGATGGGCGGGTCGACGTTGGCGGGTATCGCAGCATCGTGCGTCGGCCAGTGCGATGCCGTGGGGGTGTCCGGGTCGTTCAGCGGCTCGGGCGGCGCTGGCAGCCAGGGCAGGCCCGTGTCCGCCGACGAGGCAGATACCGTCCCCGGCATCGGCAACGTGCCCCCGTAGTCCAGCCGGGACAGGTCCTCACCCTGCGGGCGGTCCGGTCCGAGGGCAGGGCCCGGCGGTGGTGCTTGCCGGGGCTGAACCGGAGCGCTCACCCCGTACCGCGCCGCCACGCCACCGCGACCTTCCCGGACCAGCCGCAGCAGACCACTGCGGAGCAATACCCCGATCCGGTCCTGCACCGTTCTCGGGTCCATGGAGGGGGTTGTCGCCTTGCCGAGGGCTCTCAGGGTGACGGTGATGATCCCGGCGTCGTCCATAAGGCGGATCAGGGCGTTCCACAACTCCCGCAGACCATCCCGCTGCCGTGTTGTGGTGGCGATGTCGTCGGCGTGCTGGGCGAACAGCGTCCGGGCGTCCTTCTTGTTGAGCACCCACTGGCTGCCCGCAGGAGGGTCCGGCAACGGTGCTTGTTGGGGCTGACCCGGATCGCTCACCCTGTACTGCGTCACCCCGCGACCGCCGTGAGCTTTCTGGACCAACTGCAGCAGACCACTGTCGAGCAATATCTTGATCCGCTTACTTACCGTCGACAGCGCTGTGTTTGTCGCCTCGACGAGGGCCGGCTGGCTGGCGGTGATGGTCCCGTTTTTTTCCATACGGTGGATCAGGGCGTTCCACAACTCCTGCAGATTCTCCGGCTGCTGCCGTGTTGTGGTGGCGATGTGGTTGGCGTGCTGGGCGAACAGCGTCCGGGCGTCCTTCTTGTTGAGCACCCACTGGCTGCCCACGGGAGGGTCGGGCAACGGTGCTTGTTGGGGCTGACCCGGATCGCTCACCCAGTACGGGGACTCGACCTGTCCGGTGTTCCGCGGCGGCTCCCACTCGTCGTCGAGGTGTGGTGTGCCCAGATTCATCCCGTCAAGATCCGGGTCCCGTACGTTCTGGAATTCCTGATCACCGGACACCGGGCCGGTACCAGACGGGTCGTCCTTGCGCGGATCCATCGGTTGCGGCTCGGGGTCGGGTTCCGTGCCCACGGCCTCAACAAGCAGATAGAGCAGATCGGCCGGGTCCACCAGTGGATCGGAGTGGGGGGAGTCGGCCGGGTCGGGGGCGGTGGTGTCTGCCCGCATGGCGTGGGACGGGCCGCGTGGCGGGCTGGTGGAGGCGAGCAGGAACGCGCTGGTGTCGGTGCCGGTCGTGGTTGTCGGCCGCGGGTGGCGGGCGGCCTGGCCGAGGAGGTCGGTGATGGTGGCGGGTCGCCCGTCTCCGTCGAACGCGGCCACCCGGGTGCTGGATGCGAACAGGTGTCGCAGCCACGGATCACGTATCGGGTCGTCCGGCTCGGGTCGGTCGGCGGCGCCGGGCAGCAGAGGGTCCCGCACCCGGATCCTCGGCGGCCCGGGATCCTGTGGCTGGCTGTGGAGGGCGAACACGTGCTGCGGTTCGTTCGGTGGCGCGGCCCTGACCACCACCATCGACCCCGGCGCCGCCCGCAACGCGGCCAGCACGTCCTCTCCCGCGACCCCGTCCGGGTGGGCGACCCGCTCGGGTACCGTGTCGAGGATCTCCATCAGTTGCGGCCAGCCCATGGTGGGCGCGAGCCGGCCGTCCGGTCCGATGATCCGGTCGTCGAACACCGCCCGGTTGCCCAGCCGCTTGTACTCGGTGTGGAACACATCGAGAGTGGCCGCCACACACCACCACAGGTCACCGCTGCCGGGACGCACCTGCTGCGCGGCGGCCCAGTCGGCGGCCCGCTGCCCGGACCCGAACGGCGTGAGATCCTGCCCAGTCGTTGTGGCAGCCGGCTCGCCGTGTCTGCCGGGGCCGCCACTGACCGGTCCGTCCCGCAACGACACACCCCGCCACGAATCCGCGTCGCTGAACGAACCCGCGTCACTGAACGAACCCGCGTCGCTGAACGAATCCGCGTCGCTGAGGCCGTGCTTGCCAGGCACCCCGCCAAGCGACTCGTCCGGCAAGGACACGTCACTGATCGACATGGTGTCGCTGGTGTCGAGGTTGCTGAACACGTCATCGCTGGACATCGACATGTCACTGGCGGTGGCGTTGTCACGGCCGCCGGCGCTGGCGTTGTCACGGCCGCTGGCGTTGGCGTGGTGGTGGATCGGCGTGCCATCGGCGGGGGCGGCGGGGCCAGCGGGCACGGTACTACCGGCGCTGGCCGCGTCCGGGGTGCCTGGCGTCCCCGCCGTGCCGGGCGTGCCGGGCGTGGCGGGCGTGGCGCTGCCGGCGGCCTGGGCGAGGACCTGCTGGTATCGGTCCTTCCATTCCTGTTGGAACGGCCTGGCGAGGGTGTCGTGACCGGTCGGATCCAGGCCGTACCGGTGGGCGAGGGCGGTGAACTGGGCCTGCGCCAGGCCGGCCGCCGCCGCGGTGTGCTGCTCGGGTGTTACCGGTACGGCCGGCGCGCCGGTACGCCCGCTTTCCTGAACGTCGAGGGTAGCCACACCGGCGGCCGGTCCGGTGACGCCGGGAACGGCCGCGGCCGAGAAACGGGCGGGCAGGTCGTTGACCGCCTGCCGGACCACGTCCGCCACGGCGCTCACCTGCGCGGCGTCGGGACCGGCCACCACAGCGGGCAGCACTGCGGGCAGTGCGGAGGTGCCGAGGATCGCATTGAGGCTTCGGTCCACCCGGTCCCGCACGGCGCTCTTGACCGCCTCGATCGCGGCGGCGGACGGCACCGCCGCCCCGGCACCTGCCGGCACGCCGGCACCTGTCGGCGTGCCAACGGCCCACGACGTGCCAGCGGCCGTCGGTAGGCCGGCGGCGAGGTACCGGTCGATGTGGTGTTCGGCGGCCAGGTGCGCGATCGCGCGCAACGCCTCCAGGTCGAACGCCGCCGGCAGCCCGGCGACCACCTGCTGCGCCCGCACCCCGGCCGGGAACTGCCCACCCGCGGACGCCAACGCCTCGGCCATCCCGGCCACCGCCCGCTGCCGAACACCCGTCAAAAATCCCTCGGTCAGCGCGGCAGCGGGCAGACCGACCGCAGACAGGAAACCCGCAACAACCCGATCACCCCGCCGGGCCTCGACCCACCCGGCGAAAACCCCCTCGATCGGCATGGCGAGGGCGGCCATGCTCTCGCCCGCCCGAGCCACCCCGGCCAGCAACCCACCGTAACGGTCCACCAGATCCTGCTGGAACCGATACCACCGCTCGACCACCGGCCCACCCGCTGCCGCGACCCACGCCGGCACCGGCGCAACCGGCACCGACAGGCTCGGCACCGACCACGACGGCACCGACAGATCCAGGCGCGGCGCGGGCAGGTCCAGACTCGGCGCGGGCAGGTTCAACCCCGGCAGCGGCAGCGGCGGCGGGGTGGACGGCGGGGCCTGCCCGCCGGCACCCACAGCCTTCGGATCATCGGCCCCAGTCCGGTACCCCGTGAATGTGTCCCCACCAACCGGTGTCGGCCCCACCGGCATGACCGGCCTACCGTCGGGCGTGAAGTCCAGGCGAGGCATCTGCACCCGGGGCCCATTCATGGCGCGACTCACGACGAGCCCGAGGCCGCTCGCGGCCGACCCGCCCGCCCCCGAAATCGCCCCGGACAGAAGATCCGCACCGAGATTGCCGGGGTCCCAGTACCCGTCGACCATCAAGCTGGCACCGATACCGAAGATTCCCTCCGTGCCGGTCTCCAACACCGGCCGCGTCAACAGATCGGTCAACAGCATCTTGGTGCTGTCCGACAGGCCGAGTTTGCTGACCGCGGCGGCGACAGCGCCAGCGGCCTTGCCCAACGCCGGCCCGCCCGCCGTGCTCAGGAACGCCACCGCCCCCGCGTACGCCGCCTGCTTACCGACCGCCGACCAGTTCACCCCCGACTGCAAACCATCGGTCATCATCGACACCTCGGCCAGCAGCGCAGAACCCGGCATCGTCAGCATCTGCATCGCCGTGCTACTCGCCGCCGACCGGACCAACGCCGACCGCAGGACCACCTGGATGATCGTCCGCGTCTGGGCGACGTGTGTCGCCGCCCCCACCGGATTCCACCACCACATCGCGGCGGCGGCGGCGAACTCGGCCTGCATGAAGGAGAACATGGCCACCGTCGTACGCTTGCCGGTCTCCGTCTCCAGGAAGAACTTCTTCTCCGCCTCCACCACGGCGAGCATCAGATCGGCCGTCTCGGCCATCTTCCCCACGAACGGAACGGTCTGCGCCACGAACCGGTCAAAGGCCTCACCCTCCCCCGCCTGCCGGACCGCCCTGACCGTCTGCTCCAGCAACGGACCCAGCACCGTACGCACCCGACCCGCCAGCAACTCCAGCGTGCCGATGTCATCCCACAACAACGGCAACCTCGCCCGGGACACCCCCACCCCGGTGAACCCTTCCAAAACCCGCAACGAACTCTCACTGAGCTCAACAGTCGAAAAAGCGGCGGCGACCAACGCGCAACGCTCCTTCCCCGCCCCCCGAACCAAGGACACCCAGTACGGATCAGCCAGCCGCGCAGACCGCCCACCCCAGCCCCCGACCATCTCCTCGGCGATGACCTCGGCACCGTCGCCCGCCCGGCGGCCGAGACCCCAACACCTCACCCCACGACCCGACCGACGCCCACCACCACCGGCAGTGTTGATCGCCGAGAGCCACGCACCATCACCGTAGAGTGACGGTAGTCGACACCGGCGACGCGAGCCATCCCGCCCACACGTGGGCCACCACACATCCGCACCCCGCGCCGGGCCCCGGCGGCGTGTCACGCGAGAACTGGCTCCATGCGATTCACGGTCAGGAGTCCCTCCTGCCGTGGTCGGCTGTGATCGGGACGACGTGCGCAGGGCCGGCGCGATCGGCTGTGTGGCTCGTTCCGGCAAGCGGAACACTCCGCTCGGTAGATGGACCGGTGATCGCCACGGTGTGCACCATGGACGCCACCCTTGCCGCCCCTAGGACACCGGTCGACGCGGCCGCCGAGTGCCTCCGCACGGCCGCGCGTGATCGGATTCCCTGTCCACCATTGCGCGGCCTCATCGATCCCGACGACGTCGCCACGGCGCCGTCCCCGCCGCCCCGCCCCGCCGTTCCGTACGCCGTGCAGGAGCGGCTGAGCGAGCTACGCCTGGTCGACGGAGCCAGGGTGGTCGGCCGCAAGATCGGCCTGACGTCCCCCGCCGTCCAGGCCCAGCTCGGCGTAGCGGTGCGCCGAGCCGCCTCCGGTCCATCACGGCCAGGTGGATGACTCGCTCGGCGATTCAGCCCCTGCCGCTGCCGCATGGAACGCGCGCCGGCGACTATGCCTTCATCTCGGGCCAGGTGGCCGTCCGTCCCGCCGGCAGCACGGTCATCGGCGATTTCGGGGCAGCAGCGCGGGCGGTCCTCGACAACGTCCGCGCCTTCTGCCACGCCGCCGGTGGAGACCTCAGCGATGTGTGCAAGGTAACCGCATTCCTGCTCAACGCCACCCTGTTCGAACCGTTCAACGCGGTCTACAGCGAGTACTTCGCTGACCCGCTGCCGGCCCGGTCGACGGTGTTGGCTCCGCTGTCCAATCCGGATCTGCGTATCGAAACCGAGGCGGGCGATCGCGGCTGGGCCGCGTGACGGCGAGGCGGCAGAGCGCCGGCGGATCTCAATGGATCCGCCGGCGCTTTGATGACGGGGTTCAGCGGCACGGACGATAGACGGAGTCGTCCAGGTCGAGTGAGAAGAGCACGCCGTTGATGTTGGCCGCGTTGTCAGCCTGGCAGAAGGCAGTCGAGGAGCCGTATTCCGCGTGGAGGACCGGCTTGCCCGCGGCGATGAACGGCTGGTATTCGCCGCATTCGTTGTACCGGCCGCATTCCTCGTTGAGCGCCATGTCGAAGTAGTCGACGAGGTCGTCGATCTGGCCGAGGTCGTTCTTCATCACGGTGCTGAGGCCACGGGCGTGGGCGGTGTTGGCGAGGAACCGGTTGTACGCGAGTTGGTCGGCGGCGGTGAGCGGGAACCCGGTCCGGTTGATGTAGCCGTCCATGTTGTCGAACTCGACAGCGTCGAACCCCTTCGCCCGGCACATGTCGATCCGTGCCGTCATGATGCGGGCCAGCGGGCTCGTGGGACTGATGCCGCGGACGTCGAGCCACCGTTCGCCGGCCCAACCGTCGAGGTTCCGGCCGACGAGGCTCGCCGGGAACTGGCCCGCGTCGGGGCGCCAGTCCTCGTAGGAGCCCGCGCTGATGTAGCAGACCACCCGAATTCCGGCTCGGTGGAGGGCGGCGACGTCCGCCGAGGACGCGTCAAAACCGTCGATGTCGTAGATGTCGACATCCCGGAAGGGAGGCTTTGGCACGCCCGCGATGACCCAGTTCCAGCTGACCTGCAGCGGCGGGCGCCAGCAGTCGGGGCACCGTACCGAGCTTGTCGTGCTCCCGGGTCGGGTAGACGGGGACGGCGGAGCGGTCGTTGGCGTCGTAGCGGAAGGTGACGTGGGTACGTGCGGCTGGGTCGATGGGGGTGGCGGAGTGGACGCGGACGGGGATCTGGCCCCGCCCGATGGTGCCGGCTGCCCGGGCGTCGAGGTCAGCGAGATGGCGACATAGTCGAGGTCGGCTGCGTCACGGCCGGTGTTGGTGGTGATTTGTAGCCGCAGCTCGCCGGTGGGTGACATGTACCGGGCGTAGGGTGCGGACGCGGGCCAGGCGAGCGACGTCCACGGGCCCCAGTGTGGAGCGCCGGCGTTGGTGCCCACGCGCACCCAGCCCCTCGCCGCCCAATCGAACAGTGCGAACGTCCAGGTCTGGGTCTCGGGGTCCGGACCGCGGTAGTTGACCCGTACGTCGACTGCGGTCACCTCCCTGGGCGACACGTCGGGCGGCGCGACGAAGGTGAGGTATCCGGAGTAGCGGCCGATGAACTCGACGTAGCGGTTCCAGTCATCGGTGGTGCCGGTGAGGTCGGCCTCGGCCAGGTTGGTCACCGGCTGCCCCTCACCCGTCCGGCCCGTCGTTGTCGTGCGCTGCGTAGCCGTAACTGCCGTCGTACTGGCCTGGGCACGAGGCGACAGGGCTGCGACCAGGCCAAGAACGATGGCCAGTACCACGACGCCGATCCCAGTGAGGTAGAGGGCTCTTGTCTTGGTCATGGCTGCGCGATTCCTGTTCAAAGCGGATTTCCTCAATTTGAACCGTGCTGCTGCCGCCGTGCCAGAAATCGAGATGGAGCTCACCTGGGGTGGTGCGGTTGACACGGTTTGCCGCCAGCGGAATGCGCAGGTCCTGGTAGCCGGTGGTGATGGTCCGATAGTCGCCCCTCACACCCGGTGGTCTCTCCCAGGATCGTTGCGGCCGTGACCGTCGGTCCATGCCGGATTACCGTCGAAGTTGTCGAGCAGTATCGGCTGTGCGGTCGGTCGGGGCGCCGGTGGTGCCGCACCCTGCGGCAGTCGGCGTCGGGACGGGGCCGGCGGCGGTGGGGGCGGGAAGTGATGCCGGGTCCGCCGGGTCGACGGTCGACTCGGAGGAAAGGTCGCTATCTCCGGTCCATAGGTACTCCTGCCGCTCGACGCGCCCGAGGTCGCCCTTGCCCCTGTCGCCGGCGCTGGCCATGCACACGCCGAGTACCGCCAGGGGCGCCAGGAAGCTGACGACGAGGAAAACCGCACCCCGTCGCGCCGCCTTGGTTCGTTGCGTGACTGGTGGGCGGGTCTGCATCCGGAGGGGGGAGGACGGGTGCCGGGCAGCGTATCCGCGGCCGCGGGCTTCCCGTTGGGATTGGTCGTACCAGGTCATCGTCTGCCACCTGACCTACGTGGACGGGGTCTCACATCGAGCACGGCTGCCGGTCAGCATCCGTTCACCACCGCCCGCAGACACGGCCGACGCGTGAAGGCCGCTCGGTCCGCGCGGGGACTGCCACGCGTCCCCGCGCGGAGGCGGTCAGGCCACCGGCCGGTCAGGCGTCGACGATCGGGCTGGTGCCCACGCGGACGTTGTCGATCGCCCAGTACCAGTTGTTGCCGGCATTGAAGATTCGGAAGCTGACCTTCGCCGACGTGGCCCCAGCCGGGACGGGGCAGGAGAGCCGGACCAGCCGGTTCTCCTGGTCCCGGCCCTGGTTGGTGTTCCCGGAGGTGGCGCTGCTGTAGTGCAGCAGCTGGACCTTGTCGCCGGTGTCGAACTGCACGGTGACCTCGGCCTCCTGCGGGCTCTCCTGTCGGTAGTGGGAGTCGAAGCCCAGGTGGAGCGTGGCGGTGCCCGACGGGATGGCCACCGCCGGGGTGGTCAGGGTCGAGTCGAACCGGCCCCGGCCGGACGGGCCGCCGGTGTCGTCCCAGTCGTCGGGGTCGGCGACCGCGACGACGCCGAGGGACCGGCTGAAGTTGGGGCGGTTCTGCCCGCCGGGGAACCAGAACTGCTTGGTCGGGAAGGTCCAGCCCTGCAGCTCCCGGGTGCCCTGTGGCATGGCCGGCGCGTTGCTGACCGTCCAGCCCTCGGGGGCGGTCCGGGTCCAGCCGAGCAGGCCGGGCCGGCTCAGGTCGGCCGCCGGGGCGAGCGCGGGAACGACGGACTCGAAGTCCTCCGCGAGCAGATAGCCGGTCATGACGGGCCCGGTCTTGGTGGACAGGGACGCGGTCGCCTGCTGGGCGCTGCCGCTCAGATTCGCCGTGACGGTCGCCTTGAGGCTGCCGGAGGCGCGCGCCGCGGTGGTGGGCGCGACGACGTCCCACTCCAGGCTGGCGGAGGAGCGGGCCGGAACGGACGTCGGCGTGTCGCCCCGTGGGGTGGCGGTCCAGCCCGTCGGGAGGGCCAGCGTGGCGGACAGGCTGGTAAGCGGGGTGCCGCCGGCATTGGTGACGGCGGCGGTCACGGTGACCGGCCTGCCCGGCGAGATCACGGTGCCGTCGGTGCCGGGCGAGCTCGCCGGACCGGTCAGCGAGACGCTCATCGCGGGGGCGACCCGGGAGCGGACCCGGGCCTCGGCGAACCTCAGCAGGCCGTCGCCGTCGCCGTGGGCGGCTACCACCAGGCTGCCGGTGGTGGCGTTCGGGGGCGGCGTGACGGTGAAGCGCACATCGGCCGAGTCCCCGGCGGCGATCACGGTCGGCGCTGCGGCGGTCCGCTCGACCGTCCAGCCGGAGGGGGCGAGCAGGGCGACCGAGAGCTGGTCGAGCTTGGCGTCGGCCTGGTTCCGCACGGTGACGACGACATCGGTCGGGTTGCCTTGGGCGAACGGCGTGTCCAGGGCGGGCAGCGGCTGCGGCAGGACGATTGCAGCGGCCAGCGCCGGGGCGGTACCGGTCGCCGGGTCGGTGACGCCGGGCCTGCCGCCGGCCAGGCGGCCGGCCATCCGGCGCAGGAACGTCGGGTCCGCCTGGTCGACGACCACGACGTCGTACCAGCCATGGTCGGGGAGGTGGATCGGCACGGTCTGGGTCTCGCCGGGCGCGAGGGTGACGGCCTGGACATGATCCCCGGGGTTGCGCGGGTAGACCGACTCGCCGACGAGGAGCGTGCGGGTGGCGGCGGAGGGGTTGGCGCACCGGACCTTCACCTGGCCGGGGACGGCCTGCTCGACGAGGTGGGCCTCGGCGCCCACACCGGTGCCGCGCAGTTCCCAGACGGACCAGCCGGGGCCGGTGACCTGCAGATCGTAGCCGTCGGCGCCGTAGCCGACCGTGTTGTCCGCGGTCCCGCCCGCGGGGACGGTCCAGGTGCGTGGGATGGTGCCGTCACCGGGGTAGGCGGTGAACGTCGCGGCGGTGGTGCCCGCGTTGCCGAGCCGGAGGCGGACGCCAGAGCCGGTGACGTCGGCCCGCAGGGACAGCCGGTACGGAGAGGGGCGCGTCGGGCGGGTGCCGGCCTCCTGCTGCGGGAGCGACTGGTTCTTCGGCGGTACGGGGTTCCAGCGGCCGACCGCCGACGGCACCGGCTCGGGCTGCTCCAGCCTGGGCTGCGCGTGTGCGCGCGTAGTGTCGAAGGCGGAGGTCAGGTCGCCGAACACGCTGCGGCGCCAGGCGCTGATGTTGGGCTTCTGGACACCGGTCCGCTTCTCCAGGAAGCGGATGAGCGAGGTGTGGTCGAACGCCTCCGAGCAGACGAAGCCGCCGACCGTCCATCGCGAGACGACCGTCATCGGCACCCGCGGGCCGGGGCCGACCGGGAGGCCGTTGAACCAGTCGTCGCTGTTGCCGGAGTCCGGCCGGGGCTCGACCGGGGCGGGCACGTGGTCGAAGTAGCCGTCGTTCTCGTCGAAGTTGATGAACAAGGCCGTCTTCGACCAGGTCTTCGGGTCGCTCGCGATGGCGTCGAGGAGGTCGTAGATGAGGTTGGCGCTGCCGACCGGGGTGGAGGAGCTGGGGTGCTCGGAGAGCGCCGCCGTCGGAACCAGCCAACTCACCTTCGGCAGCGTGCCGTTCTTGATGTCGGATCTGATCCGCTGGACGAGGGTGTTCGGCTCGGAGCGGTAGGCGCCCCGCATGAACAGCCGGCGGTCCGCCTCGGTCAGCGAGTCGACACCCTGCTGGAACTGGGCCAGCGCGGCCTTCCGCTGGTCCGCGGTCTTGCCCCAGAGGCCGTCGTAGAACTGCTTGGTGGTGGAGTACTGGCCGCTGACCTTGGAGAGGATCTTCCGGCCGATCTCCTTCCAGGGCCGGAAGTACTCCACCGCGTTGTCGGTGAAGTTGTCCCACTCCTGGTAGATCTGCCAGGAGACGCCGGCGGCCTCCGGGCGCTCGGGGTATGTCGTCCAGTCGTAGCCGGCGTGGGTGTAGGAGTACGCGGCGTTGGTGACAGCCCGGTTGGCGCTGCCCGGCTCGTAGCCGGTCGTGCCGGTCCACAGGTAGTTGGGGTTGGGGTTGGTCGAGCCGTAGACCGAGCAGAAGTAGGCGTCGCAGATGGTGAAGCGGTCGGCCAGTTCGTACTGGAGGGGGATGTCGCGCCGGTCGTAGAAAGCCATGGTGCTCTGGCCCTTGGCCGCGACCCAGTCGTTCCACCAGCCGTTCGCCCGGGCCCGGTTGGCGTCGGAGAAGCCGTGCGGGAGCGAGCCGAGGTACTGGATGTCGCTCTCGGGACGGCCGGCGTCGACCGCCGCCTGCCGGGCCGAGAACGGCAGGACCTCGCCGCCGCTGGTCCGTGGCTGCGCGAAGGCGGTGGCCCCGGTGGGCAGACGCAGCGGCGTACGGTCGCCGAAGCCGCGCACCCCCTTCAGGTTCCGTCGGTGGTACAGCCACGTTCTCCGTCGCACCTGTTCGAACGCCGACACCTCATCGTTGTATCGCTCGAACAGGCCATCGCGATGTTCGTGGCGGCCGTCCTATGGAGGGTGGCGGGACCGGCTGACCTCGCCGGTCCCGCCGTCGGTTCTCGCGTCGGACGTCGAACCGCCCCCCGGGTCCGGGCCGCCGAGCGGCGGGCGCGGCGCTCAGCTGGACCAGCGAAGGTAGACCGACTTGGACACGGTGTAGAAGTCCAGGGCGGCCGATCCCTGTTCCTTGAACGCCGCGTTGGAGGAATCCTTCAGGCCGCCGAACGGCACGTTGGGCTGGTTTCCGGTTGTCGGCTCGTTCACCTTGATGGTGCCTGCCCGGACCTCGTCGGTGAAGGTCTGCGCCGCGGCCAGCGAGTCGGTCAGGATGCTGGCGACGAGCCCGTACCGGCTGGCGTTGACGCAGGCGATGGCCTCCTCCAGCGAGGAGACCTCGACGACCGCGACAACGGGCCGAACACCTCCGTCTCGAAGATCTGCGCGCCGGGCGTGAGGTTGGTGAGGACCGTGGGTTCGAAGAACGGCGGGGGGCTTCCCGGGGCGTGTGCAGGACCGCGCCTTCCCGCACGGCCGCCTCGACGATCTTCGCCACCCGGGCGTGGGCGGCCGGGTTGACGAGCGGACCGACGTCCGTTGCCGGCTCCGTGCCGTCTCCGATCCGCAACGCCCGGGCCCGGGCGGCCAGCGACTCGACCAGTGCTGGCGCGATGCCCGGGGTGCAGTAGACCCGGCTGGTGGCGGTGCAGGCCTGCCCGGTCAGCCCGAACGCGCTCCGGGCGATCAGCTCGGCGGCAACGTCCGGCTCCGCGTCGTCCAGGACGACGGTGGCGTTCGATCCGCCCAGCTCCAGTTGGACGCGGGCCATGCGCTGCCCCGCGACCGCCGCGATCTGCCGGCCGATCTCGGTGGACCCCGTGAAGCTGACGGCCTGGACGCCCGGGTGGGCGACGACGGCGGCGCCGACCGTGGCGCCCCCGCCGATCAGGACGTTGAGTACGCCCGGAGGCAGTCCGGCTGATTCGAGGAGCTCGGCAAGGAGGACGCTCGGTCCGGGCGCCTCGAGGGCGGGTTTGAGCACGACGGAGTTGCCCGCCACCAGTGCCGGCCCGAGCTTCCACGCCGGAATTGCCAGGGGGAAGTTCCACGGGGTGATCAGGCCGACCACCCCGAGCGGCTCCCGCCGCGACGTGATCCGCAGGTTCGGTTCGAGGTTGGCGAACTCGTGGCCGGCGAGTCGCCAGCCTTCGGCTCCGAAGAACGAGAGATAGTCGACGGTCCGGTCGACCTCCGCGCCCGCCTCCCGGAGGGTCTTGCCCTCCTCACGCGTGATTGCCGCCGCGAATTCGGTGCGGCGCTCGGCGAGGATCGCCGCGGCACGGGTGAGGATCTCGCCGCGCCGCGGCGGAGGGGTACGCCGCCAGGCCCGCTGCGCGTCGACGGCGGCACGGACCGCCGCGTCGACGTCGGGGACGTCGGAGAGCGAGAGGTGTGCGACCAGGTCCCCGGTCGGGCCGTGCAGTGCTCGACTGTCGCCGCCGACCGGGCGTCCGTTGATGCGGCCGGCGATCACCGACCTGTCCGTGGCGAGGTTCTGGATGCTACTCACCGCCCGGGTCGTTCTCTTCGAGGATGTGTTCGAGGACTTCGTGCACGTGCCTGCGCATCGCGCCCTCGGCGCCCTCGGGGTCCTGGTTGGCGATCGCCTCCGCGATCGTGACGTGCAGGTGCGCGGCGGCCGCTTTGAAGCCCTGCCGCGCGGGCCTGATGTTGCGCAGGGTCTGGGCCAGGTCGAGCGCGTTGCGGGCGTATCGCTGCAGGTGGCCCGAGCGGGAGGCGTCGACGATGGTGAGGTGGAACTGCGCGTCGAGTGTCCTGAACTCCTTGGGCTCTCCGCGGTCGGCCGCTTCGAGGCTGCGGCCCGCGAGCGTGACGATGGCCTCCGCCTGTTCGTCGGATCGTCGCAGCGCCGCCAACCTCGCGGTCATCCCCTCGATGCACTCGCGTACTTCGAAAGCCTCGGCCAACGCCGGCTTCGACGGCGTCGCGATCCGGATGCCCTGGGGATGGATCGAGACCAGGCCCGCTTCGGTCAGATGGATGAGTGCCTCACGGACCGGGGTGGCGCTCACCCCGCAGAGTTTTGCGATGCGCGGGATGGTGAGGTACATGCCGGGGGCGAGCGTGCCGTCGACTATGGCCTCTCTGAGCAGCGCCGCCGTACGAGCGGTCAGATTCTGGTGTCGTGCCAGCGGTGTGATCTTCAGCGAGGAATCGTCGCCGCTCACTGCCCCTCCCCATTCGAGTAGTTCGACCAATATCTCATATATCACTCCGTTGCGGAGAGGACAGTCCGAGGCAACGTACTCAGGAACCTCGTTCCATTCTCTTCCACCGCGAGGATGTCGGTGCAGCCGACGGCTCCCAGGCCCGGGACCCGAAGTGTCGGTAGGAGGTGGAAGACCATGCCGACCTCGACGGGGCGCGGGTCGCCTGCGCGAATGTCGAGGACGTCTCCTTCGCCGAGGCCCGGCGGGTACGCGATGCCCATGCTGTAGCCGCCGCGGTTCGGCCAGTACGCGGCGGGGACCTCGGCCTCCACGAGGGACCGGCCGGCCCTGTCCACGTCCCCGATCGGCACTCCCGGCCGGGCCGCGGCCCGCATCGCCTCGCCGGCCGCCGCCGACAGCGCGACCATACCCGTGAGCTGCGACGTCGGCCTCGCGCGTGTCACGGTCCGGGTCAGGACGCCGTGATACCTGCCCTTCGAGGCGCACACCTCCAGGCGCAGCGGCTCCTGGTCGCCGACCGGGCGCTGGGCATGCGTCGAGTGGGTCACGAGGGAACTCACCCCCGGAACGATGTAGGCCGGCGACCCGGTGTACTCGCTCCCGCCGCGCGCGAGGCTGGCGAGTACGGTGGCCGCGACGTCGCTGTCGGTCCTGGCCGTACGAAGGCTGTCCAGCCCGGCGAGGACGGACGCTTCGGCGAGCTCGGTGGCCCGCTGGATCAGCGCGATCTCCGCGGGCGACTTGCGGGCACGGTGCCGCTCCACGAGGCCGGAGGCGTCGACCAGGTCGATCTCCTCGCGCAACTGGTCGTAGTACAGCGGAGGCAGGAACAGGCTCCGCCGGTCCACGCCGAGCCGCTTTCCCGCGAGCCCTTCCCGCCTGATCGACGACAGCAGGACCGGAATGGGGTCGGAGAGGGACTCGACCCCGATCGGGACGGGTTCGGCCACCCACGGCAGGTCGGGCACGTTGACGCGTTCGGTGTTGCGGACCACGAATGTGATGTCGCCCTCGGCAGGCAGGATCACGCACTGGAAGATGTGATAGCCGGGCGTCGTGTATCCGGTGAGATAGGTGATGTTCTCGGGCCCGGTGACGAGAAGCGCGTCCATGTTCCGCGCGGCCATGTCCGCGCGCACGGCCGCCAGCCGCGACGCGTACTCGTCGTCGGTGAAGTATCGGTTCATCGAGCTGTTCCTCTCCTAGCTGACAACTGGTTGGTATCGGCGAGTTGCTCCAGGGCAACCGACAATCTGCGCAGGCCCTCCTCCAGTTCGGGCCGCGGCACCGAGAAGGTGAGCCGCCCGAACACCGGGGCGCCGAATCGGTTGTCGTGTGCGACCGAGACGCGCGCTCGGGAGGTCCACGATTCGAAGAAGGACGCCTCCTCGCCGGTCGCGATGCCGAGCTCCTCCGGGACGAGCTCGATCAGTTGGTAGATGGCGCCGGACGGCCGCACCGTCCGGATGCCACGCCATCGGTCCACGACGGCGTGCGACAGGTCGCGCAGCTCCTGGTGTCGTCGCGGGTCGTGATGATCCCGGGGCGCACCGGTGAGCGCTCCCCACGCCGCCCACTGGCTGATCGAGGGAGCGCAGTTGCACAGGCCGGCGTGTACGCGTCGGGCGACGTCGATGACGGCTCTCGGTCCGGCGGCGTAACCGACCCGCCAACCGGTCATGCCGTAGGCCTTGGAGACGCCGTCGATCGTGACCGTCCGGGCCAGCACCTCGGGACCCAGGGAACCGAGGCTGGGTGCGGGCCGCCCGTCGTACACGAAGCGGGCGTAGATCTCGTCGCTCACGATGGTCGCGGAGCTGTGGTTGACCACCACGTCGGCGAGCCCGGCAAGCTCGTCGGCGCTGTAGACCGCGCCGCTGGGATTGGCCGGCGAGTTGAGCAGTACGACCCTCGTGTCGTCGTCGAGGGCGTCTCGCAGCTGCGCCCTGGTGAGCTTGTAGCCCGTGTCCGGTGTCGTCCCGAGCCCGACGATCCGCCCGCCCAGCCGCTCGATCTGCCCCCGGTAGCCCCCGTAGTGCGGGACCGGCAACACGACGGCGCTGCCAGGTCCGACCAGTGCGCTGAGTACGCAGAAGACGCTCAGCTTCGCGCCGGCGGTCACCATGATCTGCGAAGGCTCGTAGGACAGGCCGCGCTCCTCTAGAAGGGACCGGCTGACGGCCTCCCTGAGGGGCGCGATGCCCGCCGCGCCGACGTACCTGGTGTCGCCCCGGTTGATCGCTTCGGTGGCCGCGGCCGCGGCCGACGGCGGAGAGCCGATGTCCGGTACGCCGGTGGCGAGGTCGATGGTGTCCATCGGGCTATCCGGCGGAGGGGACGTCAGGCGTCGAGGCGTCGTCCTGCGCCCCGGACGTGTCACGGAGGACCCGGGTGGCCGCGTTGTACCCGGGGATGCCCGTCACCGTTCCGCCGGGCCAGACACCCGAGCCGCACAGGTAGAGGCCCCGCACCGGCGTGCGGTACCGGGCGAGACCGGGGGTGGGCCGGTTGCCGAACATACCCAGCGGCGTCATGTCGCCGTGCAGCTGGTGGCCCTCGACCAGCCCGTACTCCCGCTCGAAGTCGACCGGACTGAAGGTCACCTGGTCGACGATGATGTCCTTGATGTTCACGATGAATTCCTCGATGGTGTCGATGCAGGTGGCCGCGAACTTGGCCTTCGTCTCGGCGTCCCAGGCCCCGGACGCGAGGCGGTACGGCGCGTACCAGACGTTGACGCTCATCAGGTGCCGCCCCGGCGGGGCGACGCTGGGGTCGACGACCGATGGGGTCAGCCCCAGGAGCTTGGGGCGCCTCGACGGGTGGCCGTACTTGTAGTCGTCGTGGGCCTCCTCGAGGTACTCCACGGTCGGCGAGTAGCGGTACTGGCAGGCCGCCAGCTGTCGCGCCTCGGTGTCGGAGGTGGCCGAGCGGTGGATGGGCAGCCCGTCGAGGGCCAGGACGAGTTTGAACGCTCCCCCCGCCATCTTGAGGCTGCCCAGCCGCTCGGCGAGTCCGTCGGGGACGAGCGCCGGGTTGTCCAGCAGGTTCAGGAGGGTGGTCTTGGGATTGAGGTTGGACAGCACCGTCTGTGCCGTCACCTCGTCGCCGGACGAGAGCACCACGCCGGTGGCCCGCTCCCCCGCCGTCACGATGCGTTCGACCCGGGTCTCGAGGCAGATCTCGACGCCCCGCGCCTCGGCGGCGGCGCGCATGGCTTCGGCGATCGAACCCATCCCACCGCGGGGTAGGCCGGTCGAGCCCCGGACCATGTGGCGCCGCGGGTCGTCGGCCGTCGCGTGCCCGCTCATCAGGGACAGCGGGCGGCGCAGGAGGCCGATCGGTGATCCCGGGGTGGAGGGCGCGACGTTCCCGGCGCTCATCGACAGGCTCGCCAGCAGCGCCTTGAGGTGGGGGCTGGACAGCCGCCTGTCGAGGAAGTCCTGGATGTTGCCGAAGAACACCTCGGCGAACGCCGCCTCGTCGTCGGGCGTACGCATGGCCGCGGCCAGCTCCGCGAGGCTGGGCGGGTCGTCGAACACCGACACGCCGAGCTTGCGCGCGAAGTCGTTGAAAAAGTCGATGATGGCGAAGTAGGACTCGACGTCGTTCGGTGCCAGTAGGCGCAGGTCGGCCTCGGTCCGCTTCCGGTCCCGCCAGCCCTTGAACGACCGTCCGTCGGCGAGCGGGAACACCATGGTCGGATCGGGCCGGTCGAAGGTGACCCCGAAGTGCTCCAGCTGCATGTCCCCGAAGATCCGCGGTTCGAGGGCGCTCGGCGTGTTCGTGATCGTGCCCCGGTACCCGGGGAAGAACTCCAGCGGCGCGCAGAGGCCCCCGGCCTGCGCCCGCTGCTCGACGACAAGTACCCGGCGACCGGCTGCGGCCAGGTAGAAACTGGCGACAAGACCGTTGTGGCCGCCGCCGACGATCACGGCGTCGTAGTGGGTGCTTCTCGGCTTCATCGCGATACTCCATATTCGATATATCGCAGACGGGCGACGTGACCCGACCGCGAGACGATCCCCAGCTAGTTCGAGAAGCCGGTCCTGGACAGGAACGCCTTGAGGCCATCGGTCTGTGGAGCGCGGAGCAGCCGGCTCGGCGAGCCCGACTCGACGATGCGCCCGTCCTGCATGAACACGATCCTGCTCGCCACCTCCTCGGCGAACCGCAGCTCGTGGGTGACCACGATCATGGTCATGCCGTCCGCGGCCAGATCGCGCATGACGTCGAGCACCTCTCCGACCAGCTCGGGATCGAGCGCCGACGTCGGTTCGTCGAAGAGGATCAGCTTCGGGCGCATGGCCAGCGCCCGGGCGATCGCCACGCGCTGCTGCTGCCCGCCGGAGAGCTGCCGCGGGTAGGAGCCGGCCTTCTCCGCCATGCCGACCCGCTCCAGAAGCTCGACGGCGAGGGCGACGGCGTCGGCGCGCTTGCGCCCGATCACCCGGGTGGGCCCCTCGACGACGTTCTCCAGCACCGTCATGTGCGGGAAGAGGTTGAACTGTTGGAACACGATGCCGATGTGCCGCCGGTTCACGGCGACCCTGCGCTCGGGGAGCTCCACGAGCGCGCCGTTCGACTCCCGGTAGCCGACGTACTCACCGTCGACCTTGATGACGCCCGAGTCGACCGTCTCCAGATGGTTGACGCACCGCAGCAGCGTCGTCTTGCCGGACCCCGACCTTCCGATCAGGCAGACCACCTCGCCCCTGGAGACGTCGAGGTCCACCGACTTGAGCACCTCGATGCTGCCGTACGACTTCCGCACTCCCCTGATCGTGACGAGCGGTGTCATCCGCGCACCACCTTTCGCACCATGCGCCCCCCGGCCCGAACAGGGCCGATGCGCGTCGCCCCGGGGCGGGCCACGCCCCTACCGAAGATCCGTTCGATGTAGATCTGCGCCACCATGAGGATCGAGGTGCAGACGAGGTACCACGCGGAGGCGACGAGCAGCAGCGGGATCGGCTGGAAGTTCCGGGAGAAGATCTGCTCCGAGACGTACAGCAGGTCGCCCAGGGACAGCACGCTGACCAGTGACGAGTACTTCAGCATCCCGATGATGTTGTTGAAGGTCGGCGGGATGATGACCCGGATGGCCTGGGGCAGGACGATGCGACGGAACGTGTGCCACGGGGTCATCCCCAGGCCCTTGGCGGCCTCGGTCTGCCCCCGGTCGATCGAGAGCAGACCACCCCGAACGATCTCGGACATGTAGGCGGCCTCGTTGAGGCCGAGCCCCAGGACCCCGGCGACCATCGCCGAGATCACCGCGTTGGTCGGCCAGCTGTGCAGTTCGGGGCCGAACGGGATGGCCAGCGTCAGCTTCGGGTACAGCGCGCTCAGGTTGTAGAAGAAGATGAGCTGCACCAGGGTCGGTGTGCCCCGGAAGATCCACGTGTAGAACCAGGCGAAGCGGGAGAGAATCGGGTTCTGGGACATCCGGCACAGGGCGATGACGATGCCGAGCACGATGCCCAGGCTCATCGCCAGGACGGTGACCTCCAGCGTCAGCAGCAGGCCGCTGAGGATCGCCTCGCTGAACAGGTACTCGGCGAAGACGTCCCACCGGTAGGCGTCGTTGGTGACCATCGAGACCACCATGCGCGCCGCGAGCACGAGGGCGACCGCGACCGACACCCAGCGCCAGGGGTGCCGCTGCTTGACCACGTGCAACGCTTCCGGGGCCTCCCGGGTGAGGTCTCGCGGCGCGGCCGTGGCGCTATCCATGTTGGCTCCACTCGTCGTCGGCCGGGAGCCACCGGGTCGTGCCGCCCGCCTTCAGGGCGATCTGCGTGAAGCTCTCCTCGTCACTGACGGAGCCGTGCCAGTGATGCGCGTGGGCCGGGATCACCACCCAGTCGCCGGGCCGGAGCTCGTGCACCTCGCCCTCGATGGACACCGCGCCCCGGCCGCTGACGGCGTAGAGCACCTGGTCGACGCTGTGGGTGTGCGGCAGGGTGCGCGCCCCGGGCGCGAAGTAGACGCCGGTGAGGTCGGTGCCGACCTCCTCGCCGTTGCGGTACAGGTCCGTCCGGGAGACGGCGCCGGCGAAGCGGTCCGGCTCGTCGGCCAGCTCAGCCTGAACCGGGTCGAAATGCCTCGGCTTCATCGTCTCTGCCTCCGTTCAGTGGGTGTCGAAGATCTGTTGCAGGGATCGGACGTATTCGTTGGTGGCGCGCTTCTCGGCGTCGGTCGGCTGGCGCGGGTCCTTGGCCACTGGCGCGGCGCCGAACCTGAGCAGGCAGGCGAGCAGGAGCATCCGGGCCTTCGTGGCGCTGAGGTTGCTGCCCGCGACGAACGGCGCCGGGGCTCGACCCACCGGGTCCTCCGGCCGGCCGCGGCCGCACCAGACGACGGGAAATCCCGAGTACGCGGCGAACGACAGCGAGGATTCCACCTCGCGGCTGGCCCAGCCGTTGGGCGCGATGCCCTCCAGCACGAAGCCGGCCAGACCGTGCCGCTCGGCGTGGTGCGACACAGCGTCGGCGACGCCGAGGTCCGCACAGCCGCAGGTGCCCGCCAGGCCGTACCTGCCGTACACGACGATGGTGACGACCGGAAGCACCTCGGGGGCGAGCCGGCCGCTGCCGTCGGTGACCTGGACCAGCCTGGTGCCGCCGGCGCCATCCAGGGCCGGAACCTCGCGCGGAAGCGCGGAGATCCGCACGGCGGAGCTTCGGGTGTGCCGCCGCAGCGGCAGGTACTCCAGCCGGATGGGCCACTGCGTGGCGCAGGTGGCCACCGGGCCGCCGCCGGCGTAGCCACCCGGGCGTCCGGCCACCTTGTACGCTCCGCGCGCGGTGCGGACGACGCCGTCGGCCACCAGGACCGGGCCGACGGCGTCTCCCCGGCCGTCCAGGTCCCAGGCTCTCGACGCGATGTACCGCACGCCGTCGACGAGGTTCTGGGCGCCGTCCGACCCGAGGGAGCGATGCAGACGCTGGGCGACCTGGCCGACGATGGGCTTGTCGGTGTCGATGAGCAGCGCGAGCCAGTACAGCGTCTCCTCGATCACCGGGCTGCCCTCGAGCCACTGCACCCCGGCGACGCCGTCCTCGGCAGTGATCTGCTGGACCGTGTTGGTGATGGTCACGAGGGTGGCGATGGTCGGCTCGGCGCGGCTCTCCCAGGCGCCGTACGGGAAGTAGTCGACTCCGAGGACCTCGGGGGCTTCGCCGGACAGGTACCCGGCCGGCGGGGCGGCGCGGAAGTGCCGGTACCGGGCCAGCCGGCCGAGCGCCCCGGCGCGTCCGGTCTCGTCGACCCAGAGCGCGTCGAGCTCTTCGTACAGGCGCTCCGCCGACGGGAAGAAGCTCTGTGCCGCCGGGTCCGCGCCCTCGGGCAACGGAAGCGCCACCAACTGCCCCCGGGCAAGTACCACCTTCCGCGGGACCGGGGGTGTCGCGTCGTTGTCCAGCTCGTCGATCGGGTGGCCGCTGCGGTCGACGACGCCGATGACGACGTCGTCGGCCACGCGCTGCGGCACCAGCGCGGCGGGATCCGCGCCCATGGGCGGCGTGTTGAGGATGGTCGCCGTCGGGCCCGCGATCACCGCGACCAGTGGACGGGACTCCGCGCCGGGTTGCGTGTCGGGTTGGCTGCTCACGGGTGGGCCCTCAGTTGGTGCCGGCATTGATGAGGGCCTTGTCGGAAGCGATGCCCTGGACGTTCCACTTCTCGAGGATCTTCAGGTACGTACCGTCGTCCATCAGCTCCTGGAGCGCGGCCTTCATCGCGTCGCGCAGCTTCGGCTCGGCCTTGGAGATCGCAATTCCGGTGTAACCACCGGCCATGAGCGGGTCCCCGAACAGCTTCAGCGCGCTTCCGGCCTGCTTGACCGCGTAGGCGGCCGGCGCCGTCGAGGCGAAGACCGCGTCGACCCGCTGGCTGGTCAGCGCGACCACCGCCTGTGGATTGCTCGGGTAGGTGGCGGCCTCGATCGCGGGCTTCCCCGCCGCCACGCACTTTTTCTGAGAGAGGTCGTCGATGATCAGTGCCTCGGCGCTACCTGCCCCGACGCCGACGCGTTTCCCGCATGGGATCGGGTCGCCCTGGTAGTCGCTGCGGGTGATGAAGGACTGGGAGACGCGATAGGCGTCGAGGATGTCGACAGCCTTCTGGCGCTCCCTGGTGTCGAGGAAGCTGATGCCCGCGTCGAAGCGTCCGGCCTCGATGCCGGTGATCACTCCCGTGAACTTGGTGCGGGTGAAGTTGATTTTCAGGCCGAGCTTCGCGGCGACCGCGTCGAGCATCTCGGCGTTGTAACCGATCACGTCCTTCTCGTTGGTGTCGAGGAAGTTGTCGGGCGGGAAGTCGGCCGAGCCCGCCACCTCGATCGTGCCGCGGGCGGCGATCTCGGCGGGCACGAGGGCGTGCAGGGTGTCGTCGGCCTTCACCGCCGACGCGACGTCCTTGTCGGGGCCGTCGCCTCCGCAGGCGCTCACGGCCATGAGAAGGACGAGTGCGACGGGGGCGGCAACGCGGGAGGGTTTGAGAGCGGAGAGAGTCATGGCGCCTCCAGATATCCCAGATGCGGCGTACGCTATGCGATATATCTCTCACCGGCAAGAGGCTGATTCGCCCGCGATCCAGCGCCCCACCTGGGCCTACTGCCCCCTCCACGCGAGGGAGGTGGCCGCGGGGCGACCACCCTGGCGAACCGAGCCCGCCCGCACGTCGCGTCCCAGCCTCTGAAATCCTATTTACCCGGTAGGGATTACCGGGTTACCTTGGCAGCCATGATCAGTCAGGTGAATCCCCTCGACGGCACCGCGGTCGCGGTGTCCCGGGGATGTTGCCGTGGCTGGACCACCGCGCGCGGCTGTTGCCGCTGAGCGCGCATCCCTGACTTCTCCCTGTCGCCACGCCGCCGGCTCGACGACGAGCCGCAGCGTGTCCGCCACCGGTCAACGGCCACTCGACGCCGCCCCCGCCCGCCGCGGGGCGCCGGCGCACACCCGTCGTTCTCGATCAGGAGGAACGTCATGACTGTCCTCGACCAATCACCCGCGCCTGTCGACCCGGACCTGTTCCGTGCCCTGCTGCGCCGGCAGGCCGCGTCGGTCGCGGTGGTCACCGCCGCCGGCGACCCGCCGGTGGGGTTCACCGCGACGTCGTTCACGTCGGTGTCCCTGCGCCCGCCACTGGTCTCGTTCTGCCTGGCCCGGTCCTCGTCGAGCTGGCCGACCGTCGCCGGCGCGGCGCACGTCGGGGTGCACCTGCTCGGTGAGGACCAGCGGGAGGTCGCGCGGACGTTCGCGACCAGCGGTATCGACCGGTTCGCCGCGCACTCCGGCTGGCGGCACGGCCCGTACGGGGTGCCGCTGCTCGACGAGCCGGTCGCCTGGCTGCTGTGCCGGGTGACCGAGCGGGTGCTCGCCGGCGACCACGCGATCGTGCTGGCCGAACCGCTGAGCGGTCACCACGGGGAGGGCGCCCCGCTGCTCTACCACATGGGGCGGTACGCCGCCCTGCAGCCATCCACGAAGGAGTCGTAAGTGAAGCCGTCACGCCATTTCGATCGCCGGGCGTTCCTGTCCGCCACCCTCGGCGCGGTCGCGCTGGGCCTGACCGCCTGCGCCGGCGACGAGACACCCGACGCGGCGCTGGCCGCCGGCGCGCCGCTGCCGGAGTCCGCACCGAAGGGCACCAAACTCGTCGTGGGCGACAAGGAGCACCAGAAAGCCCTCGAGTTCTCCGGCGAGGTGGACAAGTTCACGTTCCAGGTGGAGTTCGCCAACCTCAGCGGCGGCCCGCAGACCCTGGAGGCGTTCCGGGCCGACGCCCTGGACATCGGGTCGGTCGCGGACATCCCGCCGATCCACTCCCACTGGACCGGCATTCCCACGAAGATCGTCGCATCGAAGTTCCGCCAGGACCCGCTGAACCACGCCATCTACCGGCTCGGCATCGCGCCCGGCGTCGCGGTCGCCACGCTCGCCGACATCCGCGGCAAGAAGATCGCGTACAGCCCGGGGCAGGCACAGGGCGCGCTGGTGCTGCGCGTCCTGCACAAGGTCGGACTGACCAAGCAGGACGTCAAGCTGGTCGAGCTGCCGAGCACCGGCGACGCGTACTCGACCGCGCTCGCCAGCCGCCAGGTCGAGGTCGCCCCGATCGGGGGCGTGCAGATCAGGCGCTACGAGACCAAGTACGGCAGGGACGGCGCCACCACGATCGCGCACGGCCTGCGGGACGACCCCGGCCACCTGTACGCGCCGGTCACCGTGCTGGCCGACCCGGCGAAGGCGGCCGCGATCCGCGAGTACGTGCAGGCGTGGGCGCGGGCCTGGCGGTGGCGGGAGGCCAACCCGGACGAGTGGATCGAGCGGTACTACGTCAAGGACCAGGGCCTCAGCGCCGACGACGGCAGGTGGCTGGTCGAGAACGCCGGCGTGGCCGACATCCCGGCGAGCTGGACCGAGGCCATCGCCCGGCACCAGGAAACCATCGACCTGCTGGCGAAGGAGACCGGCAACAAGCCGCTCCGGGCCGAGGACCTGTACGACCGGCGGTACGAATCGGTCGCCGCGGACGCGCTCGCCGCGGGAGGTGCCCGATGACCGCCTCCGTTCTCACCCGGCCCCGGACGGCGACGACCGCGCCCGCCCGCAAGCCGAGGCGCCGGCTGAAGCCGGGCCGCCCCATCCCGTTCGGGGCGGCGCTCGGCCCGCTCCTGCTGCTCGCGGCGTGGGCGCTCGGCTCGGCAACCGGCTGGCTCGACTCCCGTACCCTCTCGGCGCCCTGGACCGTGGTGACGACGGCGGGCGACCTCATCGCGGACGGCCGCCTGCAGGACAACCTGGCCGTCTCGGCGCGCAGGGCCGCCCTGGGCCTCGCCATCGGCACCGTCGCCGGCACGGTGCTGGCCCTGGTCGCGGGGCTGAGCCGGTTGGGTGAGGCAATCCTCGACGGCCCGATCCAGATCAAGCGGGCCATCCCGGCCCTCGCCCTGGTGCCGCTGCTCATCCTCTGGCTCGGCATCGGTGAGCAGATGAAGGTCACGACCATCACGCTGGGCGTGCTCGTGCCCGTCTACATACACACGCACAACGGGTTGCGCAGCATCGACACCCGGTACGTCGAACTGGGCGAGTCGCTGCGGCTGCGGCCGGCCGTCTTCCTCCGCCGGATCGTGCTGCCCGGCGCGCTGCCCGGCTTCCTGCTCGGCATGCGGTTCGCCGTCGTGGGCGCATGGCTGGCCCTCGTGGTGGTCGAGCAGATCAACTCGACCAGCGGCATCGGCTACATGATGGATCTGGCCCGCCAGTACGGCCAGACCGACGTGATCATCGTCGGGCTCGTGCTGTACGGGCTGCTCGGGCTGCTGTCCGACGGCGCCGTCCGACTCGTGCAGAGGAGGGCGCTGTCGTGGCGACGCACGCTGGCGGACTGACCGCCACCCGCCCCGTCCGGGTCCAGGGACTGGTGCGCGGCTTCGGTGACCGAACCGTCCTGGACGGTCTCGACCTGGAGGTCGGCGCGGGGGAATTCGTCGCGCTGCTGGGTCGCAGCGGGTCGGGCAAGAGCACCCTGCTGCGCACGCTCGCCGGCCTGGACGGCGCCGTGACGGGCTCGGGGCTGGTCGACGTACCGGACAACTCCTCGGTCGTGTTCCAGGACGCCCGGCTGCTGCCGTGGCAGCGCGTCCTGGACAACGTCGTCCTCGGCCTACGCGGATCGGACGCACCCGAACGCGGCCGCGCGGCCCTCGCCGAAGTCGGACTGGCCGGGCGCGAACGGGCCTGGCCCAGTGAGCTGTCCGGTGGTGAGCAGCAGCGGGTGGCGCTGGCCCGGGCCCTGGTGTCCGAGCCGGAGCTGCTGTTGGCCGACGAGCCCTTCGGCGCGCTGGACGCGCTGACCCGGCTGCGCATGCACGACCTGCTGCGCGAGCTGTGCGCCCGGCACCGGCCCGCGGTGCTGCTCGTCACGCACGACGTGGACGAGGCCGTCACGCTGGCCGATCGGGTGCTGCTGCTCGACGCCGGCCGTATCGCGGTGGACCTCGCCATCGACCTGCCGGCGCCGCGTTCGCACCGGCAACCGCGGTTCCTCGCCTACCGGGAGTCCCTGCTGCGGGCGCTCGGCGTCGACCAGACGGAAGGATGACCATGCTGCACCTCAACGCGTTCCTGATGGGTGTCGGCCACCACGAGGCGGCCTGGCGGCTGCCGGAGAGCGACCCGTTCGCGCAGACCGACGTCGCGCACTTCACGCGCCTGGCACGCATCGCCGAGCGCGGCAAGCTCGACTCGCTCTTCCTCGCCGACAGCCCGGTGCTGTGGAACAGCATCGGTCGGCGGCCGGGCGGCACCCTCGAACCGACCGTGCTGCTCACCGCACTGGCCGGCGCGACCAGACACATCGGCCTGATCGCGACCGCCTCGACGACGTACAACGAGCCGTTCAACCTGGCCCGCCGGTTCGCGTCGCTGGACCACGTCAGCGGCGGCCGGGCCGGCTGGAACATCGTCACCACGGCCGGCGAGCAGGCGGCCCGCAACTTCAACCTGGACGAGCTGCCCGCCCACCGGGACCGGTACGAGCGGGCCGCCGAGTTCGTCGAGGTGTCGCTGAAGCTCTGGGACAGTTGGGACGACGCCGCGCCGCTCGGCGACAAGGACGCCGGCCGGTGGGGCGACGACGACCTGCTCTACCCGACGGAGCACGTCGGGCGGTACTTCCGGGTGGCCGGCCCGCTGAACGTCCCCCGCTCGCCGCAGGGCTACCCGCTGCTGGTGCAGGCCGGGTCGTCCGAGGACGGCAAGGAGCTGGCCGCCCGGTACGCCGAGGCCGTCTTCACCGCCCAGCAGACACTCGCCGAGGCGCAGGCGTTCTACCGGGACCTCAAGGAACGGGCCGCGCGGGCCGGCCGCGATCCGGACACCATCAAGATCCTGCCGGGGATCGTGCCGGCGATCGGCGCCACGGAGGCGGAGGCCCGCGCGCTGGAGGACGAGTTGGATCGGTTGATCAAGCCCGAGTACGCCCGGCAGCAGCTCGCCACCACGCTGCGGGTCGCGCCGGAGGACCTCGACCTGGACAAGGAGCTGCCCGCCGACCTGCCCGCCGAAGACGAGATCGAGGGCGCCAAGAGCCGGTACACGTTGATCGTCACCCTGGCCCGGCGGGAACGGCTGACCGTACGCCAGCTCATCGGCCGGCTCGGTGGCGGGCGCGGGCACCGCACCTTCGCCGGCACGCCGGAGCAGGTCGCCGACGCCATCGAGGAGTGGTACCGCAGCGGTGCGGCCGACGGCTTCAACATCATGCCGCCGGTGCTGCCCTCCGGGCTGGAGGCATTCGTCGACCATGTCGTGCCGATCCTGCAGCGCCGCGGACTGTTCCGCACCGAGTACACCGGGGCAACCCTGCGCGACCACTACGGGCTGCCCCGCCCGACCAACCAGTTCACGCGGCAGCTCGCGGCCACCGCCCGCTGACCGCTGACCGCTGAAAAGGAGAACCCATGGTCGACTACCGGCCCTTCGGGCGCACCGGCGTCCGGGTCAGCTCGCTGACACTGGGCGCGATGAACTTCGGGCAACGGGGCAACCCGGACCACGAGGACAGCATCCAGATCATCCACCGGGCGCTCGACGAAGGCATCAACTCCATCGACACCGCTGACGTCTACTCCGACGGCGAGTCGGAGGAGATCGTGGGCAAGGCCCTCGCCGGCGGGCGGCGTGACGACGTCTTCCTCGCCACCAAGTTCCACGGTCAGGTCGGCGACAACCCGCAGCACCGGGGCAACTCCCGCCGCTGGGTCATCCGTGCGGTGGAGAACAGCCTGCGCCGGCTGCGCACCGACTGGATCGACCTGTACCAGGCGCACCGGCCGGAGCCGGACACCGACTTCGACGAGACCCTCGGCGCACTCACCGACCTGGTGCACCAGGGCAAGATCCGCTACATCGGCACCTCCACGTTCGAGCCGTCGGCCATCGTGGAGGGCCAGTGGATCGCGCAGCGGCGCGGCCGGGAGCGGGTGGTCAGCGAGCAGCCGCCGTACTCGATCCTGGCCCGTGGGGTCGAGCGCGAGGTGCTGCCCGTGGCCCAGCGGTACGGGCTGGCGGTGATCCCGTGGAGCCCACTGGCCGGCGGTTGGCTGTCCGGTCGCTACCACGCGGGGCTCGAGGCCCCGATCTCCCGTCGGGCGGGCTGGCTCCCGGCCCGGTTCGACCCGGCCCTGCCGGCCAACGCTGCCAAGCTGGCCGCCGTCGACGAGCTGGCCGCCCTCGCCGACGAGGCCGGGCTGTCGCTGATCCACCTGGCGATCGCGTTCGTCCTGGAGCACCCGGCGGTCACCTCGGCGATCATCGGACCACGCACCCTGGCGCACCTGGAGTCGCAGCTCGGTGCCGCCAAGGTGACGCTGTCCCGGGACGTGCTGGATCGCATCGACGCCATCGTTCCACCCGGCACCACGCTGAACCCGGCCGACGCCGGCTACCAGCCGCCGTCGCTGGCCGATCCGGCGTACCGCCGTCGTGGCGGGTCGTCGGAACAACCGACCGGGGTGGCCCCGTGAGCGGCGGACCGTCGCCGACCCCGGATGTCGTCGTGCTGGTCGGTAACCCGCGCGCTGGGTCGCGTACCCGAGGCGTCGCCGAGGCCGTGGCCGGGGCGCTGCTGGATCGGCTGGGCGGGTCGCTCGGCGCCGTCCAGGTGCTGGAGCTGGCCGAGGCCGTCGGAGTGTCGTTCGGACCGGAGCCGGCGTACGGGGCGAAGGCCGGTTCTGATCCGTTCGCGGCGGTGCGGTCGGCGCGGCTGCTGGTCGTCGCGACATCGGCGTACAAGGGCAGCTACACCGGGCTGTTGAAGATCTTCCTGGACCAGTTCCCGCACCGGGAGCTGGCCGAGGTCGTCGCGGTGCCGGTGTCCGTGGCCGCCTCACCGGCGCACGCCGACGCGGCGGCGTCGGCCCTGCGCGACGTGCTGCTCGAACTGGGCGCCCGGGTCCCGGCGCCGCCGCTGGCCGTGCCGGAATCGCGGCTCGCGGACGCGCGTGAGATAGCCGCGCGGTGGGCCGACCAGCACGCCGCCGCGGTCGGGCCACGCCTGGCCAGGGTGGTGTGACGTGCCTGTCGTGTCGCGACACCCCCGCCTGACCGGGCCGCCCTTCGTGGACCACCAGCCGCCCGACTTCACCGTTCACCGAACTCACAGAGGGAGTGCCCGCATCATGAGCTTACTGACGGTTCCTGGCTGGCGCCGCGGCGCGGCCGGGATCGCCGCCGCCGCGCTGGCTGCCGGCATGTCGGTTGCCGCGCCGGCAGCCGCCGCCACCGCCACGGTCGACACCATCCTCGAGTGGTACGACACCACCGCGGCCGCCATCGCAACCGGCACCCGGCCGCAGGTGACGAACAGCCGCGCGTGGGCGATCAGCTGGCTCGCCGCGGCCCGGGCGGTCCGGACCGCACCCGCCTCCGCCGCGGGCCACTACCAGGACGCCGCACTCGCGACCGCCGTACACACCGCGCTGAGCACCCTGATACCGGACAGCGCGCCCACGCTCGACGCGGCACTACGGACCACGCTCGACCGGATCCCCGACGGGCGCGCCAAGGACCGCGGGGTCGCCGCCGGCCAGCGCGAAGCACGTTCGTTGGCCGCCCAGCGTGCGGGCGACGGACTCGATCCCGCCGCCGTCAACCCGCCCTACCCCGCACCCGACCCGGGGCCGGGCGTCTGGCAGCCCACCCCACCGAGCTTCAGCGCCGCCCAGCAGGCCGGAACCCGGTTCGCCACGCCGTTCGTGCTCGACCGCGCGGACCGGTACCGGCCCGAGCCACCGCCCGCGCTTGGGTCGGAGCGCTACCGTGCCGACCTTGCCGAGGTCCGTGCGTACGGCGCGGCCGACAGCACGGTACGCACACCGCAGCAGACGGACACGGCGACGTTCTGGCTCGGCTCCTCGCTGACCCTCTACACCGGGATCCTGCGCGCCGCGCTCGCCCAGTCCACCCGGCCGACCGCCTGGCGGGCGAGCCTCGTGGCCATCTTCCACGTCGCGCTCGTCGACACCCAGATCGCGACCTCCGACGCCAAGTACGCCTACCTGCGCTGGCGGCCGGTCACCGCCATCCAGGCCGATGGCGACCCCGGATGGACGCCGCTGCACGGGACCCCCGCGCACCCGGACTACCCCAGCGGGCACAACACCTACGCCGGCGCCGCCGAACAGGTGCTCACCGCCCTGATCGGGGCGCAAGCCCGGCGGCCGTACACCATCACCAGCCCCAGCCAGCCCGGCGCCACCCGTACCTACGCCGACTGGCGGCGCCCCACCGAGGAGAACGTCGACGCCCGCGTGTGGTCCGGCATCCACACCCGTACCGCGGACGAGGTCGGCGTCCGGCTCGGCCGTGACGTCGCCGCCTACACCGTCCGCAGCGCGGCACGGCTGTTCACCTAGAACGGGCTGACCGGCGGGGCGGCACGGTCGCCGTTCCGCCCCGCGGGCAACGCCCCTCCCCCACCTCACCCAACCGAGCAGGAAGGCCGTCCACTGATGAGCCTCGAGTTCCTCTGGTACATCCCGAATCAGGTTCAGCCCGGTCATCGGGGCGACGACGTCGTCGAGAACCACAACAGCCTGCACACCCTCGCCGGCCACGCCAGGGCTCTCGAGGAGCACGGGTGGGGCGGCGCGCTCATCGGGACCGGCTGGGGACGGCCCGACACCTTCACGGTCGCCGCCGCACTCGCCGCCCAGACGACGACCTTCCAGCCCCTGATCGCCATCCGGCCCGGCTACTGGCGGCCCGCCAACTTCGCCGCCGCCGCCGCGACGCTCGACCATCTCAGCGGGGGTCGAGTGCTGATCAACATCGTGTCGGGCAAGGACAACCTGGCGGCGTACGGCGACGGCGAAGGCGACCAGGCCCACCGCTACGCCCGCACCCGGGAATTCCTCCAGATCGTGCGCAGGCTGTGGACCGAGGAGCACGTCACCTACCAGGGCGAGCACTTCCGCGTCACCGGCTCCACGGTCGCGCTCCGGCCGGTCGTCCGCGGCGACCGCAGGCACCCCCGGCTCTACTTCGGCGGCGCCTCCCCCGCCGCCGAGGAGGTGGCCGCCACCGAGGCCGACGTCCAGCTCTTCTGGGGCGAGCCCCTCGACGGCGTGGCCGAGCGGATCGAGCGACTCAAGCAGCTCGGCGAGAAGCTGGGACGCGAGCACGCCCCGCTGGAGTTCGGGCTGCGTGTCACCACGCTGGTGCGGGACACCACCGAACAGGCCTGGGCCGACGCCGAAGCCAAGGTGGCAGAGATGGCGAGGGCCACGGGCCGCACCGCGCGGGACCAGAACTGGCAGGCCGCTGTCGGTCAGCGGCGTCTGCTCGACCTCGCCGCACGCGGAGAGGTGCTCGACGACAACCTCTACACCACTCCCGGCAGGTTCGGTGGCGGCGGGGCGGGCACCACCTGGCTGGTCGGCTCCGCCGAGGACGTGGCGCGGTCGCTGCGGAAGTATCAGGGGCTGGGCATCACCCACTTCGTGCTCTCCGATACGCCCTACCTGCCGGAGATCAGGCGCCAGGGCGACGAGCTTCTGCCGTTGCTGCGCGGCTGAGCGCCGGCGCCGTGAGGTTTTCAGTGGCAGCGGCGTCTGTCGCCTTGGGCTGCTCGCGGGCCTACTCGAATCCGCCGCACCGGGGATACTGTCCGGGCCCGAGTCGAGTGATCGTCAGGAGTGCCCGTGATGCGTCCCAGGATCGGTTTCCAGATCCCGTGCCGGCTGCCAGCACCGGAGATCGCCGCGGTTGCGAGATCGGTGGAGCGGGCCGGTTTCGACGAGATGTGGGTGGTCGAGGACTGCTTCTTTGCCGGCGGAATCGCCGCCTCGGCGACCGCGTTGGCCGCGACCGAACACATCACGGTCGGCATCGGGATCCTGCCGGCGGTCGCGCGTAACGCGGCGTTCACCGCGATGGAGGTCGCCGCGCTGGCCGAGATGTACCCGGGCCGGCTCACCTGTGGACTGGGGCACGGAATGCGGGACTGGATGCGTCAGGTCGGCGCGGCACCGGCCTCGCCGCTGACCGCGCTTGGCGAGCACCTGGACGCGGTCCGCCGGCTCCTCGCCGGCGAGGAGGTCACGGTGCGGGGCCGCTATGTGCGGCTGGACCAGGTGGCCCTGGAGTTTCCGCCCCGCCAGCCGCCGCCCGTGATCGCCGGGGTACGCGGTCCCAAGTCGCTCGAGGTGGCGGGCCGCCACGCCGACGGAACGCTGCTGGCCGAGCCTGTCACGCCGGCCTACCTCGCGGCGGCTCGCGCCTCGATCGAGCGCGGACAGGGCGGCGACCGGCGCGCGCACCCGATCACCGCCTACGCGCTGTGTCACGTCGACGAGGACGCGGCGACGGGCCGCGACGCCGTGCGTCCGGTGCTGACCGCCGCGATCACCGACCCGGCCTGGTCGGCCCATCTCGACCCGTTGGACCTGGCCGGACAACTCGCTCAGATCGCCGCACTGCCCGAGGCCGAACGCGCCGCCGCCGTACCGGATTCGTGGGTCGACGAACTCGCCGTAGTTGGTACTCCGGCCGACTGTGTCCGCCGGATCCGCGAACTGCACGATGCTGGTGCGGACAGCGTGGTGCTCTCCGCGGTCGGCGACCTTCGGCAGCAACTCGACCGCGCGGCGGCAGTTGTCGGCATGCTGACCGACACTCGCTCCTGACGCACCAGGGTGCCTGGGTGACGAGTACCCCCGGGAAGCGGAAGCGCGCCTCGGTCCGATCAAGGAGCGGCCGCGATCGCCAACAGTTCCACTGCGAGGGCGGTCGGGGTACGGCCGAGCCAGAGGGCGTGCAGCGGACGGGTCAGGGGGAGGCCCTCGACCCGAAGCTCGATCACTTCTCCCGCGGCGATGGCCGGCGCGGCTGCGCGCGCGCTGATCACACCGATGCCACCGCCGGCGCGGACCGTGGAGAGGATCGTGGTGGTCGAGCCGAGGTTGATGGCGTGCGGCAGCGACGGCGCGAAGCCGAGGGCGTGCTCGATCGCGTTCAGGAACGTGTCGCGGGTGCCGGAGCCCGGTTCACGCAGCAGCAGTGGCTGATCGGCGAGGTCCGTCGGCCGCAGCTCGCGCCAGGCGTGCGCGGCGAGCGGGTAGCCGGCGGCGATGACCAAGGCGAGCCGGTCGCGGCCCACGATGCGGGTGCTCAGGTCGGCAGGGATGTCGGGTGACTCGACGAACCCGAGGTCCACCGCGCCCGAGCGGACGGCTTCGACAACGCCGTGGCTGTTCGCGACGTCTGCGGAGATGTGCAGCTCGGGATGGGTACGGCGCAGGCTCAGCAGCCAGGCCGGCAGCAGGTACTCGGCCACGGTGAGGCTCGCGGAGATACGCAGCCGCGCCTGCCGGTCCGCGCGCAGCGTCAGAATTCCGTCGGCGAGGGCCTGCGCGGCGTCGATGACGTTGCGCGACCAGGCGACGACCGCCTCGCCGGCAGGTGTGAGAAGGCTCCCGCGTCGCGACCGCACCAACAGCGGTACGCCGAGCCGGCGCTCCAGCTTCGCGAGTCGTGCGCTGGCGCTGGGCTGGGTGATCCCGTGCGCCTGCGCCGCGCGCCCGACGCTTCCCGTCTCGGCGACGGACAGCAGCAGGTCGAGCGCCGGCAGATCGCTTATCCAGGGCGGCAGTGGCATCGCGCGCAGTCTGTCACAGGCGCTCGGGGGTGTCCGGCCCGTCCCGGGCCTCGCCATCAGGCCAGCAGGTATTGCAGGCCCAGGCTGGTCGAGCCGACCGCGGCCCAGAGGATCAGGCCGAGCAGCAGCGGCCGGGCACCGGCGCGGCGGAGCGCGGCCACGTCGGTGGAGAGGCCGACGGCGGCGAGGGCGATCGCGACGAACAGCAGCGCCACCTGGTGCAGAACGGCCTGGGCCGCGGCGGGGATCAGTCCGCCGGTGTTCAGCGCGGCCACGGCGAGGAAGGCGACCAGGAACCAGGGCACGAGCGAGGCCGCGAGCCGAGCCTTCGACGCCTCCGGCAGGTCCGCGCGGCGGCGACTCGACGTGGCGAGGACGAGGACGACCGGGATGATCATCAGGGTGCGGACGAGCTTGACGACGACGGCCGGTCCGACGGCGTCCTGGCCGTAGGCGCCAGCGGCGGCCACCACCGAACTGGTGTCGTTGACGGCGGTGCCCGCCAGGAGCCCGAATGCGTGCCCGCTCAGCCCCAGTGCGTGCCCGAGCGGCGGAAGGACCAGCACGGCGGCCACGTTGAAGAGGAAGATCGTCGACATCGCGTACGCGACGTCGTTGCTCTTCGCCCGGATGACCGGCGTCGTGGCCGCGATGGCGGAGGCGCCGCAGATACCGGTGCCGACACCGATCAGCGTGCGCAGATCGCGGGGAACGCCGAGCCGCCGGCCCACCGACCAGGCCAACAGGAGACACACCCCGAGCGTGCCCAGCATGACCGGCAGCGACCCCACGCCCGCCGACAGCACCTCGCCGAGCGACAGCCGAGCGCCGAGAAAGACGACCGACAACTGCAGCACCACACCCTTGGCCAGGCTCAGCCCCGGCTCCAGCGCCTCGGGCCGGCGCCGCGCCAGCGGGCTCAGCAGCACCCCGGCGACGACGGCGAGGACGGGCGCACCGACCACGGGGACCTGCGTGCCCGCAACCGTCGCAGCGAGTCCCAGCAACACCGCCGCGCCGAGCCCGCCGGCCTGGACGGGCGCGCGGCGTCGGGTGGGCACCTCGGCAAGAACGATCACCAGTCCAGGCTTCGCCCGCACGGCGCTCCCCGGTAGCGCACATTTCCGGACCACGGTCATAGCCAGCACCTATGACCAAACCCGCCGCTGCGCCAGCCCATCGACCCCGCCGGGCCGCCGTCCCGGCGGGCGCGGATCATGCCGGGTGTGCTCGGCCGCCTCGTCGACGTCGGAGGTACCAAGATCGTCAACGTTACACACTCGGACCTGATGCGATACGGTCGGGGGGTGAAGACCGAGCGTCACTGGTGGAACGGCGACCGCACCGTGCGCGGGCGTCGCGACGTGTACATCCGCACCGATGGCGTGTCGTGGGAGGTCGAGGCCCGAGTCGGCGGCGGCGCCGGCCGGTCGAAGATCCACCAGTGCCCGGGGCGGAAGTCGGCGGAGATCCTGGCCGGGGCATGGATGGACGGGCAGAGCCGGTGGCAGGTCGTCGCGCCCTGATCGGTCGCGGCGATCCTCGGCTCACCGCCGGTCGGCAGGCGGCGGGATCCGGTGCGGTTCGAGTAGACTGCAGCAGGCCCGCCCATCATGGCGGGCCGAGTTCGATGTCCCACGCCACGCGCCGCAGCCGAGACGGCCAGCGCCGGGCGGGACGTCCCTTCGACGTTCGGAGCCTTCATGGCGGCACGCCGCCCGCGCCAGACCACCTCGTCCAACTGCCCCACCTTCGCCGACCTCGGCGTGCCCGACGCGCTCAACCGGGTGCTGGCCGCGGCCGGAGTGGAGCGGCCGTTCCCGATCCAGGCCGCGACCCTGCCTGACGCGCTCGCCGGGCGGGACGTGCTCGGCCGGGGCCGCACCGGTTCGGGCAAGACCTATGCCTTCGTACTGGCGGTGCTGACCCGTCTGGCCGCCACCTCCGCGCCACGGCGGGCCGGACGCCCCCGGGCGCTGATCCTCGCACCCACCCGTGAACTGGCCACCCAGATCGACAGCGTGATGGCACCGCTGGCGCAGGCGCTGTCGCTACGCACGATGACCATCTTCGGCGGCGTCGCCGCCCGCCCCCAGATCGCCGGGCTGCGCGCCGGGGTCGACGTCCTGGTGGCCTGCCCGGGCCGGCTCGCCGACCACGTCGAGGCCGGCAACGCACACCTGGACGCCGTCGAGATCACCGTGCTCGACGAGGCCGATCACATGGCCGACCTCGGCTTCCTGCCCACCGTACGGCGGCTGCTGGAGCGGACTCCGCGCGGCGGGCAGCGTCTGCTGTTCTCCGCCACCCTGGACGCCGGTGTCGATGTCCTGGTGCGGCGGTTCCTCACCGATCCGGTCGTGCACAGCGTTGACTCGACGCTGTCGCCGGTCGCCGCGATGGCGCACCACGTGCTGCACGTCCACGCCGACGACCGGTTCGCCGTGCTGGTCGAGCTGACCGCCGCGCCGGGCCGCACCGTGGTCTTCACGCGCACCAAGCGGGGGGCGAGAACCCTCGCCCGCCGGCTGGTCGCGGCCGGTGTGACCGCTGTCGAACTGCATGGCAACCTGGCCCAGAGCGCGCGCACCAGGAACCTGCGGGCGTTCTCCGCCGGAGAGGTGCACACGCTCGTCGCCACCGACATCGCCGCCCGGGGTATCCACGTTGACGACGTGGCTCTGGTTGTGCACGCCGACCCGCCGGTCGAGCACAAGGCGTACCTGCACCGCTCGGGCCGTACCGCCCGGGCCGGCGCGGCCGGGACCGTCGTCACGCTGATGACCGACGGGCAGGTGCCCGAGGTACGGGAACTGACCCGCAAGGCGGGCATCACGGCGACCACGACCCGGCTGCGCCCGGGTGACGCGCTGCTGCACCAGCTCGCCCCCGGGGAGCGGACGCTGGTCCCCCAGCCGGTACCGCAGTCCGCCGGCCGGCGGCACGAGGCGCAGCCCGCCCACGGCGGCCGGGGCCGACGCGGCGACAAGCCGGCATCGACCACCTCGACACGATCCGCACCGGGATCCGCACCGGCGCGATCCGGTGCGGCGGCGTTCTCCGCCCGGGCTCGGCCGGGCGCTCGCCACGGCGGGCGCTGACCCTACCCGACGGGGCCGAGCACCGAGACCTCGGTGAGTTCGGCGTCCTCGGCGGCGCCCAAGCCGCCTACCTGATAGCTGGTCAGTACCTGCAGCCATCGGTGGGGCAGGTGCCCGCGGCCGGGATCACCGACGAGGACACGCGCGCCGCGGTCGGCGGCGCGGTGCAGGAACCCCAGCATCCGCGCGGCCATCTCGGGGTCGTAGAAGGCGTCGCCGGCGAGGATCACGTCGGCGACGCCGCCATCACCATCGAGCAGATCACCTTCGTCCACCGCCAGCGTGACCGCGTTGGCCGTGGCGTTCATCGCGACGGCCGCCAGCGCATACGGGTCGATGTCGTTGGCGGTCACCTCGGAGGCGCCCGCCCTGGCTGCGGCGATGGCCACCAGACCGGAGCCGGACGCTACGTCGATCATCCGCCGGCCGGCCACCACCTGCGGATGGTCCAGGACGTACCGGGCGAGGGCCTGGGGCGTGGTCATCCCGATTTCCGCACAGGTTTCGGTCGACTGTGACACCTATGGCGGGTATGTGCGAGTGGAGGCCAGATGGGGGACGACCGACAGCTGACCGCTGTGATCATCGACGACCACCCAGCCGTGCTGGCCGGGGTGGCCCACTGGCTATCCTCCGGCGCACCACCGATACGGGTGGCCGCCTCGGGTCATGACGTCCGCGTCGCGTGGCTCGGTGAGGGTGCCCAGGCCGACGTCGTCATCCTCGACCTCCACCTTGGCGGGCCGACCCCGGTGATGGGTGAGCTGCGTAGGCTGGTCACCTGCTCAAGGCCACCAGGGCCGCGGCGGCCGGTCGAGGCTACAACGCGTCGTCCCTGGCGGGCGCGCTCGCCGGCGACCGCACCTCGGCGCACGCAACGGTTTGCCGCCTCGTCAGCGACGTTTTCTCGATGGACGGACGGCGAACTTTAGCACCGCGTTTCACCGGTCCGCCAGGTCAGACACCCGACACCAGGGAAGCTCCGGTGTGGGCAGGAGTCCTTACACGTCCTTTGTCGACGATTACGCCACAGCGGTGTGGCTGGCGACGATACGGCGCATAGGGTCCAAGATTTCCGACTGGTGGTCAGTCAGGAAGAAATGCCCACCGGCGAACACGTGTCGCTGTGGCGGGGTCGCGCATTCCAGCGCCCACCCGGCCGCCCGGTCCAGGTCCACGTGCTCGTCCCCGTCGCCGAGCAGCACATGCACCGGCAGCTCCAGCGGCGACTCGGCCCGGTAGGCGTACCGCTCGGACAGGGCGAAGTCGGCCCGGATACCCGGCAGGATGAGCTCCATCAGCTCCCGGTCCGCCAGCAGTCCGGCCGGGGTGGCCCCCAAAGGCGCGCAACGCCTCGATCAGGCCGGCGTCGTCGAGCTCGTGCCAGCGCTGCCCGATCAGCCGGGTCTGCGGCGCCTCGGCCCCGCTGACCAGCAGCGCCAGCGGATCGGGCGCGCCCCGGCGGCGCAGCTCCCGAGCCACCTCGAACGCCACCAGCGCACCCAGGCTGTGCCCGAACAGCAGGAACGGCCCCGACGCCCGCTCGACGACCGCCGTGGTCAGCTGATCCACCAGCTCCGTGACGTCGTCGAGGGGCGGCTCGTGCAGCCGGGTCCCCCTGGCCGGCATCAGCGCGACCTGCAACGACAGCTCCGGCTCGGCCATCGCCTGCCACTCAAGGAACGACGCGGCGATGCCACCGGCATGCGGGAAGACGAAGACCTGCGCATCGCCGGTGGACCGCGCCACCGACCCGAACCAGCGGGTCGCGCCGCCCGCACTCTCCAGGGCCATGACCGCGAGCATAGGTCAACCAGGCAGCGGAGCCGCCCAGGCCGTGATCCCCGTGCGCCGACCCGACACTGGCCGCTCGGCGCTGTCGCTCTCGTACTGCCGCTCACGGGAGCTCTACCGTCCCGTACCGGGTCCGGGTGGCTCCGGTGCTCAGCGCCCAGTAGCGGTCGCCGAACGACCAGTGCCACCATTCGGTCGGGTAGTTGACCATGCCGGCGGACGAGAGCGCCCGGGCGAGGACGTCGCGGTTGGTGCGGGCCTGCGGGGTGATGTCGGGTGACCCGGTGTAGCAGGCGTTGGCGCTGTCCACCGGGGTCCCACTCCGGGTACCTGCGGCGCAGTTCGTCCTGGTAGCTCTCGAGGTAGGTCGTCTGCAGGCTGAGCGGCCGATACCCCTCGATGATCAGCACCGCAGCCCCCGAGGCAGGGTCCGCTGGGCGGCGAGCAAGCGCTGGACCGTTGCCTCACGGAGGTGCGCGTAGGCCCCGGCCTCGTCGGCCAGGCGATCGTCTACCCGAAGTTCCGCAACCTGGCGCACGTCGACCAGGGCTTCCCCGTTGTCGCCCAGCGGGATGGCCGAGATTCGTCGATCGGACAGCAGGATCATGAGCGGCACCGCCCGGCGTCGGCGAGGTGTCGCGCGGCGACGACGACGCGGATGCCGCGGAGACGTGCGGCGGTGCAGACGGCCATCAGCAGGCCGCCGGAGAGGGAAAGACGGCGAGGCGCGGCCGCAGCGCGCCCTCGATCAGGATGTCCAGCAGCGCCGAGAAGCCGATCCCGGCCCGCTGCCAGATCTGCGGGTACTGGGAGGCGGCGGTGAATCCGGGGAAGGTGTTGACCTCGTTGATCACCAGCTCCCGGGAGTCTCCGGCCCACCCGGTGGTGCCGGGGTCGAGCTGGGCCGGAATGTGGAAGACGGCGCCGTCGTCGTACTTGGCGTCGTAGTCGAAGAAGGAGGCGGTCGCCACCTGTATCTCCAGCGGCGGCCCGGCCTCGACGCGACCGTCGGGGTGCTGGAGGACGCCGACGTCGATCTCGCGCCCGCGCACGGCGCGTTCGACGAGAACCTTCGCGTCGCTCTCGCGCGCGAGCCGCAGGGCGGCGGGCAGGTGCGCCCATCGTTCGACCTTGGAGACGCCCAGGCTGGAGCCGGCCCGGGCCGGTTTGACGAAGACCGGCAGTCCCAGTCGCTCCTGATCCCGCGACGACAGCTCCTCGTGGGGGCGCAGCGTCACCCCGGCGGCCACGCGCAGGCCGTCGGCGGCGAGGAGCTTCTTCGTGACCGGCTTGTCCATTCCCGCGGCGCCGGTGAAGACACCGTTCCCGACGAACGCGACGCCGAGCCACTCCAGCATCGACTGGACGGTGCCGTCCTCACCGTACGGGCCGTGCAGCGCCGGGAACACCACGTCCTGGTCGCCGAGGGTCCGCAGCGCCTGCGCGAACGTGGCCCGGTCGCCGTTCACCCGCCACTGGCCGTCCCGCTCGATCAGCACCTCGGTCACGTCGTACGTGTCGCGGTCGAGATGGGTCAGGATGCTTTCCGCCGAGCGGCGGGAGACGTCGTGTTCCCCGCTGCGCCCACCGAACAGCACCGCCAAACGAACATCGCCGATAGTGTTCTCAACCGCACTGTCCGTTCATCTTGAAGGGTTCTGCCATGGCCTCTGGTCATCGGCGGCTGTCGCGAACTGTCGCCGCGCTGCTCCTCCTCGCCGGGATGACCCTCCCCGCCGATCCCGCCGAGGCGGCGAAAAGGGGTCCGGACCTCACGGTCGACGCGTCCGGGACAAGGCTCCCGTTGGGGGTCGGGAGAAAGGTCGCCTATCTGAAGGTCAGCAACCTGGGAAACGAGACCCCGAACGAGGTCACCGTCGACGTCCACCAGCCACCGGGTGACCCCATGCCGGTCGCGCTGCTGTGGCATTCAGGGGGTGCAGGCGAGTGTGACGGCGATTTCGGCGGCTTCTACTGCCGGCTGTCGCCAGAACTGATTCCGGGGCCTGGCGAAACCGTCGACATTCCCATCGACGCAACTGTCTACACGACCGAGGAGCCTTACGAAGGCAGGTTCGAAGCGTCGGTGAGGATCGAGTCGGGTAAGGACGCGAATCCGGCGAACAACACCAAGTGGTTCCCGCTTGAGCTGGTCGACCAGCCCAGCGCCGACCTCTCGTTGGTCGCCCGGGACGTGAAGCAGTCGGTACGGGTCGGCGGCGACGGCACGCCCGAGTCCACCGGGACGCTGAACCCGGGTGAGACGGGTGCGGTGCGGTACACCATCGCCAACCAGGGCCGGAAGGCGGTCAGCGGCGTGCGGGTCACGCTGCACCTGCCCAAGGGGGCGACCTTCACCAGGCCGCCGACGCAGTGTGTCCTCGCCGACGCCGCGCGCTCGGCGGTCTGCACCTACGAGGACCTCACGCTCGTTCCCGCCGCCGAGGACACCGATCCGAACGACACGATCTACTCGGCGGTCGAGCTGTACAACCTCGTGACGACTGCGGCCTCCGCCGCCGCGCCGGCAACGTTGAGGGACGGAACCGTGCAGGTCGAGGGCCTGGCCGAGCAGTCGACGGACGTCCGTTCCAAGCCTGCGCGGACCGAACTGCCCGCGAACGCCATCGCCGTACCGGCGGCCGACGTGGACCACAGTGACAATCGGGACGGGTTCGCCGTAGTGCTGGCCGCGAAGAGCGGCGGCGATGGTGGCGCCGGCGGCGGTGATGGTGACGGCGGGTTGCCGGTCACCGGGCCGCAGGCCGGGCTGATCGGCGGAATCGGCCTCGCCGCGCTGGCGGCCGGAGGCATGCTGTTCCTCGTTGCCCGGCGTCGCCGGACAATCCTGGTCACCCCCGAGGACGAGAGGCCAGCAGCCTGATCTGTCCCCTATCGGCCGGTGCGGACCCCCGTCCACGTACGGGCGGGATGGGAAACCATCCCGCCCGTCGCTGAGTCTGATGTGGGACAACAGACATGTCGCTCCGGCCGATGCGTCGTCGCTGGCCCGCCTGATGATCTGGACCGGAGAGATGTGACCGATCGACACCGGCCACGTAGACGGGGCGCCCGGACAAGTAGCGCGGTCCGGCAGGCTGAAGGGATGTCTCGTAACCCGGTGAGGGGTCAGCTCACCCTCCGGTCGCGACTGCTGCGACAGCGGCGTGTGGCCGATGAGTGCCGTCGCTGGGCCGCTGCAGGCGCTCAACCTCCGCGAAGCCAGCTCGCGTCAGTCGCTCCGAGAACTCGTCGAGGGGCCAGCGATAGGCGGTCACGACCTTGTGGTCGAAGGCCGCGACCTCGTCACCGTCGAAGAGGCCGAGCACCAACGTTCCGGCCGGGACCATTGCTCGCCGGAACTCGGCGAGCACGCCGTCGAGATCTTGCGGCGGTAGGTGGATCAACGAGTACCAGGCCAGGATGCCGGCGATGGAGTGGTCGGCGACGGCGAGAGTTTCCATCGACCCGAGTTGGTACCTGCCGCCCGGGTGGGCCGCCTGCGCGTGGGCGATGAACTCGGGAACCATGTCGATTCCTGTGGCGTCGACGCCCAGCGATCGAAGGTGATCGGTGATGTGGCCGGGCCCGCAACCCAGGTCGAGTACCGTGCCAGGTCGGCCCGCCAGGTGCCGCCCGATGAAGGCGAGGTCGTCGGCGTGTACCTGCTGGCTGGTACCGAACAGCCCGATGTAGAGCTCTGCGACGGCCGCATACGCCTGCCGGACCCGCGCCATGTTCACCGCGTGACTGTATGAGGTCCCGAATCGACAGAACAAGCCCCGGGGCCGGCGCGGAAAGCAGGTCGTCCCTTGCGGTGCCCGCGTCAACGCCGGTGAAGTTCCGACTCCAGCCGCCGGATGAGGGTCTTGCGGGCCCGGCCGCCACGCTCCCGCCGCAGTGCCGCCCTGAGCTGGTCCGCGTCCAGGCCGCGGACGAGTCTCGTGGCCTCGGCGACCGGCACGTCCGCCAGCCGCTCGGCCGCCGTCGCGTCTCTGCGCGCCCGTTTGGCCGGTGCCGTGTTGGCGACGTACTGCTTGCCGGATTTGGATGCCTGCCGCTTCTTGGTGTCGGTCGCGCGCCGTTCCTCCTCGGAGAGCTCTTCCCATGCCTGCGCGGGCAGGTATCGGCTCGTCTCACCGTTCCTGCGCGCCCGGGTGGAGCCCTCCCTCGTCTGCCAGTCCTCGGCGCCCCAGCGTTGCAGGGACCGCTGCCGCTCGTCCTTGGGTCCCTGGTAGCCCCCGCCGCGCCTCTCGTACTCCTTGGTCAGCAGCTGTGACTTGCGTGCCGACCACTGCCCCCGCTTGCCGCCCTTGTCGGACGCCCTGATTTCGTTCTTGATCTGCTCTCTGAGTTCCGGCTTCGTGTACCGCGCCATGACATGCCGGTACCCGGTGCGAAGCGGGGTGAACACGTGCGGGACCGCGCACTTTTCAACCACCCGTAGCTGGGACACGTACTTGTGCAGTTGGGCGACGGCGGTGGGGGCGGCTGCTCGCCCCCCAGAGCACGGACACCGGCCGCTCGGTCAGGACGACATGGTTGGCCCGCAGAGCACGCGGCGGGAGACCCGGTCAGCCCCGCCGGCAGCGGTAGGCCAACCGAACACCGGCCTGCACGGGCGACGGTTCGATGATGTTGACGGTGGCGGTCTCGGTGGTGGCGCCGACCCCGCTGAACGTCCACTTCAGGGTGAGGGTGGCGCTCCGCTGCCCCCGGCCGACCCGCTCGGTGAGCAGGGCGCCCGGCGGCGCGTCCGAGCGAAGCCACTGGTAGCGGATCGTCCCGCCCCTGCCGTTGGTCCGCACGGTGGCGACCACGTCGACGGTGACGTCGCATCGGTTACCGGCCGGCCGCGGCACCGCTACCGTGACTCCCTCCACCTCGAGCGGGCTGAGCCGCTCAAACAGGTAGAGCCCGACCACGGCGACCAACGCGAGGGTCAGCAGCGTGGAGAGCACCGAGACCCCTCGGCGCCACAGCGGGCGCGGGCGGCTCGCCGGGGCCGTGGCAGGCCAGGCGGGGGCGCCCGGTGGGGTGGCCGGCACGCCGGGTCCGAAGCGCACCTCGCCGCTCGGCGCCTGCTGGGCCGGGCCACCTGCGGCCGGCACCTGCGCCGACCGCTGGGTACGCGCGTCGGTCGTCCCGCCGTATGTGGCGGTGGCCGGCCTGGTAGCAGAGGTGTCGGGCGCGCCGAACCGCGTGGTGGCGGCGTCCGCCGCACCGAAGCTGATGGTCCGATCGGTCGCGCCGGAGCGCATGGTCGGCTCGGCCGCCCCTGGGTACGCGGTCCGGCCGGTCGCGTCGAGGTGGACGGTCGCGGTGGATCCGGCGTCGCCGAGCGCCACGGTACGGTCGAGGTCGAGGGTCGCCCCCGGGTCGGCGGCCGGCGACATCGCCCGGGTGGGCAGTGCCTCGGTGGGCTCCTCCGGCCGGGTCACGCGAACCCTCTCCAGCTCGGGGCGACGGTGTGGGCAGCGGGCACGTCGTACTCCTCAGCCGGGGGTGCAGTAGTTGTAGAGGGTCACGTACACCGTCGAGGAGGTGGCGGTGTTGCCGGCGGCGTCGACGGCGGTGACGCGGATGGGGATGCGGGTGGTCAGTTTCGGCATCGGTAGCGGACCGAGGGTGCCCTGGAAGCCGCCCCGCCGGGCCGGGCTCATCGGGACGGTGGAGGTGACGTTCTCCAGGGTGTAACGAAAGGTGACCTTGAGCCCGGCCGGGTCGCTGCGGTCGTCGGTGACGGTGGCTGCGACGGTGCTCGTCTGGTAGCCGTACGGGCAGCCGTTCGCCTCCAGCTGACCGGGGTTGGCGCTGACGCCGTCGACGGTGGGGGCGGTGACGTCGGGCGGGGCGGTGCTGGTGGTCGGAGTCGGGGTCGGCGGCGCGCTGGTGCGTACCGGTGAGCGGGTCGGGGTGGCCGGGCGGGACGGGCTGGGCGTGGCCGTCGGGACCGCCGGCGGTGTGGGCGTGGGCGACGCTACCGCGGTGGGGCCCAGGGTGGGCGTGGGGGCGCCGGTCGGGGTGGCGGCCGGAGTGCCGGACGCGGCCGGATCGACGCCGGCCGGGCCGTCGGCGACCGCCGGGCCGTCGTGGGCGGCGTAGCTGTAGCCGGCGCCTCCGGCCAGCAGGGCCGCTACGAGGGCGCCACCGACCAGTGCGGTCCGCTTCCGACCCTGATGGAACAGGCCCCCGCGGGCCCGGATGGCGCCCGCGCCGAGCACCGTGCTGGCCAGGCTGGTGGCGCCGCCCGCGCCGTCGGGGAACGGCCACAGCGCGGCCAGCAACGCCGCCCGTCGCGCCAACTCGCGCAGCCCGCGCTCCTCCCACTCCGGGCCGTACGCCTCGCCGGCCACCCGGTCGAGGAGCTCGAGGAAGACCTGAGCGGGTTGCGGCCGGTCGGTGGGCTGCTTCGCCATGCCGTACCGGAGCAGGTCGTGTACCGGCACCGGGGCCGGTTCGGTCGGGATCGGCGCGGTGGCGTGCTGCTCGCGCAGGGTGAAGATGTTCCGCCCGTCGTAGGGCGGCAGGCCGGTCAGGCACTCGAAGAAGGTGGCGGTGGCCGCGTAGATGTCGCAGGCGGGGCTGGCCGGGGCGCCGGTCCACTGCTCGGGCGCCATGTAGCGGGGCGTGCCGGAGACGGTGGTGTCGGAGCCCTGGCCGATCGGCATGGCGATGCCGAAGTCGCCGAGCTTGCTCAGCCCTTCGCCGGTGACCAGCACGTTCTCCGGCTTGTAGTCGCGGTGCACGACGCCGTGGGCGTGCGCGGCGGCGAGCCCTGCGAGGGAGCCCTTGAGGACGCAGAGCGCCGACTCGGGGGTGGTGGGGCCGTGCTCGCGCAGCATCTGCCGCAGCGACACTCCGTTGACCAGTTCCATGACGATCGCCGCGCCCTCGGCGCACTCGACGTACTCGTACAGCCGGGAGATGTGCGGGTCGTCGATCTCCCCGAGCAACCGCGCCTCCTGCCGGAAGGCGGTCCGGAAGGACGGGTCGTCGCCGATGTCACGCACGAGGTACTTGATGGCGACCGGAGTGCCGGTGGCATCGTGGGTGGCGAGCATGACGCTGCCCGACGCCCCGGCACCGAGCCGACGGACAGGCGTGTAGCCGGACAACTGCCAGCCGCTCATGCGACGTACTCCACGGCGATCCAGGAACGGGTGTCGGTTCCCGTCTCGCTGATCATTTTGGTCGCGTCGGAGCTGCCGTCCATCGGCGCAACGGGTGCTTCCGCCGTCCGGTCGGCGACCCGGGAGCGGGGGTGCTGGCCGGGCTCGGGGCCGGTCGTATGCGGGCCGGGCGACGCGGTCGGCGCGTGGTCGATGACGGACACGCCGCAACAGGTAGCATCCCCCGGCAAGCCGCCGGGCGCACAGGCGCGGGCAAACGTGGGTCCGGTGATCCAACGGCTCCCAGCCAGTGGAGTCGGCCGTGGTGCGTCGCACCGCTCGGCCCACAGTCCGTGCTCGGCGCTGGCGCAGAGCATGGGGCGGACGGCGAGGGGCTCAGACCGTAGTCTGCTGCCGGTGTGGCGACGACAGAGATCATGGGATGCGGTCGACCGGGGCTCGGTGCAGCACGCGTACGGGCCGGCGGTGGAGGTGCCCGACCTGCTGCGCCGGTTGCGCTCGCGCGACCAGGAGGCCCGCCGCAACGCCTACCACGGGACCAGCCACTGGTGTCGCAGTACGACGAGTGCGCCGCGCCGTCGGCTGCCTGCGACGCGGATTTCCGCTGTGGGTCAGTCCCCATGCCGGCTCAGGGGCACCCCTGAGCCGGCATGTCGTCCGGCACCTGACCAGCATCGACGCACCGGTCACCGGCGAGCGGGACGATGACGTACCGGATGCGCCCGGCTGGCTCGGGACCGTCTCCGGCGTGCGGTGCCGGTCAGCCCCACCAGGTGAGCATGAGTCGCATCGGCTGCTGCCGGGACCAGTAGAAGACGTAGGGGTACCGGGTGCCGGTGAATCTGTTCGGCAGGGCCACGGCATCCCCGCAGCTGGGGTCGAGTCCGGCGGCGTCGGTGCCAGCTTGCACCGACCACACCCATTGCGCCCCGGTCCACCAGTTGGTGCGCAGCGGGCCGCCCTCCAGGTCGCAGGAGAAGACGTAGGGTCGCTGCTGGGTGTCCCAGCCGTCCTGCACGGCGATGGTGCCGGCGTGCCGGACATGGGTGGTGCCCGAGCTGGAATGAGTGGACCACGTCCATGCGTCGTTGTACCAGGTGAGCTCCAGCACCTGGCCGTTTACGCCGATGAATGCCTCGGGGCGGGATGCGGCGTTGGGGCCGTTCTGGACAGCGACCAGACCCACGCCGTGCGCGTTGTAGCTGGGCTGCGGTGAACCGTGGCCAAACCAACGCCAGGTCAAGCCGTCGAAGCCGTGGCGCCAGAGATTACCCTGCACGTCCAGCACGAACACCTGGGGCAGGTCGGGTTGGGTGGGCGACAGCCGCAGGTTGACCGCACCGACCGGGTCGGCGAGGCGGTGCAGGGTCACCCCCGCCGGGACGCCCTGGTCCGTCCAGGTCCATTGTCCGGTGTTGTTCTTCCGGCTCCACCAGAGATGTCCGTCGGCGCCGATCACGTAGATGTACGGGACCGCCTGACTGCCAGGAGCGGTCTGTACGGCGACCGCACCGACCGGCGCGCTGACCGTGGTGCCGCCGGGCGTGCCGATGTCGGTCCAGGCCCAACGGCTGCCGTCCCACCAGTTACCCCACAGGTGACCGTCGTCGGTGTATACGAAGACGTAGGCACGCTCGATGGACGTGGACTGGTCCAGGAATTTGATGACACCGACCGAGCCCCTGATCCGGCTCACCGGGGGTGCGCCGCGCGCGGTCCACCGCCAACTGCCCGCGACCGGCGACATCACCCACAGGGCATCATTGATCACGTTGAACATGTACGGCCGGGGGTCGCTCGCCGGGCCGTCCTGGAGGCTGACCGCCCCGACCACCTTGGCGTATCCCAGGTTTGGAACCGGAGCGCCGAGGTCCTCGACGTGCCACGCCGCAGCGGTTGACACCGGACGGGCCGTGCTCGACGCGAGCGCGGGCCGCGCCACCCCGGGATGGGCGGCGGCGACGGTCAGTGCCGCACCCACCAGAATGGCGGCGAGTACCCGCGTTCGTCGTCTTGATCTCAGCATGGATGGGACTCCTGTTCGCGACGGAATCGCACAACCGCCGGCGCTGTCTGTCGACAGCGCCGGCGGGCGATGGTCCAGAGCGTGGCAGGAACCCCTCTGCGGCGATGTCCGTACATCGACACCGGTCGGGTTACCGTCATCTGGGGCGGCCAGCGTCAGCACCCCAGACTGATCCCCATCGATGCAACCTGGGCAACGACGGCCCCTCATCGAGGTGACCGGATCCGCGCGTTCGTCGTACAGGAAATCGCGGCGCGGACGCCAGCTCAGGGGAGGTCGGGATCCGGGTGCTCGGCCACGAAACGCTCGCCCGTGTCGTCGTCGACCAGCGAGTTGTCGACCAGCCATTCCACCGCCCGCCGCCGTGCGCGAACGTCGCGGAAGGCGTACCACGCCGGCAGCAGGTGCGCATACTCCTCGTGCAACTCGTTCTTGAACCGGCGGAAGGCACCCCGGCCCTGGATAACCCGCGCGAGTCTTCGGCCGGCCGCCGCGTCACTGACCCCCGCAGCGAAGTCGGCCATGTCCTGGTACCAGACGTAGGACGGCAGCGGGTCGATGCCCACCAGGTCGAGGTCGTCAAGGTCGACGGGGGTGTGTCCGTCGATGCCACCGTCCGTCGTCCAGAACACGATCTCGCCGGTCTGCGGGTCGATCAGCCATCGGTGCTCGTAGTCGGTCTGGTCCTCGAGCGCGGTAGCGATCGCCTCCAGGTCCAGCCTGCTCAGGTCAAGCATCCAGCCACCATAAACCCGCTTCGTTCCGCGCTTCGACCAGCGACAGCACACGACAGTGCCGGGCACCCGCCAGCCCGCCGTCCACGCTCACGCTACGTGATGCTCGGTTCGCGGCGGGAGCGAATTTCCGCGCTCTACTCGTTGATGAGCTGCTCCCGGAGAATGTCTGCGTGCCCACAGTGCTGGGCGAGCTCGCGCAGCACGTGGAGATACACCCACCGCAGCGGAACCGGGCCCCGCCGGTGCCCGTGAAGAATGTCGTCCAGACCCAGGGACGACGCCGCCTGGCGTGATGCTTCGCAGGCTTCACGGTGCGCGTGCTGGACGGTGGCGATCGTGTCGTCGTCATCGAGGGTGAAGGACTCGTCTGACGTCGCATGGATGCCGATCTCAGCGCGCGGCCGGCACGTGACGGCTTCGTCGAACCAGACCTTTCGACGAAGGTCGCGTGCTTCACAAGACCGAGCAGCGTGGTCCGGGAGGCCACCAACGATCGGCGCGCCTGTTCCTCTGTCAGCCCGTCCAAGCAGCCATTGAGCGCGACCCGGGGTGCCCTTTCCTCGGCTTCGGATCCTTCATTTGGGTGGTGATGGGGCTTCGAGTGGCTTTCCGCGAGCGCGTGCGGCATCGGTGGCGGCGATCCCAGTCAGGACCAGCATTGCGGTGAGGGCGGCGAGCAGGGGTGGTATGAGGACCATCAGCGGGGCTGCAAGGACGAGAATGAGGACCCCGATGATCCGTGGTCGGGATACGCGGGCGAAGACCACGTACTCGAAGTGGGCGCGGCCGGCGACGTACAGGGCGGGGCCGCCGAGGATGACCGCGGCCCAGGCTGGCAGGGTGTGGCCGAGTGGCTGGGGGATGACGAGTTCGTATCCGATGGCGGTGATGATGATGCCGAGAATCATGATCCAGTGGGTGAAGGCGGCCACTCGGCCGAGGTGGGAGGGGTCCTTCGACGCGGCGATGGCGTCGGCGAGGATCTGCCCAGCGCGGTAGAAGTAGATCCGCCACAGCAGGACAGTGGTGACGAACCCGATCACGAACGCGGCTGTCGATGCGACGTCGTACAGGCCGCTGGTGTAGGCCAGGGCGATGCCAAGGACGGACTCGCCGAGAGCGATCAGGAGGAACTGTCGGTAACGGTCGGCCAAATGTTCGCCGGCCGCCGCCCACACCGTGGCACGGGACCTCCCGAGCTTCGGCACGGGCCACCCGAATCGTGCCGATAAGAAGTCCCCGGCCGCTGCGGCAACCCACAGCAGCACCCGGGCCCCGTCGTGGGTGAGCGCGCCGGCGATCCACAGGATGCCCGTCAGCGCGAACCAGACGAGCTCTCGGGTGACTCTGTCCTGCAGCTCGTGCCCGGGCAGCATGGCCTTGACGACGACGAACCGGCCGACCTGGAGGACAACGTACGGCACAGCGAAGGCCAGGCCGCCGCCGCGGAAGGCGGTCGGCAGCGCAGCCGACATGATCAAGACACCGAACATGGTCACGATGACCATGACCTGCACGGGTAGCCGGCGTGGGTCCATTCTGGCCGTCGTCCACGCGGTCGTGGTCCACACCCAGGTCAGCGGCATGAGCAGCAGCAGCGTCTTGCCCGCAGCCGGGAGAGCAAGCCACGACTCGGCAACGCCAGGACGGGCCAACTGTTCGGTCACCCGCCGGGCGATCCGCTCGATGACGAAGACGAACGACAGGTCGAAGAACAATTCCAGGAACGTCGCCTGCTGCGGGCTCCCACGTTTGCGCAGCAGGCCGGACCACCCTGCCTCCATCATCGCCGACCTCACTTGGCTGACCCGTCACGCCGTTACCCTGCCACGCCGCCCTGTCGGCGCGCGTGCACTCGCGCCGATCCCACCCATAGAACGAACGGCGAACTCGCCCAGCTCGAAGCCGACGGCTGCCGGCCGCTGCCGCATGGCCGACGGCGGCGCGGACAGCACCGCCGGATAGACACCCTCCGGCGCGGCGGCTGACCACCGTGCCGGAGGGCGTCTGCGCCGGTTCCCCGAGAGCTGCCCCGGAAGGTTTCTCGGGAGCTTCCGTAAATCGCCGGGCCGGTCGGCGCGCTGCGGCACGTCAGGCTGTTGACAACGCCCTGGCAACGCTGGTCGACAACTTCTTCGTCGCGACGCTGGCCGCGCACCTCGAAGCTCACGCCCCGCACCGCGTGCCCCTCCCCCAGCGGTCGGGCCGAGAATGCAAGAGGGTGTGCCGCGTACAAGGCAGCCAGCGGCCGTTACCTGGGCGGACACGGCGGCCGGGACCGGCCGACATTGCGGCCAGGATCGAACAGCTCGGCGGGGCGGCTGGACCGCTTGGGCGCGATGCCTGGGTGTGACTGTGGGTTCTTCTTATTGGTCGCGGTCGGCTGCAATGGACGTATGTCGTTTCGTGGTCAGCCGGGTACTGGGAACCGTCAACGTGTGTCCGCTTCGAGGCGGCGTTTGAGAGCTGCAGGTCAATACACGGACGGGCTGCGGGTGCCACGTTCCTCGCGGCCCGCGGCGGCTCGGCTGGAGGTGGGGCCGATCGACGTCAAGCCTGACCCGTGGCAGCGTTTGGTGGCCATCGGCAGCATCCTGTCGGTGCTGTTCGTGGCCATCGGCCTGTACATCACCAATGAGGCCAACCGTGAGACCAGCGAGGCCAACCGCGAGCAGCATCGTCTCACCGCTCAGGGGCAGATCACTGATCGGTTCACCGAGGCGGTGGAGCAGCTCGGTCAGGGGCACGGTCCGGCCGCAGCCGGCGCACTGGGCGTCGTCGGGGTGCTGTTGTCGGAAGCTGCGGCAGGCCACGCAGCGGCGGCTGGGTAGTACGCCCCAGGCGAAGCACTCGGCGCAGCCGATCGCCAGCGCGCCAGCGCCGCGTGGCCGTCGTGGGATGCTCACGCGGGCGGTAGTGACCGGCCGTCGCGTCGTTGCGGCACCACCGCTGTCGTGGCGCCGCCGACAGCAACAACGGGTTTCCCTTGTCCCGCAACGGGTTTGGTGACCCTCTCCGGTTCGGCGACGAGGAGGTCGGCGACGGTGCAGCCGATCGTGACGCAGATGACGTCCAGGTCATCGAGTTTGATACTGGCCGGCTGCCCGGACCACAGGCCCGACATCTTCCCGGCGGAGATGACCAGGCCGTGCTCGGCCAGCATCCGCTGCAGGTCGCTGGCCTTCCAGATCCCACGCTGAGCGGCGGCCAGCCGCAGGTTCCACTTCACGCCAGCAGCCCCTTCAATCGTTGCGCGGCACGCTCGTGCCCCGCGGCCCAGGCATCCTCGACATGGGTGCGATGAACATGGACATACCTCATAGTTGTGGCGATCCAGGAATGGCCGAGGATCTCCTGGATCGAGATCAGATCAAGGCCGTCCTGATAGAGCCGCGAGGCCGCATAGTGGCGCAGCACGTGCGGAGTGAGCGTGTCCGCCCAGCCCGGCAAGTGCTTGGCGGCGGCCTCGGCCAGCCCCGCGCGCAGCGCGTCGTCACCGACCCGACGGCTGGTGCCGTCGGCGTGCTTACGCTCGGAGGGGAACAGTGGCGCGCCGGGCCGGACGTGGTCGTCGTCGAAGTGGCCCCACACGTCGGCGACGAACCAGGCGAGGGTCCGCCGCGCGTTGTTGATCAGCGGCACGATCCGCTCCCGCGGCCCGGAACCCCGCGCGCCCTTGCCGTGACGCACGTGCAACTTGCCGAACCGGCCCAGGTCCCACTTGACGTCGTGCAGGTCCAGCCGACACGCCTCGTCGACCCGTAAGCCCACCTCGGCCATCAGCCGGGCCGCGGCGTAGTTGCGGGCGGTGGGCGCGAACTTCCGGCAGGTCGCCAGCTCTTCCCGCCACCCCGCGAACAGCACCTCGACTTCCGCGTCGGTCGGTGGGATACGCAGCATCGCCTCGGTGCCACCGCGCGGCCGGTTGAGCTCGTCGATCGGGCACTCGACCACCCGACCGGTCAGGTTGTGGATCTCGACCTTGTGACGCAGTTCCAGGAACAGGAAGTACGTCTTGAGCGCCTGCGCCCGCGCCAGCCGGGTGCCCTTGGCCGTCTCGCGCAGCACCCGACCGAAGTAGGCGTCCGCGTCGGCCGGCTCCATCTCCCACAGCGGCCGGCCGAACCAGGTCCGTACCTGCTCCAGGTGCCCGACGTCGCCGCGGATCGTCGCGTCCGCCAACCCGGCCGACGCGCGGGCCAGCACGAACCCGGCCAGCACGTCGGTCTCGAATTCGGCGATGTCCTCCGGCCCCGGCTCGGCCCGGACCACCCGCAGATCCCGCACGACCGCCAGTCCCAACCCGAGCCTCCTCGCCTTCACCGGCGACATCAATCAGTCACCGACGACGACAACGACTCAGAATTTCTGAAGTGACGTCAACCCCATTCAGTCGCGCGGAAGACCCGCAGACTCCCGCCCTGGCCAGGGGAAACAGGATCAGACCTCAGACCACCACGTGGGGAACTGGCGGGTTGTTTCTTATGTACGGCGTGGCACCGACCACCAGGTGAGGTGGGCGGCGCGGGTGAGCGCGCCGGTTTTGCGGAGGGCGGGCATGACGGGCCCCAACGCCTCGGAGTACCGCTGCGGGTTGGTCGATCAGGTGGTGGGTCTGGTCTGGCATGGGCCTGTTCAACGGCTCGGGTCGGGGGTCAGGCCCCCGTCCGGGGCCCGGCGTGGGGTGTGGGTGTGGGGTGGCGCACGTGTGGGTGGGGATGGCTGGTGTCGCCGGTGTCGACTACCGTCACTTTGCGGTGAGGGGTGCGTGGCTCTCGGCGATCAACGCTGTCGGTGGGGGTGGTGGGCGTCGGTCGCATCGCGGGGCGAGGTGTGGGGGTTTTGGCCGCCGGGTGGGCGACGGGGTGGCGAGGTTGTCGCCGGCGAGGTGGTCGGGGCTGGGGTGGGCGGTCCGCGGGGCTGGCTAATCCGTACTGGGTGTCCTTGGTTCGGGAGCGGGGAAGGAGCGTTGCGCGTTGGTCGCCGCCGCTTTTTCGACTGTTGAGCTCAGTGAGAGTTCGTTGCGGGTTTTGGAAGGGTTCACCGGGGTGCGGGTGTCCCGGGCGAGGTTGCCGTTGTTGTGGGATGACATCGGCACGCTGGAGTTGCTGGCGGGTCGGGTGCGTGCGGTGCTGGGTCCGTTGCTGGAGCAGACGGTCAGGGCGGTCCGGCAGGCGGGGGAGGGTGAGGCCTTCGACCGGTTCGTGGCGCAGACGGTTCCGTTCGTGGGGAAGATGGCCGAGACGGCCGATCTGATGCTCGCCGTGGTGGAGGCGGAGAAGAAGTTCTTCCTGGAGGCGGAGACCGGCAAGCGTACGACGGTGGCGATGTTCTCCTTCATGCAGGCCGAGTTCGCCGCCGCGGCCGCGATGTGGTGGTGGAATCCGGTGGGGGCGGCGGCGCACGTCGCTCAGGCGCGGACGATCATTCAGGTGGTCCTGCGTTCGGCGTTGGTGCGGTCGGCGGCGAGTAGCACGGCGATGCAGATGTTGTTCATGCCGGGTTCTGCGCTGTTGGCGCAGGTGTCGATGATGACCGATGGTTTGCAGTCGGGGGTGAACTGGTCGGCGGTCGGTAAGCAGGCGGCGTTCGCGGGGGCGGTGGCGTTCCTGAGCACGGCGGGCGGGCCGGCGTTGGGCAAGGCCGCTGGCGCTGTCGCCGCCGCGGTCAGCAAGCTGGGCCTGTCGGACACCACCAGAATGCTGTTGACCGATCTGTTGACGCGGCCGGTGTTGGAGACCGGCACGGAGGGGCTGTTCGGTATCGGTGCCAGCCTGATGGTCGACGGGTACTACGACACCGGCAATCTCGGTGCCGATCTTCTGTCCGGGGCGCTGTCGGGGACGGGCGGGGCGGCCGCGAGCGGCCTCGGGATCGTCGTGAGTCGCGCCATGAATGGGCCCCGGGTGCGGGTGCCGCATATCGCGTTCACGCCCGACGGTAGGCCGGTCCTGCCGGTGGCGTCGACACCGGTTGGTGTGGACCCGTCCACGGGCTACCAGAGCGGGGTCGACGATCCGAAGGCTGTGGCTGCCGGCACGCAGGCCCCGCCGCCCACCCCGCCGCCGCTGCCGGCATCGAACATGCTCACGCCGAGTCTGGACCTGCCCGTGCCGCGCCTGGACCTGTCGGTGCCGTCGTGGTCGGTGCCGAGCCTGTCGGTGCCGGTTGCGCCGGTGCCGGCGTGGGTTGTGGCAGCGGGTGGGCCGGTGGTGGAGCGGTGGTATCGGTTCCAGCAGGATCTGGTGGATCGTTACGGTGGGTTGCTGGCCGGGGTGGCTCGGGCGGGCGAGAGCATGGCCGCGCTCGCCGTGCCGGTCGAGGGGGTTTTCGCCGGGTGGGTCGAGGCCCGGCGGGGTGATCGGGTTGTTGCGGGTTTCCTGTCCGATGTCGGTCTGCCCGCTGCCGCGCTGACCGAGGGGTTTTTGACGGGTGTTCGGCAGCGGGCGGTGGCCCGGATGGTCGAGGCGTTGGCGTCCGCGGGTGAGCAGATCCCGGCCGAGGTGCGGTCGGAGCAGGTGGTCGCCGGGCTGCCGGCGGAGTTCGACCGGCAGGCGCTGCGCGCGCTCGCGCACCTGGCCGTTCAACACCACATCGACCAGCACCTCACCGCCGGCACGCCGACAGGCCCCGGCACGCCGACCGGCGCTGGCACGTCGTCGGCCGCGGGCGTGCCGGCAGGCGCCGGGGCGGGGGTGCCGTCCGCCGCCGCGGTCGAGGTGGTCGAGAGGGAAACGCGGAACTGGGTGGACCGAAGCCTCGATGCGATCCTCGGTGCCCCCGCAGTGCTGCCCGCCGTGCTGCCCGCTGTGCTGCCCGCTGTGGTGGCCGGTCCCGACGCCGCGCAGGTCAGTGCCGTGGCGAACGTGGTCCGGCAGGTGGTCACCGACCTGCCCGCCCGTTTCTCGGCTGCGACCATTGCCGATATCACCGCACCGCACGCCATCCCGTTCCCGGCGGACGCCCCGGCAAGCTGGCGTACCGGCGCGCCGGCAGTGTCGGTGACTGTCGAGCAGCACACCGCAGCCGCGGCCAGCCTGGCAGAAAAGCAGTTCACCGCCCTGGCCCACCGCTACGGTGTCGACCCGGCCGGTCACGACACCCTCGCCGAACTGTTCCGAGGGGACTGGGTGGATGGATACCATCAGGTGCTCACGCAGGCCGGCGGCAGCACGCCCGGCATGCCGGACACGGCCAGCGCCCGCAGTACGGAGCCGGGCGGCGCTGCCTTCCGCGTTGACGCCACGCCGATCTACGCCAGCGACACGACCCCGGTCAGTGACGTGTCCGTGGCAAGCGATGCGGTGTTCAGCCCCGATCTCGGCTCCAGAGACACGGATTCGACCGGTTTCAGGGACACGGGTTCGATCGGTGACGTGTCGGTGCTGGACGAACCGGTCGGTGCCGACTCTGCCGGTCTCGGCGAGCCGGCCGTCGCGGCTACCGGGCCGGCCGGGCAACGAATCCACGACCTCGCCAGCGGCGGCCACGGCCGTGCCAGCGACGCTCAGCTGCGCCGCCTCGCCGCGGACATCGGTATCCAGACGGCGTCGCCGGACGGGATCCTGCCCCGACTGTTCGAGGTGTCCAGGGACATCGTCATGGCGGACACGTTCAGCGGGGTGTACTTCGCAGACCCGGCGGCGGCGGATCCGGACGCGGCGGCGGCGGACCGCACGGCGGCGCGGGCGCTGCCGCGGGTGCGGGGATGGTTCACCATCGCCGGGCACCGGAACCTGGCCGAGCGGCTGGCCGACGATCCGGTACGTCAGGCCTTGTTCCTCCGGATGCTCACCGCCTCGCCCGCCTGGCAACACGCCGTCGCGCAGGCGCGGCAGCGCGGCGGCGACGCACCCGACATCATGCTGGTCTGGTGCGACGCGGCATGGCAGGCACCGGGACAGGCCACCTCCTTCGGTGAATGGCTGCGCACCCGGCTGCGCGCCCGGCGGCTGATGTCGTCCACGCACGAGGTGGACCAGATACCCGGCGAGCTGCGGCCACACGTGGACGAGCCGGTACGGTCGGTGTTGTTCTCGGACGCTTCGGTGGAGTTGTTCGGACCGGACCTGGTGGAGGCGGTACGAACCGCGGACATCGTGCAGAACGGTCAGGAACCCGGCGTGCGCTGGCCGGACCAGGAGGACTTCGCCGCCGCTGGCGGCCGGCACCGGTGGGCCGGCAACACCTCACACGGGCAGTCGCCCGATCCAGCGCAAGACGGCGACCCGTCCGGTCCTGGCCCGGCGTCCGCGGCCCAGTGGATGCGGGGCCCGTCGCGGGATCCAGAGGCGGAATTGCCGGTGCCGGGCCCTGCCCTCGGACCGGACCGCCCGCAGGGTGAAGACCTGTCCTGGCTGGACTACGGGACTACGGTGCCGATGCCCGGGCTGGCACCTGCCCCGCCGGCGGACACGGGGCTGCCCGGGCCGCTGGACGACTGGGATACGCTGCCGATGTCCGGGCTGGCACCTGCCCCGCCGGCAGGCACGGGGCTGCCCGGGCTGCCCTGGCTGCCCGGGCTGCCCTGGCTGCCCTGGCCGCTGGACGACCCAGACGCCCCCACCGCGTCGGCCTGGCCGGCAGGGCCGGCCGCGTCGGCCTGGACGGTGGGGTGGACGGAACCGGGGTGGCCGGTTTCCGACATTGATGTGACCGCCCACGGTGCTGGGATGTCCACCGACCCCGGCCAGCCGCGCGATCAGGCCGGCGACGGCGGGGATCTCGGCGACTGGGCCACCTGGCAGGGGCCGGTCATGGACTGGCAACCCTCCCTCGCGCCCTCCCCGGCGGTGACCCGCACCGACGCCGGCATTGTCCACGCCGGCGACACCCCCCATCACCCGGCCGACGAGCCACCCACCACCACCGCCTCGCTGCACCCCGACCAACCCCAACCCCAGCCCACCGCGGGCAGCCGGTGGGTGCGCAACCGGAATGATGCCCGGACGCTGTTCGACCAGCACGCCGACCACACCGCCACCACAACACCGCATCGGGAACAGCTGCGGCAGTTGTGGAACGCCCTGATCAACCATATGGACGACGACGGGATCATCACCGCCAGCGAGTCAGCCCTCGCCGCGGCGACATCCACATCGCAGCCGACGGTGCATAAACGGATCGTGGTATTGCGCGACAGTGGTCTGCTGCAGCTGGTCCAGGAAGCACACAGTCGCGTGGCGGCGCGGTACGCGGTGAGCGATCCGGGTCAGCCCCGGCAAGCACCGTTGCCGGCCCTTCCCGCGGGCAGCCGGTGGGTACGCAACCGGAATGATGCCCGGACGCTGTTCAACCAGCACGCCGACCACATCGCCACCACAACACAGCAGCGGGAACAGCTGCCGCAGTTGTGGAACGCCCTGATCAACCATATGGACGACGACGGGACCATCACCGCCAGCGAGCCAGCCCTCGCCGCGGCGACATCCACATCGCGGCAGACGGTGCATGACCGGATCGGGGCATTACGCGACAGTGGTCTGCTGCAGCTGGTCCAGGAAGCACACAGTCGCGTGGCGGCGCGGTACAGGGTGAGCGATCCGGGTCAGCCCCGGCAAGCACCGTTGCCGGCCCTTCCCGCGGGCAGCCAGTGGGTACGCAACCGGAATGATGCCCGGACGCTGTTCAACCAGCACGCCGACCACATCGCCACCACAACACAGCAGCGGGAACAGCTGCCGAAGTTGTGGAACGCCCTGATCAACCATATGGACGACGACGGAACCATCACCGCCAGCGAGCCAGCCCTCGCCGCAGCGACATCCACATCGCAGCCGACGGTGCATCGCCGGATCGTGGCATTACGCGACCGTGGTCTGCTGCAGCTGGTCCAGGAAACACACCGTGGCGTGGCGGCGCGGTACAGGGTGACCGATCCAGGTCAGCCCCGGCAAGCACCGGTGCCGGGCCCCGCCCCCGAACCGGACCGCCCGCAGGGTAGTGAGGACCTGTCCCGGCTGAACCACGGGGATACGTCACCGATGCCCGGGCCGGTACCTGCCCCGCCAGCGGGCACGGGCCTGCCCGGGCTCTCAGGGCCGCCCGGGCCGCTGGACGCCCCGGACGCCCTCACGGCGGCGGCCTGGCCGGCGGGGCCGGCCGCGTCGGCCCGGCCGATGGAGGAGGGACCGGCGGGGCCGGCGGGGCCGGTTTCCGGCATTGATGTGACCGCCCACGGTGCTGGAATGTCCACCGACTTCGGCCAGCCGCGCATCGACGATCAGGCCGGCGACGGCGGGAACCTCGGCGACTGGGCCACCTGGCAGGAGGACCCAGCCCTCGATCTGTTTGATCCGCTTCATCCGGCGGCGTGGGTCGGCCCGCCCACGGCCGTGGGCACGGGACTCTACCCCGGGCCGCAACCGATGGATCCGACCTGGGCGCAGGCCCCGCCCGGCCCGACATCGTGGTCGCAGCCCAGCGGCGACCAACCCAGCCAGTTCCCAGGGACACAGTCGTTCCCGCCCGGACCGGGCATGCAGGAACCGGCACCTCAGTCGCCGATGTCCGGGCCGGCACCTGCCCCGCCGGCGGGCACGGGCTGCCCGGGCTGCCCTGGCCGCTGGACGACCCGGACGCCCCCACCGCGTCGGCCTGGCCGGCGGGGCCGGCCGCGTCGGCCTGGACGGTGGGGTGGACGGAACCGGGGTGGCCGGTTTCCGACATTGATGTGACCGCCCACGGTGCTGGGATGTCCACCGACCCCGGCCAGCCGAGCATCGATGATCAGGCCGGCGAGGGCAGCGGGAACCTCGGCGACTGGGCCACCTGGCAGGGGCCGGACATGGACTGGCAACCATCCCTCGCGCCCTCCCCGGCGGTGACCCGCACCGACGCCGGCACTGTCCACGCCTACGACACCCCCCATCACCCGGCCGACGAGCCACCCACCACCCCCGCCCCGCTGCACCCCGACCAACCCCAACCCACTGCGGGCAGCCAGTGGGTGCGCAACCCGGATGATGCCCGGACGCTGTTCGACCAGCACGCCGACCGCATCGCCACCACAACACAGCAGCGGGAACAGCTGCCGCAGTTGTGGAACGCCCTGATCAACCATATGGGCGACGACGGGATCATCACCGTCAGCGAGTCAGCCCTCGCCGCGGCGACATCCACATCGCAGCCGGCGGTGCATAAACGGATCGTGGCATTACGCGACCGTGGTCTGCTGCAGCTGGTCCAGGAAGCACGCCCTGGTGTGGCGGCGCGGTACGGGGTGACCGATCCGGGTCAGCCCCGGCAAGCACCGTCGCCGGACCTTCCCGAGGGCAGCCGGTGGGTGCGCAACCGGAATGATGCCCGGACGCTGTTCGACCAGCACGCCGACCACATCGCCACCACAACACCGCAGCAGGAACAGCTGCCGCAGTTGTGGAACGCCCTGATCAACCATATGGACGACGACGGGACCATCACCGTCACCGAGCGAGACCTCGCCGCGGCGACATCCACATCGCAGCCGACGGTGCATAAACGGATCGTGGCATTACGCGACCGTGGTCTGCTGCAGCTGGTCCAGGAAGCACGCCCTGGTGTGGCGGCGCGGTACGGGGTGACCGATCCGGGTCAGCCCCGGCAAGCACCGTCGCCGGACCTTCCCGAGGGCAGCCAGTGGGTACGCAACCAGAATGATGCCCAGACGCTGTTCGACCAACACGCCGACCACATCGCCACCACAACACAGCAGCAGGAACAGCTGCGGCAGTTGTGGAACGCCCTGATCAACCATATGGACGACGACGGGACCATCACCGCCAGCGAGCCAGCCCTCGCCGCAGCGACATTCACACCGCAGCCGACGGTGCATAAACGGATCGTGGTATTGCGCGACAGTGGTCTGCTGCAGCTGGTCCAGGAAGCACACAGTCGCGTGGCGGCGCGGTACGCGGTGAGCGATCCGGGTCAGCCCCGGCAAGCACCGTTGCCGGGCCTTCCCGCGGGCAGCCGGTGGGTACGCAACCGGAATGATGCCCAGACGCTGTTCGACCAGCACGCCGACCACATCGCCACCACAACACAGCAGCGGGAACAGCTGCCGAAGTTGTGGAACGCCCTGATCAACCATATGGACGACGACGGGACCATCACCGTCACCGAGTCAGCCCTCGCCGCAGCGACATCCACACCGCGGCAGACGGTGCATGACCGGATCGTGGCATTACGCGACAGTGGTCTGCTGCAGCTGGTCCGGGAAGGCCACGGTGGTGTGGCGGCGCGGTACGGGGTGAGCGATCCGGGTCAGCCCCGGCAAGCACCGTTGCCGGGCCTTCCCGCGGGCAGCCAGTGGGTACGCAACCGGAATGATGCCCGGACGCTGTTCAACCAGCACGCCGACCACATCGCCACCACAACACAGCAGCGGGAACAGCTGCCGCAGTTGTGGAACGCCCTGATCAACCATATGGACGACGACGGGACCATCACCGCCAGCGAGTCAGACCTCGCCGCGGCGACATCCACACCGCGGCCGACGGTGCATAAACGGATCGTGGCGTTACGCGACCGTGGTCTGCTGCAGCTGGTCCAGGAAGCACACCGTGGCGTGGCGGCGCGGTACGCGGTGACCGATCCGGGTCAGCCCCGGCAAGCACCGGTGCCGGGCCCCGCCCCCGGACCGGACCGCCCGCAGGGTAGTGAGGACCTGTCCCGGCTGAACCACGGGGATACGTCACCGATGCCCGGGCCGGTACCTGCCCCGCCAGCGGGCACGGGTCTGCCCGGGCTCTCAGGGCTGCCCGGGCCGCTGGACGCCCCGGACGCCCTCACGGCGGCGGCCTGGCCGGCGGGGCCGGCCGCGTCGGCCCGGCCGATGGAGGAGGGACCGGCGGGGCCGGCGGGGCCGGTTTCCGGCATTGATGTGACCGCCCACGGTGCTGGAATGTCCACCGACTTCGGCCAGCCGCGCATCGACGATCAGGCCGGCGACGGCGGGAACCTCGGCGACTGGGCCACCTGGCAGGAGGACCCAGCCCTCGATCTGTTTGATCCGCTTCATCCGGCGGCGTGGGTCGGCCCGCCCACGGCCGTGGGCACGGGACTCTACCCCGGGCCGCAACCGATGGATCCGACCTGGGCGCAGGCCCCGCCCGGCCCGACATCGTGGTCGCAGCCCAGCGGCGACCAGCCCAGCCAGTTCCCAGGGACACAGTCGTTCCCGCCCGGACCGGGCATGCAGGAACCGGCACCTCAGTCGCCGATGTCCGGGCCGGCACCTGCCCCGCCGGCGGGCACGGGGCTGCCCGGGCTGCCCTGGCCGCTGGACGACCCGGACGCCCCCACCGCGTCGGCCTGGCCGGCGGGGCCGGCCGCGTCGGCCTGGACGGCGGGGTGGACGGAACCGGGGTGGCCGGATCCCGACATTGATGTGACCACCCACGGTGCTGCGATGTCCACCGACCCCGGCCAGCCGCGCAATCAGGCCAGCGACGGCAGCGGGAACCTCGGCGACTGGGCCACCTGGCAGGGGCCGGACCCGGGGGTTTCCTAACGCTCATGTCACCGGGGATCGTTTAGTTGATCTTTAGGGCGTGGGGTTGAGCGTCTGGCCGGGCACGCAGCATTCGCCCCGGATGTCTCTGTCGGCAAAGGACCGTCCAGGCCGGCGGTCACCGCCGTTTTCCTTGGGCCTGGTCGAGCTGGGCGTGGAGTCGGGCGGCGTCGGCGCGGGCGTCCTGGGCGGCCTGCTCAGCCTGCCGCCGGTCGGTGTGGAGTTGCTCGACCTGGCGGCGTACCTCGGCCAGGGCGGCGAGCGTGGCGCGTAGCTCGGCTTCGGCGTCGTGGCGGGCTGTCTCGGCCTGGGCGAGGGCGGTGCGGGCGGTGTCCCGTTCGGCGGCGGCTGCCGCGGCGGCGGTGGTGGTGGTGGTGGTGGTGGTGGTGGTGGTGTGGCCTGCTCGGCGCGCTGCTCGACGGTGGCGCGGGCGGTGTCGGTGGCGCGGGCCTGCGCCTGTGTGTCGGCCAGGTCCCGGCGCAGGGCGGTGTTCTGCTCGGCCTGGTCGGCGGCACGCTGCTCGGCGGTGTCGGCGCGGCCGGTCGCGGCGGCCAGGTCGACGCGCAGCTGCTCGATGGTGGTGCGGGCGGTGTCGAGCTGGGCGCGCAGGTCGGCCACCTCGCCGGCGAGACGCGCGGCGTCGGTGCGGGCGGTGTCGCGCTCGGCGGTGACGGTGGCGGCGGTGGCCTCGGCCCGGTCCGCCCGGGTGGCCTCGGCGCGGCCGGTCTTCTCCGCGGCGCGGAGTTCGCCGGTGAGGGTTTTGACCTCGGCGCGGGCCTCGCGGAGCTGGGCGCGCACGTCGTCGTGCTGGGCCTCCAGGGCGCGGCGGCGTTCGATCTCCCGGGCGGCGGTCGCCGCGCGGGCCTCCGCCTCGGCCTCCGCGCGCCCTTGGGCCTTGCGGGCTTCGGCGACGTCGCGGGCGGCGCGGGCGACCGCGTCCGCGGCGTCCCGCTCGGCCGCGGTGGCGCGGGCGACGGCGGCGTGCCGCTCGGTCTGCGCCGCCGCCCGTTCCCGCTCCGCGTGGTGGGCGGTGTTGAGGGCCTGGTCCCGCTCCGCCTCCGCCGTCTGGGCGCGCTCGACGGCGGCCGCCATCGCGGTCTCGGCCTCCGCGATCCGGGCCAGGGCGCCCGTCTCGACGCCGTGCACCGCCGGGAGTACCGGCTCCAGGCGGGCGGTCAGCGCGGTGAGCGCCGGCACCAGGTCGCCGGCCACGGCGCGAAACGCCGCCAGCGGGGCGTCCAGCCCGGTGGCCAGCTCCGCCGCGCGTTCGGCGGCGGCCATCTCCTTGCACGTCCGGTTGCCCGGCTGCCACCGCCGGTCCCGGCAGAACTCCAGCGGCCTGCCGAACCCGCTGTAGGCCAGCGGGCCCGCCCGACTGGCAGGGTGTGGTAATCCAATCGTCTTGTATTCACCGCTTGCCAGTCACGGTGCGTTGCGGGTTGGGCTGTAGCGGTTCCAAGTGCCGCCAGCGGCGGCGTGGTGCCGTTGGGTGGTGTGGTGGTGGAAGTCGAGGGCCTGGGCGACGACCGGTGCCGGGGCTTGGAGCACGAGCTGGCGCAGTGCGGCCAGGCGGCCGGGGACGGTCGGGATACCGAGGTCCCGGATGAGCGGGGCCATCGTGTCGACGGTGAGGGGCTGGCTGGCGCGGCGGCCGGGGAACAACCAGCGGGCGTCGCGGTTGGTGGCGGTGCGCATGTTGGTCCGCTGGTCGCGCAGGGCCAGCAGCAGTGCGGCGACGGGTTCGGGGACCGGTGTCGGCGGATCGCCGAGGTGCAGCAGGACGTCGGGCCCGGTGGTGTCGATGTCGTCGATGGTCAGGCGCAGGATGCGGCCGAGGGGTTGGGCGTAGAGCAGGACGAGGATCGCGGCCACGCGGGTACGCAGTCCGCCGGTCTCGTCGGTGATCAGCTTGCGCAGCAGCGCGAGATGGCGGTGCTGGGTGATCGGGACCTGCCCAGGCGCAGGGCTTGGCCAGGCGAGGAAGTCGCCGGCGCGCAGGACCTGCTGGCCGAGGCCGTTGCGGGTGGCGCGGCTGATGGGTCCGCGTTCGGTGCGGCGCCGGAGCCAGGGCAGGGTGTGTCAGGTGGTGTACTGGCGTAGCAGCCGGCGTTGCTCGGCCTCGGTGACGGTGTCCAGGTGTTCGAGCAGCCACCGCTCGAACAGCGTGACCTGCTTGTCGATGCGGGGTAGGACGTCGCACTGCATGAGCAGCTCGCGTAGGTGGGCGGCGACGCGCCAAGGCTGTAGGCGGTGGAACGCCTCGTGGGTCAGCACAATGTCGCCGCGCCCCAGGCCCCGCAACAGATCGACGGCCCCGGCGGAGCGACCGTGCCGGGATGAGACCCGTGCCAGGCCGGAGAGTGGATTGTCCATGCTGGTCAGCAGCTCGGCCAGCGGCACCAGCTCGGGCCGGACGCGTCCGGTGCCGTCGTCGAGGAGTTCGGCGACGCGCCGGGTGACGGTGCAGCGGGTGCAGTGGCGGCCGGCGTGTAGCTTGCCCTCCTGCCCGCACTCGACACAGGCGTAGGAGATGGAGAATCCGGCGCATCTGGTGCAGATTGGCGCCTGGTCTTCGGCGCGTAGTCCGGCCAGGACCCGGTCGAGGCCGCAGCTGGGGCAGCGGCCATGGGCGCGTAGTGTCCGGTCGTGGCAGGTGCGGCAGACGTGCCCGTCAGGCCAGCGCGCCGCGAAGGTGCCGCGCCGACCGCAGCGGGCGCAGTCGCGGATGAACCAGCGTTCGTACTGCTCGGCGGTGGCATAGGGACGGTCCATCAGTCCGGCCGCACGCGGGCCCGCCGGGGCCGGACCGTGGCCAGGTCCACCGGCGCCGGGGCGTCTCTGGCGACGGCCTTGCGCGGGGCGACGTTGGCCGCCGTGGTGACGACCAGGTCGGCGGGGGTGACCTCCAGGATGTCGCACAGCGCGGCCAGTACTGGCAGCGACAGTCGCTCGGGTGTGCCGGTGACGAGACGGTGGACCTGGGAGGAGGACAGGTCGATGCCGCGTTCGTGCAGCAGCGGCACCAGTTCGGTGGCGGTGAACACGCCGCGGGTGGCCATCATCTCCCGCAGCCGCCACTGGTAGCTGACCTGCTTTTTCATGCTCATTGCGCCCTCCTGGCCGGTCGTAGTGCCGCGTCCATGGTCGCGTCAAGCGCCTGCCGCAGCGTGCGGGTGCGGAAGTCCGACGACACGCAGGTGTAGATCGCCGTGGTGGAGGCGTGTTCGTGGCCGACCTGCTGCTGCACGAACAGCGGGTCCCAGCCGGCCTCGATCAGATGGGTGACATACGAGCGGCGCAGCGAGTGGAAGTCCAGCCCGGCGTCCAGGCCGAGGGCGTCGCGGTAGGCAGACAGCCGCGCGTTGATCTGCGCCAGCCCGACCCGCGACGCCCGTTCCGACGGCCACAGCGCCGGGTTGCCCTCGACCGCCAGCAGCGGCCGGATCTCGTCGATCCACTCGGCGAGGATCTCCGGCACCCAGCTCCAGACGGTCAGCACGCTGCGCCGCTTCGGCGGCGAGCCCTTCATCGCCTTGCCGTGGCGCACGTAGAGCACGCCGTACTCGCCGAACTCGTCGGCGTGCGGGTTACGGCCGACGTCGGCCACGTCCAGCATTCGAGTCTCGTTGCGCCGCAGCCCGTACCCGTAGGCGACCTTGAACAGGGTCGCGTCGCGGAACGCCGGCAGCCAACCCTTACGCCCCGCCGCCCGGATCCGGGTGACCTGCTCGTCGGCGTAGTCCAGCAGCGCCTGCATCTCGTCGAGCGTGAACGCCCGCTTGGCCGGGTCCCCCTCGGCCGCGGCGACGTGAACAGCGGCGTTCCACTCGTGGACCACCTGCACCGGGTGCGTGCCGAACCGCTTCTCGCACTCACCGACCCAGCCGTAGGCCGGATCAGTCAGGTACGCGCAGAACAGCCGGACCGCCTCCTGATAGCCGCGCAGCGTGGAGCGGCGCACCCGACGCACGGCCCGCAGATCGGTGCACCACTCGTCGACCAACTGCGGAGTCCACCGCCACGGCAGCGCCTGCGCGTGCGCGGCGAACGCCCGCACCGCCCGCTGTCGATTCTCCACGGTGCCGAACGACAGGTTCCGCGCGAGCTGCTGGTTACGCCAGCCGTCGAGCATCGCCGCGAACACCTGCTCGTCCGGCCGCAGCAGCCGCACCCCGTCGGCGAGATGCAGGGCCACCGACCCCGGCGCGGCGCGTTCCACGTCCACCGACAGTGACCTCCCACCCCTCGCATCAGATGCGAGATCTTCGCATCAGATGCGACCCGCTTGTCAAACAAGCAGGTCAACACGGGCGCCGGGAAGCAGCCCTGGAGGCGGTAGCATGCCGGCGGCCCCCTACGACGGGCGGGCTGCTACCTTCGCGACCACCAGCGCCAAGGCCGGACCGCGCTCGCACGCGAACCGCCGTGTATTCGCGTCACTCGAATACACGGCGGAGGTAGTTTCCAGACCAAAAACAACGCTAGCTAGGCGCGCGTGGATGGGACAACCAACTGTGGCGGCTCGGTGACGACCTGGCCGTCCGGCTTCCCTGGGCGACGGGGGCCGCTGACGCGCTGCTACGCAAGGAGTACGCCTGGCTGCCCACGCTTGCCCCGCGCCTTCCGCTGCCGATCCCCGTCCCGCAGCGACTCGGCGACCCCCCGAACGGTTCCCTCGGCCCCGGACGCCGTCCACGCCGCCTGGCACGACGCGAGCACCGCACCCGAATGGACAGGCCCGGCGCTATGGCTCCACGCCGACCTGCACCCGGCCAACATCCTCACCGCCCACGGCACCTTCTGCGGCGTGATCGACTTCGGCGACCTCTGCGCAGGCGATCCCGCATACGACCTCGCCGCCATGTGGCTCCTCCTACCAGACAACAACACCACCGACCACTTCCACGCCGCCTACCAGCCGACCCCGGACACCGCCACCACGCGCCGCGCCCGAGGCTGGGCAGTCGCACGCGCCCTCGGCGGCATCCTCATCGGCGACGACGGCATCCACGGCCGCCCCGGCGGCAAACCCACCTGGGGCCCACCCGCCCACGCCGCCCTACAACGCCTCACCGCCACAACCCACTGACCCGGCCGTCACCACTGCGTCCGGCAGACGGCCTCATCAACCATCCGCGCATCGGCCATGAGCGCGCCCCACCGATCCACAAGTTATTCCTTGACAAGAATATTTTCGGTCGAAAATACTCCTCGCTATGGACGCTCTCCTCACCGCACTGGCCGACCCGGCCCGCTGGCGGCTCGTGAACCTGTTGGCCGAGCGGCCCCGCTCGGTCGGCGTCCTCGCCCAGCTTGCCGAGGCACGCCAGCCGCAGACGACCAAGCACCTGCAGACCCTCGAGCGCGCTGGCGTCGTCACCTCCCAGCGCACCGGCCAGCGCCGCATCTACGCGCTCCAGCCCGCTCCCCTGCGGGACCTGGCGGCTGCGCTCAGCCGGCTGGCCGACGCCGCGGGCCAGGTCGGCGGCCCGGGCTCGACCCACGACGGGCTCAGCCGCCAAGCAGAGCGGCTCGCCGCGGAGGCGCCGGGGTGGGCCGACGGACGATCGTTCAGGTTCCTCCAGTCGCTGGCGGGGCACCCCGAGCTGGTCTGGCGTCACCTGACCGAGGCCCCCTGCTCGCCGGATGGTGGACGCCCGACGACCTCCGCGTCTCCGAACTCGTCTTCGAGGCGCGACCTGGTGGGCGGATCGTCCAGGAGTATCGCGACGCCGAGGACGCCGACGGCTCCGACCTCGTCGCGGGGCGCGCGGAGGGAGTCGTCGACGACGTACGCCCCAATGAGCGGCTCGCCTACCGCCTCTCCCCCCTGCTTCCCGACGGCGGCCTCGCCTTCACCGCCCACGTCGACCTCAGCCTCCGGCCCACCGACACCGGCACGGACCTCGACGTCCACTGGCGAATCACCGACAGCACAGTCGGTTCCGCGGACTTCGTCGCAGGCATCGAGATCGGTTTCGGCCAGAGCCTCGACAGGCTCGCGGCGACCGTCGCCACCCATTCCGACAGCACCGACAGCACCGACGACACCGACACAAGGAGCACGAAGTGACACAGCAGACCACCGGCCGCAGGGTCGTCACGAACATGAGCATCTCCCTCGACGGCCACTACGCCCGGCCGGGCGACCCCCGGGACATGGGCTGGGTGATGCCGTACGCCGTCACCGACGTCGCCCGTGACCATCTGACCAGCCTCTGGAAGCCGGCGACGACGGCCCTGCTCGGGCGGGTCAACGCCGAGGGGTTCCTCGGTTTCTGGCCCACCGTCATCGGCATGGAGGGTGCCGACCCGCGCGACGAGGGCTTCGCGCAGTGGCTCGTCGACACCGACAAGGTGGTCCTCTCCTCCACGCTCGGCGAGGCTCCGTGGGAGCGGACGACGATCGTCGACAAGCCGACCGCCGAGGTGGTCGCGGACCTCCAGGCGACCGAGGGCGGCGACATTCTCGTGCTCTCCAGCGGGAGCGTCATCAAGGCGCTCCTGGCGGCCGACAAGGTCGACCGACTGGCGCTCACGATCTTTCCGGTCTTCCTCGGCGGAGGGCCACGCCTCTTCGACGACGGCCTGCCCGGCGGGCAGTGGGCGCTCGCCAGCGAGGCCGCGGGCGAGCACGGCACGTTGACTCTCGTCTACGACCGAGTCCGCTGAGCCAAGGATGCCATCGGCCTCGCCTGGGACCACGTCGAAGTCACCCGCAGACCAGGACGTCCTCATCTCGCCCACCTGTCGGTGCTGCCCTCGCGTGCGGCGGTGGTCGTACGTACCCACCGCCGGGATGGGTATCGATCGGGCGGTCAGTTAGGGTTGAGCCGGCGATCACGGTCCGACGGGCGTACGGGACACGTTTGTCGTTGCTCGCGGTCGTGGCGAAAGCGCGGGGGTTTGACGAGGAGGGCAGCGATGGAGCGGCCGGACTGGGCACCCGAAGGTATAGACCTCAGCAAGCCGAGCGTCGCGCGCGCCTACGACTACTGGTTGGGTGGCTCCCACAACTTCGCGATCGATCGGGAGTTCGCCCGGCAGGCCATCGCGGCGGTGCCGGACCTGCGGCTGGTGGCGCGGGCGAACCGGGAGTTCCTGCACCGCGCGGTCCGCTTCATGATTGACATGGGGATCCGTCAGTTCCTGGACATCGGCTCGGGCATCCCGACCGTGGGTAACGTGCACGAAATCGCCCAGAAGATCGTGCCGGACGCACGCGTGGTCTATGTGGACATCGATCCGGTGGCGGTGGCACACAGCGAACAGATCCTGTCCGGCAACGAGTTCGCCGCCGCGATCCACGAGGATCTGCGCCGGCCGGAGGTCATCCTCGACCATCCGACGACGCGGGCACTGCTGGACCTGGACCAGCCGGTGGGACTGCTGTTGGCGTCGGTCGTGCACGCGATTCCCGACGAGGACGATCCGTACGGGATCCTGAACCGGCTGCGTACGGCGCTCTGCCCGGGCAGCTACCTGGCCATCAGCCACGTTACGACCGACAGCCGCCCACAGGAGATGGGCGAGGGGGCGCGGCTGAGCGGTCGGACCACCACGCCGGTCACGGCCCGTACCCGCGCCCAGGTCGAGCGGTTCTTCGACGGTCTCGAACTGGTGGAACCCGGCGTGGTGTGGTCGCCGCTGTGGCGTCCGGAATCTCCCGAGGATGTCGGGGACCATCCGGAGCGGATGAGTTTCTATGTAGGAGTTGGGCGTACGGCGTGACGGGGCACCCCGATGCCGACTCGCTCGCCGACCGACACCGTCACGGCCTGGACACGTTCGCGAAGGCGTGGGCAAAGGGGCTGCACCGGGCGCACTATGTGCCGATCAGCTCCGCCGAGCGGTACCGAATCGTCAGCGGGCTGGCCGAACGGCTCGTCGGCGGCCTGTTCGCCGAGCCGCCCGACCCCACCTGCGGGTTCGGCGTCGGGGAGGATCTCGTCGCCGCCGGGTTCGCGTCTCCAGACGCGTTGGGCCGTACCATCGCGGTCCTGAACACCCGACTCGCGGCCGACCTGGGGCTGCCCGCCGACGCCGCGGTGTGCGTACGGCTGACCGCGTTGCTGGAAGGACTGGCGGCCGGGTTCACGGCCGCGGTGCACGACCGCAGCCTGGACGCCCAGGATGCCGTCCGCCTGGCCGCGTTGGCCGCGCAGGCACGCGCCGAGCAGGCACTACGGGCCAACGAGGCCCGCTTCCGGCATCTCGCCACCCACGACGCGTGAACGCCCTGGGTCACACCCTCGGGCTCACCGTCACCGCCGAAGGCATCGAGACCGCCAGCCGGGCCCGGCGGATGCGCGCCGCCGGCTGCGACACCGGCCAGGGCTGGTACTTCGGTCGGCCGGTACCGCCGGGCGAGATCACCCGACGCGTCGCCGCCCAGCGGCGCTGACCGCCGGCCCGGTAGGTCTGACGGCCCGCCGGTGACGTTGACGGCCAGGCCGGCAACCCTGACATCTGATCGCGTTTCCGCAGCTGTCGGCCCACCCTCACGCGACCAGCGCTGTCACGATTGGCTGCGGGGCGGGTGCTGGGCCCGTCTGCTACGGTCGCCGCCATGGCTGCCGTATGGCGGATCGCGAACTATCACCAGGCCAAGGCGCCGGTGACCGACCCGGTCACCAAGTTCGGCGGTCAGCCCGTCTGGCTCACCGGCCCCCAGTGGCCGGTAAGCCGGCTGCTACCACCGGGCCGTCGACCTGTATCGCCAGCTCGCCGACCCGTACAACGTGGCACTCAGCCTCGCCGACCTCGGCGAGATCCACGACGACAGCGGCGACCGACGGGCCGCCCGGCAGGTCTGGCAGGAGGCGCTGTCCATTCTCGACGGACTCGCCCATCCCGACGCCGAGGGGATCCGGGCGAGGTTGGCCGGCACCGAGTCCTCCGATGGCACCCTCTCCGGGGCCGGAGCGGCGGGTCCGGCGCCGGACCGCTCGGCTCCGCTCGGCGGTCCGCCGACGGGTGAGCGTGGTGGCCGACGGTCGCCCCGGCGCGTCCACGCCGGGGCGACCGTCGGCGGTCTGCCGTCAGCCGGGCCTCACCACCGGATGATGATCGAGCACCACGGCGGGAGCAACTTGCACTTGAAGGTGATGGTGAACTTCGGCCACTTACGGTTCGAGAACTCGACCGTGGGCGCCTCGGTGCCGGCTTTGTCGGCGAGGTCGGCGATGGTCGTCTTCTCGGTCAGCTCCTGGGTGGTGTAGAGCTCCTTGCCGTCCTCGGAACGCACGACGGCCTGGTCCGGCTCGTACGGGTCGGACACGCCGGCCGCCTCGAGGATGTACTTGACCTCGCCGGCCCGGATGTCCCCCGCCCGTCCGTCGATCACCGCCTCGTCGACCTTGACGCCACCCCGGTCGTCCACGGTGATCACGTCGGCGGTCGCCATGCTCGCCGAGTCGAAGGGGAACCACCCGAATTTCCAGTCCCCACCCTCGCAGTGGATCAACCCGTACGTGGTGCCTTCGGGCACGTAGACGATGGTGACGTTGCCCTTGTCGTCGACGGTCTCGACCGGACAGTCGGTGGGCTTCGACGGCCCCGGTTTGTCGTCCTGGGCCACGGCCGTTCCCGGCACCGACAACACGGCGGCGAGTACGGCGAGCGCGGTCCATCGCGCGCCCGTCCTGCGAATCATGTTCCCTCCCGTTGTTCGTGACCGGTGACCCGGTCGCCACCAACCACGATGGCGGCGTGGGCTGGAACGGCACTGATGCGGCGCTGAAACGCGGACGATGCCGGCGGTGCCCGTTCCTCCCGGCGGCGGTCTCGCGCCCGCACCAGCACCGGCGACAAATCCGGCCGTGGACGACGCGCGGAGCCCAGGGCGGCGTGCGTCACCGCGCAAGGGCACGGCTAATACTGCAACGGCGGGTCGTGGCTTCGGCTGCTGATCGTTCGTTGACTGGTTGTGGTGGATGCGCAGTTGGTCGGGTCGTGGGATGCCGGGTTGGAGGAGTTGTTCTTCCGGTTCTCGCATCGGTTTACTCGAGTGGAGCCGCGGCGGCGGGCGTGGGCGTATGTGCGGGGGTTGCTGGCGCCGTTGGAGCGGCGCAACGGCTGGACCCTCGCGGAGCAGGCTGGGCATGTCTCGCCGGACGGGTTGCAGGGCATGTTGTGCAGCGCGGCGTGGGACCGGGACGCGGTCCGCGATGACGTACGCGACTACGTCGTGGAGCAGATCGGCGATGCGGCCGGGGTGCTCGTCGCCGACGAGACCGGGTTCGTCAAGAAGGGCCGCGCCTCGGCGGGGGTCCAACGGCAGTATTCAGGCACGGCGGGCAAGACGGAGAACTGCCAGATCGGCACGTTCCTGTGCTACGCCACGAGTCGGGGCCGGGCGTTGATCGACCGGGAGTTGTACCTGCCCAAGTCGTGGACCGGCGACCGGGACCGGTGCCGAGCGGCGGCGATCCCGGACGAGGTCGAGTTCGCCACGAAGCCGCAGCAGGCTCGGGCCATGCTGGAGCGGGCGATCACCGCCGGGGTGCCGTTTTCGTGGTTCACCGCCGACGAGGCCTACGGGCAGAACCCCGGCCTGCGGGGCTGGCTGGAGGAGCAGGACATCGCGTATGTGATGGCCACCCGATGCGACGACGAGGTGCCCTCCGGGTTGCATACCACCACCCGCGTCGATGAGCTGATCGCCAGAGTACGTGCGGGCGCGTGGCAGCGGCTGTCGTGCGGCGATGGCGCGCACGGACCACGCCGCTACGACTGGGCCCGGGTGCCGATCCGCCGCACCTTCGCCCACGGCCGCCGCGGCTGGGTCCTGGCCCGACGCTCGATCAGCGACCCTAGCGACATCGCCTACTACGTCTGCTTCGGCCCCCGCGGCACCCGACTGCGGGAACTCGTGCGGGTCGCCGGTAGCCGTTGGTCGGTGGAGGAATCGTTCCAGACCGCGAAGAACGAGGTCGGCCTGGACCAGTACCAGGTCCGCCGCTACGACGCCTGGTACGGCCACATCACCCTGGCCATGGCCGCTGCCGCGTTCCTCGTCGTCACCCGCGCCCGCGAAGCCGCAAAGGGGGCACCACCGGCAGCGAGGGCAGCCTGATCCCGCTGAGCAGCAACGAGATCCGCCACCTGTTCGCCCACCTCGTCCTGACCATCCGCCACCACGCCAGCCACATCCTGCACTGGTCCAACTTCCGCCGCCTACGCCAGGAACAAGCCCGAGCCGCCCACTACCGCAAACGACTCGAACCGCCATAAGTCACGACCCGCCGTTGCAGTACTAAGGGCACAGCCGGCCGCCGATGCGCCGGGTCAGTTCGGCGGTCGTGCGGGCGACCTGCCGGGCCAACTCGCGCTGCCCGTCGACGTCCACGTCGGCGGCAGGGTAGGTCACGGCCACGGCCGCGACCGGGTGGCCGGTGTGGTCGTGTACCGCTGCGGCGACCGCGGAGACCTCGGGTGTGACCAGCCCCTCCTCGATGGCGTAGGTGCGTTGCCGGACTCGGATCAGCTCGGCGCGCAGCTGGGCCAGACTGGTGACGCCGACGCCGTGCCGCTGCACGAACGCGTCCCGGCCGGGGAAGAGGGCGCGCACCTGGGCGTGCGGCAGGGCGGCGAGCATGGCCAGGCCGCTCGCGGTCAGCGCCGCCGGCAGCCGTACCCCGACGTCGGTGACCAGCGGGGGGCGGCCAGGCGCGCGCTCCTCGATCACGTAGAACACCTCGCGGCCGTACAGCACGGCCAGATGGGCGTTGTGCGAGCTGGTCTCGACCAGGCGGGTCAGCAGGGGCCGGGCGACCCGCTGCAGCGGGGCCTGACGGGAGTACGCGGAGCCGAGGGCGAACGCCTCGACCCCCAGGCCGTACCGCCGCTCCTCCGCCAGGTGCATCACGAATCCCTCGTTCCGCAGCACCGCCAGCAGGTGGTAGACGGTGGACCGCGGCAGCTCGAGGTCACGCGCGATCGACGCGGCGGGGAGGGGTTCGGCGTGCCGGGCCAGCAGCTTGAGCAGGCTGATGGCGTGGGCCGCGGCGGGGACGTTAGCCACGCCCCAGTGTCTCAGATCCGAGACAGAACCTGGCCGCCGGTCGTATCCGGCAGGCTCGGTCGTCGGTTCGAATAGAGGGTATGAGAACAGCCCAACCCCGTCGGGCCGCTGCCGTCGTCACGGTCGGCACCGGCCCGCTGAGCTTCGACGACGTCGTCGCGGTCGCCCGCCACGACGCCCCCGTCGAGATCTCCGCCGATGCGCTGTCCGAGATCCGCAGGAGCCGCGAGGTCGTCGAGGCGCTCGCCGACGACGCTGAGCCCCACTACGGCGTGTCCACCGGGTTCGGGGCGCTGGCGACCCGGCACATCCCGGTCGAGCTGCGCGCCCAGCTCCAGTCCAGCCTCGTCCGCAGCCACGCCGCCGGGTCGGGGCCGGAGGTGGAGCGGGAGGTCGTCCGGGCGCTGATGCTGCTGCGCCTGTCGACGTTGGCGACCGGCCGTACAGGAGTCCGCGCCGAAACCGCGCTCACGTACGCGCGGCTGCTGAACGCCCGGATCAGCCCGGTCGTGCACGAGTTCGGCAGCCTCGGCTGCTCCGGCGACCTCGCGCCGCTGGCGCACTGCGCGCTGGCGCTGATGGGAGAGGGCCCTGTGCGCGATGCCGCCGGTGAGCTGCGCGACGCCGGGGACGCCCTACGCGAGGCAGGCATCGAGCCGGTCTCCTTGGCTGAGAAGGAGGGCCTCGCGCTGATCAACGGCACCGACGGCATGCTGGGCATGCTGGTGCTGGCGATCAGCGACCTACGCCACCTGCTCAAGGTCGCCGACCTGACCGCCGCGATGAGCGTAGAGGGGCTGCTCGGCACCGACGCAGTGTTCACCCCTGAGCTGCAGGCCCTGCGTCCCCACCCGGGCCAGGCCGCCTCCGCGGCCAACATCCGCGCCGTGCTCGCCGGCAGCCCGATCGTGGCCAGTCACCGCAGCCCGGACTGCACCCGCGTCCAGGACGCCTACTCGCTGCGCTGCGCGCCGCAGGTGGCCGGGGCCGCCCGGGACACCGTGGACCACGCGGCGCTGGTCGCCTCCCGGGAGCTGGCCGCCGCGGTGGACAATCCGGTAGTCACCCGCGACGGGCGGGTCTCCTCGAACGGTAACTTCCACGGTGCCCCGCTGGCGTACGTGCTCGATTTCCTCGCGGTCGTCACCGCAGACGCCGCCTCGATGGCCGAGCGCCGCACCGACCGGTTCCTCGACGTGGCCCGCAGCCACGGGTTGACCGCCTTCCTCGCCGAGGACCCGGGCGTCGACTCGGGCTACATGATCGCGCAGTACACCCAGGCCGCGCTCGTCTCGGAGCTCAAGCGGCTCGCCGTACCCGCCAGCGTCGACTCGATCCCGAGTTCGGCGATGCAGGAGGACCACGTCTCGATGGGCTGGTCCGGTGCCCGTAAGCTGCGCCGCGCCGTCGACGCGCTGACCCGCGTGCTCGCCATCGAGCTGCTCACGGCCGCGCGCGGCATCCAGTTGCGGGCGCCGCTGCGCCCCGCCCCCGCCACCGGCGCGGTGATCGACGCCCTGCGCGAGGTGGCCCCCGGTCCTGGGCGCGACCGCTTCCTCTCGCCGGAGATCGACGTCGCCGTGCGGTTCGTGGCCAGCGGGGCCGCGCTTCGCGCCGTCGAGTCGGTAACCGGACCGTTCAACTGATCCCCGGCCAAGCAAGGAGACACGCCATGGAAGGCGCACGTCCCGTCCGTGCCCCGCGCGGCACGACCCTGACCGCCAAGTCGTGGGCCACCGAGGCCCCGCTACGGATGCTGATGAACAACCTGGACCCGGAGGTCGCCGAGCGCCCCGACGACCTCGTGGTGTACGGCGGCACCGGCCGCGCGGCCCGCGACTGGACGTCCTTCGACGCGATGGTCCGCACCCTGACCACGCTGGAGCGGGACGAGACGATGCTGGTGCAGTCGGGTCGCCCGGTGGGCGTGCTACGGACGCACGAGTGGGCCCCGCGGGTGCTCCTGGCCAACTCCAACCTTGTCGGCGACTGGGCCACCTGGCCCGAGTTTCGGCGGCTGGAGCGGCTGGGCCTGACGATGTACGGCCAGATGACGGCCGGCTCGTGGATCTACATCGGCACGCAGGGCATCGTGCAGGGCACGTACGAGACGTTCGCGGCCGTAGCGGAGAAGCGCTTCAACGGCACCCTGGCCGGCACGCTCACGCTCACCGGGGGCTGCGGCGGCATGGGCGGGGCGCAACCGCTCGCGGTGACCCTGAACGACGGGGTGTGCCTGATCGTCGACGTGAACAGGGCCCGTCTCGACCGCCGGGTGCAGCACCGCTACCTGGACGAGGTCGCCACCGACCTGGACGACGCGATCGAGCGGGTGCTACGCGCCAGGGGCGAGCGCCGCGCGCTCTCCGTCGGGCTGGTCGGCAACTGCGCCGAGGTCTTCCCCGAACTGCTGCGTCGTGGTGTCCCGATCGACATCGTCACCGACCAGACCAGCGCCCACGACCCGCTGTCGTACCTGCCCGAGGGCGTCTCGGTCGAGGACTGGCACGATTACGCGGAGGGGAAGCCCGAGGAGTTCACCGCCCGGGCCCGCGCCTCGATGGCCCGGCACGTCCAGGCGATGGTGGAGTTCCAGGACGCCGGCGCCGAGGTCTTCGACTACGGCAACTCCATCCGGGACGAGGCACGACTCGGCGGGTACGAGCGGGCGTTCGAGTTCCCCGGGTTCGTCCCCGCGTACATCCGGCCGCTGTTCTGCGAGGGCAAGGGCCCGTTCCGCTGGGCGGCCCTGTCCGGCGACCCGAAGGACATCCACGCCACCGACCGCGCCGTGTTGGAGCTGTTCCCGGACAACGACCGCCTGCAGAAGTGGCTACGCGGGGCGCCGGAGAAGATCGCGTTCCAGGGCCTGCCGGCGCGCATCTGCTGGTTGGGCTACGGCGAGCGGGACAAAGCCGGCCTGCGGTTCAACGAGATGGTCGCCTCGGGCGAACTCAGGGCGCCGATCGTCATCGGGCGGGACCACCTGGACGCCGGCTCGGTCGCCTCGCCGTATCGGGAGACCGAGGCCATGCTCGACGGGTCGGACGCCATCGCCGACTGGCCGCTGCTGAACGCGCTGATCAACACCGCATCCGGGGCGTCCTGGGTATCGATCCACCACGGCGGGGGTGTCGGCATCGGCCGGTCGATCCACGCCGGCCAGGTGTCGGTCGCGGACGGGACCGCCCTGGCGGCCGAGAAGCTGGCACGGGTGCTGACCAACGACCCCGGCATGGGCGTGATCCGCCACGCCGACGCTGGCTACGAGCGCGCCGAGCAGGTCGCCGCCGAGCGGGGCGTGCGGATCCCGATGCGGGAGAGCTGAACCTCCGCGATGAGCTCCGACAGCGGCAACGGCGTCCGGGGCGGTAACTCCGGACGCCGTTGCCGTCGGAAGACTCACCACCTGCGCATATGCCTCCTATCACTTGCGCTTGCGGATCTCCTCGGCGGCCTGGGGGACGACTGTGAACAGGTCGCCGACCACGCCGAAGTCGGCGAGTTCGAAGATCGGCGCCTCGGCGTCCTTGTTCACCGCGACGATGGTCTTCGAGGTCTGCATGCCGGCGCGGTGCTGGATCGCGCCGGAGATGCCCAGCGCGACGTACAACTGCGGGGAGACGGTCTTGCCGGTCTGACCGACCTGGAACTGGTGCGGGTAGAAGCCGGAGTCCACGGCCGCGCGGGACGCGCCGACCGCGCCGCCGAGCAGGTCGGCCAACTCCTCTACCAGCTTGAAGTTGTCGGCGTTGCCGACGCCCCGGCCGCCGGAGACGACCACGGACGCCTCGGTCAGTTCCGGGCGGGAGCCCTTCTGCTCGGCGACGCGCTGCACGACCCTGGCCAGCTTGTCCGCCTCACCAACCTGCACGGTGAGCTGCTCGACGGCCGGGGTGGCCGCCGCCGGGGTCGGGGTGAGCGAGTTCGGGCGGACGGTGACCAGCGGCAGGCCGCGGGTGACCTTGGACTTGACGATGGTCGAGCCGGCGAACGCGACCTGCGTGGCGGTGCCGTCGGCGGTCAGGGCGACCACGTCGGTCAGGATGCCGTTGTCCAGCTTGACCGCCAGCCGGGCGGCGATCTCCTTGCCCTCCTGGGCGGAGGCGAGCAGCACCGCGGCCGGCTGCACCCGCTTCACGAGGTCGGCCAGCACGGTGGCCTTCGGGGCCACCAGGTAGCCGTCGATGTCCTCGCTCTCGGCGGCGTAGACCTTCTCCGCGCCGAACTCGCCCAGCTTGCCGGTCAGCGCCTGCGCGGCGCCGGGGCCGCCGAGCACGACCGCGCTCGGGGTGCCCAACTCGCGGGCGAGGGTGAGCATCTCCAGGGTGACCTTCTTGACGCCGAACTCCCGGGTGGCGTCGACGACGACGAGAACCTCAGCCATGTCCAGACCCCTCACACGAACTTCTCGGTGGCGAGGAACTCGACCAGCTGCACGCCGCCGGAGCCCTCGTCGGTGACCTTGGTGCCGCCGGAGCGCGGCGGGCGCTTGGAGTGCTCCAGCACCGTGCTGGTGGCGCCGGCGAAGCCCACCTCGGCGGGGGCGACGCTCAGGTCCGCCAGGGACAACGTCTGCAGCGGCTTCTTCTTCGCGGCCATGATGCCCTTGAACGACGGGTACCGCGGCTCGTTGATCGTGTCCCACACCGAGACCACGGCCGGGGTCGAGGCGGTGACGACCTCGTACCCCTCCTCCGTCTGCCGCTCCACGGTCAACGTCGCCCCGTCCACGGTCAGCTTCCGCGCCCCGGTCAACGCCGCAACACCCAACCGCTCCGCGATCATGTGCGGCAGCACCTGCACCCCACCATCAGTCGACTCCGAACCACACAGCACCAGATCCGCATTGAGCCGACCGAGAGCGGCCGCCAGGACCTTTGAGGTGGCCACCGCGCAGGAGCCGTGCAGGGCGTCGTCCACCACGTGCACCGCCTTGTCCGGCCCCATGGACAGCGCCTTACGGATCGACTCGGTCGCCTTGTCCGGACCCATGGTCAGGACGGTCACCTCGCCGCCGTGCGCCTCCTTGATCTTCAACGCCTCCTCGATGGCGTACTCGTCCATCTCGTTGATGACGTTGTTCGCCGAACCGCGGTCGACGGTGTTGTCGTCAGAACGCAGGTTGCGGTCCGCGCCCGAATCAGGCACCTGCTTGACGAGTACGACGATATTCATCGCGCTTCGACAACCTCTCTACGTTGTTCGCCACGCCGGGCCGCGACGCGACACACGGCTCAGTTGAATGTGCTTTCTTCGGCCCTGGTACCCGATGGATCAGGCCAGCGCCGGACGGTAGATGTCTGCCCCGCGAACTGCTGGGACACGGTCCAGGGCTCGGACGATGTCCTCGACCCGCTCCTTGGCGTCGCCGAAGAGCATCTGGCTGTTGTCGCGGAAGAACAACGGGTTCTGCACGCCGGCGTAGCCTGTGGCCATCGACCGCTTGAAGACGATCACGTCGTGGGCGTTCCAGACCTTCAGGACCGGCATGCCGGCGATCGGCGAGGACGGGTCCTCCGACGCGGCCGGGTTGACCGTGTCGTTGGCGCCGATGACCAGGACCACGTCGGTGGCGTCGAAGTCGTCGTTGATCTCGTCCATCTCGAGCACGATGTCGTAGGGCACCTTGGCCTCGGCCAGCAGCACGTTCATGTGGCCGGGAAGGCGACCCGCCACGGGGTGAATGCCGAACCTCACGTTGACGCCCCTGGCCCGAAGCTTCGCGGTCAGGTCGGCAACGGGGTACTGCGCCTGCGCCACCGCCATGCCGTAGCCGGGGGTGATGACGACCGAGGAGGCGCCGGCCAGCAGCTCGGCGACGGCGTCGGCCTGGATCTCGCGGTGCTCGCCGTAGTCCTTGTCGCCGCCGGGGGCGGCCTCGACCCCGAAGCCACCGGCGATGACGGAGATGAAGGAGCGGTTCATCGCCTTGCACATGATGTAGGAGAGGTAGGCACCGGATGAGCCGACCAGCGCACCGGTCACGATCAGCAAATCGTTGCTGAGTAGGAACCCCGAGGCGGCCGCAGCCCAACCCGAGTAGCTGTTGAGCATCGAGACCACGACCGGCATGTCGCCGCCACCGATGGAGGCGACCAGGTGCCAGCCCAGGGCCAGAGCGAGCACCGTCAGCACGACGAGGACGACATCCTGTCCGGTGCTGCCGGCGTCGATGGCGGCGTAGGCGATGGTGAGGATCGTGAAGAGGACCAGCGAGCCGACGTTGATGAAGTTCTTGCCCGGCAGCATGAGCGGGGCGGACTTCATCTTCGCCGAGAGCTTCAGGTTGGCGACGATCGAGCCGGTGAAGGTGACCGCGCCGATGAAGATACCGATCGAGACCTCGGCCTCGTGGATGTTGTTGAGGCTGTCCAGAGCGTAGTGCGAGCCCTGGAGGTGGCCGTTCCACCCGATCGCGACGGCGGCGAGACCGACGAAGCTGTGCAGCAGCGCGATGAGCTCGGGCATTCCGGTCATCTCGACGATTCTGGCCCGCCACAGGCCGATCACGGCACCGACCGTGATCGCGGCCAGCATGAGCAGGATCGAGACCATGCCGCCGTCGATGTCGGTGGTGACGTCGATGACCAGGACAACGGTGGCGACGAGCGCCATCGCCATGCCGACGATCCCGTAGGTCAGGCCGTTCTTGGCGGACTCGTGCCTCGACAGGCCCGCCAGCGAGAGGATGAACAACAGCGAGGCAACGATGTACACCGCGCCAGTGGTCGAGATGATGTCCATCGCTCAGGCCCCCTTGTTGAACATGCCGAGCATCCGCCGCGTGACCGCGAAGCCACCGAAGATGTTGATCGAGGCAAGCAGGGTCGCGACGGCGGAGAGAATCCGTATGGTGGTGTTCTCCGAGGCGACCTGGATCAGCGCGCCGACCACGACCACGCCGGAGATGGCGTTGGTGACCGACATCAGCGGCGTGTGCAGCGCGTGCGCCACCTTGCCGATGACGTAGTAACCGATCACGATCGAGAGCATCAGCGTCGTGAAGTGCCGCGGGATCGGGTCCGGCGCGGTCGCGTTGACCAGCCAGAGCAGGGCGGTGCCGCCCAACACCAGGCCGACCTTCGCACCTGCGGACAGCCGCGCCTTCTCCTCCTTGGCCGGAGCGGCAACCGTGCGAGTCGCGGCGGCGGGGGCTGCCGAGACCTGCACGGCCGGCGGCGGCCAGGTGGACTCGCCATCCTTGACGACGGTGATGCCACGCTGGACGACGTCGTCGAAGTCCAACGTCAGGTTGCCGTCCTTCTCCGGGGTCAGCAGCTTGAGCAGGTTGACGACGTTGGTGCCGTACAGCTGCGACGTCTGCGCGGCCAGGCGGCCGGCGAGGTCGGTGTAACCCAGGATCGTCACACCGTTCTGGGTGACGACCCTCTGATCCGCCACGGTGCCCGCGACGTTTCCACCGTTGGCCGCGGCCATGTCGACGATCACGGAGCCGTTCCTCATGCCGGCCACAGTCTCGGCGGTGAGCAGGCGCGGCGCCGGGCGTCCGGGTATGAGCGCGGTGGTGATGACGATGTCGGCGGCCCGCGCCTCCTCGTCGTACATCGCGGCAGTCGCGGCCCGCTGTTCCTCGGTCATCTCCTTGGCATAGCCGTCGGAGGACTTCTCCGCCTTGAACACGGACCGGTCCAGCTCAACAAACTGCGCGCCCATCGACTCGACCTGCTCGGCCACCTCGGGGCGCACGTCGAACGCGCGCACGACCGCACCCATCGCCGATGCGGCACCGATCGCGGCCAGACCCGCGACACCGGCGCCCACCACGAACACCCGGGCCGGAGGGATCTTGCCCGCGGCGGTCACCTGGCCGGTGAACATCCGGCCGAACTCGTGCGCGGCCTCGACCACGGCGCGGTAGCCCGCGACGTTCGCCATCGAGGACAGCACGTCCATCGACTGCGCGCGCGAGATCCGCGGCACCGCGTCCATCGCGAGCGCGGTCACGCCCTGCGCTTGCAGCTCCTCCAGCAGCTCGGGGCTGCGGCCCGGCGCCATCATCGAGATGATCGTGGCGCCCTGCCGGAGCCGGCCGATCTCCTCGTGGGTGGGGGCGTTGACCTTCACGACGACGTCGGCGGCCCACACCTCCTCCGTCGTACCGACCCGGACACCAGCGGCGGTGAACGCGCCGTCAGGCTGGTCGGCGAGGTCGCCGGCGCCCGACTCGACGATCACGTCGTAGCCGAGGTTGGTCAGTTGGGAAACGGTCTTGGCGGTCGCCGCGACCAGGGCGCCCTGTTTCGACTCGCTCGGGATGCCGATGAGCATCGATACCCTCCTTCTCTCGTTTCCACCGGGTCCACCCTGTCCGGGGCAGCCAAGGAAGCGCCGGACGGCGGCGAGCCGCGAGACCCTGCCGTAGCCGGCGGACGGCCGGTGCGGTCCCGGGCCACGGGACGGTCACGACAGGATGCCGTTGTCCCCCGCACCCCTGTCACGGATAGCGACCACGGACCCGGTGCACCCGGCACGCGCGTTCGATGGCCATGCAGGAGACCGCTAGTAGAGAGCCTTCCCGCCATCGAGACGGATGACCGTGCCATTCAGGTAGGGCGAGCACGTCGCGAGGAAGAGCAGCGCCTCCGCGACATCGTCGGCATCCCCGTTGCGGAACTCGTACCGCGTCCCGACACGGTAGGTGTCGCCATCGACGAGCGGTTCGCCGCGATAACGACGCAGCGCGTCATTGGTGCCGTCGTCCGAACGGAAGAACTGCGTCGGTGCCACCGCGTTGCACTGCACCGTTGGAGACAGCGCGACGGCGAGCTGCTCCATGAGCCGAATCAGGGCCGTCTTGGACAGGCCGTGCGGAATGAGGTTCGGCCATGCCTCGTTGGTCGAGTTCCCCACCAGCGCGATGATCCTGCCGTGGCCCTGTGCCTTCATGACCGCGGCCGCGGCCTGGCTGAGGAAGAACGGTCCCCGGATGTTGACCCCGAACGAGGCGTCGAAGTCGTCCTCGGTCACATCTTCGAACTCCTTCGCGCGAAGTGAGCTCGCATTGTGGATCAGCACGGAGAGATCGCCGCGCCAGGCCACCGCCTGGTCCACGAGCCGGCGGGCGTCGGCGGTGTTCGACACGTCCGCCTCCACGGCGATCGCCTCGCCGCCCTCGGAGCGGATGAGCTTGACGGTCTTCTCGGCGAGCTCCGCCTGCTTCCAGTGGTTCACCACCACGGCCGCCCCGGCCGCTCCGAACCTGCGCGCGAACACCCGGCCCGCACGTTCGGCCGCGCCGGTGATGAGAACCGTCCGGCCGACGATAGATGAACTCATGATGTCTCCAGATAGTCAGAATGAGGGGAATGAATTCTGGATTGGTCGCCGCCACGGCGACGGGCCGCAGGCGGAAGCAGAAGTGTCTCGGCGGACGGTAGGTCAGACTTCGCGGATGCCGGCCCGCCACACGGCGCTCGTGAGCGGGACCCCGGGGCGGTAGGCGAGGTGGGTGACCGAGGGGGCGTCCAGCACCTGAAAATCCGCCCGCCGGCCAGGACCAATCACCCCGACGGCCGGCTGCGCCGCGCCGCGGGGATCGAGCCACCCCGCCTCGTCCATTCCCAACGCGATCGCCCCTCCCAGCGTCGCCGCGCGGACCGCCTCCTGCACGGTGAGACCCATCTGCAGCACGGCGGTGGCGACGGAGAACGCCATCGAGGTGGTGAAGGACGTCCCGGGGTTGCAGTTCGAGGCGATCGCGACGACCGCGCCGGCGTCCAGGAGACGCCGGGCAGGCGCGAGCGGCATCCGAGTGGAGAGGTCGCAGGCCGGAAGAACCGTCGCGACCGTGCCTCGCCCCGCGCCCGCCCAGGAGGAGGCCAGGGCCGCGATGTCGTCGTCGGTCAGGAAGCCGAGGTGGTCCACGCTGAGGGCGCCGTACTCGACAGCGAGCTGCGCCCCTGGCCCGTGCCCGAGCTGGTTGCCGTGCAGGCGACGCGCCATCCCCCGCGCCCTGGCCACGTCGAGGATCCTGCGCGTCGCCGCCTCGTCGAAGGCGCCGACCTCGCAGAAGACATCCACCGCGGTCACGAGGGGAGCGACGGCGTCGAGCATCGGACCAGCGACGAGCGCGACGTACTCGTCCGGGTCGGCGCCCGCGGGCACGACGTGTGCGCCGAGGAACGTCACCGCGTCCGCGTGCCGACCGGCCAGGCGGGCTGCCCGTACCTCGTCGGTCACTGTCAGGCCGTACCCGGTCTTCGTCTCGATCGTCGTGGTCCCGCCACGGCGCGCCTCAGCCACCAGCCGCTCGATATTTCCCTCGAGATCCGCGTCGCTCGCCGCCCGCGTGGCCTGGACCGTCACGTTGATACCGCCCGCCGCGTACGGCTCACCGGCCATCCTCGCCTCGAACTCCGCGGTGCGGTCTCCGGCGAAGACCAGGTGGGTGTGGGAATCTACCCAGCCCGGGAGCACAGCTCGTCCGGCCAGGTCCACCCTCCGGTCGGCGGGGGGCGCCGCACGAGACGGCCCGACCCACGCGATCCGGTCTCCTTCGACGACCAGCGCCGCATCGGCGACCCGCCCGCCGTTGGCCTCGTCGTTCGTGGTCAACTCTGAGATGCCGTCGATGACGACGGCTTCCTGTGGCTCGTTCACGTCCTGGTGCCTCTGGTTGTCCCACATGTCTGCAGGCCCCTCATCCCCGAAGCTGGCCCTTGCGCGGATCACGCAGCCGGGAGAACTGCGCCGTCGAATAGCTGCGCCCGCTGGTCGGGGCGAGGAACGGTTCGGCGGTGTGGTCGCGGCCGTCCAGCTCTGTCTCGACGACGTGGCGAAGTAGCTCACCCACGATCGGCGCCGTCTTGAACTGTGTGCCTGAGGTCGCCATCGCGACGAACAGCCCGTCGAAGCACGTCCGGTCGTAGATCGGCAGCCAGTCCTCCGCCGCGTCGTACAGCCCGACGACGCCGGTTCGCGCACGCGGGATGCCCAGTGCCGGGATGCGCCGAGCCAGCCGCAGCGTCGTGCGTTCCCAGACGTCGGCCGTCACCAGCGGGTCGAACTCATCGGGGTCCTCGATGACTGTCTGCTCCTCGACGAGATCGCCGTTACTGCCACCGAGGAACGCGTTGCCCAGCTCCGGACGAAAGTTGATGTTGAGGTCGCCGTCCACGAGGTGTACCCCCTGAAGCGCGAGGTCCAGCCCCGCAGGCGCCGGCACGTGGACCAGTTCCTCCCGGATCCGCCGGGTTCGGACCCGGAAGTCGGAGGTTCCGCCGATTGCACTGACAAGTGAGTCGGTGTGCGGTCCGGCAGCGACGAGAACCGCCTCCGCCCGCAACCTGCTCCCATCGGCCAGGGTCGCCCCCACGACGCGGGCACCCTCGAGATCGATCCGCACGACGGGGGTCGATCGCCGCAGGCGGGCACCTTCTCTCTGGGCCGCGTGCATCAGATTGACGGCCGCGAGGGTCGGGTCACCGACGTACCCCGACTGCGCGGTGTAGAGAGCGCCGGGCAGCAACTCTGTCGGCTCGGACCAGAACTCGTCGTCGTCCACGGGCCGGGGCGGTCCGAACCGGTGGAAGTCGAAGTACGGGAAGTGGCCACTCATCTCGTCCAGCGACCACTCCTCGTACGAGACCTCGGCGGCCCTCATCGCCGCTGCGGCTCGGTCGACGAACCCGGTCCCGGCGTCAAGGATCAGCGAGCCACACCGCACGAAACGCGCGACCTCCTCGGTGCTGTCGGCACCGAGGAAGCCGCGCCAGTTGTTCCACACCGCCAGGGCGTCGGCAGCGAGCGCCGAGCTCTGCGCGTCGCTCGCGTGGACGCGGATGATGCCTGCCGACGACCCGGTCGAACCGTCTCCGATCCCGCTGTTGCGGTCGACCACGAGCACGTCGTGGCCCGCCTTCGCCAGCGCGAAGGCGGCACTGGCGCCGATCACCCCCGCCCCGACGATCAGCACGTCAGCGCGGTTCTCTACCTCGGTACCCATGTTCCCTCACAGTCTGGATCAACGCGGCGCTCAACGATCGTCAACGGCGGAGATTCAGAGACCCCAGCCGGCGTGCGGCTGAAGAGCCCCCTTCTGCTTGACGAACGACTCGCGCAGGTCCGCAACCCTGTTCCCGGCGAAGGTCAGCAGGAAGTTGCCCGCCAGGGTGTAGTCCTCCCCGCCCGAGCGGAGGGTGGCCCACCATTCGACGCCCACCCGGTCTCCCTCGATCACCGGCGTCCCGTAGCGGAAGTCGACATCAGAGACGCCAACGAGCGCGGCCTCCCAAAACCCCGCGATGGCGTCGTGACCGACGAACGGCTGCTCCAGGAAGGGGCTGTTCCGGTAGCTGGCGTCCTCGGTCATGATGGCCGCCGCCCCCTCCACGTCGCCTTCGCGCCACACCCGCCCGAACTCCTCCAGCCATGCCTTGACGACGTCAGCCGAAACGCTCACTTGATCTTCCTCGCTCTCGTTGGGGGCGGAACCGCATCGGCCACGGTGCGGCCGGCGTCGCGGCCGGCCGCCCACCCGGCCCGGCACAACTCTATGCGAGATGTCGCCGCTAGCATAGTATTATGCGGGCGAGAAACGGCCAGCTCCGGCACTGCGCATCCCGCACGGACGTCCGTCTCGCCAGAAGGAGGTAGCAACCCGAATGACACCGACTCCCGAACCTGGTGCCGACGAGATGCATCGGTTCGACGACCTCTACCAGGTTTCTCGGTCCGAAGCCATCGTCGAGGACGACGAGTTCCTCAAGCACATGGCGGCCGGCTCGGAGCTGCCCGTCCTGCTCGCTGCGCTGGCGGCAGCTCTCGGCGACACGTCGATCCTGCACGCGGACCTCCAACCGCCCCTGACGCCAATGGACACGCAGCCGCACCCGCACGGTGGGATGTCGGAGGAGCAGAAGGAGAAGGCCGTTGCCGTCGCCCTCTCTGCGCTGACCGTCCTGCGCGACAAGGGGATCACCACGGTCGACGTGCTGCCGGACGAGACAGTTCGAGAGATCCTCCACTACCTCAGCGGCGGGCGAGAGGAGTGGTATCGGATGCTGACCCATGAGCTCGACCTCGCAACCGACAAGGGCGGCCGGCCGTCCTGGAGGTTCGGGGACGTCGCGAAGGGGCGACCGTTCCCCACCCTCATCATCGGCGCGGGTGTCGCGGGGATCGCCGCCGCTCACCGGTTCGCCCAGGCGGAAGTGCCGTTCACCCTGATCGAGGCCAACACGTCCGTGGGCGGTACGTGGGCGAAGAACACCTATCCCGGGGTCCGGCTCGACACTCCCACCTTCGGATACTCCTACTCGTTCGCGCAGCGCGGGGACTGGCCGCACCAGTTCGCGCAGGGCGGCGAAATCCTCGACTACCTTCGTGACGTGGCCGAGCGGGCCGGAATCATCGACAGGATCGAGTTCTCGACCAGACTCCTTCGCCTGCGCTGGGACGACGACGGCAGGTTCTGGGAGGCGACCACCCGCGGACCGGACGGCGGCGAACAGGTCCGCCGGTTCTCGGCGGTGGTCGGCGCGTTGGGCCAGCTCGACAGGCCGAACATCCCGGAGTTCGAGGGCCAGAGCCTGTTCCGCGGAACGACGATGCACTCGCAGGAGTGGGATCACGCAACCGACCTGCGGGGCAAGCGGGTTGCCGTCATCGGCACCGGCGCGAGCGCCTACCAGATCGTGCCCGCCATCGTCGGTGATGTGGACGCCCTCACCGTCTTCCAGCGCAGTGCGCCGTGGATGCTGCCGGCGCCGAACTATCACCACCCGATGACGGACGCGTTCAGCTGGCTCGTGCGGAAGGTTCCGCACTATGCGCAGTGGTACCGCCTCTGGGTGATCCTCACGGGCATCCCCGGACGGACCCATACCGTCACGGCGGAAGAGGACTGGCCCGGCGCGCCGCTCAGCGTCTCGGCCAAGAACCAGGAGCTGCGGGAGTACCTCGTCGCCCGACTCGAGGCCCAGTTCCAGGACGCCCCGGAACTCCTCCAGCACATCGTCCCCACGTACCCGCCCGGCGCGAAGCGCATGCTGCGGGACAACGAGGTGTGGGCCGCTGCGCTGCTCGCCGAGAAGACGACGCTCGTGACTTCCGGGATCGCGCGGTTCACCGAGGACGGGATCGTCGACAACGACGGTCTCCTGCACGAGGTGGACGTCATCGTGTACGCGACCGGCTTCAAGCCGTCCGACTATCTCGACGAGGTCGAGGTCCTGGGACGAGACGGTATGGAGATCCACGAGTTCTGGGACGGTGACGCACGCGCCCACAACGGCGTCATGGTCCCGGGTTTCCCCAACTTCTTCCTGATCTATGGCCCCAACGTGGGTGGCGTTGTCGCGGGCAGCCTGCACTTCATGCTGGAGCGCGCCGTCGAGTACTCACTCAAGGCGATTCACGAGGTTCTTCGCCGGGGAGCGGCCGCGATCGACGTACGCGGAGAGGCGCTCGACCGCTTCGTGGCGTGGGTCGACCAGGGCAACCGGAGGATGGCGTGGGGCCAGCCGTATGTGAGCACCTGGTATCAGAACCGACACGGACGGGTGTCCCAGATCTGGCCGTACACCAATGTGGAGTACTGGGAGATCACCGAGTCGATCACCGAGTCGGACCACGAGTTCCTCGACTAGGCCGGCAGATCCCCGATGACCCCTGGCACCACGCATCCCTCCACAGGAGACACCGACATGTCGACAATCAAACGAGACCAGATCAACGTCGGCGGGCTTGTGACGAGCTTCCTGTCGGCGGGATCCCCGTCCGCACACCCCCTGGTACTGCTGCACGACGGGGCATGGGGTGGTTCGGCCGAGGCAAGCTGGATCAACGTGATCCCCACCCTGGCGAAGCGCTACAGGGTGATCGCACCAGACCTCTACGGCTACGGGGCCTCCAGCAAGATGGTGCAACTCGACGTGGCGCCGTACGAGTTCCGGCTCCGCCAGGTAGCGGCGCTGCTCGACGCGCTCGGTCTGGAGGACCGCCCACCCACCTCGTCGGCAACTCCTTCGGCGGCGCCATGGCGCTGCGGGCGGCGACCCTGCCCTGGTTCTCGTGGCGCGTCAGCGCGGCCGTGTCGATCTCAGGAACGGGCGGCCCGTACCGCACCAGGGAGGGGCTGGCCGCGCTGTCGCGCTTCGACGGCTCCCACGCGGACATGCTGCGGATCGTGCGACTGCTCACCGATAATTTCCCGGCGATCGACGACCACGTCGAGCTTCGGCTACGTGACGCGTGCAACCCGGGCCACTACAGAGCGGTGGCTGCCGCCGGACTCGCCACCCCGTTCGAGAGCGCGCCGAAGCACCGCGACGACTACCCGCGGAGCCTCCGAACGGTCCGGACGCCACTGGCGCTGGTGAGCGGGCGCCAGGACAACCTCGTCGAGCCGGACTGGGCGCACAGGATCGCCGAGCACGCCCCCAGCTGCAAGGTCTACGAGATCGATGCGAGGCACTCCCCCAACATCAGTGACCCCGAGACGACGGCGGCTCTCCTCCTCACGATCGTGGGCGAGCTCGAGGGTGGCGCCGCGACGCACGACCATGCCGCGCCCGGGACGAGCCGGTGACGCGGAAGCCGACGGTCCCTCACGGAGCCAGTCGCGTTCGCGGGGATCTCGGCCAGGGGGCCGGAGCCGCCCCAGCGAGCGGGCGACCTGGTGACGGCGGGGTGCCGGCACCGCTGCGCCGGTTCTGCCAGCTTCGGCCGACTCCGTGGGCGACGGGTGCGGGTGTGACCCGCGAAGTGGTGTCCTACCACGAGAGCCGGAGGCTGGCCACCGGCCGGCCGCCCTGGCGGCTGAGCATCGCCGACCTGACCGGACCAGGCCCGTTCTCACGCCTGCCGGGGATCACCCGCACCTTCGTTCCGATCGACAGCCCTGTCGAGCTGCGGGTGGATGGTGAGACCCACCGCATCGCCGCTGCCACGCCGTTCTCGTTCGCCGGCGACTCCGAGACGACGCTGGTCCGGCTGACGGCGCCGTGCCGTGCCGTCAACCTCATGGTCAAGGCCGACGACCCCGACCCGGCTGAACTCCTGCCCTGCCGGTTCCCAGGGCTGGAGGTCCCGACGGCCGTCGTCGTGATCGCCCTCACCGCTGGCCGCGAAACCAGCAGGCTCGACGTCTGGCGACCGTCGGCCGCCCTCGACGGGCTAGGGGTTCGGCAGTGGCTCGCGGTTCGGTGACCTTGGAGAGACTGTCAGTAGGCACTGTCTGAGGCGGCGGGTGCGTTCGACCGGCCGGCGGTTGCTGGCCTGCATCGGGGCGCGCCCGGCCGGGCAGCAGTGCGGCGAACCGAACCCAGCCGGGTTCCAACAGCGAAGGGCAGCGCAGGCACGGGAATCCTTGTCGGTCACGGAGCGTGAAGAACTCACATGATCGGTAAAGTCCCGTGCCTGTCTGCTGCCCGCGAACGGTTACCTCTCAGCAGCCGGGACGTGTCAGCCGACCCCCGACGATGGTTGCCCGCACATCGCAGGCACGCGCCGCGAGTGGCAACTGCCAGGGGTCGGCACCTCGGACTCTCGTCGACGCCGCGTCGATTTCGACCGCGTCCCAGTGCTCGCCCACGCGCAGTCCCGGCGGAAGCCCAGGATTCCGCGACAGAGCGAGGGATTCGTACCCCCTGACTGTTCCCGCCGCCCAGAGCGTGTCCGGCGGGAAAACCCCACGTCGCTGCAGCCGCAAGCGCTGGTCGAGTTCCAAACGGCTGAGCTCCTCGAACGGATCGATCACCGCGTGCTGGTCCGAGCCGATGGCGAGGCGTGCCTTCGCGTCCTGGAGCTCGGGGGCAGGGCCGATCCCGTCGCCGAGATCAGCTTCGGTCGTGGGACACATCACGATCGTCGCGCCGGCGTCGCCGAGCAGGCCGATGTCGCCAGTGGTCAGGTGCGTCGCGTGAACTGCGGAGAACCGCGACGACACCAGCCCGTGATCCGCGAGCAGGCCGACCGGAGTGAGGCCGTGCGCCTCCAGGCAGGCCTGGTTCTCCGCGGGCTGCTCGGACACGTGGGCGTGCAGCGGCACGTCCTGAGGTAGGCCGTCGGCGATCACGGAGAGGTCGGATCGCGATACCGCTCGGACCGAGTGAATGGCGGCACCCAGGGTGACGAGTCCGCCAGCCTGTTCTGAGAGCACGTCGCGCAGCCGATGCCAGCGGTCCAACCACCGATGGGCGTCTCCGTCGCTGAACCGCTGCTGCTCCGCGCCCAGTGGCTCGTTGACGCCACCCCACAGGTAGCAGGTGTCCAGAAGTACCAGCCGAACGCCGGCGGCGGCCGCCGCCGCCGCCAGCGCCAGCTCCATCTCGTGACCGCCGTACGGCGTTCCGCCAGGCTGGTGGTGCAGGTAGTGAAACTCACCGACTGCCGTGTAACCGGCGTCGCGCATCTCCTTGAAGACCCGCTCCGCGACGACGTGGTAGCTGTCCGGCGTCAGACGGTTGGCGACGTCGTACATCCGCTGCCGCCACTGCCAGAAGTCACCCCCGTTGGCGTGCGTACGACCGCGCAGCTCTCGATGAAACGCATGGGAATGGGCGTTCGCGAATCCCGGCACGACCATTCCGAGCACGACATCGTCGGGCTGCGGCGGCACGCCTGCGACGACCTCGACGACCACACCGTCCACCGCCTCCACCCGCACCCTCTCGGCCAGGCCTCCCTCCACGAGCGCGACCTGGCAGTGGAAGCGCTGCCGTTCGCCGCTCATCGGGATGCCCCGCCGGTGAGGTCTCGGAGAACGGCGGCAAGCCCTTGTGCTCCGACCTCGCAGTCCTCCTCGCGGGCGGCCTCCTCCGGGGCGTGCGAGACGCCAGTCGGATTCCGGACGAAGATCATCGCGGATGGGACGTACGCGGAGAGGACACCTGCGTCGTGGCCAGCGCCTGTCGGTATCGCCGGCACGCCGCCGAGCAGACCGGCGATCCTCGCCGTGAGCGGCTCGTCGAAAAGGACCAACGGCGAAAACGACTCCTCGTGGACCTCAAGGGCACAGCCCTCGGCCGCAACCCGCTTCTGGATGAGCGCAACCGTCGTGTCCAACTGCACGCGTACCTCAGAGTCGGTATGAGCCCGGATGTCGAGCCAGGCGTCGACACGCGAGGCGATGACATTCGTGCCGTTCGGGGTGACCGAGATGCGGCCGATGGTGCCACGAGCGGCCGGTCGCTCCAAGGCGATCTCGCGGACCGCAAGGGCCGCCGACGAGAGCGCGACCACCGGGTCGCGGCGTCCCTGCATCGGCGTGGTCCCGGCATGGTTCCCCTCCCCGACGATCGAGAGCCGCCACCTGCCGTGCGCCATGATCGCCGAACCCACCGCGAGGGGGAGACCGCGGTCCTCCAGGTCGAGGCCCTGCTCGACGTGAAGTTCGAGGAACATGTCGATGCCGGCGAGTCGGTCGGGGTCCGGGCCGATGGTGGAGACCCCCAGGCCCGCCTGCCGCCAGGCCTCTTCGAGGGTGACGCCACTGCGGTCGACCCGGGCGAGCGCGTCCTCCGGCGCGATCTCACCGACCATCAGTCGAGAGCCCAGGCACGGCATGCCGAAGCGGGATCCTTCTTCCTCCGCGAACGCGCAGACGGCAATCGGCCGCGTGGGACACCAGCCATCAGCCTTGAGGATCGCGACCGCCTCGAGTGCACTCACCACACCGAGAGGTCCGTCGAACGCGCCTCCGCCGGGGACGGAGTCAAGGTGACTGCCTGTCGCGACGGCGCCCTGTCGCGACTCGCCCCACCACGCCCACAGGTTCCCGTTCCCGTCCACCTCGACGGAAAGACCCAGTGCTTCCGCTGAGCTTCTGAACCAGCTGCGAAGCGCCACCTCCGCCGGCTCCAGCAGATGACGCGAGTAGCCACCGCGGACGTTGTCTCGGCCGATCTCGCTGATCTCCGCCAATCTGTCACGAACCGACACGGCGCCCGCCCCTCGCGTCGACGTGCGTCATTGGTCGCCGTCGACCGACAGCGGCGTGGTCATGGAAGGCTGTACTGGGCATAAGCTCTGTCAACGTCGTTTCTATCGGGGACACAGGTCCTCACCGGCATCTTGAGTTCGTCTGCAGGCGCGTTCTACATGTTGCCGCCTCGAGCACCGGGACATGGCCGCAGGGGCTCGGGCGGTAACGGCGGTGCAGTCTTCCACATTCGACCGTGCCGTCACTCGCGGACAACGCTCACGGGCCTAGGAAGAAGTCGACCAGCAGATCCGAGACGGTCGTGGGCTGCTCGAGGGGCGCGGCATGTGCCGCATCAGGAACGCACTGGAGAGATCCGCGCGGCAGCCCTCGAGCGAGCTCGGCCGACTTGCGCTCGGGGACGAGCTGGTCGTACTCGCCCCACAGCGCGAGAGCGCGGACGTCCATCCGGGACAGGTCGGGCGAGACGTCGTAGGCGGCGAGAGCCTCGCACGCCCACGCGTAACTACGGTCGTCGGCGCGACGAAGTTCCTCGATCATCGACGCCGCTCGCTCGCCGCGGTGCTCTCGCGTCGCCGGCGCGAACCAGCGCTGCAGCGATCCCGCCGCCAACGCCTCAGTCCCTTCCGAGCGCACCAAGGCAGCCCGCTCAGCCCAGGCCGCTGGTGCGTCGACGTTGGCGCCGGCGGAGATGACCGCAACCGCGTCGACGCGCTCGGCATGCCGGCGGGCCACGTCCATCCCCACGGTGCCACCGATGGAGACGCCCGCGTACAGGAACTTGGAGACCCCGCGTGCGCCGAGCTGACCGACCACCGCGTCGGACAGGTCGCTGATGGTGAACGCATCGTCTGCGGCGGGCGAGGCGCCGTGTCCGGGTAGGTCCCAGGTGACGACACGGAAGTGTTTTGCGAGCAACGCGGCCGCGTCGGCCCAGAGGGCGGATGACGTACCCAAGGAGTGGCCGAGGACCAGGCACGGAGCATCCGTGGCGCCGTGTGGCTCACCGAACGTGATCTGCAGGTTGACCATACCGACTCTCACTTCACGTGGTTCAGGAAGTTCTTCGTACGCTCGGATGTCGGCGAATCGATCAGCTTCTTGGCGTCGTCGATCTCGGCGATCCGGCCCTGATCCATGAAGGCAACCCGATCGGCGACGTCCCGCGCGAACCGCATCTCGTGGGTCACCACGATCATGGTCATCCCCCGCTCAGCCACGCGACGCATCACCGACAGCACCTCCCCGACGAGCTCGGGATCCAGTGCGCTCGTCGGCTCGTCGAACAGCATGAGCCTCGGCTCCATGGCCAGCGCGCGGGCGATGGCGACACGTTGCTGCTGCCCACCGGAGAGATGGCGCGGGTACGAGTTCTCCAGGTGCGCCAGTCCGACGTCAGACAAGCTCGCCCGCGCGCGGGCGACCGCCTCGCTCCTTGCGAATCCCCGGACCTTGACAAGGCCGATGGCCACGTTCTCGAGCGCTGTCAGGTGGGAAAAGAGGTTGAAGTGCTGGAAGACCATGCCGATGCGCTGGCGGTACCTCGCGATCTCGGCCTCGCTGGGCTCGTGGAGCTCCCCGTTCTTGACCGTCGCGCCCGCGAATTCGTTCTCTACCTGGATGTAGCCGCCATCGATCTGTTCGAGGACGTTCACGCAACGAAGCAGCGTGCTCTTTCCTGAGCCTGACGGCCCGATCAGACACAACACCTCTCCGTGCATGACGTCGAGGTCGATGCCTTTGAGGACCTCGATCTCGCCGTAGCACTTCCGCACGTCCCGGATGGTCACAAGTGGCTGCTGCTTCACTTCGACGCCTCCCCGACTCGAGATTTCATGAACTTCCGCTGCGGTCCTGCGGACAGGGAGTACTTCTTCTCGAGGAAGTGCTGACCCAGGGTCGCCAGCATGACGATCGTCAGGTACCAGAAGCTGACCACCATGAGGAGCGGGATCACTTTGAAGTTGGAGCCGTAGATCTGCTGGGCCCGGGTGAGGAGGTCGCCTCCACCGATGACCGCGACGAGCGAGCTCGCCTTGAGGAGGCTGATGAACTGGTTGCCCGTCGGAGGGATGATGACCCTGATCGCCTGTGGGATGACGATGGTCCGCATGGTGAGGCCACGCTTCATTCCCAGGACCTGGGCCGCCTCACGCTGGCCGGGAGGCACCGACATGAAGCCGGCACGGATGATCTCGACCATGAAGGCGCCCTCGTGCAAGGAAAGGCCGATGATGGCGGCCGTGAAACCGGTGATGAGGGTGTTCGTGTCCCAACTGGCCGCACCGAACCCGACTCGCGGGATGAAGAGTGCCGCGTTGAAGCAGATCAGCAGGAGAACAAGGAGCGGCAGCCCTCGGAACAACCCGACATACGCCTTGACGAAGGTGCGGAAGACCGGGTTCCGGGACTCACCGAGAAGGGCGAGCAGGCAACCGATCAGCACCGCGATGAGCTGGGCGAGCAATGAGAGCTTGATCGTCATCCACAAGCCCTCCATGATGGGATCGGCGAAGAGGTAGTCACCTACGACATCCCATTCCAGGTGCTCATTGGTCACGAACCCGTAGACGAGAAAACCCAGGATCACAGCCGCGACAAGCCCACTGATCCAGTAGCTCGGGTGTTTGCGTGGCCGGGGTTTCGCGAAAGGATCTCGCACTTCGACATCAGCTGCCGGGTGTGTCACGTGTGTCACGGTTCACCTTCTTTTGTTTCTCGTTAGCGATGATCCGAGAGGCGTGGTTGGTGTCCGAGGTCGACGCTTCTCGTGTGCTCGCGACAGACGGCCGGCCTGAACGGTCGGGTTCGCACTCCAGTCATCTGACCGCCGGTCTGACGCGGCGCGGGTGTCCGCGCCGCGTCAGACCCGGGTCCCGCGAGTTCACGACAACAACGCATTAGGAGGTCGTCGATACGCTCGGGGCGACGCCCACATCGCCGCTAGGTCAGGAGCCGCACGCCCCGCAGACCTTCGGCAGCTCGAGGGGACGCTCGGTCGCCAGGTTGATGCCGGGCTTGTCCAACGCGATGTCGTTGAGTTCCCACTTCGACATGATCTTGCCGTAGGTGCCGTCCTCGATGATCGCCTCGAGCGCACCGAGCAGGGCCTTGGCGGTCCCGTCGGCCTGAAGGCCTACCACGATGCCGACGTAGGTGCGCGACAGCAGCGGGCTCGGGATGATCTCGAAGTGGCCGCCGCTGGCCTTCGCCTGCCACACTCCAGTCGCCGTGTTGGTGAAGGCGAAATCGATCCGACCGGACTGCAGTGCGGTGTTCTGGTCGCCGGCGGTCGGGAAGTTGGTGATCTGCAGCGCGGCCTTGCCCTCCGACTCGCAGTTCTTCGAGAACAGCTTGGCGTCTTCGACGAACTCGGTTCCGGTCTGAACGCCCGCCTTCAGCCCACACGTGGTCAGGGGGTTCTTCGTGATGCCGTGCTTGTTCTCCGACGTCGTGACGACGCTCTTGGTGGCGTAGGCATAGTCGACGAACTTCACCGTCTTCTGACGCTCCAGGTTGTCGGTGATGCACTCCATCGCGGCATCGAACCGACCGCTCTGCACCCCGGGCAGCAGGCCGTCGAAGGCGATCGCCTGCTGGCGGATGTCGACGCCAAGTCGCGGCGCCATCGCCATCAGGATGTCGTGGTTGAAACCATCGATCTGCCCTGACTGGTTGGTGAAGTCGCACGGCGGGTACTGCGGGTCGGTCCCCACGGTGAGGACACCGGCGTCCCGCACCTTCTGCGGCAGCAGTTCATTCAGCTTCGGGACAAGCTGAGCGTTGTCCTTCGGCGTGTCGGCCTCCGCCCCGCAGCCGCTCAGGAGGAGCGCGGTGGCGGCAAGCAGGGAGAGGGTAGCGGTCACTACACGGCTTTTCGGCATCGATGGCTCCTGGTGGGCTACTCGAGGCTGGCGTGAAAGAATTCATTCAGCGCTGGCGGAACGGTATCCCCTTCCATGCAGCACGGCAACCCCCTCACGCATGCGATCTGAAGATGTTTCGCAGACGCAACACAGCCGCCTTCGGGCCGCCCCCTGGAGAGCGTTGAGTGACCGACCGCGCGCGACAGGTGACGGTTAAATATGTCGATGCAAGGCGCTCGGCAATAGCTCTTCCCGGCCATCCTCACGGGGCGCCACTGCGCATATCCGCGGCAGATGCCGCGCAAGCTCCCGCCGCCAAATACGGCATCGCCGGTTCACGGAGTGGCGGAGGGACGGAACCTGGGACGCGATCCGCGACGAGTCTTGCCGGCGGGTACGGGTGGCGGCATCGCCCGAGCGCGACCAGAGCCCGCCAACATCGCTCAGAAAAGACGCGAAGGGGTGGGCGCGCCATGCGTGCCCACCCCCGTGGCGCAGCCCGCCCCATGCGGCAAGAGCGAAAAGCTGCCGGTCAGGCGTCAGCTTCCAGTGGACCACCGACGATGTCGATGAACACCCCGTCGAGGACCTCCGCGGCAACGGCCTCCATCTCCCCCGCCATAATTCGGTCGTCCTCGAGGAATTCGGCCTTGGAGCGCACAAGGTCGTAGGTGGGGCGATTCGCCGGCGCCGCAGCCCCGCCGTTTCGCAGGTCCAGGCCCTGGGCAGCACACAGCAGCTCAATCGCGATGATGTACGCCGCGTTGCGCACCATGGGCCCAAGGCGCACGGACGCGTGCGTCGCCATGCTGACGTGATCCTCCTGGCCGGCGGAGGTCGGAATGCTGTCGACGCTGTTCGGAGTCGCCTTGGCCCGATTCTCCGCGACGAGCGCGGCACTGGTCACCTGAGCCATGATGAACCCCGAGTTCAGGCCCGCATTGCCAACCAGGAACGGCGCCAACCCGCTCATGGAGGCGTCCATGAGCATTGCCTGGCGGCGCTCGGAGATCGACCCGATCTCGCAGATCGCCATGGCGATGATGTCCGCCGCGTAAGCGATGGGCTGGCCGTGGAAGTTCCCGCCCGACAGGACGACGTCATCGTCGGGGAACATCAGGGGGTTGTCGGAGACCGCGTTGACCTCCTGCTGGATCGTGCGCGCGGCGAACGTCAGGAGATCCAGCGCCGCCCCCATCACCTGTGGCTGGCAGCGCAGGCAGTAGGGATCCTGGAGCCGACGTCCCTCGAACTCCACGTCGAGGACCGAACTGTCGGCGACCAGGCGGCGCAGGAGGCCTGCGACCCGGATCTGGCCAGCGTGCCCGCGGATCTGCTGGATGCGGTCGTCGAGAACGACCTGCCGGCCCGCCGTCGCCTCCAGCGTCAGCGCACCTGCGGCCAGGCCTGCGTTGAAGACGGCCTCGGCGCCGAACAGTCCCCGCAGGGCGATGGCGGTGGATGCCTGAACGCCGTTCAGGAGTGCCACCGCCTCCTTGGGGCCCAGTTCGACGGGAGTCAGCCCGGCCTTCGCGAGGCCCTCTACGGCGTTGTAGGTGACGCCGTCGATCCGGACGCGACCCTCTCCCATCAGGGCGCCGGCGAGGTGCGCCAGCGGCGCCAGGTCTCCCGAGGCTCCGACGGAGCCCTGCGTCGGGATGACAGGCAGCACGTCCGCGTTGATCATATCCACGATCATCTCCGCGGTCTCGACGCGGATGCCGGAGTGCCCGCGCGCAAGACCGATGAGCTTGATGACCATGATGGCGCGGACCGTCTCGTCGGGAAGCGGGTCGCCCACCCCGACCATGTGCGACAGCACCGACCGGCGTTGCAGCTCCAGGAGGTCCGAGGGTGAGATCCGTCGGTCCGCCAGCTTCCCGAAGCCGGTGTTCACCCCGTAGACCACATCTCCGCGGCTGATCGCGTCCAGGATCACCTGGTGCGCGCGTCGCAGGTTCTCCACCGCCTGAGGAGCGAGCGCCACCCGGACAGGGCCCCGGAATACGGGACGAAGCGTATCGAGGCTCAAATGCTCGCCGGTGATCGTGATGGTGCTCACGATGATCATCCTCCTGTTAGCTGATCTCTTGAGGCTCACATTCGACGGTCGACCCAGCGACGGAGAGCGACGGCAGCGACAGGTCGCCCGGCGACTGGCGCCCTCGACGTCGAGCGAGGACCTTGCCCTGATTGCAGAAAAGCATTCATCTGCCTCGGGCACCGTATCTCACACTATGCAGTGCGGGCAACCTCCGTTATGTTGCCTCCTGTGACCCACTCCCGTGCCGTCGTCCTCGCCTCCCGGCCCGTCGGCGAGCCCGCCCGCTCGAACCTTCGTCTCGAGACGCGCGAGCTCCCGGCCGTCGCCGACGGCCAAGTCCTGCTGCGGACGATCTACCTCTCGCTGGACCCGTACATGCGCGGCCGGATGAACGCAACGCGTTCCTACGCCAAGCCGGTGGAGGTTGGCGAGGTGATGGAAGGCGGCACCGTCTGCGAGGTCCTCGAGTCGGCGTCGCCTGCCTTCAGCCCCGGCGACATCGTCCTCGCGCACTCCGGCTGGCAGACCCACGCCGTGCAGGACAGCCAGTCCCTGCGCAGGGTCGACCCGGCCAAGGCACCTATCTCAACCGCCCTCGGCGTGCTCGGCATGCCAGGTTTCGCGGCGTACGTCGGACTCACCGAGATCGGGCGCGTCCGCCCGGGCGAGACGCTCGTGGTGGCGGCCGCGACAGGGGCCGTGGGGTCCGTCGTCGGCCAGATCGCCAAGATCCAGGGCGCCCACACCGTCGGCATCGCGGGCGGCGCCCGCAAGGTGGCATTCCTGCGCGAACTGGGATTCGACGTCGCCCTCGACCATCGATCACCCACCTTCGAGTACGAGCTGAGCGAGGCCGTTCCGGACGGAATCGACATCTACTTCGAGAACGTCGGCGGCGCCGTGTGGGACGCCGTCTTCGATCACCTCAACGATTTCGCACGGGTGCCCGTCTGCGGCCTGATCTCTCAGTACAACGAGACGTCGGCCCCGGCTGGGCCCGACCGGCTCCCGCAGCTAATGAGCGCGATCAACATCAAGCGACTCGTCGTCCGCGGTTTCACGCAGCGAGACTTCATCTCGACCCACTACTCCGAGTTCCAGCGCGACATGTCGGCCTGGCTTTCCGCCGGCCGGATCAAGTACCGAGAGGATTTCGTCGACGGGCTCGAGAACGCCCCTGACGCGTTTTTCGGCCTCCTGAAGGGGAAGAATTTCGGGAAGCTCATCGTCAAGGTCGCCGACGACCCCACGCGCCCCGCACCGCCCGTGCCGTGATGCGCTGGCCGCCGACGGCCTCGATCAGTCCTCGAAGACCGCGAGGTCGGTGGCGTGTCGCTCGAAGCGCTCGAGCCCGTCCTGCGAGGCCCCGGGGTTGGAGTCGGCCATGGCGTGCAGGAGCGCGGACGAGGCGATGTTCATCGCTGCGGACGTGTCGAAGAGCAACCCACTCCCGAGCCTGACGGTGATGAGCTCATCGGTCTCGTGCCCGACGGTCGCAAACGACTCGTCACTGAGAACCGCGGCCCTGAGTCCGATCTGCCTCGCATAACGCACCAGGTCACAGGCTTCCCTCGGGTAGCGCGGGAGGATGAACGCCAGGCACCAGGTGGCCCCCTCCGCCGCCGCGCGAGCAAGGCTCTCCTTGGCCTCTGTGTCGCCGCGGTCGATCACAGAGATGTTCGGGTGCACCTTGGCGCCGAGGTAGGCAAAGTGCTGGGCGAACGAACGCGAGATCCGCAGCCCGATGACCGGCAGCCGCTGCGAGGACATGAGGGCGGACCCGACCCGAGAAATCTGCTCTTCGAGGGTGACCGACTGGCCGAGCCACTGTAGATTGGCCACCTCGGCCCCGATCGCCTCGGCCAAGGGACTCGCGCTCTCGACTGAGGGCGGGAGTGTCGACATCTCAGAGCGGGCCCACTTCTGGAGCGCTCGCTTGAAGTCCGAGAACCTGGCGTAACCGAGCGCGGCCGCGAACCGTGACACCGAAGGTTGGCTGACGCCGACCTGCCGAGCAATGCTCTCGCTGGTCAGGAAGGCCGCAGCATCACGGTGATCGATCACATAACGCGCGATTCGTCGTTGCGCAGGCGATAGCCGGGCGTTGGTCAAGCGCTCATAGACGTCGGCCGGCGCCGTGGCCGCAGTGGCGGTCATGTCAAGCATCTCCTAGCGCGGATCAAACACGAGCGGGCGGGTGTGACGCCTCGGCAGTAGGGCCGGCCTCCCGGAGCAAGCGACACGGGTGATGTTCAGGTGCTCGAAGTCCTGGACTGAGCGCGACGTCGAAGGAACCAGGGCACAAAGAGTCATGCTCATCTCTCACCCCTTCCTCCTGGAACGCGAGACTCAGGCGACAGTCGACCCGCCGCGCCAGCTGAATAGCTCTATGCATACTACTAGCCTCGATAATTCGCGCCTGACGTCGGCTCGTTCCGCCCGGCGGACCTGAGCGCTGATGGTCGATGTCGGGAGGCTCCGGGCATGGTGACAGGGCCGTCTGTCGCAGCGGCGGACGTGGTCTCCCGGGTCCTCCGGGTTGTTGGGGCAGCGCCTGGGCTGGTCGGCCCGGGGGGCGGGTCGCCGTGATCCGGTGCAACGCGGTGGTGGATCTGCTCGGCCCAGGGCCAGCTGGAGGCGATGCGTAGCCAGCGGCGACGTTGGCCGCGCACGAGGCGGGCGACGGTGTGCGGGATCCGGATCGCGCAGCCGCTTCGGTTCAGCTTCGGCCAGGCGGCCGTCGAGGCCGATGAGTTGCAGCCACGCGACCAGGTCGCGGCGGTGCAGCAGGCCTGGTTGATATCGAACCTGCGCGAAGGTGGCCGGCGCAGGCCGGTGCCCTTGGCGCGGCGGATCCCGTCCTCGACGCGGGCGTGGGCCCGGGAGCGGGCCGCCAGGAGTACTCCACGGCGCGGCGGACCGGGTGACGTCCGGTCGGCCAGTCGCGAACGGCGTGGGTGGCCCCGGCGTTGCCCTGCCACGGCGTGGCGGGGTGAGTCTGAATCTGGTCACCGACACGGCATCGGCAAGATGCCACCACGGGGCCCGTGAAGCAACGCCTACGCCGAACGTTTCGTAGCGCGTCCGGTTCACCTCGGACCCTGAAGGGACTCCAGCGACGACGCACAGGCGGGAGCTGGGAAGGTCCCAGGGGTCCTTCCCAGCTCCCGGCACGCCGCCATCCGCAGTCAGACAACCGGCACGTCGGACTCCCGGTTGGGACCGAGGTGCCGGGCGTACGCGCCGCCGGTGAAGAACGCCGGCAGGTCCTCACCGAATGCGGTGTCCTCGACGATCTGCGCGGCCCGCTCGGCACGGTCCCGGTCGGGACCTTCGCGTCCAGCGGTCAGGGCGGCAAGTTCCTCCGCGAGGATCGACCGGACCAGTTCCTCGGTGACGCAACCGCCGCCGGCCAGCGGAGTGCCGTGGTACAGCCACTGCCAGACCTGGCAGCGGGCGATCTCGGCGGTCGCCGCGTCCTCCATCATGTTCCACAGTGCCACCGCGCCCACGCCGCCGAGCCAGGCGTCGATGTAGTGCAGCGCGACCGCGATGTTGAACCGGAGTCCCTCCGCGGTGACCTGGCCCGGGGTCTTGTCCACGGCCAGCAGGTCGGCGGCGGTGACGCTGACATCGTCGCGAAGTCGATCGAGCTGATTCGGGCGGTCGCCCAGCACCGCGTCGAACTCCTCCCGGCAGGTCTCGACCAGGCCCGGGTGGGCAACCCACGAGCCGTCGAACCCGTCGCCGGCCTCCCGCCGCTTGTCCGCCCGCACCCGGTTGAGGGCGACCTGGTTGACCTCCGGGTCCCGGCTGGGGATGAAGGCGGCCATCCCGCCGATGGCGTGCGCCCCACGCCGGTGACAGGTACGCACGAGCAGTTCGGTGTAGGCGCGCATGAACGGCACCGTCATGGTGACGTCGGATCTGTCGGGCAGGACGAAGTCCGGCCACTGCCCGAAGTTCTTGATCACGCTGAAGATGTAGTCCCACCGCCCGGCGTTCAGTCCCGCCGAGTGCTCGCGCAGCTCGTACAGGATCTCCTCCATCTCGAAGGCGGCGGTGATCGTCTCGATCAGCGTGGTGGCCCGGATGGTGCCGTGCGGCAGGCCGAGATACCGCTGCGCGAAGACGAAGATGTCATTCCACAGCCGCGCCTCCCGGTGGCTCTCCAGCTTCGGCAGGTAGAAGTACGGTCCGGCGCCGGCATCGAGCTGCCTGTGCGCGCAGTGGAACAGGTAGAGCCCGAAGTCGACGAGGCTGGCCGAGATCGGCCGCCCGTCCACCGCGATTCCCTTCTCCACGAGGTGCCAGCCACGCGGCCGGACCACGATGGTGGCCAGCTCGTCGCCGAGGGCGTACCGCCTGCCGCGTGGATCGGTGAAGTCGATCCTCCGGTCGAGGGCGTCGATCAGGTTGAGCTGGCCGCTGATGACGTTGTGCCAGGTTGGCGCGGTGGCGTCCTCGAAGTCGGCGAGCCACACCTTCGCGCCGGAGTTGAGCGCGTTGATGGTCATCTTGCGGTCGGGCGGTCCGGTGATCTCGACCCGCCGGTCGATGAGGCCGGGTGCCGGCGGGGCCACCCGCCAGTTTGGGTCGGCGCGGATGTCGGCGGTCTCCGGGAGGAAGTCGGGCAGCTGGCCGGTGGCGTACCGGTCGCGGCGGGCCCGCCGGGTGTCGAGCAGGGCCACCCGGCGGGCAGCGAACTCGCTGTCCAGCCCGACCAGGAAGGCGAGCGCTTCGGCGGTGAGAACCTCGTCGAACCGCTCGGCCATCGGGCCGATGACCTCGTACCTCATGCGAACTGCTCCTCCTCGGTCGAGCCGCGCAGAGCGGTGGTCTCGGCGACTGGGTTCAACACCGTGCTGATCAGGTCGAAGTAGCCGGTGCCCACCTCGCGCTGGTGCTTGACGGCGGTGTAGCCGGTCGCCTCGGCGGCGAACTCCCGCTCCTGCAGCGCCACGTAGGCGGACATTCCGTCACTGGCGTAGCCACGGGCCAGGTCGAACATCGAGTAGTTGAGGGCGTGGAAGCCGGCCAGGGTGATGAACTGGAACTTGTAACCCATGTGGCCGAGCTCCCGCTGAAACTTGGCGATGGTCGCGTCGTCGAGGTGTTTGCGCCAGTTGAACGACGGCGAGCAGTTGTAGGCGAGCAGCTGGTCCGGGTACTGGTCCTTGATCGCCTCGGCGAAGCGGCGGGCCACCTCCAGGTCCGGCGTGCTGGTCTCCATCCAGAGCAGGTCGGCGTGCGGGGCGTAGGCCAGGCCACGGGCGATGCACGGCTCGACCCCGTTACGCACCCGGTAGAAGCCCTCGGCGGTCCGCTCGCCGGTGACGAACGGCCGGTCCCGTTCGTCCACGTCGGTGGTGAGCAGCGTGGCAGCCTGCGCGTCGGTGCGGGCGATGACCACCGACGGCACGCCGGCGACGTCGGCGGCGAGCCGCGCCGCCTCGAGGGTGCGAATATGCTGGCCGGTGGGGATGAGCACCTTCCCGCCGAGGTGGCCGCACTTCTTCTCGGCGGCGAGCTGGTCTTCCCAGTGCACCCCCGCCGCGCCCGCCGTGATCATCGCGGTCATCAGCTCGTAGGCGTTGAGCGGGCCGCCGAAACCGGCCTCCGCGTCGGCGACGATCGGCGCCAGCCAGTCGGTTCCCCCCGTCTCGCCCTCGGCCGTGGTGATCTGGGCGGCGCGCAGCAGGGCGTTGTTGATCCGGCGCACCACCATGGGCACCGAGTTGGCCGGGTAGAGGCTCTGGTCGGGGTAGGTGTGCCCGGCGAGGTTGGCGTCGGCGGCCACCTGCCATCCGGAGAGGTAGATCGCCTTGAGGCCGGCCCGGACCATCTGCACGGCCTGGTTGCCCGTGAGCGCGCCCAGGGCGTGGATGTAGTCCTCGCTGTGCAGCAGGCGCCACAGCCGGTCCGCCCCGTGCCGGGCGAGGGTGTGCTCCTCCTGGATCGCCCCGCGCAGGCGCACCACGTCCTCCGCGCGGTAGCTGCGCCGCACCCCCCGCCAACGCGGATCGGTCTCCCACTCGGTACGCAACTGCTCAGCTACGTTCTGCATGATGTTGTCCCCTCGGAAGTCGACGACGCCGGCATTCCGGACGCGCCCCCGGTGCGGCGTTGACCCGATGGCCGGTCCCGGCGTGCTGCCAACAGTCACATGGCGCCAACGGCGGGTCGAGGGACGGAACAGGCCAATTTCTGAGAATTTCTTGCGTCATCTTGCGAAGTTGTTAACGGGTATATTCGCATCCTGCCAATGCTGTCCGACCTGCCAACGACCAGCGGGGAGGTGATGGCGATCGCCAAGACCTTCGGCGGCGCCCGGCTGCGCCGGATGCGCGAGGACCGAGCGCTCAGCCAGGCGCACCTGGCGCGCCTGCTGAACATTTCGCCCAGCTACCTCAACCAGATCGAGCACGATGCGCGGCCGCTGACCGTCCCGGTGCTCATCCGCATCACCGAGGTGTTCGGCGTCGACCCGACCACCTTCGCCCCCCGGGACACGCCGAGGCTGGTCGCCGGGTTGCGAGAGGCTCTCCCCGGTCGGACGAGCGTCGCCGATCTCACGGAACTCGCCACCCGGCTGCCTGAGGTCGCGGAGGCGGTCATCGACCTGCATCGCCAGTACCGGCAGGCGGACGAGCAGCTCGCCGAACTGCTGGGCGATCGCGAGGCGATCGGTCACAGCCCCCACGACCAGGTGACCGAGTTCTTCTACCGCCGGCAGAACTACGTACCGGAGCTGGACGAGGCGGCGGAGCGGCTGGCCGCAAGCATCGGACTCCGCCGTGGCGAGGTCGGAGCCGCACTGCAGGACCGGCTGGCCGAGCGGCACGACGTTCACGTGCGCCGCGACGACGCCAGTTCGCTCGGTGACGAACTGCACCGCTACCGCCCGCAGACCCGCACCCTGCACCTGTCGACGTCGCTGCGGGCCGGACAGGAGGCCATGCGGATGGCGGCGCAGATCGCGCTGCTGGAGTTCGCCGACGTGATCGACGAGATCGTGGAGGAGGAACGGTTCGACGACACGCAGACCCAGATCCTCACCCGGGTCGGATTGGCTAACTACTTCGCCGCCGCGCTGATCCTGCCGTACGAGCAGTTCCTGTCGGCGGCAGAGCAGCGCCGGTACGACATCGACCTGCTCACCCAGCATTTCGCGATGGGCTGGGAGACCGTGTGCCACCGGCTCAGCACCCTGCAACGCCCCCGCGCGCGCGGCGTGCCGTTCTCCTTCGTCCGGGTGGACCGGGCTGGCAACATGTCCAAACGCCAGTCCGCCACCGGCTTCCCGTTCTCCAGGACGGGCGGCACCTGCCCGCTGTGGAACGTCTACGAGGCGTTCAGCTCGCCCGGCCGGGTGGTCGTGCAGGTCGCCACGATGCCCGAGGGGCAACGCTACCTGTGGATTGCCCGCACCATCACCCGCCACCACGGCGGCTACAACCAGCCGGGGAAGGTCTACGCGATCGGCCTGGGCTGCGAGACCCGGCACGCCGACCGGCTGGTCTACTCCGCCGGGATGGACCTGCAGGCAGCGGGGGCCGCCACACCGATCGGCCCGGGCTGCAAGACCTGCGAGCGGATGACCTGCCCGCAGCGGGCCGCCCCGCCGATCAGCCGCCGGCTCGACCTGGACGAGAACCGGAGCACCTTCATCCCGTATCCGTTGAAGGACTGAACCGAGCCTGTCGGGCTGGCCTGCTCCGCCTGCGCTACGCGGCGGACGGGCGGATGTGCCGGCTGATCAGCCGCTCCAGTTCGGCTCGCATGTCCAGCGTCGTCGCGACGTCCAGCAGCGCCCTCGCCAGCATCGGTGGCGGCTCCCGGTCGGCCAGCACCAGCCCGACGTGGTGCGCGCGCTCAGGCCGGGCGATCGGAATCAACTGCATTCCGTCCGGAACACCGAAGGCGTGCAGCCACGGCTGCGCGATCACCGTCGACCAGCGGTGGGTCGAGACGTGCGCATAGAGCACCGAGAGGGTGTCGGACTCCAGCTTCGGCAGAATCGTCACCCCGGCCTCGGCGAAGTGCTGGTTGAGGATGCGGCGGTTCTGCATGGTCGGCGGAAGCAGGCACAGCGGCACCTCCGACAACTCGGCCCAGCCGATGCTGTCGCGCCCGGCGAAGGGGCCGCCCTCCGGCGTGAGCAGCAGATAGCGCTCTCGGTAGAGCGGCGCGGTGCGGACCGCGCCCAGGGGCTCACCGTCGATGTAAGTGATCCCCACGTCGAGCTCGAACGCCGCCAGTTGGCGCACGATCTGGCGCGACGACAGCGACTCCACCGCGAGCCGCACCAGCGGGTGGCGGGCGGAGAACGGCTCGGTCAGCAGTGCCACCGCCGTCAGGGCGGTCGGAATCGCCCCGATCCGCAGCACCCCCGACAACGCCCCCCGCATCGCCGACAGGTCATGGCACAGCGCGTCGCGCTCGGCGAGCATCCGACGCGCCGATGCGACGACCCGCTCGCCCTCCGGGGTGAAGCCCTCGAACCGGTGGCCCCGTCGAACGACCTGCACGCCGAGCTCGGTCTCCAGCTTGCGGATCCCCGCCGACAGGGCGGGCTGCGAGACGTGGCACACCTCGGCGGCGCGGGCGAAGTGCCGTACCCGCGCCAGCGCGTCGAGATACTCGAGATAGCGCAGCAGCATGGCCCCGGACTATCCCACCCTCTCCTGCCCTGCCGGTTCCCGCCCCCCGGCGCCCGGCGCCGCAGGCGTCTGCCGGGCCGGCTCGGCCTGCTCCACCAGCACGCGCTCGGCGCCAGCGTAGACGTTCATGCTCGCTCCGCGCAGGAAGCCGACAAGCGTCAGACCCGACTCGACGGCCAGATCGACGGCCAGCGAGGACGGCGCGGAGACCGCGGCCAGCACCGGCACGCCCGCCATCACCGCCTTCTGCACCAGTTCGAAGGAGGCTCGCCCGGACACCATGAGCACGGACCCACGCAGCGGGACCCGCCCGCCCAGCAGGGCCCAGCCCAGCACCTTGTCCACGGCGTTGTGCCGCCCGACGTCCTCCCGGACCACCAGCAGCTGCCCGTCGGCCGTGAACAGCGCCGCAGCGTGCAGCCCACCGGTGGTGTCGAAGACCTGCTGCCCCGCCCGCAGCGCAGCGGGCAGCCCGGCCAGCACCCGGGTGCTGATCCGCACCGGGTCCGCGGCGGGACGGAAGCTGGAGGCCAGCCTCACCGCGTCCAGCGAGGCCTTGCCGCACACCCCGCAGGAGGACGTGGTGTAGAAGTTGCGCTCCACCCCCGGCTCGGGCGGCGCAACCCCGGCCGCGAGCGCGACGTCGAGCACGTTGTAGGTGTTGCGGCCCTCGTCGTCGCGGGACCCGCAGTAGCGGGCGGTGATCACATCGGCCGCGGCACGGATGACGCCCTCGGTGAGCAGGAACCCGTGGGCCAGCTCGACGTCGTGTCCCGGCGTGCGCATCGTCACCGCGAGCGCGCGGGCGCCAACCCGCAGCTCGAAGGGCTCCTCGGCGGCGAGGCTGTCCGGGACGCGGTGGGCGCCGGCCGGGGTGATCCGCAGCACCGGCCTGCGGACCGACAACCTGCCCATCAGCACCCCCCGCCGGGCAGCGCGATCAGCCGTACCAGGCTCTCGCCCGGCCCGACGACCGCAATCGCGTCCGCACCGGCGACGCCGCGCAGCATCGCGCTGCCGACGTGCGTCACCGGCTCCGCGACACCCGCGCGTACCCGGACCGGAATCAGCGTCGTGACGCCGGGACGCCGCGGCAGCCGGGGGCCGTGCGCGGTGCCCAGCGGGGGCGGCGCCGCCCCACGCAGCCCGGCGAGCACCGGTACTGCCAGGGTCAGGAACGCAACGAGAGCGGCCAGCGGGTTGCCGGGCAGCCCGACGACCAGCGTCCCGTCCGGAAGCCTGGCCAACGACTGGGGGTGACCCGGCCGGCAGGCCACGCCGTCGACCAGCAGCTCCGCGCCGAGCCGCTCGAGACACGGGCGCAGGTGGTCGGCCGGTCCGGCCGAAGACGAGCCCGAGACCAGCAGTACCTGGCCGCTGCCTGCCTCCAGCGCGACGGCCAGCGCCCTCTCTGAGTCCGGCAGCCGGGTGAGGCCGGCCGGCTGCCCGCCCGCCCATCCGATCAGCCCGGGCAACATCGGACCGATCGCGTCGCGCACCGCGCCCGGCCCCGGCAGCCCCCTGCTGCACAGCTCGTCGCCGGTGAGCAGCGCGCCGACCAACGGCCGTGGGTGCACCTCGAGCAGGTCGTTGCCGACTGCGGCGGCCAGCGCGGCCAGCTGGGGCGTGACCCGCGTGCCGACGGGGGCCAACTGCTCCCCCCGCCGACACTCCTCGCCCGCCCGGCGCACGTGCCGACCGAGCGGCGCAATGCCCGCCGCGGTCACCGACTGTTCGTGACGCAGGGCCTGCTCGTAGGGCAGCACCCCGTCGGTCCCCTCCGGAACCGGGGCACCGGTGGCCACCTCACGGGCCTCGCCGGGCCGCAGCGCCGGCCCGGCGGTCTGGCCCGCATCGACCCGACCACGGATCGTCCACGGCGGTGTGCCCCGCACGGCGTAGCCGTCCATCGCCGACCGGTCGAAGGACGGCAGGTCGATCAGGGCGAGCAGCGGTCGGGCCAACGTCGTGCCGACCGCTGCCGCGGGGTCCAGCCGGTCGGGCGCCAGCGGCTCGGCCACCGAGTGGGCCAGCGCCCGCGCCTCATTCCAGTCCACCGTTCCCCCGTCCACCCGGTTCCAGCCGTGGCTCGTATCCGTCCTGGCCTGTCCATCCCGGCGGCGGTCGCCGGCTCGGCGGCGCGGCCTCTCGCCGACGAACGTGCGGCCGCGAGAAGCTCACGCCGCCTCGGGCAGCCGGGCGGCGGCCGCCACGGCGATCGGGTCGAGCCCGTCTCCGCCCTGATCGATGTGCGCGAGCAGGGCTGCGCGCAGCCTCGGTGGCCAGAACCTCCGGATGTGGTCGGCCACCGCCGTTACCGCCTCCTCCTGCGGGCGGTGTCGAAACTGCCTGGAGATGTCGTTGGCCATCCGCACGTGCGGTGGTGTCGTGAGGGCGCTCATCGCTCAGTCCTCCACGATCGCGACCGGGAGCGCGGGGCGCCCGCCCTCCGCGGCGGCCGTCGCCGTCGCGCCCGCTGGTGTCACCTGCACCGCGGTCACCTTGTACTCCGGGCAGTTGGTCGCCCAGTCGGAATGCTCGGTGGTGACCACGTTCGCCCCGGACTCCGGGTGGTGGAACGTCGTGTAGCAGACCCCGACCGGCATCCGGTCCGACAGTTGGGCACGCATCGTGGTCTGCCCGACCCGGCTGGCGAGGGTGACGGTGTCCCCGTCGTGGATGCCGCGCACCTCCGCGTCGTGCGGGTGGATTTCCAGCACGTCCTCCGGATGCCAGGCGACGTTGCCGGTGCGCCGGGTCTGGGCGCCCACGTTGTACTGGCTCAGGATTCGGCCTGTGGTCAGGATCAGCGGGAAACGCCGCGTGCTGCGCTCCTGGGTGGGCACGTAGTCGGTTCTGTTGAAGCGTCCCCTGCCGCGCACGAAGCCGTCGACGTGCATGATCGGCGTGCCGTTCGGCGCCGCGGCGTTGCATGGCCACTGCACGCTGCCGACCCGGTCCAGCATCTCGAACGAGACCCCGGCGAAGGTCGGGGTGGTCAATGCGATCTCGTCCATGATCTGGGCCGCCGACTCGTAGTGCATGGGGTAGCCCATCGCCTGTGCGATCTCACAGACAATCTGCCACTCCTGCTTCCCGGTGCGGGCCGGCCGCACCGGGCGGACCCGGTTGATTCGCCGCTCGGCGTTGGTGAACGTGCCGTCCTTCTCCAGGAAGGACGTGCCGGGCAGCAGGACGTGGGCGAACCTGGCCGTCTCGTTGACGAACAGGTCCTGCACGACCAGCAGGTCGAGCGCCTTCAGGGCGGCGTGCACGTGCGTGGTGTTCGGGTCGGACTGGGCGATGTCCTCGCCTTGTACGAACAGGGCCCGGAACGACCCGTCCAGCGCCGAGTCGAACATGTTCGGGATGCGCAGGCCCGGCTCGTCGAGCAGCGGTACTCCCCACAGGTGCTCATAGACCGACCGCACGTCGTCGTCGGCGACGTGCCGATAGCCGGGCAGCTCGTGCGGGAAGGATCCCATGTCGCACGAGCCCTGCACGTTGTTCTGCCCGCGCAACGGGTTGACCCCCACCCCGGGGCGGCCGATGTTGCCGGTCACCATCGCGAGGTTGGCCATACCCATGACCATCGTGGAGCCCTGGCTGTGCTCGGTGACGCCAAGGCCGTAGTAGATCGCGGCGTTGCCCGCGGTCGCATACAGCCGGGCCGCCTCGCGCAGCTCGGCCGCTGGCACCCCGGTGATCTCCTGTACGGCCTCGGGGCTGTTCTCCGGGCGCGCGATGAACTCCGCCCACTCGTCAAAGCCCTCGCAGCGCTGCGCGACGAACTCGTCGTTCACCAGGCCCTCGGTGACCACCACATGTGCCATCGCGTTGACGACCGCGACGTTGGTGCCGGGGGCCAACTGCAGGTGGTGGCGCGCCTGAACGTGCGGAGAACGGACGAGCCCGATCCGCCGTGGGTCCACCACGATCAGCTGGGCTCCCCGGCGTAGCTGCTGCTTGAGCCGGGAGGCGAAAACCGGGTGCGCGTCGGTGGGGTTCGCCCCGATCAGCAGCACGACGTCGGCCTCGGCGACCGAGGCGAAGTCCTGCGTGCCTGCCGAGGTGCCGAACGCCTGGCTCAGGCCGTAGCCGGTGGGCGAGTGGCACACCCGCGCGCAGGTGTCGACGTTGTTGTTGCCGAACGCCGCCCGCACCATCTTCTGGACGACGTAGACCTCCTCGTTGGTGCACCGCGACGAGGTGATCGCACCGATCGCCCCCTGGCCGTGCTCGGTTTGGATCTCGCGCAGCCGCCGGGCGGTGAACGAGATCGCCTCCTCCCAGCTGACCTCCCGCCACTCGTCGGTGATCGATTCGCGCAGCCGCGGGGTGAGCACCCGGTCGGGGTGGGAGGCGTAGCCGAAGGCGAAACGGCCCTTGACGCACGAGTGGCCCTCGTTGGCGCCGCCGTCCTTGTAGGGCACCATGCGGACCAGCTCGTCGCCGCGCAGCTCCGCCTTGAACGAGCAGCCGACGCCGCAGTAGGCGCACGTGGTGATCACGGTACGGGTGGGCATGCCGAGTTCGACGACCGAGCGCTCCTGCAGCGTCGCCGTCGGGCAGGCTTGCACGCACGCGCCGCAGGAGACGCACTCGGAGCTGAGGAAGTTGTCGGCCGCGGTGCCCGCGGAAACTCTCGAGCCGAAGCCGCGACCCTCGATGGTCAGCGCAAAGGTGCCCTGGATCTCGTCGCAGGCCCGCACGCAGCGCGAGCAGACGATGCACTTGGACGAGTCGAAGTCGAAGTAGGGGTTGGAGCGGTCGGTCGCCCCGTCGAGGTGATTCTCGCCGTCGAACCCGTAGCGGACCTCGCGCAGCCCGACCACGCCGGACATGTCCTGCAGCTCGCAGTCGCCGTTGGCCGAGCAGGTCAGGCAGTCCAGCGGGTGGTCGGAGATGTAGAGCTCCATGACGCCGCGGCGCAGGCGCTCCAGCTTCGAGGTCTGGGTGCGTACGACCATGCCCGGCCCGACCGGGGTGGTGCACGAGGCCGGCGTGCCGCGTGCACCGTCGATCTCGACCACGCACAGCCGGCACGAACCGAAGGCCTTCAGGCTGTCGGTGGCGCACAGCTTGGGGATGTCGATCCCGGCCTCCGCAGCGGCGCGCAGCACCGAGGTGCCCGGTGGGACGGCGACCACGACACCGTCGACGGTGAGTTCCACGGTGGCCTTACCCGGCACAACAGGGGTGCCGAGGTCGGGTTCCTTGAGCAGACTCATCGGGTGCCCTCCCCCTCGGTGTCGGCGGATCGGACGTCGAAGTCGGCGCCGAAGTGCCGGACCGCGCTGCGGACCGGCATCGGCGTCAGGCCGCCCATCGCACACAGCGACCCGTCAGTCATCAGCTCGCACAGGTCCTCGAGCAGCACCAGGTTGCGCTTCCGCTGCTCGCCGGCCCGAATCCGGTCGATCACCTCAACCCCACGCACGGCACCGATCCGGCAGGGCGTGCACTTGCCGCAGGATTCCTCGGCGCAGAACTCGAAGGCGAAGCGGGCCATCCTGGCCATGTCGACGGTGTCGTCGAACACGACGATCCCGCCATGGCCGAGCATGGCGCCCGCCGCGGCGAACGCCTCGTAGTCCATCGGCAGGTCGAACTGCTCGACCGGCAGGTAGGCGCCCAGGGGGCCGCCGACCTGGACCGCGCGTACCGGCCGGCCGCTGCGGGTGCCCGCGCCGTAGTCCTCGACCAGCTCTCGCAGGGTGACGCCGAAGTCGGTCTCGACGATCCCGCCACGGGCGATGTTGCCGCCGAGCTGGAACACGCTGGTGCCGCGCGAGCGCCCGGTGCCGCGCGCGGCGTAGGCCGCCGCGCCGCCGGCCAGGATCGCCGGTACGGTGGCCAACGAGAGCACGTTGTTGACCACGGTCGGACGGCCGAAGAGCCCTTCCATGGCCGGGATCGGCGGTTTGGTCCGGACCATGCCGCGCTTGCCCTCCAGGCTCTCCAGCATGGAGGTCTCCTCGCCGCAGATGTAGGCACCGGCACCGACCCGCACGTGCAGGTCGAACCGCAGCGACGAGCCGAGCACCCGCTCCCCCAGCCAGCCGTGGGCGTAGGCGATCTCGATCGCAGAGGTCACGGTGGCGACCGCCTCCGGGTACTCCGAACGGATGTAGACGTACCCCTCGGTCGCGCCGGTGGCGTGCGCGCCGATCGTCATACCCTCGATCAGGCTGAACGGGTCGCCCTCCAGCAGCATCCGGTCGGCGAAGGTCCCGCTGTCGCCTTCGTCGGCGTTGCAGCAGATGTACTTCACCGGGTCCTGCGCCTCGAGCACGGTCCGCCACTTGATGCCTGTCGGGAATCCCGCCCCGCCGCGGCCACGCAGGCCGGAGTCGATGACCTCGGCGACGACGTCGGCCGGGGCGAGCTCCAGCGCCCTGCGCAGCCCGGCCAGCCCGCCGTGGGCCTGGAAGTCCCCCACCGACAGCGGGTCGACCACGCCGACCCTGGCGAAGGTGACCCGCCGCTGGTCGCGTAGCCACGGCAGCTGCTCAACCGGACCGAGGCACAGCGGGTGGTCGGTCGGCCCGTCGGTGAGTCCGGTCGTGGCCAGCAGGCCCTCGACATCGCCCGGCTCCACCGGCCCGTAGCCGATCCGCCCGGCGGGAGTCGCCACCTCCAGCAACGGTTCCAGCCACAGCAGCCCACGCGATCCGGTCCGCACGATCCGCCACGGTCCCGGCGCGCCCGCCAACTGCTGGGCCACCGCGTCGGCGCCCACCGAGCGGGCCGCGGTGTCCCGCGGGAGGTAGATCGTGGCCGGCTCGTTCATCGTGCTTCCTCGCCGTCGCGGTCGGACCGACCAGCCGCGGGCGCACCCGCTGCCGGGGCGGTACCCGCGCCGTCGACCGGGGCGGCCGGTGGCCCGCCGGGCCGCTGCCGCGCACTGGTGACGAGGCCGTCCAGTCGGGCGCCGTCGACCCTCCCGTATACGGCGCTCCCGATCTGGGCCGAGGGGCCGAGCGCGCAGTTGCCGAGGCAGAACACCTGGTCGAGGGTGACCGAGCCGTCCGCCGTGGTCTGGCCGACGTCAACGCCGATGCTGATGCGGGCGTGCTCGACGAGCTGGTCGGCACCGACCGACTGGCAGGCCTCCCCCCGGCAGATCCGCACTGTGGTAACGCCGGCCGGGGTGGTCCGGAAATCTCGGTAAAAGCTGATCACGCCGTGGATCTCGGCCCGGGAGAGGTTGAGCCCCTCGGCAATCACGCCGATCGCGGCAGGGTCGACGTGACCGAACTCGGCCATCAGTGTGTGCAGAATCGGTAGCAGGGCTGCGGGGTCCCCGCCGTGCGCGGCCACGACCGACCGCACCCGTTCCTCGTATCCAGATCCGCTCACCACGACGCCGTGTGTCATCGGGCCATGGTCCAGGGAGCCGATCGGCAGGTCAAAGCACTCCTGACTATCGAGGCATAACTACCATCTATCACCGGTACGCAACACCAGAAGCGATCAACCGCCGCAAGGGATGACACCGGGGCCGCGTACCCCGAGACGGCTGTGCCAGCCAACCTTGATATACAGGTACGGAACGTGCATCAGGCGCCGAGGGACAAGCTCCGGCCAGGGCGTTGGATGGAACCATGAAAATCGTCGATCGGCTGGCGGGAGCCTCCCGGGTGGGGCTGGGCCTGGCGGCCGTCGGCCGCCCGGCCTACATCAATCTCGGGCGGGCTGCGGACCTGCCGGCCGAACGGACCGTCGAGGCGATGCGCGCCCGCGCTCACGATCTCCTCGATCGGGCGTACGCGGCCGGCATCAGGTATTTCGACGTTGCCCGCTCTTACGGCCGGGCCGAGGAGTTCCTGGCGCAGTGGCTGCACGCCCGGCCGGACGTCGGCGACGTGGTCGTCGGCAGCAAGTGGGGCTACACCTACACGGCCGGGTGGCGGATGGATGCCGAGGTGAACGAGGTCAAGGACCACGGCGTCGCCACCTTCGACCGGCAGCTCGGCGAGTCCCGGGCCCTGCTCGGCGGCCGCCTCGACCTCTATCAGATCCACTCGCTGACCCCGGACAGCCCCGCGCTGCGAGACGCGGCCCTGCACCGCCGGCTCGCCGGCCTCGCCGCGCTGGGCACGGTGATCGGGATGTCGACGAGCGGCCCGGCGCAAGCCGAGGCGATCCGGGCCGCGCTCGACGTGCGGGTCGATGGGCGGCCTTTGTTCCGCAGCGTGCAGGCCACCTGGAATCTCCTGGAGCCCAGCGTCGGCCCGGCGCTCGCCGAGGCGCATGACGCGGGGTGCCTGGTCATCGTGAAGGAGGCGCTCGCCAACGGCCGTCTTGCCGTCGGTGAGCACGCACCCGGCGATGCCGCCGCGCTCGCGGCGGTCCTGCATCAGCCCTGGGCGTCCATCGTGTTGTCCGGGGCCGCGACCGCCGATCAGCTGGCCTCGAACCTGCGGTCGGAGGGGCTCACCGTCGACCCGGCCCGGTGGAAAGGCCTGGCGATGCCCGCCATCCGTTACTGGCAGGAACGGTCACGCCTGCCGTGGAGCTAGGGCCTTGGCCGCAGGGGTGAGCACCTCCACGCCGCTCGCCTTGAGGGCGTCCCGCACGTCGGATGGCGGCGCGGTGTCGGTGATCAGGTAGTCGGCGGCGCCGAGTTCCGACACCTGGGCGAACAGGCGGCGGCCGAACTTGGAGGAGTCGGCGAGGATCGCCACGCGGGCCGCACGGGAGATCATCTCCTGCATCATCGCGGCCTCGGCGAGGTTGCTCGTCGTGTAGCCGGCGTCGGCGGCGACCGCGCCGACGCCGATCAGCGCCAGATCGCAGCTGATGTCCAGCTCGGCGCCGGCGTTGGCGCGGAAGCTGACCGGGCCGATCGTGGCGAGGGTGAGCGCGCGCACCGCGCCCCCGAAGACGTAGATGTCGCGGACGGCCGTGGGCGGGAGGGCGCCCGGCACCAGTAAATTGTTCGTCGCCACCGTGAGGTCGCGGTGCTGGCCGAGGTTACGGGCGAGCGCGAGGGTGGTCGTCCCGCCGTTGATCATGATGGTCGAGCCGTCCTGGACCAGCGCCGCGGCCAGCGCCGCGATCTTCTCCTTCTCCTGCTCCTGCACCGTGAGCCGCTGGTCGACGGCGCGGTCGGTGCGGAAGACCGTGGACAGGCTGACGGCTCCGCCGTACGTGCGCACGAGGATGCCGTCGGCGGCCAGCTGATCGAGGTCGCGTCGCACGGTGTCGATGGATACGCCGAAGCGCTCGGCCAGCTCACCCACCGTGACCTGGCCGGTGTCGGTGACGTACGCGGCCAGCTGAGCCTTGCGTCCGGCAGGCAGGTGGCGCTGCCGCTCGTCCCTGGCAATGCTCACTGTTCCCCCCTTGTCAGTGCGGCAGTATGCCACAAATTCGCGCCCACCGAGAGCATCGCCGCACGGAGCAGCGAAGAGTCGCAAGGACCGGCGTGGCTCATCCGGTGCCGGTAGCGGCGGGGCCAACTACACCTCGGGCGGCGGCGACGGGGCGTCGGAGCCTGCTTCATGGCACGACAGCATGCCGCACTCCGCAGTTTTCTGCTGTTCTTCTCTTGTCTACGCCCGTAACACGCTGCTAACGTGACGCCAACATGGCAGAGGACAGAAAGATCTCGATATAGAAGGAGCTCGTCATGGCGGTTCGTGCAACCCGGCTGAAGCGAGTGATAGGGGCGGTGACAGCGGCCGCGATGGTCGCGTTCGTGGCGGCGTGCGGCTCGGGCGACGCCGTCGACACCGCCTCGGACGGCAGCGTGACGCTGGAGTTCGCCCAGTGGTGGGGAGCCGAGCTCCCGGCCGGTGAGTTCGACAAGATCATTAATGACTTCACGGCGCAGAACCCGAACATCAAGATCAAGCTGTTGAGCGCGCCATACGCTTCGACCAAGCAGCAGCTGATCACCGGCGCCGCCTCGAAGACCCTGCCCGACGTGGTGGGCCTCGACGGCGCCTGGGTCAACGACTTCGCCAAGCAGGGCGCGATCGCCGACCTGTCCACGCTGATGGCCGACGCGAACTTCGACGCCAGCCAGCTCGCCAGCCAGGTGCAGGTCAAGGGCAAGACCTACATGATCCCGGTGGTCAACTTCGTCTACCCGCTCTTCGTCAACAAGGACCTGCTCACCAAGGCCGGCGTCGCCGAGGTGCCCACCACGCGCACCCAGTTCCTCGACGCGGCCAAGAAGATCAGCGCGACCGGCGGCGACGCCAAGGGCTGGGCCCTCCCGCTCGACACCGCCGTCCCCAACGGCGTCCAGAACGACGTCATGTCCTGGCTGTGGGCGTCCGGCGGCAGCATGCTGGCCGACGGCAAGCCCAACCTGACCAGCGCGCAGGTCAAGAGCACGGTCGAGTACGTGAAGAGCCTGAACGACGCGGGCGTCATCGCCCCCGGCTCGCTGACCATGAAAGAACAGGACAAGGTCGAGAAGTTCACCAACGGCCAGGTCGGCATGATGATCGACTCGCTCGCGCACATCAACCTGATCAAGAAGAACAAGCCGGACCTGAAGTTCGAGGTGGCGGCCCTGCCAGCCGAGGACGGCTACACCGGCAAGCGCGGCATCCCGTACGCGTCGTGGGGCATCGGCGTCTCCAACTCCACGAAGCACAAGGCCGAGGCGTTCAAGTTCGTGTCCTACCTGCTCGGTCAGGAGACCAACGCGAAGCTGAGCACCATCGCGAACGGCTTCCCGGGCAACAAGAACGCCCAGCCCGACTTCAGCAACAGCGACCCGCTGTTCAAGACCGCCTTCGACATCTACCAGCAGGGCTACCCGGCCAACGAGTTCGTCGGCCTGCCCAAGTCCGAGGACCTGATGCGCAGCTTCGACGAGCAGCTCCAGCTCGTGCTGACCGGCAAGACGAGTGTCGACGAGGCCCTCGCCAAGTCGCAGGAGTCCTGGTCCTCGGTGATCGAGTAGCCCGCCCGGGCGCCGTGCCGGTCCGCCGGCGCGGCGCCCGACCAAGGAGACAGCGATGACATCCATGACGGCGCCGAAAGCCGCGGCGCCCACCGAGGAACAGGTCACACCCGGCCGGCCCCGCTCCGTTCTGGCCAGGCGCCTGATCCCGTACGGTTACCTGTCCCCCACGGTGCTCCTGATCGCGGTCCTGATGGTGGTCCCCATCATCATGGTGATCAGCTACTCGTTCCGGGACAACGTGATCGTCCAGGAGAACTCGGTGTTCGCCGGGTTCGCCAACTACACCAAGGTGCTCAGCGACCCGGACTTCCTGGCCGCGCTGAAGAACACTGCGATCTTCATCTCGGTCAGCGCCGTGGCCCACCTGGTCCTCGGCCTGGCCTTCGCGCTGATGCTCAACACCCAGTTGCTGAGCGGGGTCACCAAGGCCATCTTCCGGATCGTCTACATCCTGCCCTGGCTGTTCACAATCGCGGTGATCGCTGTCATCTGGCGCCTGCTGCTCGACCCGTCCGGCGTGGTCAACTACGTGCTGCACACGCTGGGTCTCATCGAGGAGAGCGTGAACTGGCTCGGCGACCCGGGCAAGGCGCTCTGGGCGGTCACCTTCGTCAACGTCTGGTCCGGCTACCCGTTCTTCATGATCAGCCTGCTCGCCGCGTTGCAGGGCATTCCCAACGATCTGTACGAGGCGGCCGCCGTGGACGGGACGAACTGGTTCCAGCGGTTCCTGCACGTGACGCTGCCCCAGCTGCGGCCGGTGATCATCAGCATGGCGGTGCTCGACCTGATCTGGACGTCCCAGCAGTTCGCACTGATCTGGATGACGACCGGCGGCGGGCCGCTGAACACCACCGAGATGCTCAGCACCTACACCTACAAGCAGGCCTTCAGCGAGTACGAGTTCGCGACCGCGTCGGCCGCCGCCGTGATCGTCCTGCTGCTGACGATGGTCCTGGCCTTCTTCTACGTACGCCAGCAAAGGGAGCGGTGAGGCATGGCCACCACCGTCAAGACCCGGCACACCCTCGCCAAGGCCGGCGTCATCACCGGCCTCGTCATCGGCGGGCTGTTCGCTGGCCTGCCGGTGCTGTGGATGCTGTCCACCTCGTTCAAGGGCAACGGGGAGGTCTTCCAGAACCCGCCCGAACTGATTACCAGGGGCTTCTCGTTCGACGCCTACCGGGAGATCCTGGGCAACGGCGCCCAGCTGCGGTTCTTCCTCAACAGCTATGTCGTCGCCTTCGTGGTGACCATCCTGACGCTGCTGGTGGCCGTCCTGGCCGGGTTCGCGTTCAGCCGCTTCACGTTCCCGTTCCAGAAGACCATCAACGCGGTGATCGTCAGCGTCCAGGCGGTGCCACCGATCACGCTCGTCATCCCGTACTTCGGGCTCGTCGTCGCGCTCGGCCTGTACAACACCTATCCCGGCCTGATCCTCACGCACATGGTGTTCACCCTCCCGTACGCGATCATCATGATCACCGCGTACCTGAACACGCTGCCCCGAGAGCTGGACGAGTCCGTCAAGGTCGACGGCGGCACCAGCTGGACCACGCTGTGGCGGATCCTGGTGCCGATCTCGGTGCCCGGTCTGATCGCGGTCGGGGTCTACACGTTCATGATCTCGTGGAACGAGTACCTGTTCGCGCTCACGCTGACCCGTACCGACGACATGCGCACCGTGCCGATCGGCATCCAACTGCTCATGGGCCAGCACTCGTACGAGTGGAACCAGATGATGGCGATGAGCATCCTCGGGTCCGCTCCGGTCCTCGTCCTCTTCCTCCTGTTCCAGCGACGGTTCATCGGCGGGCTCACCGCCGGCGCCGTCAAGGCCTGACACACCCAAGCAACGCAAAAGGAGAAACGCACAAATGCTGACGACCGGCAAGGCGATCCTGGATGTCGCCAACGAACACAGCTTCGCCGTGCCCGCCTTCAACATCAGCGACTGGGCGATGTTCAAGGGGATCGTGGAGATCAGCGAGGAGACGAACGCCCCCCTGATCGTCGGGATCCACCCGGACGAGGTCCGGCACATCGGCCGCGAGATGATCACCGCCATCGCCGAGCGGTCGCACAACTCGAGCGTCCCGATCGCGATCCACTGGGACCACGGCGCCACCTACGAGCAGATCCTGCAGGCGATCCAGTACGGCTTCACGTCCGTGATGATCGACGGCTCGCTGAAGCCGTTCGAGGAGAACGTGGCGATCACCAAGAAGGTCACCGACTCCGCGCACGTTCTCGGCGTGTCGGTGGAGGGCGAGCTCGGCACGATCGGCGGGAACGACAGCTACGCCGAGGCGGGCGCCGCCGAAATCATCTACACCGACCCCGACGACGCGGTCACGTTCGTCGAGCAGACCGGCGTGGACAGTCTCGCCGTCGCGATCGGCACGTTCCACGGCCTCTACCCGGCCCACCTCAAGCCGGAGCTGAAGCTCGACCTGCTCAAGGAGATCAAGAGCCGGGTGCAGATCCCGCTGGTGCTGCACGGCGGCTCCGGCAACCCGGACGACGAGATCCGCGAGGCGGCGCGAATCGGTATCAACAAGATCAACATTTCCACCGACATCAAGGTCGCCTACCACGACAAGATGCGCGAGGTGCTGGGCAACGACCCGAAGGTGCGCGAGCCGAACGCCATCCAGCCCGCCTGCATCGAGGCCATGAAGGTGGTCGCCGCCCAGAAGATCGAGCTGTTCGGCGCCGCCGGCAAGGGCTCGCTCTACTGACATGGCCGACGCGTCCCGGGTACTCCTGGGCCTCGGCGGTTGCGTCGACCACGAGTTGAAGCTGACCGCCAGCGTCCTGGAACAGCTTGTCGCCGAGTACGGCATCGTCGCCGCGGAACTGACGTCGCCGGCCACCGTGACCAGTGAGCGGGACCTCGTGGTGTCGATCCTGGGGTACGTGGCCCGGGGCGGGGGCGGCGAGCACTTCGTCGCCTCCGCCCCGGCGCTGTCGACCTTCGCGAACCGGTTCCCCTGCAAAGAGACCCTGGGCGGTACCTCGGTGCGGGCCGGGATCCTGATGAGCCGGCTCGGCGTGCCGTCGACGCTGCACCTGGTCAGCGTCAACGACACCTTCCGCCGGCTGCTGCCGACGGACAGCGAGTACATCAACAGCGGTGTGGGGGACACCTTCTATCCACACCTGATCGTTCAGTACGACAAGGGCCTGCGGGTCCGGGCCGGCGACATCGACATCACCGCGCCGTTCCCGAACCGCCTGATCTACGTCAACGACCCGGCGAACGGCGCCATGCTGCTCGCCGACGATCTCAGCGACCGGTTGGGCAAGGCGGACGTCTTTCTGATCTCCGGATTCAACGCCATGCGCGACGAGGCGGAGCTCGACGAGAGGCTCGCCTCCCTGAAGGAGCACATGCGGCAGTTGCCGTACGGGGCCGTGACCTACTTCGAGGACGCGGCGTACCACGAGCCCGCCTTCAGTCGCCGGGTCCGAGACGCGCTGCTCGACGAGATCAGCGTGTACGGGCTGAACGAGGACGAGCTGCAGTCGCACCTCGGGCGCCCGGTCGACCTGCTCTCGGCCGAGGATGTCGCCGAGGCGCTCACGGCGGTGCACGCGCTCATCCCGGTGCCGACGTTGGTGCTGCACACGAAGTACTGGGCCGTGGCGCTCGGCGCAGGCGAATACGCCGATGCCCTCGACACCGGCACCGTCATGGCGGCCACCCGCTACTGCCACGGCGACGACTTCACCGACGAGGACGTCGAGCACCTGCGCCTGCTGCCGCGGCGGCCCGAGTCCGTTGCCTTCGCCGCGGCGCTGCGCTCGCGCATGGGGGAGGCTGTCGATTGTGTCCCCGGCTTCGCGCTCGACGTCCAGGACCCCACCACCGTCGGGCTCGGCGACACGTTCGTCGGCGGCTTCCTCGCCGAGCTCGCATTGAAGGGACACCGATGACCGTCGAAGTGTTGCCCGCCAACCAACCCGAGACGTTCTATCGCGGCGCCGGCCGCATCGCCGAGTTCCGCAACGTGCCGGCGCTGCCCGACCGCCCCGAGGACTGGGTGGGCTCGGTGACCAGCCGGTTCGGGCTCGCCCCGTCCGGCCTGTCCACCCTGGCCGACGGCCGGGTGCTGGCCGAGGCGATCGCCGCGGACCCGGGCTGGTGGCTCGGCCCGGAACGCGCCGACACCGGTGTGCTGGTGAAGCTGCTCGACGCCGGTCAGCGGCTGCCGTTGCACGTGCACCCGGACCGCCGCTTCGCCACCGCGCACCTCGCCTCGCCGTACGGGAAGACCGAGGCCTGGGTGATCGTCTCCGCGCGGCCGGACGCGTACGTCCATCTGGGCTTCGCCCGTGACGTGGAGGCCGCCGAGTTGGCCGGCTGGGTGGACGGGCAGCAGACCGAGGCGATGCTCGCCGCCACCAACAAGATTCCGGTCGCGGCGGGCGACGCGATCCTCTGCCCCGCCGGCCTGCCGCACGCGATCGGCGACGGCATCCTGCTCGTGGAGGTCCAGGAGCCGACCGACTTCTCGGTGCTGCTGGAGTACGAAGGCTTCGGCCTCGCCGACGGCCACCTGGGCCTCGGCTACGACCTGGCCCTGCAGTGCGTCGACCGCGGCGCCTGGACGCCATCGCGCCTCGACGAACTCCGCGGCACTCCGGCGCGACTGCTGCCCGAGGCCGCGGACGAGTTCTTCGCCGCCCGCCGCCTGTACGGCGGCGACCGCCTGGAACGTGGCTGCAGCGTATTGGTCGTGGTGGCCGGAGAGGGCAGGCTGATCGGTGAGAAGGACTACCTGTCGCTCCGGCGGGGGGACACGCTGCTGGTTCCGCACGCCGCCGGTCCGCTTCTCCTCGACGGCCAGGTCGAGGTGATCCGCCTCTCGGCGCCCGCCTGACCACTACCGCACGAGTTTTGTAGCCGCAGATCATGTTCGTGCAGCTGATGCTCCAACTCAGTTGCCTCGCTCGATTCATGACCACCGCCCGGGATGCGCCTCCGACGCCGCCGACACTCCAAGCGATGATCTGCGGTATCGGCTTGCCGTCCAGCATCGAGGACACCAGCGCTGCCGTGTCGTTGGGACGCATCGGCGCCAGGGCGATCCTCAGCTGGGTCGCCCAGGCTCCCCCGATCGGGATCCGCCACCTGTACCAGCCATCGCGGTGAAGCTGACCGCCATCTGCGCGGCCGTGCGGGTGGCCACCGTGGTGTCCCTGCCACACCTCAGCAAGCATAGGGGCATCCCCACGCCCTTGCGGCTGTGATCGCTCAAGGATGCCCTGGTGGTACATCCTTCCTCGGTAACTCCCTCGCGCCCGGAGTATCCGCTTTCATGGAGGGAGCCCACAGCGGGCAGGTGCAGCGGAGAGGGAGCGTGATCATGGCCGAGTGGTCGCCCGACGACCTATACCTGCGCGCCGATCTACAACGGCACCGGGCCGTCGCGAATGACCGTCGCGCTGGTCCGGTTCACCCCCGGCGCCCGCACCAACTGGCACTCCCACGCCGTCGGCCAGACCCTGCACGCCACCGAAGGCGTCGGCCTCGTCGGCACCCGCGACGGGTCGGTGCTGCGCGTCCACGCCGGCGAGACGGTGCTCTGCCCACCGGGTGAACAGCACTGGCACGGCGCCGCCGAAGACACGTTCATGAGCCACCTCGCGAGCCCGGCGAAGCACGTACTGACAGTAACTCCCTCGCTCCCGGCGGCCCGCCCCACGTTGTGCCCACGGGGGATCAAGCGTCATGACTGGTCCGAAGCCACCTCGGACCACGATCGATGGGAGTACCCATAAATCGGGGCGGGTGTCCTGGTCCCGTACGTCCGAGCATGGACGACCAGCAGTGGCCACCTGGGCCGGAATAGGTGTCGACTGTTGACGTGGGCCCGGTGACGTGATGTGCTCAGCACGTAACGCTAACGGAAACCATGGTCGTTAAGACCCTGAGGAGGACCATGTCTCTCACCGTGCCGCCTGCCCTGCTCGAAGCCGCCGAGACGGGCCCCGTGGATGACGACGCCTTCGTCGCCTGCGTCCGGGACTCCCTCCCGTACGCCTGGGACACCGTCAGTCGTGTGGTCGCCGACCTGGAATCGTCTGACGCCGAATTCGCCGACAACGTCGTGCCACCGCCCACCGAGGTGGAGCGCGGGCAGCTGCTGCGCGCGCTGGCCAGCGACGCCATCCGGGCGGGCCTGGAGCGCCACTTCGGGGTGAGGCTGGCGTTCCAGAACTGCCACCGGGTGGCGGCGTTCCGGCTCGGCGCCGTGGACTCCGACACGTACCGCAGGTTCGTTTCGGCTCGGGGCCAGTTGCTCAACCAGTCGCCGGAGCTGCGTGACTGCTGACGCGCCCGGCGCCTCGCGGCCCGGCGAGCAGGCCCAATGCCACCTGTTCCTGCTCGCCGGGCACCGCGCCGACGGCACGCACGCGCAGGCACTGGCGGACGCACACCGCTACGGCCTGGCCGCGGAGGCCACCGGTTACACCGGCGTGTGGGTCGCCGAGCACCACTTCATCTCCTACGGCGTGTGCCCGTCCGCCGTCGCCTTCGCCGCGCACCTGCTCGGCGCGACCCGCCGCATCACCGTCGGCACCGCCGCCTGTGTGCTGTCCGTCCGGCATCCGGTGAGCCTGGCAGAGGAGGCGGTGCTGCTCGACGAGTTGTCCGGGGGCCGGTTCCGGTTGGGGATCGCCCGGGGCGGACCATGGGTAGACCTCGAGGTTTTCGGCACCGGCCTGGATCGCTACACGCACGGCTTCGCCGACGCGGTGGAGATCGTGCTGCGATGGCTGTCGGGCGCGGCGCAGGTCGCCGGCAACGGGAGGTTTCCCTTCCGGCCGGTGCCGGTGGTGCCCCGGCCCCGTCGGCGGGTGCCAACGTGGGTTGCGGCGACCTCGCCCGCCACCGTGGACCTCGCCGCCCGCTACGGCCTCCCGCTGCTGCTCGGGCTGCACGCCGACCTGACGGAGAAGCGGTCGTTGCTCGACCGGTACGCGCAGGTCGCCGCCGCGCACGGTCACGACGGCACGCAGGTGCCGCACGCCAGCGCCCATCTGGCGCACGTCGAGGACACCGACGCGGATGCAGCCCGGACGGTTCGAGAGCGACTCCCGGCGTTGCTGGCCGGCACCAGGGAGTACGTCCGTCTCGACGGCGCCACGGCCGGCCCGCCCGACATCGACGAGTACGTCCGGCGCCTGATCGCCATGCACCCGGTCGGGTCGCCGCAGCGGTGCCGGGCGGCCGTGGACGCGGCCGCGGCACTTCCCGGCGTGCGGCATCTGCTGTTTCTGGTCGAGGTGGCCGGGGACCGCGCGACGACCCTGCGCACCATTCGGCGCCTCGGCGGTGAGGTGTTGCGCCAGCGTTAGCGGGTGCTGAGAAGGTCGTGAACGCCCGAGGGCGAATCGTTACGGCGAGTCGCCCCGGATACTGCCCGGTAGGCCCGAGCCATCGCATACGCTCCCGATCATGGAAACGGTTTTCAGTAGAACGGGAGGGTGTCAGCGGTGAAGGTCGCGTTCGTGGGCAAGGGCGGCAGCGGCAAGACGACTCTCGCCGCGCTGTTCGTCCGGCATCTCGCCGGCCAGGGCCGGCCGGCGCTGGCCATCGACGCCGACATCAACCAGCATCTCACCGTCGCGTTCGGCTGCGATGCGGACGCGCCGCGGATGAGGCCGCTCGCTGAGCACATGCCAGCCATCAAGGACTACCTCCGCGGCGCCAATCCCCGCATCGTCAGCGCGGATCGGATGATCAAGACGACTCCGCCGGGGCGCGGTTCACGGCTGCTGCGGGTGGTCGAGGACAACCCGATCTACGCCGCCTGCGTACGGGAGGTCGGTGGGGTGCGGCTGGCCGTCACCGGCGAGTTCGCCGCCGAGGATCTCGGCGTGGCCTGCTACCACTCGAAGGTGGGAGCGGTGGAGCTGCTGCTCAACCACATGCTCGACGGGCCCGGCGAATACGTGGTGGTGGACATGACCGCGGGCGCGGACTCGTTCGCCTCCGGGCTGTTCACCCGCTTCGACCGCACGGTGCTGGTGTGCGAGCCGACCGTGCGCAGCGTCGGGGTCTACCGGCAGTACGCCGGCTACGCCCGGGACTACGGCGTGGCCCTGTCGGTGGTCGGGAACAAGGTCGAGGACGCCAGTGACGTGGAGTTCCTCCGCGAGCACGTCGGCGGCGATCTGTTGACCTGGTTCAGCAGGTCTGGCTACGTGCGCCGAGCAGAGCGGGGCACGGTCGGCCCGCTGGCCGAACTCGAGTCCGCCAACCAGGCAGCCCTCGCCCAGCTCGTTGAGGCAGTGGACGACACACCGCAGGACTGGGCGGCTTTCACCCGGTGGGCGCATGAGTTTCACCGGCGCAACGCCGCCGCGTGGGCCAACGAGCGCGCCGGGACGGATCTCACCGACCAGATCGACCCGGAGTTCCGGATGGGGCCACAGGCGGTCAGTGAGCCCGCGGTGGTGGGCGGCTGACCCGGGGTTCGTCAGTCAGGCGGCGCACTTGCCGCAGGTGCCGAAGATCTCCAGGGTATGACCGACGTCGGTGAAACCATGTTGGCGGGCGACCTGGTCGGCCCACCGCTCCACGGCAGGACCAGCGACCTCGATCGCCCGTCCGCACTTCCGGCACACCAGGTGATGATGGTGCCGGCTCTGGCTACACCGCCGGTACAGGTACTCCCCACCCGGCAGCCGCGTCGAGTCGATCTCACCGGTGTCCACCAGCATCTGCAGCGTCCGGTAGACGGTGGTCAGGCCGACCCGTGCCTTGCGGTCGACGAGCATCTGGTGCAGCTGCTGCGCGCTGTGGAATCCCTCCACCTCGCGCAGCAGCGCCAGTAGCTCGGCGCGCTGCCGGGTGTTACGGGTCGCACCGGGCATTGTCTCGGTCACCGTCCGCCGTCTCCGCTCGTCCCAGCGCCTGCCTCGACGCCCAACTCCCATGCCCTCCCGTGACGCTGGCGGTCACGTGACATCCGAACCCATTATGCATTGCGCATATGTTCACACTCACGCTCCAGCAGACGGCTCGGGCGGCGCAACGGACAGGAGTGGCGGCAGGGCACCGCACCTCGCGGCCGCGACGAGTACGCACGTGAAACCGAGCGCCCACCGCCGCGCCGATGTCGTCGATGGAGACTCCATGGAAGCCGCGACGGGCGAACGTCTCCGCCGCCGCTTGCTGCACCCGCTCGATCGGAAGAAGCTACCTCAAACCGGAACAACGCCGGGGTCCTGGGCGTGGCCGCCAGGTTGCGCGCCGCGTCGGACTCCTTCCACAAAAGCGATATGGCAAGCTACCAACTATGCGACAATCCGGGCATGTCCGCTGAGCCGACCGACGCGCGGAGCGGGTCCGCGTCGACCGCCGCCCAACTACGGCGAGCGACGGCGGCAAGTTTCGTCGGGACCACTATCGAATGGTATGACTTCTTCCTGTTCGGGCTGGTCACGGCGACCGTGTTCGACCGTCTGTTCTTTCCCCGCCTTAATCCGACGGCGGGCACCCTCGCTTCCCTCGCAGCCTTCGCCGTGGCCTTTGTCGCCCGACCGCTAGGCGGCGTGCTGTTCGGGCATATCGGGGACCGGATCGGGCGAAAGGCGACGCTCATCCTCACGCTGCTGATAATGGGCGTCGGCACGAGTGTCATCGGCCTGTTGCCCACCTACAGTGCGATCGGGATCTGGGCGCCGGTCCTGCTGGTGATCGCTCGGCTGGTGCAAGGGCTGTCGGCCGGCGGCGAGTTGGGTGGCGCCATCCTCATAGCTGTCGAACCCGCGCCCGCCAAGCGTCGCGGCTACTACGGCTCGTGGCCGACACAGGGGGTGAACGCAGGCCTAGCGCTGGCCAGTGCGGCCTATCTGTTGGTGGTTCACCTGACCGGGAACTCGCTTCTGAGCTGGGGCTGGCGCATCCCGTTCCTGGCCAGCGCAGTGTTGCTGCTGGTCGGACTCTATGTCCGGCTGCGGGTGCTGGAGACGCCGGAGTTCCGCGAGATCCGCGAGTCGGGGCAGCGGGCCGGCGTCCCGATCGCCGTCGTCCTGCGGCACCACAAGCGGGCCCTGTTGATCGGGATGGGCGCGCTGACGGCGGGGACCATCCCGTTCTACATCGCCACCGTGTTCACCCTGTCCTACGGACCGAAGCAACTCGGCATGTCGCCGCAGATGATCCTGGCCGGTACGGTGGTCGCGGCGCTGGTGGGGGTACCGCTGATCCCGCTGCTCGGCGCCTTGTCCGACCGGCTGGGCCGGATCCGGGTGCTCAAGGCCGGCGCGGTGTACATGGCACTCATCGCGTTCCCGTTCTTCTGGCTGTTCGAAACAGGCGATCCCGTGCTGGTGGGCCTGGCGCTGGTGTTGGTGGTGGCGGTCGGCTCGGCAGTGACCTTCGGCGTCCTGACGAGCTTTCTCGCCGAGTTGTTCGACGCTCCGGTCCGCTACTCCGGAATTGCCCTGTCGTACCAGCTGAACGGGGTGTTGACCAGCGCTCCCGCACCATTCGTGGCGGCCGGGCTGTACGCCTGGGCGAACGGTTCCTGGCCGGTCGCGGTATACATGATCGCCGGCTCCCTGGTCGCCCTCGTTGCCCTGGTGGCCGCTGGCCGCAGGCCTGCCGGCCCCGGAGAGCATCGATAATCGGTGCGCCGCCAGCCGACTACGGCCGGGCAGGGCGGGAGCGGAGTCTGAGCCGGAACCCTAACTGAGCCTTCGGTGCGCCGCCAGCCACGAGGACGAGCGCCCGCGCCGATGCCGGCGCGGGCGTTCACAAGGATCGGCGACAGCACCAGCCTTCCCGCGGTCGAGACTGCCGCCGGCGCGAACACCACGCCGGCGGCCCTCCTCCCGGTCGATGAAATCCGTCCGTGTCTCGCGGCCTACGGCCTGGCCATTCCTCGCCTTGCACTCGCACCAGGTTGCGCCGACGGCGTCGATTCGGACGTGAGCGCGGCGGGTGGCGTCATCACCAGGACGCCTTGCGGACCCCCGGCAGCTCGCCCCGCAGGGCCATCTCCCGGAACCGCACCCGCGACAGCCCGAAGCGGGTCAGCACACCTCGCGGTCGGCCGTCGATGACGTCGCGGTTGCGTAGCCGCACCGAGCTGGAGTCGCGGGGCAGCCGCGCCAGTTGGCGGACGGCGTCGTCCCGCACCGCCGGGTCGGTGTCCGGGTGGGCGATGGTCCGCTTCAGCTCGGCGCGGCGCCGCGCGTGGCGAACAACCAGGTCGGCTCGGCGGGCCTGCCGGTTGCCGAGGCTCTTGCGGGCCATGTCAGCGCGCCTCCCGGAACTCGACGTGCCGGCGGACGACCGGGTCGTACTTGCGCAGCACCAGCCGGTCGGGGTCGTTGCGGCGGTTCTTGCGGGTGACGTACGTGTAGCCGGTGCCGGCGGTGCTGCGCAGCCGGACGATCGGGCGGACGTCGGTCTGCCGGGCCATCAGACCATCACCCCCCGGGCGCGCAGCTCCGCGACGACCTTTTCGATGCCCTTGCGGTCCACGGTCTTCAGCGCCTTGGCGGTCAGCGCCAGGCGGACCCAGCGTCGCTCGGAGGGCAGCCAGTAGCGGTGGTTCTGCAGGTTGGGGTTCCACCGGCGGCGGGTACGCCGGTGGGAGTGGGACACGGCGTTGCCGAAGCTCGGCTTCGCGCCGGTGACATCACAGCGACGGGACACAGGTACTCCTTCAGGAACGGTTCACTGTAGCGATAATCGTTTTCATTGTGGTCGCGCCCGCTCGTGCGACCTCCAGCGGGTCCCCGAACGGCCTCGGTCGACAGCGACGAGTCGAGGCGACACCCGGCGCCACGCGCAGGTCGCCCACAGCCACCGGCGCCGCCGGCCCACCCCGGCGCTTCCTGCGAGAAGGCCTCGCCTGCCACTCGCCGTCGACCACATGTCTATAATGACAACCGTTTTCAGCTAAGTCGAGAGGACTGTGATGTCGACGTCCCCACTCGCACCGGCCAACGCCGGAGTTCCGGCGTCCGACGCCCGACCGTCGTTGACCGTGCTCAGTGGCTTCTGGCCGTCCGCCACGTACGCCGTAGCCCGCAGCCTGCTCGCGGCGGACCCGTCGCTGCTGCTGATCCGCCACGACCTCGCCGGCCTCGGCACCGGCACCGTCCACCGCATCGTGCGCGACAGCGAGGGAGTACTCGAGGACGAGCGCATCACGCTCGCGCACGGCTGTGTCTCCTGCACCCTGCGCGAGGACGTACTGCCGACCCTCGCCCGACTGGCGCGCGCCCACCCACGCCGGGACCTGATGCTGATGCTGCCGGAGGTGGTCGAGCCGGAAGCCGTCGCCGCCGTCTGCGCGCACTGCCTGGTCGACGGCGCGCCGATCACCGACCTGCTGCACGTCGACTCGTACGTCACCGTCGTCGACGCCGAGCACCTGCTCGACGGGCTGGCCAGCACCGACGACCTCAAGACCCTCGGTATCCACGCCGCCGACAACGACGACCGCGGGCTCGCCGACGTCATCGTCCGCCAGATCGAGTACGCCGACACCCTCGTTCTCTGGGGGCAGTCCCGCGAGGGCGCGTACGACACCAGCCGGCTGTCGGTGCTGCTGGAGCGCATGGCGCCGTGGGCGACTCAGGTCCGCGTCGACGGCGACGTCGTCGACGCCGGCGCGCTCGCCCGGCAGCTACGCGGCACCCGCCGGCACCGCCCCGAGACCCCTGGCGTCCTGACTCGCGGATTGGAGGGCTACAACCTCGGCGCGCACGAGCCGCACCCCGACTGCGGAGTGGTGTCCGTGGTCTTCCGCGCCCGCCGCCCCTTCCACCCCCGACGACTGCACGACGTCCTTGAGGAGGTCAACGCCGAGGTGATCCGCTCACGAGGGCACCTGTGGCTGGCCAGCCAACCGGACACCGTCATCGCCTGGGACTTCGCCGGCGGCGGCCTCAGCCTCGGCTCCCTCGGCCGCTGGCTGGCCGCCCTCCCCGACCCGCACTGGAACGAGGCGTCCGACCACCGCCGGCTCGCCGCCGCCCTCGACTGGGACCCCTACTACGGCGACCGGCATCAGCACCTCGTCTTCATCGGCCTCGACCTCGACCCTGCCGGCCTGCACCGCACCCTCGTCGGCTGCCTGCTCACCGACGCCGAACTCGCGGGCGGTGAGGACACCTGGCGCGGCTACGACGACCCCTTCACCGACTGCTTCCCACTCGCCGACCCCGACCCGAACAACACCGACACCGACACCGACACCGACACCGACACCGACACCGAAGGAAAACAGGTATGAAGCCCGACATCCACCCCAGCTACCAGCCCGTCGTCTACCGCGACCGCGCCGCCGACTTCGCCTTCCTCACCCGCTCCACCGCCACCAGCGACCAGACGATCGAGTGGACCGACGGCAACACGTACCCCGTCATCGACGTACAGATCTCCTCCGCCAGCCACCCCTTCTGGACCGGCAGGCAACGCCTGCTCGACACCGAGGGCCGGGTGGAGAAGTTCCGCGCCAAGTACGCCCGCCGCGGACCGCAGCAGCCACGATGACCGCGGCGCGTATCGCCTGGGCGGTGCACGCACCCCGCCTCGTCGGGCGCCGAGGTTGACCGAGCCTGATACCAGGCCGTCGCCCGCGAACTGGTCGCCTTCGGCGACCGGCTCGCGGGCGACGTTGGCTGCGGGACCGGAGCACAACCTTCACCCTGGCCTGGCAGCTGACCTGCGGCCGGAACCCGGCGGGCGGCTCGCCCTGGTCGAAGGCGCCGGCCCGCCCGTCATAGACCTCCGAACGTTGGAATCCCGCCTGGAGTTGCGCCTGCAGGGGACTCGTCAACGTCGATCGCTGTGACCGGGCAGGACTCGGCGGCGTGTAGGACGTCGTCGGGACGGTCTGCCGCGGGGCGTGGCTCCAGCAGCCGTACCCAGCCGCTGTCATCGGCGCCGAAGACGACGGGCGCCGCAGCCCGGCAGTGGCCCATCGCCATGCACCGCTCGGGGTGGACGGTGACCTCGATGCCGGTGCCGCTCACAACCGGACCGGCCGCTTCTCCCAGCCCCGGGCGACCGCGTCGCTCGTGCGACGCACGGCTGGTTCGGAACCTGCGCCGAAATCGGGGTAGTGCCGTAGCAGCTCCTCGAACACGACCTGTCCCTCCAGGCGGGCCAGCGCAGCGCCGACGCAGAAGTGGATGCCGTGCAGGAACGCGAGGTGCTTGTTGTTCTCGGCCCGGTGGATGTCGAAGCGACCGGGGTCGGGAAAGGCCCGTGGGTCGCGGTTAGCCGTGGCGATGCACGGCGCTACGAGTGTCCCGGCCGCCAGGTGGTGCTCGCCGACGATGCGTCCTTGGTCAGCAGCCTGAAGGTGAGGTGCAGGGGCGAATCGATGCAGCATCTCTTCGATGGTTTTCGGCTACCCTTCACGCCCCGCGGCCCGGTCTTCCGACCACGGTAATGACGACGTATCGATGACACGTAGCGACACACCCCTGATCGCGGCAGATCAGTGCGCCGTGACGGGACATGAGCCGTCGATCGAGTGGATGGTTGCTCAACGGTGGCCGATGCTGACCTCTCGAAGAGGTGCGCAGTTCAATCCCTTACGCCGACCGTCGAGGTCCGACATCGGCCAGCTGGTCAGGCTGGCGGATCGTCTCGAAACAGATGCTCTTTCACACCTCGGCCGCCCCACCGGGTCGCAAACCAGCAGCCCGTGCGAACAAGGTCATGGACGAAGCGTGTCCCGCGTACGTCGCCAGGCGAGAGGACGAACGTGCCGACGACCTGATCACGGCCATACGCGGCCTCGTCGATCGCATAGGTGCCGGGGTCGAGGAGCGGCGGGTTGACATGATGGCAATCCAGGAGCGACCAGTGCGGCCCCGCCGGCAACTCCACCAACCGGACTGGGACGCTCAGCGTGTTCCCGCAGCTCGCGCACCGAAAACCCTCCACTGCGGCAGTGTGACATTCGGGCCAGGCGAAGGCCATCCGAGAATATGAGGGAGCAGTCGTATGCGTGACGGACCACCTCGCCGCGCGCGCGAAGGGATCCATCCGCGTGTGGCCGTGGAACATGCTGAGGTTCAGGGAGTGACATGATGGCCTGGCGCAAGAGCGTGTTAGCTGTCGATGTCGTTGTTGTCGTCGTGCTGGCCGCCGCAGACAGCTGGTTGGTCGACTACGAACTGTGGGCGTTGCCGCTGGCGATCATCGCGCTGGCCCCGGCGGTCGTGTGGGTGGCCGCCGCGCCCACGCCAGCCTGGGCCTGGTCGGTTGCCGCGTTGCTGCTCGCAGTCCCCCTGACGTTCATGTGGGTTTCAAGAGTGCCCCTCACTCGCGGCCCGGCTGCCCCACCCGTCGACTGGGTTCTGCCGTCCGCCGCTGCCTCCATCCTCCTGTGCACTTTCGCAATGACGATCTCCCGCTCCTGGCGCTGGAGCCCGGTGATGGCACTCGCGGCTCTGGCCGTCCCAGTAGGGTGCTGGGGAGTGCTACAGCGGGTGTTTGGGGGTGAATGCTGCATGTCCATCCCGGCCAGCGATGCCGCGCCCGCAGCCTCCGGGTTGGATATCGCCGACGCCGGCCACACCGAATGCGGCCAGGACGGCGGACTCTGCGACGCCCCCATGTCGTGCCTCCTGAAGAGGCTCAGAGGCGGGTGGCTACGCGGACGAGGTCGGCGAGTGCTCGGGAGCGGCTGTGTGGCGGCCAGGCGATGACGGTCGTCACGGTCGGCGCGTCGAGAACCGGCACGGCGGCCAGGCCTTCGAGCAGGTTCGCGCGGCAGGATTCGGGCAGGACCACGGTGGTGCGGCCAAGCGCGATCAGCTGGAAGAGTTGTGTCTGGTTGCGTACTTCCGCTCCGGGGCCTTCGGGATAAACGCCGCCGGGGCCGGGCCAGCGGGCGAGCGGGAGGTCCGGCAGTGAACTGACATCTGCCGTCCGGACGTGGGATCTGCCGGCGAGCGGATGCGAGGCAGGAAGAATGGCGACCTGTCCCTCGGTGTTCAGAATTTCGGTGTCGAGTTCGGCAGTCGAGTCGAAGGGTTGATGCAGCAGTGCCACGTCGGCCTGGCCATTGTGCAGCATTCGCTGGGGCTGGTATTCGCAGAGCAGCAGGTCGACGGCGATGGCACCCGGCTCGGCGGCGTACGCGTCGAGCAACTTTGCCAGCAGTTCGCCGGAGGCGCCGGCCTTGGTGGCCAGGACGAGCGGGGGCTGACTCGTCGCGGCACGTTGGGTGCGCCGCTCGGCTGCGGCCAGCGCGCCGAGGATCGCCCGGCCCTCGGCCAGCAGCACTGATCCGGCTTCGGTGAGGGTGACTTTGCGGCTGGTGCGTTCCAGCAACGCGACTCCGAGTCGTTGCTCGAGCTGAGCGATCGTCCGCGACAGCGGTGGCTGGGCGATACCCAGGCGCCGGGCGGCCCGGCCGAAATGCAACTCCTCGGCGACCGCAACGAAGTACCGCAACTCCCGCGTCTCCACCCGTTCAGAGTACCGCCGAATCGATATCAGCTGGGTATCGTTGTGTGACTCAGACGGTGTTGGTGCCCCGCCGGTGTCCGGTCACGATCAACGGCATGAGCGAACAGACGATTGCGCTGATCACCGGCGCGAACAAGGGAATCGGATACGAGATCGCGGCCGGGCTCGGCGCGCTGGGCTGGAGCGTCGGAATCGGGGCCCGGGACGAGCAGCGCCGGGATGACGCCGTGGCGAAGCTGCGTGCGGCCGGCGTCGATGCGTTCGGTGTACTCCTCGATGTGACCGACGACGCCAGCGTTGTGGCCGCCGCTGCACTGATCGAGGAGCGCGCCGGGCGGCTTGACGTGCTGGTCAACAATGCCGGCGTCGCCGGGGTATGGCCGCAGGAGCCCTCGGCCGTTACGCCGGAGAGTATGCGGGCGGTGGTGGAGACCAACGTGATCGGCGTCGTCCGGGTCATCAACGCGATGCTGCCGCTGCTGCGCCGCTCCGAGCGCCCGCGGATCGTCAACCAGTCCAGCCACGTCGCTTCTCTGAACTTGCAGACCACGCCGGGTGTCGACCTCGGCGGGATCAGCGGGGCGTACTCACCGTCGAAGACGTTCCTCAACGCGGTCACCATCCAGTACGCCAAGGAGCTGAGTGGCACCAATATCAAAATCAACAACGCCTGCCCCGGCTACGTCGCTACCGATCTCAACGGCTTCCACGGAACCCGTACGCCAACAGAAGGCGCCAAGATCGCCATTCGGCTCGCCACGCTGCCCGACGACGGCCCGACCGGAGGGCTGTTCGATGACGCCGGGAATGTGCCCTGGTGACGAGCCGCCACGCGGGGATGACCGCGCCGATGAGCTGCTCGTCGGAGCGTCGGCGGGACGGTTGCCGGGCGGCCGTCATGGTGACCGCCGCAGGCGTCTGCGGATCGTCAGCGCGCGAGAGCGAAGGCCGCAGCCACCGGCGGATGCAGGAGTACTACGCGGCGTCCTCGTCGGGAGGGAGCCACCACGGTGGTGAGCTCTCGTGATCTGGCACGAAGAGTGGGTCCGAGGGGATGCCCCCCACGCGTAGCACCCAGCGACAAAAATGGGCGCTCATGCGTCCAAGGATAGCTCTATACGGAGCGTGAACGGCTGTTCGTGTCGCTCGGGCGCGCGATCACCCTCTCGGTTCTTTGTCGGCCGACCGCTGCGCTCAAATGTGTCTGGCGCGGCATTTCGGGAGGGTCCAGGGGTGCCGTTCCGGCTCGGTCGGCACCAAGCGGCGGTCTGGGTGAAGATGTCAAAGACAACCGAGCAGATCCCGTACGAACCGGCGGTGGGCGCCAATCAGGCCACCCAACCACACGCCGCGATCCTCGACAGCCCGAGCCGTGACGATCTCTTCACCAGTGACACTTCGTAACTGGTGAAGAGATCGTCACGGGATCGCCAGATGGTTCGCGACCGACGATCTCACCTCCTACAGGCCCGCTGGCGGGTGGTGATGGCGGGTTCGCCGTATTCGGTGTAGGTCTGCCGGGTGACGGCCCGGCTGGGGTACTGGATGCTGGTGGGGTGCCGTCGTACTCGGAGTAGCCGTAGCTTCAGGTGCCGGCGAGCCCGTGCCTTCGGCCGCCGGGATCACGTAGTTGACAGTGCTCGGCTGGTAGCGCTCAAAAAAATCCGCCGACCTGCCAATTGTAGATTTTCGTTGAGCCGGGCGGGTCATTTCGTCAACTGGCCCGCGGTGCCGCAGGTTGAGCCAACGTAGAGGGTGCCGTACTTTCACTCGGCGCGCAGGTCGCCGGCGGCCGAGTCGTCGCGCAGTTCGGTCTTACGGCCGAGTGCGTCGTGGACGTACCAGAGGACTCCTAAAGGCATGGTGGCCCGAACGACCAGGGAGCCCATGCCATCGCCGTGGCTCCCAGCGGTCAGCGCATCATGCTGCTGCGCACGCGGCAATCCAAGTCGCAGAGAGCAACCACGAGCTCCTACCGCCGGGGCATCCTGCCCACGCCCGGCCCGCGAGCTGCGCGACCCGGCAGTACGCAACGCCCGCGACTGCGTCGCCCCGCCCAGGCCGCCAAACCGGTTCGCGCCCGGCATCCCCGTTCCGGCCGGAAGAAGGCACTCAACGCTCGGACGTTGCGACGGCCAGCTGAAACCGCCCCTGCGCAGCATCGCGGCACAGGTCCTACCGGATTTCGCCAGAAACGCATGCGTGCCATACAGGCGAAGAGGCCCGGTTTTGTCCGCTTTAGTGGGTTAAGAGCGAATCCGAAGATAGCGGACGTCCAGTTGCGGAGGTATCGAGCGAGCATACGATGTGCGCAGTAGATCAACAGGCCCGTACCTGTTCGCGGTACCACCCCAACCCATCGTGCTCAAGGAAGGCCTTCGCGCATGGAGCCTTCGTAGCCCAACCGGTCGAGCGTGGAAAAGGTCCTTTCCCGAGTGGACTGTACCGGGCGCCCGACCAGGAATCGTCGACTATGGCGCGGGGCCACCAGCCCGGCGCAGGCGTGTTCTGCTCGGCGGCGCCGCTGGCCCTCGGCGACCGGATGTCACCGCCGGCTGGCCGCCAGTAAACGTGCTGCTCCTGCGTCCGACCACGGCGGTGCCGCGGCTGCTCGCCGACGTGTCAGGCGCCCTCGAACCCTTGCTCGGGCCACCGTGACGCAACGAGCACCATTCATGGCTTTGCGGACTCTCTCGCACCACCACCGCTACTCGCTGCACCTCTCTGCACCGACGGGAGATTTTGACATGCTTGCGCCAACGAATACGAGCAATGGAATTGACTATCACGCCGGCAGTAAGAAGATAGCGGTCCACTCGGCCAAGAATGGCGATGGTCTAGCCAGCCCTCAGGGGCAGATGTTGATCCCGACGGTCAGCCAGCAACTGTGCGGGACGCACGGGATTTCGGCATGCACCGTAGTCATGCAACCGGGCAAGGTGTCACGGCTGCATTTACATGCGCGCACAGAGATCGTGGTGGTTTGCGTAGAGGGTTGGGCGGCCACGTTGATCGGGCCCAACTTCGAGCCGGTACTGCATGGACCGGGTGAGTTCCTGTACGTGCCCGAAGGCGTCATCCACGCTGCCGTGAATTTGAGCATGGAGCATTGTTTGGTGGCGTATGAGTTTCGGACTGACCCGAAGCTCAATGAGGATGTGGTGTTGGTGCCTGAGCAGGAAGAAGCCATGCTGGAGGCGGCGGCGAAGCTACAGGATGGTTTTGCGGAGGGCAGGCTGAAGCTGCCGACCCACTGGGATCTCACGGAGCCTTCCAACCTTTCGACCGATACTCATCACAGTCCGCGTAACGCCCTTCGGGCAATCGCACACATCTCCGGGGGTGCCTTGACCTCGGGATAGCCGCGGGTCTTGAGTCCTCAGTCAGGGTTCACACAGCACGCGTACCCGCATCACCCCTGACCGGGCATCGACCGGAACGTCCGTGACAGTCGCTGATGGCACCCCCTGCACTCCGCCCGACACGGCTGCGCAGCGCGGTCAGGCCACCGTCCCTTTGGGAGCCCCGGCCCCGGATGCGCTCTGCCTCGTCCACCACGTCATCGATCATCAGCGGGGTGACTTGTCACTGCCGGCTCCATGACCCCGTATCGCTTCTAGGAGATCGTGAAGATGGCCCCATCGCCAATCGTCGGCGTCTGGCGAGTCAGGACCGAGGGAGCTCCATTTCCGTACCACATGTTTGCCTTCCACTCCGACGGCATCCTCCATCAGTCCAATCCCCCGCTCGGCAACGCCATCACAAGCGACACGGCCGGCTTGGGCGTCTGGCAGGAGCGAGAAGGCGTCGTCAAGGCCCGCTTCGAGGAGTACCGCCTCGCCTACCATGACCACAGCATTACCCGCGGCGTAATAGAGCTCACGCTGAGCGTCAGCCACAACTTGTTTACCGGTACCGCCGAGTTCAACGTCTACGACGTGGATGACAAGCATCTTGACGGCCCCCTCCATGCCACCGTGGAAGGACAGAAAGTGACCTTGGAGTAGTCCCATGCCGGCAACCACCCCGCTGTCGTCCCTAGCCGATCGGGCCGTCGCTGACCCCATCGCGCCGATATTTGGCAAAGTCATGTCGCGACAAGCGGCCGATTCCTCGTTTGTCTCGCTGGCCGCCGGCTCGCCCGACAACCGCCTGCTCCCCAACGACCTGCTCGAAGCCCTGGTTCAAGACGCCCGCCAGGCCGACCAGCACCTCGACCTACTCAACTACACCATGCCCCAGGGCCTGCCGTCGCTGCGTGCGCACTTTGCTCGGCTGCTCCAGGGTCAGGGCGTCCGGTGCACGCCCGATGGCCTGCTGATAACGAGCGGGGGCATGGAGGCCATCAGCCTGGCCGCAGAACTCACTCTCAACCCCGGAGATGTCGTCCTGGTCGAGAGCCCGGCCTTCCCCGGTGCCATGAGCGCCTTTCAGCGCTGCGGGGCCAGGGTGATCCATGTGGACTGTGACGACGACGGCATCATCCCCGAAGCCGTCGTCGAGGCCATCGCACTGCATCAGCCCAAGCTCCTGTCGGTCATGCCCGATTTCCAGAATCCGTCCGGGCGGGTCATGCCCGCCGCGCGCCGGGAGCGCTTGGCGCTGATCATCGAGGACACCGGCGTCATGGCGATAGAAGACGGCGTCTACACGCAGCTCCGGTTCACCGGCGATCCCCTGCCGCCCCTGCAGTCCTACGCGCCCGACCACGTCCTCTACGCCTCTTCCGTCTCGAAGATCCTCGCCCCCGCCATGCGCGTAGGCGCTCTCGTGGCTCCGCCCGCCTTCGTGGAGCACGCCCGACGCGTCAAGTCGGCCTACAACATGCAGGCCTCGGGATTCACCCAAGCCATCGCAGCTCGATTCCTGGACCCTGGAAAGTCTTTTCTCACGGACCACCTCCGGTCCCTCCGCACCGCCTACGCCGATCGGTACAGGGTCATGGACCAGGCGCTCGCACAACATTTCCCGGGCAGTGCCGGCTATACCTGGACCAGACCCTCGGGCGGCATGTTCCTATGGCTCGAAGGGCCAAACTCCGTCGACTTCACCGCAGCCCTCGACCGGGCACTGAAGGCGGGTGTTGCCTACATTCCCGGCTCGCTGTTTTATTTCGACCCCAGGCGTGGTCACCAGGCCGCTCGGCTCAACTACGCCAGCACCTCGCCTGACCGAATTCCTGAGGGCATCGCCCGGCTCGCCATGGCGCTATCTGGCTAGTAGTGCTTTGTTGAGTCGTTGTGGCGTGGCTCGTATGAGCGCCGTGGTGGTGTCTGGCCGCCGCGGTGGATGAGCACCGGACCACGCCGAGGAGCCATATCCGGGTCTACTGCCGTTCTCGTGGGTCGGGTTCATGATCGTCCGGGTAGTGGTGGGCAGAGGCCGCCGCGGCGGAGGTTGGCCATGGTGATCAACGCTTTGGCGCTGTGGTAGCCGTAGGCCTGGCGGGTCAGCACGCGCAGGTGGACGTTGTTGGCCTCGATGCGGGCGTTGGACAGTCCGCTGTCGAGCATGTTGTGGATCGCGGGCAGGTGACGGCGAATCGTCTTGGCCAGCTTGACGAACGGGGCCAGCTTCGACCGGCTCGCCCAGCGTAGCCACGCCTGCAGCAGGAGCCTGCCGTCGGCGCCCTTGACCGCGATGATCTCCCGGAACTGTTCCTTGAGCAGGTACGCCCGGTACAGCGGCCGGTTGGTGGCCTGGATCGTGGCCAGGGTCGCCTTCTGCTTGTCGGTCAGGTTCGGCGGGTTCTTCCACAGCGCCCACCGGGCGTCTTTGAGGGTCTTGGACGCCTCGGTGCGGCCGCCTTTGCCGCCACGGGCGGTGTTCCACACCGCCCGGCGTACCTCGTCGAGGGCGTCGGTGACCCAGGCGACCAGGTGATAGGGGTCAAGGCAGCGGACCGCCTGCGGCGCCCGCTCGGCCACCACGTCACCGATCCAGGCGGCGGCGTCGGCCGACACGTGGGTCAGCGCCGCGGCCCGCTGCGCGCCCAGCTCGTCGAAGAACGCGGCGACGGTGGCCTTGTCCCGCCCGTCGGCGGCCCACACCAGGCGGCCGGTGTCGTGATCGACGACCAGGGTCAGGTAGCGCTGGCCCTTGCGGTAGGCGACCTCGTCGATACCGATCCGTTTGAGTCCGGCCAGTCGATCGGTGCCGGCGGCGGCAGCGTCGACGACCCGGCCGACGATGGCGGCTCTTCGAAGTTAGACGGGGTTGAGGTGTCCGCGGTGGCGGCGGGTGGTGGCGGCACGGGTGCGTAGGCGCTGGTTTTCGGGGTTGCGGAAGCCGTAGGCGTCGCGGGCGATCGTCTTGATGACGCGGTTGGTGCCCTCGCTGCCAGCGTTGGTGATTCCGGTATGCAGGAAGGCGAGGATTTGCGGCCACCAGGTCTCGATGGTGGTGGCGAGGCGCTGCAGTTCGGGCAGGTCCGTGGTGGCGCAGCGGGTGTAAAAGCGGTGCAGCAGTCGGCTGATGGCTTCCCGGTCGGGGTGGGTGCGGGCGGTCGCGAGCAGGTCGAGCAGGTCTTCTTTGGCGTTCCATGCGGCCAGGATCGGTGCGCCGATGCGGGTGGGTAGGGCGGTGAGGGTGTCGACCAGACGGTCGACGTGCCGGGCATGCATCCGGGCCGCTGAGCGGGTCAGGCGGTTGCGCAGCTGCCATTCGGGGTCGCTGGCCCGGCCACGGCGGCCCCGATGGGTAGCGGTCATCCGGCGGCGGACCTCGGTGACGGCCCGGTTGGCCAGTTGCACGACGTGGAAGTGGTCCACCACCAGGATCGCGTGGGGCAGGGCCTCGCGGACGGCGGCCTTGAACACGGTGCACATGTCGATCGCGACCGCCTCGATCTGTTTGCGCCAGGCGGCGGGACGTTGCCGCAGCCAGTCGGTCACCGCACTGCTGGTACGACCCTCGATCTGGGCGAGAAGCCCTTGCCCGTCGGTCAGATCACAGAACCCGACGTGCCACCGGTCGGCGGTCGTGGTCCACGACTGCGTGGCCTCGTCGAACGTCCACCGGGGCTTGCCGCGGCGGACCTCATCGATGCCCAGCACGGTGACGGGATCGGGCTCGTCCGGTAGCACCTGCTCGGCGTGGGCGGTGAACGCTGCCGCGACCACCGGCCAGGACAGGCCGTGATCGCGGGCGGCCTGCACGATCGTGCGGCCGGCGTCGGCGACGGCTGCCCCGGCGGCCTGCCGTAACCGTGCGGTCAGCCGGGCTCTTGCCGGAACCTGCGCCACGTGTTCGGTGAACGTCCGGCGCGGGCAGCCGGCCTGGTCACAGTGCCAGCGGCGTTTACGCCACCGCAACCGCGTCGCTCGGCCGGCCACGGGCAGGTCCCGTGGCCGGGTCGTCACCCATCCCTTGACCCGTTGTGCTCGCACACCGCAGTCCGGGCAGCATCGCGCCTGCTCATCGGCGGTAGACAAGCCGACCACCGGGACGCCGTCAGAATCCAGCTCGACCCGATCGGCAGCCAGCCCGTCCAGGCCCAGCAGCCGGGTCGTATCGTTGACCATGCTCGCAGCTCTTCACATGTGACCATCCGAACCAGACACTCAGATGATCACCGACGGGCTGCGAGCCCCTCACGCTCAGGTCGGCTCATCCGCGAACCCCGCTCAACTTCGAAGAGCCACGATGGCGACCACGCTGCGCCAGGCGATGCGTAGCAGCCCGGTCACCGCCGACGCGGACGTGCGCGCGGCCAGCCACGCCGCGGTGTCCTCGAACGCCGTGGTGAACCGGGCACCGTGACGCGCCCACGGCACCGCGATCACCGTCGGCCCGTGCTCGGCACAGTCGACCCGAGGCACGGCGGCCTCGATGACCACCCGCAGCGTGCCGAAGTCCAGGTGCCGCCACCGCCGCCTGCCCCAGCCGCGGTCGTACCACGGCGCGCGAGCCCGGCAGCGCCCGCAGCGACGCGCCGCGCCCTTGCGCGGCCGGGCAGAGATCACCAAGACCTCACCGTCGGTGTCGTCATCGAGGCGCACGCCCTCGACGACGGCCCGTTCCAGCCCTGCCTGTCGATGCAATAACCTGGTCAAACGCACGCCGTTTCCCAATCTTCAGTTTCTGACCTTCGACAAGCCAGAAACCTAGACGGGACACGGCGTGCCCTGTTGATCAGGGCGTCAACCCACCCACGAGAACATCACAAGAGCCCCATATCCGTTGGTGCTTCCGCCAGGACTGCCGGAACCCCCTGTTGCTGGGAGACCGGCTCGGGGGCTGAGCCGGTGCAGTCGGACATGGTGTCCACTTCAGGCTCCCGCCACAGGTGGCCTACGCGGGCTGGCGGTCGGCCGGGACGCCCAGGCGCAGCAGCGGCAGGCAGGAGAGGAGCAGGCCGACCGCACCCACCCACAGGGCCACCCGGGCGCCGGCGGCGGCCCCCAGCACGGTGCCCAGCAGCGCGCCCAGCGGCATCGCCCTGCCGAGCAGGAACCGCATGGTGGCATTCATCCGGCCGAGCAGCTCGGGCGGGCACAGCTGCTGGCGCAGACTGACCTGGGCCACATTGGAGGCCGTCGCACCCGCCCACAGCAGCAGGTAGCCGCCGGCCGCCAGCCAGATCCGGCCGGCGCTGTCGAACAGGGGTGTGAGCAGCGCGAACGGCGCGGTGACGAGGAGGCAGAGCCAGGCCGAGTGATTCTGCCCGAGCCGCTGGGCCAGGCGCCGGGCCACCACCGCGCCGAGGATCCCGCCGGTGCCGCCCGCGCTGAAGTACGCGCTGGCCGTCGCCGGGGACGCGCCCAGCTCGCTGACCAGGCGCACCGGCACCATCGTCTGCAACACCAGGGCAAACATGTTGTACGGATCCGGGCCAGGTACGCGGCGGACCCGGCGAACCCCGCCGCGATCAGCAGGACGGCGGGTCCGGTGCCGGCCAGCTCGACGGCCAGCCCGGCCAGTGCGGGACCCGCGACCTGCGCCACCGCGAGGGTGGTGCTCAGGCGGGCGTCGCCCTCGACCAGCTCCTCGGGCCGCACCACCCGCGGGAGGTAGCTCTGGTGCGCGACGTCGAAGAACACCGTGAGCACCCCGACGCCGAGGACGACGACGTACAACTGGCCGAGCGCCACGCCGCCCGGCGCCGCCGGCACGGACAGCGAGGCGATGAGCGCGGCCCGCCCCAGGTCGGTGCCGATGAGCAGCCGCCGCTGCCGCACCTGGTCGACGACCGCGCCGGCGGGCAGGCCGACGACCAGGAACGCGACCGTGCCCAGCGTGCCGACCAGACCCACCTGCCACGCGGAGGCGTGCATCGGGCCGACCGCCACCAACGGCAGCGCCACCAGGGCCATCCGGGCGCCGAACTGGCTCGCGACCGCCCCGAGCCACAGGGACCGGAAGTCGTGCTGCCGGAGCAGCCCGGAGCGGCGGTACGCCATGTCAGGTCGGCGCGGCCGTGGTCGGGACGTCGGCCGCCCGCAGCCAGGTCGCGCGCAGCAGGTCGGCGGCCCGGTCCGCCTCGATGTCGGGCCGCTCCGCGAGCAGTTCGAAGAACCGGACCAGAGCGGCACCCACCGGCTCGGCGCCCGGCAGCACCTCGGGGTCGTGGTGGACGGTCAGCTCGGGCTGCTCAGCCGACCACGTGACCGCCAGGTGCGCCAGCGCGGCGTCGCGCGCAAGGAAGTCGTCCCGGTCCGTCCCCAGGTCGCGGACGACGGCGCGGACCGTGTCGGCCTCGGGCCCCAGTTCGCCCGGGCAGCGCAGCCGCACGGCGAGGATCCGCGCCCGGGCGACCACGCCGAGCCGGTCGCCAGCCAGGCCGGCGGCCAGGGATTCCGCCGCGGCGAGCGCCTCCCCGGCCGGCTGCCCGCTCGTCGCGGCATGCCCGGCCGGGCCAGTGCGGTGGCGAGGCGGACCGGCAGGCCCGCCGCCTCGGGCGGCACCGGGGGAAGCGGTTGCCGGCCGTCCTCGGCGAGCAGGAGATCCCGCCAGGCGCGCACCGGGGGGGCGGTGCGCCCGCCACTCGGCCCGGGCCGCGTTGCCGCCCGTGACGGCCCTGCTGGTCAGCACGCCCGGAACGCGGCATCGCCGCGCACGGCCGGGCGAATAGATCCCGGGCACTGGCGGACCGGAGGGGATTTGCACCCCCGATGGGGTAGGGGCTTACCCCCTGATCCACCTTGCCGGACACTCCAGGATCAAGCAGGTCATGGAACGTCACCACGCCGACGAAATGCTCATCCCCGCTCTGTTCAACGCGTCCCGGCCATGATCAACCGACTTTGCCCTGGCGCTGGCGCATTCCCGCACCTCAAGGCCCGATTGTCGTCGTTTCGCCGGTGCGTCGGCGTATTGCTCGGCACAGCCAGTCGGCATGATTGCCGAAAAGGGGCTCTTGTGATGTTCTCGTGGGTGGGTTGACGCCCTGATCAACAGGGCACGCCGTGTCCCGTCTAGGTTTCTGGCTTGTCGAAGGTCAGAAACTGAAGATTGGGAAACGGCGTGCGTTTGACCAGGTTATTGCATCGACAGGCAGGGCTGGAACGGGCCGTCGTCGAGGGCGTGCGCCTCGATGACGACACCGACGGTGAGGTCTTGGTGATCTCTGCCCGGCCGCGCAAGGGCGCGGCGCGTCGCTGCGGGCGCTGCCGGGCTCGCGCGCCGTGGTACGACCGCGGCTGGGGCAGACGGCGGTGGCGGCACCTGGACTTCGGCACGCTGCGGGTGGTCATCGAGGCCGCCGTGCCTCGGGTCGACTGTGCCGAGCACGGGCCGACGGTGATCGCGGTGCCGTGGGCGCGTCACGGTGCCCGGTTCACCACGGCGTTCGAGGACACCGCGGCGTGGCTGGCCGCGCGCACGTCCGCGTCGGCGGTGACCGGGCTGCTACGCATCGCCTGGCGCAGCGTGGTCGCCATCGTCGGCCGGGTCGTCGACGCTGCCGCCGCCGGCACCGATCGACTGGCCGGACTCAAACGGATCGGTATCGACGAGGTCGCCTACCGCAAGGGCCAGCGCTACCTGACCCTGGTCGTCGATCACGACACCGGCCGCCTGGTGTGGGCCGCCGACGGGCGGGACAAGGCCACCGTCGCCGCGTTCTTCGACGAGCTGGGCGCGCAGCGGGCCGCGGCGCTGACCCACGTGTCGGCCGACGCCGCCGCCTGGATCGGTGACGTGGTGGCCGAGCGGGCGCCGCAGGCGGTCCGCTGCCTTGACCCCTATCACCTGGTCGCCTGGGTCACCGACGCCCTCGACGAGGTACGCCGGGCGGTGTGGAACACCGCCCGTGGCGGCAAAGGCGGCCGCACCGAGGCGTCCAAGACCCTCAAAGACGCCCGGTGGGCGCTGTGGAAGAACCCGCCGAACCTGACCGACAAGCAGAAGGCGACCCTGGCCACGATCCAGGCCACCAACCGGCCGCTGTACCGGGCGTACCTGCTCAAGGAACAGTTCCGGGAGATCATCGCGGTCAAGGGCGCCGACGGCAGGCTCCTGCTGCAGGCGTGGCTACGCTGGGCGAGCCGGTCGAAGCTGGCCCCGTTCGTCAAGCTGGCCAAGACGATTCGCCGTCACCTGCCCGCGATCCACAACATGCTCGACAGCGGACTGTCCAACGCCCGCATCGAGGCCAACAACGTCCACCTGCGCGTGCTGACCCGCCAGGCCTACGGCTACCACAGCGCCAAAGCGTTGATCACCATGGCCAACCTCCGCCGCGGCGGCCTCTGCCCACCACTACCCGGACGATCATGAACCCGACCCACGAGAACGGCAGTAGACCCCGAAAAGGGCAGCGGCTGCCAGCAACTCCTCGATCTTCGCCACGGCATGAATCCAACCATGACGCCGCAGAGCGTGCCGATGACGGCGGCGATCAGGCAAGACGACGAATCGGGACGGGTCCAGATCGGCTCCGCTGGCGCATAGCCTTAACGCACGCAGGGCATGTTCTGGCATGTTGCCGACAGAGAGCGGCGGTCCACCGGGCCCGGTGGGATCGTTCGCGCATGATGCGAAACATATTCAGAGCAGGTCTGGCAACTGCCCTGGTCGCCGCCCTGGCAGCAAGTGTGATCACGCCGGCTGCCGCCGCCGAGGAGCCGACCAAGAAGTACAGCACGCTGCGGCTTTGCGACCCGACAGCATGCTACGTCGCCTGGTCGGTGGTCGACGCCGACCACGACGGGGTCTGCGACGCCGACGAGCTGCAAGCCGGCTCCGACCCGTACGATCCGGCCAGCCGGCCGGGCCTGGAACTGATCGCCGAGCTGCTCATCGACCGCAAGCTGCCGTCGTTCGAGTATGGCCTCGCCTCCCTGGTGGCGTTCCCCGCCGAGATCATCAAGGCGCGCGAGGCGCTGGGCGTCGACCCGCTCGGGGCGTTCCCGCTCCACAAGCGCGCCGACGCGCTCACCCGGATGGGCGTCTCCGGCGAGCAGCTGAACAAGTTCGGCATCTCGCCTGAGCACAGCGGCTTCTCGCTCGGCATCGAGGGGGTCCAGCCGGGCGGGGCCCGGCCAGGCGCCCGGGTAAACGGCATGGAGGCCAGCCTGATCAGCGCGGGTGAGAAAAGCCCGAGGACCCACGTGTTCGGGGGCGGGATCGTCAGCACCGAGAAGAACTGGTGGGGCGACACCGTCGATACCTATGCCGACGGCTCCAAGCGGACCACCACGCCCATCGACAACGGGGCCAGCATCGAAATCACCGACAAGGACGGCAACAAGGCGGGCACCACTGTCAAGCATGGCGGCACCGTCCATGAGGGCACCACCGAGGTCACCTACAGCAGCGAGGCGCTCCTGGACAGCGACGACAACCTGATCCAGTCGAAGGACACCGAGCACCGCAAGGAGAAGGACGGGTCGTCGACGACGACGACCGTCACCACGGAGTACATCCGCGACGGAGACGGCAAGCTCATGGGCACCGTCACCGTCACCACGAAAGAAGCCACGTCCTCCAGCGGCGCGACCTCCAAGAGCACAAACACCGCGGTGTGCGACGCCAGCGGAAAGCAGTGCACCGACTACCCCGACACCACGAAGTACATCGATCCCGAGCAGGCGTACAACTCGATGGTGACGCAGGAGAGGGTCGACGGTGTGTTGCGCCTGCGTGGCGCGGCGGTCAACGTGGTCCCGGGTTGGAACGCCCCGGGGATGGAGGAGCAGCCGGAGAACCCCGCCAACCCGTCCACGATCATGCTGGTCGACGGCACGGTGGGCGAACTCTTCCTGCTGACCGAGCCCAAGCGGGTCACCCAGGCCCAGCCCGAAGGCCACCCCGGGCTGCCCAGCCCCAGGGACGCGGGTACGTTGCCGGGCGGCGGCGGGTGCGAGGGGCTCTGCTGACGTCCTTCCGGGCGGTACGACAGAGAGCCGTACCGCCCGCAAGCGGGGCGCATGTCCTCTGTAGCGCTTTCGGTGGGACGCCAGAGTTCGCAGGCGTAGAGGACGGCGCACCGGTGGAATGCACCTATTCAGAATCAGTGCTATTCGTCGAATTTGGCGTCGTCCGTAGCGTCCAGCCAATACCTGCGGCGTCCCTGTTGGCTTGGGAGTCACAGGCCGGCGAGGAAGAACGGGGCGGTCAGCGGGCCGACCGAGCCGAGGAGGGCGGAGCCGAGGCCGGAGGCGGCGCCGACGGCGGCGAAGGTCCGGTCGCGGGGTTTGCGGGGGTGTGGGTTGAGGCGTCGCCAGATGACCACGCCGATGAGGAACACGCCGAGCAGGCGCTTGAGAGGGCGAAGGGGGGCGTGGGCCAGCAACAGCCCGCCGGCGATGGCCAGGGGGACGGCGCCGGCGGCGAACCAGCCGATCAGGGGCCAGCGCAGATGGTGGCGGTTGAGCCAGACCCGGGAGGCGTTGCTGGACAGTTGGGTGAGGGTCAGCATCGGCACGGCCACGCGCAGCCCGAACAGGGCGGTGAACACCGGCAGCAGCAACACCCCGCCGCCGAACCCTGCGACCGCGGACAACGCGGCCAGGGTGAACGCGGCGGCGGACGCGGCGACCAGGACCAGCAGCTCGTGCACCATCACCGGCTCAGCCTGCCACCTCTATCGTCTTCGGCTTGGCCTCCTGCTTGTGGTGCAGCGGCTCCGGGTGCCGCCGGCGTTAGTGACCTGGCTGGTTGTAACGGCGTGAATCTGGCGGGTCACGATTGATGCGGCGACGCGTGTCCGGGGTTTCCGGAGCGTTTGCGCAGTGTCTGGTGGGCGAGGAGACACCGGTCGACCCGAAGGGCTATCACCCGAGGGTTGCCAGTCAGGCTGATGGCTTGCCAAGAAGTCGTTCGATGATTCGGGGTTCGCCGGGCCAGGCGGCCATCAGGACTTCCCGGGGAACCTGTCGACCGGCGTAGCGGAGAGCGAGCGCGACCACGACGATGTCGTCGAGGGGGCCGATGACGGGCAGGAATTCGGGGATGAGGTCGATCGGGCTGGCCACCCAGAGTCCGGCGATCAGGACGGCGATCTTTGCCCGGCGGGGCACTCGGGGATCTCTGCGGAGCCGCCGGACGGTGGTGACACAGTCGGGGATGAAGGCGGCGAGGTCGCGCAGGATGCCGGGCGGTAGCCGGCGGGCCAGCAGGATCAGCAGCGCCCACGAGGCGAGCAGCAGCACGACCGCGATGGCCAGGCCGATAAGCCAGTCACGCATTGGGCACCTCTTGACCGAGTGGGGCGTGCACGGCTTGGTAGACGTCGTCGGCGTAGCCGTCGAGGACCTCGGTGCAGTGCTTGAGGCGGTCCTCGGCCTGGACGCCCTCGGCGACGCCGTAGATGTCGCGGGCCTTGAGTTCGCGGAACCAGCGGCGTAGCCGGTCCAGGCTCTGTTCTTCCTCGTCGAGTTCAGCGACGGTGAGCTTGCCGATGCGCTTCTCTTTGGCGATCTCGGCTTCGTACTTGTCGCATTCAGAGACGAACTCGGTCCACTCTTCGGCGCGGGCGGCGTTGAACTCCCGGATCAGGCTGGCCCGGCTGGGCTCGTCGCGGGCGGCGGCGTCGAGCATGAGCATCTGGCCGTCGGCGCGGTGGACTAGCTCCGCGACGCGATCGAGGCCGGTGGCGAAGACCGGTGCGGCGGGTGCGGCCCAGACACCTCCGCCGACCGGGATGGCACCGACCCGGCGTAGTTCTCGCCAGACCGCGACCCGATGCCGAGACGGCCCAGTCGGTAGTCGGAGCACCGTCAGTAACCAGTCAAGAGAATCATCCGCCACGCGTCGGATTGTAACGGCTGCTACATCCGCATCGGTAGCAGCAGCCGGGAGGACGATGTGCTCCCCTGCTGGGCCGCATCAGCGGGTGCCAGCTGGTCCAGCCGCGGACCTGGCAGTGGTCCAGGTCGACCTGACCCTTGCCGGTCTGGCACAACTCCTCGATGCTTCAGCGGGAGCCCGCGATGGTGACGAGGGTGTGCAGCGACATCGCCACCACGGCCCGACATACCCGCCTCCCGATGACCGGACCGGACCGGACCGGACCGGACCGGACCGGACCGGTGGCATGCTCCACAAGCGCCGGACCATCGCCGCCCGGAGTTCCGCCGACCGCTCAGCTGATCACGCCATGCCCTCTACCGGACGCGCCGATACCCCGGGTCGCCGGCCGGAATGTCCCTTCCCGCGCCAAAATCCAGACGCGATTCACGCGGCGGGCCGGTGACGATCGCCCCCCAGGGTGTCCCGAAAGATCTACCACAGTGGATCATCGGGAGGATCGCATGATCGACGGAAGTCAACGACGACGGATCCGACGCCTCGCGTCCCTGGGAGTCGGCGTACTGCTGGCCAGCCTGCTCGCGCCAACCCACACAGCCCAAGCGCAACCGGACCCGGCGCCCGCACCGGGCAAGGCGACCTTCAGCGAGCCCGCCGCCTTCGACGTCACCGCGCCCCTGCGCGACATCGCCAGCACCGCCCGGCGCTCGCTGGCGTCCACGCCGTGGCAGTTGCCCGAGGAACGCGGACCGCGGCTCAGCGACCGCGGCCACACCCCCGACCAGGCGATCCAAGCCAAGAAGCCGCCCCGCACGATCGGCGGCACCACCGCGAACTTCGAGGGCCTCAGCAACCAGGACAACTTCAACGTCACGGGCCGCCGGGTCAACCCGCCCGACCCGGTCGGTGACGTCGGCCCGAACCACTACGTCGAGATGGTCAACCTGGTCTTCGGCGTCTACTCCAAGAGCGGTCAGATGCTGCTGGGCCCCCTGGCGCTCGGCGACCTGTGGGCCGGCTTCGCGGTCGACGAGTGCACCGACGACTCCGGCGACCCGGTCGTGCTCTACGACCAGCGGGCCGACCGCTGGATTCTCACCCAGTTCACCACCCGTGGCTCGAACTACCCGAACGAGCCGGCCAACCTCTTCTACAACTGCGTCGCCGTCTCCACCACCGGTGACCCGACCGGCTTCTACTACCGGTACGCGTTCAGCACCGGCTACAACTTCCCGGACTACCCGAAGTACGGGATCTGGGGCGACTCCTACCTGATCACCACCCGCGAGTTCGGCACCGTCGACCCGTCCGTCTACGGCATCGGCGTCTACGGCCTCGAACGGGACCGGATGATCGCCGGCGACCCGAACGCCCGGGCGGTGGGCTTCCTGCTTCAGGAGGGCAGGGTTCCGCTGAACCTCATCGGCGACGGCCTACTCCCCGCGGACGCGGACGGACCCAAGCCACCCCCGGCCGGCTCGCCCGCACCGATCGTCGGCACCCAGGACGACGGTGCCGGCTACGGCGCCACCTTCGACGCCGTCAACGTCTGGGAATTCAACGTCACCTGGAACGCCGCCCCCACCGCCTCGATCGGCCTCAAGACCCAACTCCCGACCGCACAGTTCGACTCGGTCTTCCCCTGCCAGCCGACCGCCCGCGACTGCCTGCCCCAACCGGCATCACCAACCCCGACCAGTACCTCGACGTACTCTCGTACCGGCAGCGGCCCACCTGGCGGCTGGCCTACCGCACGTTCGACTCGTACGAGTCCATGGTCACCAACCAGTCCGTCGAGGCGCTGCCCGGGCAGGCCGGTATCCGTTGGTGGGAGCTGCGCCGCGACAAGCGCGGCAAATACACCATCCGCCAGGAAGGCACCTTCGCTGCTCACCCTCGGTGAGGGCACCATCGTCAACGGCACCGCCGCCCAGACCAGCCTCAACTCGCGCTGGGGCGACTACAGCTCGATGAACGTCGACCCCGTTGACGACTGCACCTTCTGGTACGTCAACGAGTACTACACCCAGGCCGGCGCCGCCCAGGCACCCAACGGCAACGGCTGGCAGACCCGCATCGCCAGTTTCCGCCTACCCCACTGCTGACCGACGATCGGGGCGGGCGACCACCCGGCCGCCCGCCCCGATGCCCGCGGGATGGTGCCCCGGCGGCAGGGCCTCGACGAGTGTGACCGCGTCAACGTCGAGCAGCACCTGCCGCTCCTCGCGGCTGGTCGAGCGCACCGGTGTTCTCCTCGATTGTGGGCGGCGGTGGTGTGATCAGGCGTTTGCCCTGCCGCGACGGCGCGGGCCCGTCCGTGCGCGGCGGCCGCCGGCGAGGAAGGTGCGGACGTCGGTGTACTGGGCGGGGACCTGCACGTCGAGGGTGAGCGACTCGCCGTCGGTGGCCGGTTCGGCTGTGACGGCGGAGGTGAAGGAGCAGCACGGCGTCTTGCGGGGGCAAGGTCTCGCACCCTGGTCTCCGGGCCGGCGGGTCCGGTCAGCCGCATCCGGCTGTAGGCCGGCCCGACGGTCTCCACGTGGCAGCGCCGTGACGGCGTCCACTCGACGGCAAGCCTGTACCCGGGCACCGATCGCAAGTTCGATGTGCGCGAGGACTCCGACGGCGCGGAGTTCAAGCATGGTGCCGAGCGCCGGCAGTGCCTCCTCGCCGCGTTCCGGTCAATCCGCCAGGCCCGATACGAGCGGAGCAGTTCCAAACGACAGGGCGCATGGGCGGCAACCGTTGGCGCCTTGTCGGCGTCCCATGACTGTGGGTGTGCGAGCAGGCTGGTCGCGAATGGCCCTCGTGCTGCCGGCCGTACTGCTGGCGGGGTGTGCGGTAGCCGATCCTGGAGGCGCGCCGGCGGCACCGACGGCCGGGGGTGCGGGAGTTCGGGGCACGGCAACGGTCGACGTCGGCTGCCCCGTGCTGGACGCCGGATCGCCGTGTCCGCGGGTCCCCCTCAGGGCCCGGATCGTGGTCTTCCGGGCCGGGTCCGACCATCAGGTGGCGGTTACCGAGGCAGGCGAGGACGGGCGTTTCATGATCGACCTGGAGCCGGGCGGCTACGAGTTGCGTGGCGAGAACGCGACCGGCCGGCCGGTCCCGCAGGCCACGCCTGTCAACCTCGTGATACGGCCGGGGCGGTACGCGGAGATCGAAATTCGGTTCGACTCTGGCATCAGAGGCGCCTCGACGGCACAGTGACGCATCGGGCCTATCTCCGACACATTCCAGCAAGTATGGATATTAGTGAATCCGCCGACTTGCACGCCCATCGCCACTCACCGTAACTGTCAAAACCCGACAATCGCCTATGCCGACGCCTCGACGCCTGGCATCTTCACTGTCGGGAAGCTTCCCGCTACTCACGATCACATCCGTCCGTGCCTCGAAACGAGGGAAACAGTGGGAAGACTACGTAACGCCATGGCCGCCACAGGGTGCGCAGCCCTGTTGGCGAGCCTGCTCGTCACCGTCGACGTCGCCGCAGCGAGCCCGCCCACGGCACCAGCGGCGCAGGTCGCGATCGCCCCGGCCGGACGCGGCTACGCCACCCCGAAGCTCATCGACCAGCGCACCAACTCACCGGCCCGCCAAACCGCCACGACTGCCGACCACCCCGTCCTGGGTGTCGACGGCAAGCCCACCGGCGCCACCCTGCCCGCCGGCATCAGCAAGGCCGCCAAGCCGTCCGCCGCAGCCACCAGCGCCCGCATCCCGGACGGTCCGAACACCGGACCGAGCGGACAACCGCGCGCGCCGTCACCGACCACCATCAACTCCAACTTCGCCGGCATCGACCAGGCCGGCGGCGGCGGCGCCCAACCGTCCGACATCAACGCCAGCGTGGGCACCACCCAGATCATGGAGACCGTCAACCGGCGGGTCACCGTGTTCAGCAAGACCGGCGTACTCCAGTGCACCAACACCCTGGCCGGGTGGCTCGGGCTCGGCACCACCAACGTGTTCGACCCGCGCACCATCTACGACAACCTGAACAACCGGTTCGTCATCATCGCCACCACCAGCGGAACCGCCGGCGCCGCCCCGCGGCTGTTCCTGGCCGCCAGCACCACCAGCAACGCCTGCGGCAGCTACTTCGTCTACACCCTGACCTTCACCGGCGCCCTGTTCCCCAACGGAATGCTGCTGGACTACCCGTACCTCGGCCAGGACCGGACGGCGATCCTGTCCTCGACCAACAACTTCAACCCCGGCTACGTCAACTCCACCGCCTGGTCGGTGTCCAAGGCACAGCTGTACGTCGGCGGCGCGGTCAGCTTCCCCGCCTTCTCCGTCGCCTTCTCCACCGCACCGGTCACCGTCACCGGCATCCCCATCGCCGCCACCGCCAACACCTACTACGTCGCCGGCGTCCCCGGCACCGGCTACAACCTCTACCGCATGAACAACAGCGCCGGACCCGGCACCACCCTCGTACTCCAGGCCACCATCGCCTCCGCCTACGCCGCCCCGAGCAGGCGCGTCAACCAGTGCGGCACCACCGTCACCCTCGACCCCCTCGACGGCCGCATAGCCTGGGCGCCCGTACAGGCCAGAAACTCGACCTTCGTCTGGTTCACCCACGGCCAGAACATCGGCGGCTTCCCGGGCGTCCGCTACGGAGCCATCAACACCGCCACCAACACCGTGACCGTGGCCAACGCCTTCCACAGCGGCACCAGCGACGACTTCAACCCATCCCTCGGCGCCTTCGAAACCGCCCCGAACTCGTTCAACATCTGGCTCAACTGGGCCTACACCGACACCGGCGCCACCACCTGCACCAACACCTCCACCACCTTCAACGGCGTGCTCCCGGGAGGCGGCCTGCCCGCCCTCACCGGCAGCGACATCACCCTGGTCACCGGGTCGAACACCACCACCAACACCCGCTTCGGTGACTACTCCAGCGTCCACGTCGACCCCGTCCCCGCCAGCGGCACCTGCCCCGCCGGCAGCACCGCCCTCCTCGCCCAGCAGTACTTCGTCGGCGGGAACTGGGCCACCCGCCTCGCCCGCGTCAGCATCGGACCCGGCTGCTGACACCTGATCGACACGAACACGGCTGCCCGGCAGTTCGACGACCGCCGGGCAGCCCGTGCGAACGAAATCCCGATCCTCGCGGCGGATCCTCGTGGGACGGGCAGCCACCATCCACCTCCCGGGCCGGGCAGCGCTGCGGCCATCGCCCCGACCACCAGGCCGGCCAGTGCCGCCCCCCACGGCCCGCGGGTGGGTTTGCGCAGCGCCCCACGCGTCGCCAGCGCCGCGGCCAGCTCCGCGACGACCGCAGCACCTCGTCGAGGCAGTACCGCCCAACAGTCAGTAGTACTGATGCCACGTCTAGTTGACCCAGCAGTGCGGCGGTCGTCGCACCATACCGATACCGGCCGGGTGAACCTCGGCCGGACAGGTCGGCGGTTCCGGGCTATGGGTCGAGACGAGCGATGCGGATGTGGAAGGAAGCGCTGCTGGCCGGAGAGGATCTCGGCTGGTCAGCTGATGACCAGCACTCCGCGGTGTTCGGTAAAGTCGCGGCGCTGCGTGCCGGCCGGCGTGCAGCGGGCCCTAGGCAAGGCGTTTCACCAGCACGACAGGATGCACATGGGTACGACGGGCGTCGTCGGGCGCGTGGACGAGCTGGCTCGGATCACTTCGCTGCTACAGCCGCAGCCGGTGGAGCGAGGTCTCGTGATCACCGGCGACCATGGCATCGGCAAGACGGCCCTGTGCGGCGCGGCGACGGACCAGATCCGGGCCACCGGTACGCACGAGCTGCTGCAGTGCGCACCGGCCGAGGCCGAACGCCACCTGGCGTACTCGGGCCTGAGCGATCTGCTCGCCGCGGTCGATCCGGCTGTGCTCGACGGTCTGCCACCGCCGCAGCGGCATGCAATGGCGGTGGCGACTCTGACGGCCGATCCGACACCCACTGCGCCGGACGAGCGGGCGGTGGCGTACGGGTTTCTCGGTGTCGTACGCGCTCTGGCCGCCGTACGCCCAGTGGTGATCGCGGTCGACGACCTGCAGTGGCTCGACGCGCCCACTGCCCTCGCGCTGTCCTACGTGGCCCGTCGATGTGCGGCCGAAGCGGTCGTGTTCTTGCTGAGCGGGGTCGGCATCGGTGGCGTACAGCCGCACCCGGTCGTCGCCGCATTGGGCCGCCGGGCCTGGTCCGAACTGGTCCTCGGTCCGCTCGGGCTGGGATCGCTGCATCGGCTGACACGCTCCTGTTTCGGCGTCGACCTGGCCCGGCCGCAGTTGCTGCATCTGCACGCGACATCCGGCGGCAATCCCCAGCGCGCCCTGGAGATCATGGGCTGCACCGCAGCCGCGGGCCGGCCCGGCACGCCCGAGTACGGTCCGGCCGACGTGGACGCCCGAAGCCGGGACAGCGCGGCTTTCGACGCCGACATCGCGGCCGGCGGCGAACGGGCCGGGTTCGCCCACGCGCAACTGGCTCTGCTGCTGCTGAGCACCCGAGCCGACGTGACGGTGGCCCGGGAGCACGCCCGCAACGCCGTCGACCTGCTCGGCGACGCCTGCCCCATCGAGGTGTTGACCGGCCTGGCCGTCTTGGAGAACTTCGCGGGGCCGACGACGACCGCCCGGCTCGACCAGGCGGTCGCACTGTCGCGTACCAGCCGGGTCGACTCCATATATGAGCACCCGGTGTTCTGGGCCGGTCATCGGCTCATGCTCGAGGATCGGTTCGACGAGGCGCGTACCGAGTTCCTCACGGCGCTGGCGATGGCGGCGCCGGGTGGAGATGAGTGGGCGCAGGCCGCGATGCTCGTGCACGTCGCGGAACTGGAGTGCCGGGCCGGCAACTGGAACGCCGCGGCCGCGCACGCGCGCCGTTGCAGCCTGCTCACCCGGGACGCGGCGCACGGCCAGCCGGGACTGGCCCGTTACGCCGAGGCGATGGTGGCCGTACGCCAAGGAGACCTCGTCCGAGCCAGATCCCTTGCGGCGGAAGGAAGACAGCTCGCCGAAGCGGGCGGCGACGAGCTCTACCGGATCCAGAACACCGGTGTGCTGGCGCATGCCGCCGTCGCGCTCGGCGAATGGGCCGAGGCCGCCCGGCTGCTGCGGGAGATGCCCGATCATCTGATCGCTCTGGGCTGGCGGGAGCCGACCGTGTTCCCGTTGTGGCCGGACGCGATCGAGTCCCTCATGGCGGTGGGCGAACCCGATCTGGCCACCCGGTACCACGGCATCTACGCCGCGAACGCCGACGCCTACGCCCGCCCGACCGCGCAGGCGACCGCGGCCCGGTGCGCCGGCCTGCTGCAGGCTTCGCGCGGTGACCTGCCGGGCGCTCTGGACACCATGAGCGCAGCAGCCCGGCTGCATCAGCGTTCGCCCGACCGGTACGAGTCCGGACGCACGCTGCTGGCGCTGGGCGCGATCCGGCGCCGGGCCCGGATGAAGCGGGCTGCCCGCGAAGCACTCGACGACGCGCTGGCCATCTTCGAAGAACTCGGGTCACCGGTGTGGGCCGAGCGGGTACGCGCCGAGATCGCTCGCATCGGTGGCCGGGTCGCCACGACGGAACTGACCGACGCCGAGGAGCGGGTGGCCGCCCTGGCCGCGCGCGGAGCGAGGAACCGTGCGATCGCCGCCGAGCTGTTCCTCACCGAGAACACGGTGGAGGTGCATCTTTCGCGGATCTACCGCAAACTCGCGGTACGATCGCGCGCCGAGCTCGCACACCGCTTCCCCGCGGGCAAACGTTAGGGGTTTCCGGGATTCCGGATCACGGGTGCGGTCATATCGTGGATCTTCCGGTTCGTTGCCCAGGAGAATCCGCTTGCGACCTTTCAAACTCCGTCCGCCCCGGCTGGTGGCGGCCGTACTCGCGGTGAGCCTCGTGCTCGCCGGTTGCACCGACGACTCGTCCGAGCCGGCCAAGGTGTCCGAGCTGGCCGGCGCGATGTCGACGGTCGCCCAGGATCTGCCGCCGGATGCCGTCGAGGCCGCCGAACGCCTCGTGGACATCGTGCTCGACGGTACGCCGGACCAATCCGTCGCCGCCGCGGCCGAGCTGCTGCGCCGCAGTGGCGTACCGATCGTGTCCTCTGGCGGGCCGGTGGTCGCCATGCCGGATGCGCTGGTGCTCTACGACTCTCCGGTCTACGCCGAGCTGATCCCGGCGCTGGTCACCGCGACCCGCGCCCGCGACCGGTACGCCGTCGACCAGTGGGCCACCCTGCTGACGTCATTGGGGCTCACCACCAGGAAGCTGACCTTCGCACAGGTCACCAACGCGCTGGCCGGCTGGGGAAAGCTCGACGGTGAACAGCCGGCGTTCACGACCGCCGCAGCCGTCGTACGCGCGCTGTCGGCCCGGCGCGGCCAGGTGCTCTACCCCGCCGCCGCCGTGGCCACCACCTATCTCGACCCTCTGCAGACCGTGCTGCTGCTCGCGCACGCCACCAGCCGGTTCGGAATGGTGCGGAAGTCGACGACGAAGGCCACCGCGCTCGGACTGGCCGCGGGCGCGTTCGTCGTTGCCCGAGCCGACGACGACAAGGGTCCGTGCGAGGTCTTCACGACGCTGTTCGAAACGGACAACGTCGCTACCAAAGCCAACAGCGACTTCCTCAAGGACCAGCTGAAGGACCGGCTGGCCGGTGCGGTGCTCAAGGAAGGCGCCAAGGAGATCTTCGACAGGGCGTCCGAGGCGTACGGGAAGGCCGGCGCGACGCTCAGCGTCATCATGCTCATGCTCGGCGCGCGGCTGACCCTGACCTCCGACAAAACGTCGACGCATTTCAAGCACCAGGCGGGCAGCCGAGCCGAGCACGTGACGCTCACCGCGAAGGCCGAATTCGACATCAAGATCGCTGCCGACAAGCTGGAGTGCTACTCGCTGGCCGGTCTGTCGATCCCGAAGGCCGGGCCGCTGGAGGGCTTCACCATCAAGTGGTCCAGCGAACAGGATCAGCGCGGAACGATCCAGAAGGGCGGCAGCGCCTACCTCGTCGCGGTCTCCGCCGACTCGACCAAGATGACCAAGGGCGGCAAGACCGGCGCGGACGGCGTCTCGACGCTCGAAGTCAAACCCCCGGTGGAGAAGCCGGCCGGCACCGGCGAGAAACTCAAGGGATCGGCCACCTTCATCGCAAAGATGGACAAGGAGAACTTCCCGTTCGAGCTGGGCGACCTGTTCGCTCTCGGCAGCGGCGCGGCCGGCTTCGCCGTCTCGAAGATCTTCGACCTGGTCAAGGACGCGCTCACGCGCGCGGGCCTGCCGGAACAGTCCATCACCGTCGGCGTCGACTACCACGGCAGCGACATCATCGTGGCCAAGGGCCACGGGCGCATCGAGCTGATCCTCGCCGCGATCCCCGACGCGTATGTCGATCTGGTCAGTTGCAGCGGCATCCAAGGACCATTCAAGGGTACGGGCGGCTTCGGCGGCTCGGTCACCGAATGGATTCGCCTCGCCCGGCTCATCGGCGTCCCGGTCGCCGACGAATACCCCGGCGGCCGAGCCAGGGTCTCGGTCATGGGCAACGCCGGACAACCCAATCCGTTCCCCATCATGAAGGGCGAGGGCGGCAAGCAGTTCCTCGACGGTGTGCTGACGTTCTACCCGCCCGCCTCGGCGAACAGCGCCGTCATCCTGGACGACAAGCGGGTGGGCCGGCCCGTCGGCGAGGTCGAGATGCTCGTCGCCGGCAACCCGTTCCCGTTCGGGGATCTGGTCTGGCCCGCCGTGCGAGTCACCTCCGACCCCCGCTGCCCGGAGGTGACGTATGAATACGACAACGCGTAGCCGTAGCCTCCGGATCGTGATCGCCGCGGCGCTGGCCTTCGGGTTGTCCGCCTGCAGAGACAACCAGGCGCCGGCCGCCGCTCCCCGCACCGGCAACACCATCGGCGGCGCCAACGTGTCGGTGGCCGGCTACCCCGGCCTCTACTACGACGCCTCGCTCGTCTCCGCCGTCCCGGCCGCCGACGATCACCTGCGCCTGGTGGGTGCCATGACCTGCCCGCAGATGGACGCCATGCTGTCGGCCGGGCAGTGGCGAGTGGCGGATCGCCTGTCGCTGCCACCCGGATCGGCCGGCGCGGCCATCGCGGGAATCGTGCCGGGTCTGTTGCTGGAGCGGGCAGGCACACTGGCCTTCGTCGCGCTCAAGGGCGACCGCGCATTGTGTACGGGCACGGTGATGAAGGCCGGAATCGACGGAATCGCGCTCACGGGCAAGGGGTTGCCGGGTCCCACCACCGGCTGGTCGGCGACGACGATGTGCATCAGACTCGGCGACGACACGCTGAACGTCAGCCTCTACTTCGACACCAGGGCGAAGATCGGCGGACTGGCCACCGTCACGCTGGTGGGCAAGAACGAAAAGTACACGGTGGACGGCAGTGGCAGCGACTTCAACATCTTGATGCTCAACCACAAGTCAACCGTGCTCGACGCCTTCGGCAAGGCGTTCTCCGGTCAGGAGAAGCCCGCCGGGGTCACGATGCGGTCCCTCGAACCCGGCGACGCGTTCAGCGGAACGGCGACCGTCGACGCCACCGCCGCGGACCGGCCCCACGGTACGTTCAGCATCACTGGTCTGGTCGATGATGCGACGGAGGCCACGGTCGGCCTCAGCCTGCCGTTCGCCTGCGCCGACGTACAAGTGATCAAGGCTGGCTAGGCTAGCCGCGACACAGGCCGACGGTCATCGCGGTTCTCCCGTGGTAGGTCATCTTCGACCTGCCAGGGCGCTTGCCGTCGAGTTTGCCGCGCGGATGACCGCGTTCAGCGTGGCGGTGAGCACGGAGCGGTCGACGCCGCCCGTCCAGCTGATGCCGTCGGGGGCCCGGTGTTCCAGGAGGGTGAGTGCGTCGCTGTCGCTGCCGGCCCGGATGCTGGTCTGATGCAGGCTCAGGACGTCGACGGGTCGGCCGTGGGCGGCGAGTGCCGAGGTGAGCGCCTCGACGGGGCCAGTCTCGCTGTGGGTGCTCGTGTGCACCTCGCCGTCCACGCGCAGTGTGACGGTGGTGGTGACTCGCCCGCCGGCTTCGGTGGTCTCGTAGCTCATCAGCGCCACGTCGGCGATTGTCCCGTCGGACAGGTACGCCTCCTGGAAGATCGCCCACAGCTGGGCGGCCGACAGCTCGGTGCCGGTCGCGTCGGTGTGGTACTGCACGTGTCGTGCGAGGTCGATCTGGAGCCGGCGCGGCAGTTCAATGCCGTACCGGGTCTCCAAGAGGTAGCTGATGCCGCCTTTTCCGGACTGGGAGTTGACCCGGATGACGGCGTCGTAGGAGCGTCCGATGTCGGCAGGGTCGATGGGCAGATACGGCACCCGCCACTCGATCTCCCGCTCCGGGCGCCTTTGGACGGTCGCGCGGGCGTGGTGCTCGGCGAAGCCCTTCTTGATGGCGTCCTGGTGGGTACCGCTGAAGGCTGTGTGGACGAGGTCGCCGGCGTAGGGGTGGCGGGGGTGCAGCTCGAGTTGATTGCAGTGCTCGACGGTGCGGCGGATCTCGCCGATGTCGGAGAAGTCGATCATCGGGTCGACGCCTTGTGCGTGCAGGTTGAGCGCCAGCGTCGCGATGTCGACGTTGCCGGTGCGCTCACCGTTGCCGAAGACGCAGCCCTCGACGCGCTGCGCTCCGGCAAGTACGGCAAGCTCGGCGCAGGCGATGCCAGTGCCGCGGTCGTTGTGCGGGTGGACCGAGAGTATGACGCTTTCGCGGCGGGTGAGGTTCTTGTGCATGTACTCGATCTGGTCGGCGTACACGTTCGGGGTCGCGATCTCGACGGTCGCCGGCAGGTTGAGGATCACGGGCCGCTCCGGCGCGGCATCCCACAGCGTCGTGATGGCGTCGCAGATGTCGAGGACGTAGTCGGGCTCAGTCAGGTTGAAGACCTCGGGCGAGAACTCGAACCTCGCGTTCGGCATCCCCTCGGTGAGTTTCAGGACGTCACGTCCACCGGCGAGGATCAGCTCCTTCAGCTCACTCGCCGGATGACCGAGCACGACGTCACGCCAAACCGGTGCGGTCGCGGTGTACATGTGGATCACGACGGGGTTCGCGATGCCCCGGACTGATTCCACCGTCCGCTCGATCAGGTCGCGGCGGGCCGGGGTGAAGACCACGATCGTGACGTCGTCGGGGGCGATGTCGGCCTCGGCGATGAGGCGGACAAAATCGAAGTCGGTCTGTGATGCCGACGGATAGCCGACCTCGATCTCCTTGTAGCCCATCGCCACCATCAGCTCGAAGAACCGCTGCTTGCGGGCCGGGTCCATCGGCTCGGGCAGGGCCTGGTTGCCATCGCGGAGGTCGACCGGCACCCACAGCGGCGCCCGTGTCAGGCGGCAGTTCGGCCACTCACGCTCGGTGAGCGGGATCTCGACCCGGGCGTAGACGTCGCGGTAGCGGTGCGACGGCATCTGCGAGTGCCGCTGGCGGTTCCAGGCCGGTGCGTCGTACGGAACCGGGCCGGCTGGCGTGGCGATGGTGGGGAATGCAGACATGATGGCCGTTCCTTCTCGGAATCTATCGGAGGGCGAACCGGCGCACGTGTCGGCTCCACGGAGGGGAGCCGGTCCGACTAGGCCCCACCGTGGCGACGAAGGAGGAGCGCCATCTGCGTCAGCACATCGGCACCATAGCACAACTCCTCAGACAAGCAGAGGAGTAGTATCCGGTACGTGGAACAGGTAAGACGCACATCGCTGGCCGACCAAGCTGCCGGGCTCCTCCTCGCACGCATCCGGTCAGGCGAGTGGGAACTCGGCGCCAAGCTTCCTGGCGAGACGACTCTGGCGCCCCAGCTCGGTGTCGGCCGGTCGACCGTGCGCGAGGCCATCCGGCAACTGGCGGGCCGCGGAGTGCTGCAGTCCCGACAAGGTGCAGGCGTCTTCGTCACCGCGCTCGACGCCCCTGAGGACTGGGACCTGATTCTGCGACGGGCAGACATCAGCGCCGTCATCGAGGCACGAATCGCGATCGAAGGAGAGGCCGCAGCACTGGCCGCCGAGCGGCGGACACCCGCCGACCTACGCGCGATGCGCCGCGCCCTCGAGCGCCGCCGGGAGCAGCGTGCCGCCATCGAAGAGCATGTTGGCACCGACATGGCGTTTCACCGCAGCATCATCGCGGCCTCACACAACGAGATTTTGGCCGGACTGTTCGACGACTTCGTGCCCCGCCTGCGCGAGGCGATGGTCGAGATGCTCCGGATCCGGGGCCACTTCGGCGACGACGCCGACCATGATGCGCACGTCTGGGTGCTCGACGCCATCGTCGCTCGCGACGCCGACGCGGCTCGGGCGCTGAGCCGCGCACACCTCCGATCACTTCAAGAGGGCCTCACGTGATGACCACCGTTCTCGACCTGCGAAACGTGACCTTCAGACGCAACGAGAACACCATCGTCCGCGGCATCGACCTCACCGTTCGCGCCGGACAGCACTGGGCGCTCCTCGGACCGAACGGCGCTGGCAAGAGCACGGTCCTCTCCCTCTGTGGCGCACAGACCCACCCCACCTCCGGCACTGTCGAAGTGCTGGGGCGCCGGCTCGGACGCGTCGAACTGCAGGCTCTACGCCGCGACATCGGCCACGTCAATCCGCGCCATCCGCTACGTTCGCCACTGTCGGTCCGCGAGGTCGTGCTCACCGGCCTCACGGGCACGATCGAGACGCCACCGCGATGGACGCCGACGGTCGAGCAGATCGAGAGGGCCGACTCACTCATCGCCTCAGTAGGACTGGCTCAACGCCGAACAGCAACCTGGCCGACCCTCTCGCAGGGTGAACGGGGCCGCACGCTCATCGCTCGCGCCCTGGCCTGTGAACCCCGACTCCTTCTCCTCGACGAACCAACGACTGGCCTTGACGTCGCCGCACGTGAGCAACTGCTTGAAACGATCGACAATCTCCCCAACACCTCGCCCGACCTGGCGTCGATACTTGTCACGCACCACCTGGAAGAACTGCCAGCAACGACAACACACGCGCTGCTCATTTCCGGCGGCCGAATCACCGCCAGCGGCCCGGTCGAGGTCGTCGTCACGTCCGAGGAGATCTCGCGAGCCTTCCACCATCCGATCAACGTCAGTCGCTCTGGCGGCCGATGGCACGCACGAGCCCAATCCTCCTCTTCCGGCCCCATACCGGTGCCCACGCTGTAGCCCGGTCGACGAAGGTCACGTACGCGCGGGGCGGTAAACGAACGGTGTGACTCCTGATCAAGGAGCAGCACCTGATGACGGATGTCGTGATCACCGAGGTCGATACTGACCAGGTGGCGAAGCGTGGACCGGCGCGGCCGGCAGGAGACGGGGTTGACGATCAGCTCGTGGCCCAGGTGGCGGAACAGGCTCGCGCGGCGGGTCTGCCTGCCATCGCCTGCCGCCCGGTGGCGTCCGCTGGACGGGATGGACATCGACGCGCCGTGGCTCAGCTACGTCCCTTGTTGTTGCAGGTCGTGGCCGGCAGGGCCTTGCGCGGCTCCCGCACCACAGCCGGACTTCATGTCGACTTATCCACATTGTCCTTATAGATAGCCAGCAGGCGATAGATCCAGTGCACGAACTTGGTGTACGGCGTGATGGCGAAGGCGACGATGACCGCGGCCAGGTGCGCCACCAGGATCGGGCCGAACATCGGGCCGCTCGCAGGAAGAGGGTGAGCAGCCCGGTCACCGACAGGATCAGCAGCGCCCACAGCAGACCGTAGTCGGCTCGTCGCATCGACGGCGTGCCGAGTTCCGGGGCGGTGCGCCGTTTGAGCAGCATCAACCCCGCACAGCCGACGACCATGCCGAACCCGCCGATGGTCCCCGTGATGACCGGCACGGACAGGTACGGGTACGGCGGCATCAGGTGCAGGAACTCCTGCATGAACGCGGCCGAGGTGGTGGAGACCAGACAGAGGCCGAACCCGTAGGTGACCGCCAGGTGCAGACGACGCCGTAGCGGGCTCGGCACGTCGGCGGGATAGTCGCAGTCCTGGCCGCCACCCCGCATGTGCCGCAACTGCACTCCCTGAACCAGGGTCCGCGCCCACACTTTAGGCCGGGTGAGGTCCCGCAGCCTGCCGTGGGTGTCGCGCCAGTAGCGCGACACCGCCGCCGCGAGTACGACGATTGTCCAGAGGCTGGGCGCCGCCACCACGGCCACCATCACGAGGTGCGGAAGGATCTCGTACGGCGAACCCGGGTGCGCACCCGTGGAGTCCCCGGCACCGCCGGTGAGAGAGCTGAGCGCCACGAGCAGCACGAAGATCGCCACGAACCAGCCGGCGACGCCACGCCAGCCGTGCATCCATCCGGGCACGGTGGAGGGCCACACGTAGCTGCGGTACGTCTCCTCCCGTACCTGTGCGAACACCTTCGGCGGATTCAGGTCGAACTCGTGCGGCGGGGTGTACATGCAGGCGCTGAAGCAGTCCCGGCAGTCGTGGCACAGATTGGCCAGGTGGGTGATGTCGCCCCGGGTCAGTGTGCTCCGCAGCTCGAGCGCCGGCCAGACCGGGCAGTATCCGGCACAGTACCGGCAGGAGTTGCAGACGGTGAGCTGCCGCTCGGCCTCGGCGAACAGGTCATCCACGGGCATGGCGCGCCGCCTCTCGACCGGCGATGCGTCCCCACACCGTTCCGATGGTCATCCCGAAACCGGCCAGGTACCCGGTCGACAGAATGTTTCCCGACATGATCTCCCCTGCAGCGAAGACGTTGCGGAACACGCCGCCGTCCTGGCGCCGGACGTGTGCCTGTTCGGTGACCGCCACACCGAGGTAGGTGAAGGTGATCCCCGGCCGCATCGCCACGCCGTAGAACGGCGGCCGGTCGATGCGCTGGGCCCAGTTGCTCTTGGGCGGATCGAGGCCGACCGTGGACAAGCCGTCCCGCTCCGCCATCTGAACCGGCCGCCCGGGCCGCGGTCGACCGCCGCGTTGTACCGGGCGACGGTCTCCTCGACCGCAAGCGGATCGAGGTCGAACCGCGAGGCCAGCTCGCCGATGCTCGGCGCCGCCGACACCCCGTACATCGGGGGAAGGAACAGTCCGTGCACCTTGCTGTCCCACAGGGAGTACGCGATCTGATCGGGTTGCACCGCGATGTTGCGTCCCCAGATGGCGTACCGCTTGGGCCAGATGTCCTCGCCCTCGTCGTAGAACCGCCGCCCGTCCCGGTTGACCACGATTCCGAACGGGATGGTGTCCAGCCGGGTGGCGATGCCCCCGTCGAACTTCGGGCTGCGTGCGTCCACCGCGATGGCGTGGAAGCCGCGTTCCTCGCCGGCTCGTTCCGCGCCGGCGTCCAGCAGCTGGGCGAGGACCGTTCCGTCGTTGTACTTCGGGCCGCGCACGTGGTAGTTCAGCGCGGCGTCGCCCCAGTACCGCCGGAGCCAGTCGATGTTCGCCTCGAAGCCGCCGCTGGCGCAGACCACCGCCTTCGCGCGTACCCGCCGCCGCCCCTGGGCCACCCGAACGACGATCTCGGTGCAGGCATCGCCCGTGAAGCCCAGCTGCTCGACGCTCGCCTCGTACAGGACCACGATTCCGGCCCGCTCGGCCGCCCGGTAGTAGCTGTTCACCAGCGCCTTGCCGCCACCGAGGAAGAAGCGGTTGGTACGAGCCAGGGCCAGGGTTCCGGTCAGCGCGGGCTGCCAGCGCACGCCGTGGTCGGTCATCCAGCGCGGTACGGTCTCCGACTCCCGCACGGTCAACGCGGCCAGCGCCTCGTTGCTCGGCCCGGTGCCGACGCCGCCCAGGTCGGTCCACAACTCGTCATAGGTGTAGCGCCCGGTGTAGTAGGCGTCGGTGTAGTCGTGGACACAGCGGATGTTGCGGGTGTGCCGGCTGTTGCCGCCGCGGAACACCGTTGGCGCGCGCTCCAGCAACAGCACCCGGGCGCCATGGTCACGGGCGCTGAGTGCGCTCACCAGGGCCGCGTTGCCGCCGCCGATCACCACGACGTCCCATGGCTCGTCCAACGCCCCGTTCCGGGCTGGGGCGGAACCCTTCGGCGAGGTGATCATGGCAGGTGGTCCAGTACGGCGCTGGTGACGGCGCGGGTGCCGCCGCGCGGGCACCCGGTCGGCTCGATCTGGACGGCCCCGTCGGCGAGCGCCGACTCGACGGCCCGGCGGACACGTCCGGCCGCCTCGGCCGCGCCCAGATGCTCGAGCAGCATCGCCGCGCTGAGGATCTGCGAGATCGGGTTCGCCAGGTCACGCCCCGCGATGCCCGGCGCGCTGCCGTGCACCGGCTCGAAGTACGAGGTACCAAGGCCGATGTTCCCGCTGGGGCACATGCCCAGTCCGCCGACGGTGGCGGCGCCGAGATCGCTGAGCAGGTCTCCCACGAAGTTCTCGGTGAGCACCACGTCGAAGTGCCGCGGCGTCATGACGAGGTCGTGCGCGGCCGCGTCCGAGTACCGGAAATCCAGCTCCACGTCGGGATACTCGGCGGCGACCTCGATCGTCACCTCGCGGAACAGGGCGAACGAGCGCAGCACCTTGCTCTTGTCGACCAGGGTGACCCGCCGGGTGCCGTCCGCCGGGGCGCCGTCCCGCGTTCGCGCCAACTCGAAGGCGAACCTCGCGACCCGGTCCACCCCGGCCCGGGACACGAAAAGCTGGTCGACGCAGGCGTCGCGGGTGCCCACGCCGAGGCCGCGGGACAGGTAGAGCCCCTCGGTGTTCTCCCGGACGATGACGTAGTCGATGTCGCCGGGACGGTGGATGGTCGGCGTGCGCACCCCGGGCAGCAGTCGGACCGGGCGCACGTTGGCGTACGTGTCGAGGCCGGTGCGGAGCACACCGCCGAGCAGTCCCGCCTCGGTGCCGTCGGGACGACGCACCTGGGGCAGGCCGACCGGTCCCTTGAGGACAGCGTCGACGTTGTTGCGGAACCGGTCCAGGGCACCCGGTTCGAGGTTGTCCCCGGTCTCGGCGTACAGGCCGGCGCCGCCGCGCTCGGTGACCAGGTCCAGTGTGATTCCGGCGCCGCGGACCGCGCGGGTCATCACGGTGGTCGCGGACTCGATCAGCTCCGGGCCGATGCCGTCGCCCTCGATGACCGCGACGCGGATCGTCCGGTGCCCTGCCGGGCCGCCGGCTGCGGGGTACCCGGCCGCTGAGCCGCCGGCGGCCGGGGGGCCGTCTGCCGGGTCGGGAGAGGTGGTCAACTCGCCTGTCCTGCCTTCCAGTCGATCCTGCGGTCAGCGCGGCCAGCACGCCCGCGCGACCCGCAGGATGTTGCCGCCGCAGACCGCGGCGATCTCCTCGTCGCGGTAGCCGTGGGTGACCAGCCACCGGATGACGTTCAACGTCCCCTCCGCGGGGTTCCCCACCCCGTCGACGAGCTCGATGGGGTGGACGGGATGCGCCGCCGACGCCGTCGAACAGGGCGCGCCGGCACGCCTCCCCGACCGCTGGCGCGGCCACGGCTCGTACCCCGTGGCAGGCGCGGCCGTGGGAGGGCGCAACGGCAGGCGCGGCCGTGGGGCGCCCGCGACGGCAGGCGCGGGGCCGGTCAGCGATACAGCAGCGCGAGCACCTGGGTACCGAGCTCGGACAGCCCCTGCGTCTCGAGCGAGTAGTAGACGTGCCGGCCCCGGCGTTCCGCCGTCACCAGTTCCGCCTCACGCAACGCCCGAAGGTGGCGCGAGACCTGAGGCTCGGTCATGCGCATCTTGTGGGCGAGGTCGACCGTCGTCCGTGGGGTACGCAGGATCGCGCGGCAGATCTGGATGCGCATGCCGTCGTGAAGCGCGCTGAGCCGCTTCATGGTCACGTCCAGGCCGTCCCCGGCCGCCGGGCCGATGGCGTACGCGATGACGACAGGCAGCCCGGGGTCGTGCTTGATGATCAGATGGGGGGCAAGGTAGAAGGAGGGGACGACGATCAAGCCACTCCCTGCCGGCTTCACCATCGCCTGGTTGACCTTGTCGAAAACCACCCGGTCCGGATCACGCCGGAGCGCCGCGGTGGGGCTCACCGACACGATTGCCGACACCCCACGCCGGGCGAGGTCGTTCTCCTTGCGCCGCGCGTCGTCGACGAGGCGCGATGCCAGCTGCGCCCACTCCTCGTGGAACCAGTCGTTGGTCACGGCGTGCAGGAAGTCCCGTAGGCCGGCCAACGCGGCGGCCGGCCGCTCGACGATCTCTACCGCCAACTCCAGCCGGGACAGCGACAGCCGCTCCACCCTGCGGAAGAACTCGCGCCGCGCCTGACAGTCCGTCCGGAGGTGACGCACATCGATATCTCTGGAAAATTCGATGAGCGACGGCGCGGACTGCTCGACGAACGCGTCAAGGTTCATCGCGCCCAGTTCGTCGAGTCGATCCTCGATCTGGGCCAGCCGACGGCCAGCCAGACTCACCGGCATGAGGTAACGAGCACGAATCGCTCCGTACAGGGGCAAGAAGTGCCGCGCGCGGGCGAGCAGCTCGCCCTGCCGCTCGTCGGCGTACGCCACACCGCGCACCCGCTGTCCCCGCGGATGGTGATCACCGTGAGTGATCGCATGAAGCATCGACCCAAGCTCCGCGAGCGGATCGACCCGGACGACCACCGCGTTCGCCCGAAGACCCGCCAGGCTAGCGGTCACGGCCACGGCGACCATGGTAATAGCCTGGCTCTCCAGCCCACCGGCGCTCGACCCGTCGGCCAGCAGTCCGCCGAGTACGGCCGGAACTCACATGATCCCTGACCGAGACTCGAAGCAGCGCGTCGACCTGCCCGTCGACGATCTCCTGGATCCGCGGCCGCAGCGCCTCCAACCGGCGCACCGTGAACTCGCCGAGCACGGCCTTGCGCGCCGGACCGTGCTCGGGCGCGTCCATAGCGATCAGAATGCGCTCCTCGTCCGGCCGCCGGGACGCTGCCTCGCCCCGGACCAGCTGCGGGAAGTCCGGATGCTGCCGGTCTGCGCTGAACCGCCGGTCGTTCAACACAATTCGCACGTCTTCGTGGCGGCTGACGACCCAGGCCCGCCCGCCGTCGGGCAGCCGAACCCGCGAGACCGGCTCTTCTTCGCGAATCTCTTCGTACGCCGGCGGCGGGCGGCTGGAGCAGGCGCTGGGCGTACGGCTGGGCGACAAGCCGGGCGCGGAGGTCAAACAGCAGATAGATCGCAGCAGCGACCCCGAGCGCCCAGCCACGAATTCTGGACCAGGCCCAGCCGAACAGCCGTAGAGGCGGGGCCCGAAGGCCGCTGAAGGCCAGGCAGCGGATCACGGTGCCGCGGTGCCGCGTCTTCTCGTGAGTCAAGATCGGCTGACAACTCGGGGCAGTCCTAGCGATGCGTTGGCGATAGCTGCGAGGGACGAATCAAGCAGCTTCCATCCCTCGCCGATGCTGCGCCGGACGTCGTCGTCGAGATGTCTGCCCCCCTCGCTGTCGACCATCAGGGCTCATCGCGTCGGCGGACATCGCCCAGTTCACGCTCCGCCGAGGCTGCCGCCGCCGTCAACGCGCAGCGTCTGGCCGGTGATGTAGCCGGCCTCGTCCGACAGCAGGAACGCGATCGCGGCGGCGATCTCCTCCGGGCGGCCGAACCGGCCCACCCGCGACGCGGCGCGGTACCGGGCGACGCTTTCCGAGCCTTCGGGGTTGTGCTGCCAGAACAGCGTGGTCTCCGTCGGCCCGGGAGCGACCGAGTTGACGGTGATCCCCGCCGGGCCGAGTTCGTTCGCCCAGGCCCGGGAGCAGAATTCCAGGGCGGCCTTCGCCGCCCCGTACGCCGTGCGGTCCAGTAGGCCCACCGTCACCACGCTGGAGACGTTGACGATCCGGCCCCACCCTCGCGCCCGCATCGACGGCAATGCCGCCTGCGTCACTTGAACCGCGGCCCTGACGTGCAGGTCGTAGAGCTCGGCCAGGTCGTCGAGGTCCACCGCGCCGATCATGCCCGCACGACCTATCCCGGCGTTGTTGACGACGGCGTCGACGGGACCGCCGGAGAGCACCTTCTCCAGCGCGACGTCCGTCGCCCTGCGGTCGGCCAGGTTCACCTCGTAGAACTCCCCGGGAAACTCTGCGGGTGCGGACCGTGCCAGGCCGACCAGCTCATGGCCGAGGCCCGCCAGCCGCTCCGCCAGGGAGTACCCGATTCCCTTTGACGCGCCGGTGATCAGCATCCTTCTCGTCGTCATCCCTCGCCCTTCCTGCCTTCATCTACTTTGGAGCGATCGTTTTTGGAAGAACCGGCCGCAAGACCTAGCGCATTTGGAACGATCGCTCCAAATGGAGGTAGGCTGGATTCATGCCACGCGGAAAGACCTTTGACCCCGACAGGAAGATCGACGAGGCGGTCGACCTGTTTTCGCGGCGCGGCTGCGACGCCGTCAGCATCCGCGATAGAGCACGTAAGCGCGTGGATTGACGTGTTACGAGGGTGACCATCCGGCTGGTCCCCGGCGACGTCCGCAAAATCAGTTTTGTCGCGGCACGGGCATGGTCGGCACGGGGGGACGCTGCCCCCATGCCGCGACACTTGCGATGCACAGGTCATCGAACGAAGGACTCTCAACCTGGTCGGCGAACTCCGCAAGATCGGCTGCAGTGATCCCGAACTGCGCATCCAGATCGGCCGCGATGTGCTCGGCGGTCAGCCGCCACGCTCGTCCCATCGGCGTGCCTCCAACACCATGGCTGGAGGCGTGGATCCCCGTATGGATCAGCCCATTCGCGCGCAACTGCGCAGGGAATGACCGAGACCAGCCGTAGTCACTTCCCATCCGTTTGGTGGCGACCGCCATGATCGCCTTGCTGACCTTGCGGTACAGCGGGTTCGGCGATGAGTCGAACGGGAACGGCCCCGTGTCTTCGAGGAGCAGCCAGCCACCTGGGGCCAGCCAGCGCACCACCTTGGCGAGCACGGCGTCACGGTCGATGAGGTGCTCGAACACAAACCTGGAACAGATCAGTTCGAAGCTGCCCTCCGGGAAGTCGTCGACAGTCACATCGTGCGCGATGACTCGCAGGTTCGACGGACGTCCTCCCTCGGGGATCAAGCTGGTATCGAGATCGGCTGCGATTACCTCGCCGTGAGGACACTGGGTCGCCAGCCAGTGTGCGATGGTGCCGACGCCAGATCCGATCTCCAAACAGTTCCAGCCGGGCTGGATGCCGAAGCGTTCGAGCCTGTGAATGGTGTCCTGGTCGAACGCTCCAGCCAGGGCGGTCAACCGCTCCGCCTCCGCATTGTCACTGTGCATGAAAAGAAGATGACCATAAGGCGTTGTGGTTGAATCCATGTCCTTAACCGTGCTCAAGTCGACCATTGTCGCCGCACCGCCTTCTACGGATAGTGACCAACGGGTTGGTAGGCAGGTGTAGTCCTCCCTGGCGACAGGGTTGGACATGCCTTAGCGGGGAATGCGAAGAGCAGCAACGCATGTTGCCTCACCATATCCCAGAGACGATCAACGGGATAGACCCTCGTCGCGTCATACGGTTTCGCGCGGCGCGCAACCGCTGCGTATCCGGCAACCATTTGCCCCGACTGATACTGCATCGATCTTCACCCAGCTCAACTACCACCTCACCGGCCCGGCCCGCGCCCCGGTGGGTTGTAGCGCACTACTGGTCCAGTGAAGGCGTCGCGGACGTATCGGCAGTTGGGAAAGGCGGCTGGTGCGACGAGTGCGGGTGTGGGTGCGGCGGTGAGGGCGGTGCCGGTCGCTGCGGGGCCGCCGACGGCGCCGCGTAGCAGGGTGCGTCGGGTGAAGGAGCCTTCCGGGACACGCGCCATCGCGGTTCCTCCGTTCGTGGGATGGGCCGAAGAGGTAGCGGAAGCGGGCCGTGACGGGTCAGCGGGTGGTGTTCGACGTCGCTGGGCGAGTGTCTGGTGTGGACGGCTTCGCTGGTTGACGAGTCTGCGCGCGTGGCCTCGGAGGCGTCAAGACGCTAATATCTATTAGCAACGCGAGAGCTCACCGGCGTGGCGACCGCGCCATGCGTGGATGGCGCTGCGGCGGGACTGCGAGCCCCAAGCCCGTCGTGGACGGGGTCGACTGTGCCCCCGCGGTCCCCGTCACCGCACGCCCGGGTCTCGCCCAGCGCCTCGGCCTCGCCCGCCACGTAGCCGGCCGGCTTCGGCGCCTGGTTCCCGCGCCGACGTGGGAGGATGACCGCGCGGCTGGTGTGAAGCGCCAGCGGAGCCCCCAGCCGCGCGGCCCCGGACGACGGCGCGAGCGGGCCCCGTGGGGCCGCGCAGCCGCCGCACTCCAACCTTGGTGGATCATCTACAAGCGGATCCGTGAGCAGCGACAGTCGAAGAGGACAGGACATGCCGAGGAGTAAGAAGCGTAAACGTCGGGACGGCTCGGTCGCGAAGTTCCGGGGAGCCGCGAACACGACGACGAGCGTGCCGCCACAGAGACGGTCTCATGAGGTGGACGAAGATGACGACTATTTCGTGGCGAGCTCCGGCGGGGCCGCGCACACTCGGTCTGCTCGGCCGGCGGTCAGCATCGGCCCTGACAACTACCGGACCCACCTCGAGGACACGGTGGTGCGCTTGACGAACCAAGCCAGAGCCAAGGCTGGCGTGCCCCCGCTGAAAATCAATGAACTGCTTCGCCAGGCGGCGCGCAGCCACAGCGCCGACATGGCGCGGCGCGGCTTCTTCTCCCACAACGACCCAGATGGCGTTACGCCCTTCGACCGGATGCGGTCACACGGGTACGCCCAGCCCGCCGCAGAAAATATTGCCAGGGGTCAGCGGCTGCCGCACGAGGTGATTCATTCCTGGCTGAACAGCCCTGGACATCGCGCTAATCTACTAAATCCCGAATTCTCCGTTATTGGCGTCGGCTTGCACCTCGACAGCGGCCCCTGGTGGACACAAAACTTCGGCTACCCGACCCAGGCGTAGTTTTCAACTCCAGACCAACGGTAACGCTGGTCAACTGGTCGTCGGCACTACAGATCTTGAAAGACATCCCAGGAGCCTGCATGGCGTGATCGTGGTCGAGTTCTTCGACGTAGGCGAGTCCCGCCAGGTGCCCTGGCCACGTCGCCCGCAAGCCGCCCGACTGCTGGCAGCTCTCGCCGACCCTGGCCGGAGGTTCGACGCGGTGGTCGTGGGAGAGTTCGAGCTAGCCTTCTACGGCAACCGGTTCCGCGACCTCGCGCCGCTGTTCCACCTGCACGGCGTGCGGCTGTGGCTGCCCGAGCCCAACGGACCGGTCGACGCCAGCAACGAGCTTCACCTGTCGCTGCTGGCCCTACTCGGCGTGCACTCGAAACGAGAGGTCCAACGCTCACGGTTCCGGGCCAAGGCGGCGATGCGCGCCCAAGTGGTCGAGCAAGGCCGTCACCTCGGTGGTGTTGAGCGCCGGCGGAGGTAGCCGCGGTTGGTGGGCGTCAGGCCTGGCCCCGGTCGCCGGTCGAGGCCATGGCCCGCACCACGCGCGAGGGACTCGGCCGTCTCAGGTGCTTCGCCATCCAGACACTGGCCTCGACGAGTTGCTCGAGGTTGACGCCGGTGTGGTAGCCCAGGCCGGTGAGCATCCAGACCAGGTCTTCGGTGGCGAGGTTGCCGGTGGCGCTCTGTGCGTAGGGGCAGCCGCCAATCCCGCCGGCCGACGCGTCGAACTCCGTGATTCCCGCGGTCAGCGCGGCGTGCACGTTGGCCAACGCCTGTCCGTAGGTGTCGTGGAAGTGCATGGCCAGGACGCCACGGGGGATGCCTGCTGCTTCCAGGCGTTCGACGAGCGCGAGCACGTGCCCGGGCGTGCCGACGCCGATCGTGTCGCCGAGGGACAGGCTCGTCGCGCCCATGTCGATGAGCCGTTCGGCTACGTGGACGACCTTGGCGAGCGCAACCGGTCCCTCCCAGGGGTCGCCGAAGCACATCGAGATGTAGCCCCTGACCGCGACGCCCGCGTCGCGGCTGCGCCGCACGACCGGCTCGAACATGGTGAGCGCTTCGTCGACCGAGCGGTTCAGGTTGTTCTTGGCGAAGGATTCGGTGGCGCTGGCGAAGACGGCGATCTCCCGGACACCGCTGGCCAGCGCGCGGTCGAGCCCTCGCTCGTTGGCCACGAGGACCGGGTGCCGGGCCGAGTCCAGGTCGACGCCGGCGACGACGTCGGCGGCGTCGGCCAGCTGCGGTACCCATTTCGGTGAGACGAAGCTGGTCAGCTCGATGGTTCGCAGGCCGGCCGCCAGTAGGCGCCGGATGAACTCGAGCTTCACGTCGGTGGCGACGAGCTGCTTCTCGGCCTGCAGGCCGTCCCGCGGGCCGACCTCATAGATGCGGACGGCATCGGGCATGCCGGGCTGCGCGACCACGCTGGGCAGGTTCATGACGAGCTCGGCTCCGGGTACGTGCGGGAGGGAAAGTTCGGACGACGACGTGCGTAGAAGGCCGACAGGCCTTCTCGTGCGTCGGCGGAGGTGAACGCCTTCTGCCCCAGCAGGGCCTCGTACCGGAAGGCCTGATCACTGGGCAGGTCGGCCAGGTACTGGACGGCTTCTTTGACGACGGCCATCGCCGTGCCGCTGTTCTGCGTCAGCCGCACCGCCCATGTCATCGCCGTGTCGAGCAGCGCGTCCGCGGGGACGACGTCGTTGAGCAGGCCGAACCGCAGGGCCGTGTCCGCGCTGATGCGGTCGCCGCCGAGCATCAGCTGCATCGCCCAGGCGTATGGGATCTGGCGGGTCAGCCGGACCAGCGTGCCGCCGGCCGGAACGACCCCGATGCCGACCTCGGGCAACCCGAACTCGGCGGTCGTGCTGGCGATGCGGATGTCGGTCGAGAGCATGATCTCGAACCCGCCGCCGAGGCAGAGGCCGTTGATCGCGGCGATGATCGGTTTGCGCTGCTGCACATGCTTCTGATGGGCGTGATCCCACTCCGAGATGTCGAAGCGTCCCTCGGCCAGCGCCGGGATCGATTCGGTCAGATCGGCGCCGACACAGAAGGCTCGTCCGCCTCGCCCGGTCAGCACCGCGACGGCGATCGCGGGGTCGGCGTGGACCTCGATCAGGGCGTCCCCCAGCTGCTGATACATCGCCAGGGTGAGGGAGTTGAGCTTGTCCGGCCGGTCGATGGTGACGACTGCGACCGCTTCGTGGCGTTCGAGGGTGATGGTCATTCAGACGACTCCCGCCGCGTGAAGTTCGGCGATGGATTCGTCGGTCAGGTCGGCCAGCGCCCGGAGCAGGACGTCGGTGTGCTCACCGACACGCGGTGCCAGACCTCGAGGCTGAGCGGGAGTGACGCCCAGCTTGATGGGTTGCCCGAACATCCGCAGCGGACCGAAGTCGGGGTACTCGACGTCGACAATCATGTCGCGTGCGGCGATCTGCGGGTCGTTCACGACCTCGTCCATCGTCTTGATCGCCGAGAGCGGGACCTGGTCGCCGGCGAGCGCCTCCAGTTCGGCCTTTGTCCGGTCGGCGAACCAGGCCAGCAGTTGGGGCTTGATCTTCCGTTCGTAGATGTCAGGCTTGAACCGCTTCGCCATGGTGTCGGTCTCGGGATCGTCGGCCAGCTCCGGCTGCCCGAACATCGCACAGGTCAGGCGCCAGAACTTGTCGGTGTAGCCGCCGAAAAAGACGAAGCCGTCCTTGCACGCGTAGAGTTCGTAGGGCTTGACGAACGGGTGGTTGTTGCCCAGCGGCGCCGGCACCGTCCCGTCCACCGTGTATGAGACGACTGCGTTCTCGGTGAGGCTCAAAACGGAGTCCTGCTGTGAGACGTCGACGAGCTGTCCTTGCCCGGTCGCCTCCGCATGGCGGAGCGCCGCGAGCGTACCGATGACGCCGTACATGGTTGCGGCGAGGTCTCCGATAATGGTCCCGACCCGGATCGGTGGCCGATCGGGGTAGCCGTTCATGGACCACAGACCGCCGGTGGCCTGCGCGGAGTTGTCGTAGGCCGGCCTGCGCCGGTACGGCCCTGTCTGCCCGAACCCGGACAGCGCCGTGTAAACGAGCGCCGGGTTGATCTTGTGCAGTTCCGCGGCGCCGACACCGAGTTTGTCCATCGTGCCGGGGCGGAAGTTCTCGACCAGGACGTGCGCCCGCTTGACCAGCGTGCGCAGCACCTCCTTCCCCTGCTCCTGGGACAGGTCCAGCGTAAGCCCGAGCTTGTTGCGGTTGAACTGGGCGAAGAATGCGCTGAAGCCGCTGTGTTCGTCACCGCCGAAGAACGGGGGGAAGCCGCGGGCGTAGTCCGGATCCTTGGGGTGTTCGATCTTGACGACCGTCGCGCCGAGGTCCGCCAGGATCTGCGAGCAGAAGGGGCCGGCGACCACGCGGGTGATGTCGAGGACGACCACGCCCGCGAGTGCGCCCGACGCGTTCCGTCCTGCCAGCAAGCCGTCCAGGCCGGCGAGCGGAGATGTCATGGGAGTTCTCCTTCTGCAGGGCCCCGGTCCGGTCGTACGCGGGGAGGTGGATCTGACGGCCGTGCGAGGGTCACCGACCGGCTCGGCGGAGGCGGCCGACCGCTGCCGTGTCCGGAGCCGTCCGACGGGTCGCGCGAGCAGGATGGTCATGCTCGCGCGACGCGATCGGTCAGGTGGACGGCAGTGGCTGCTCGTCGGCGACGCGGATCCGCGCCTCGAGCAACGTTCCGCAGGTGGGGCTATAGTACTCGTCGATCAGGACCGCGGGGGCGGCGCGTCGATCGCGGACCCGGACGCCGAGCTCGCCCAGCCGCGCGGCGGCGTCGGTCGTCCGCCGGACAGCGTCGGTACGCCAGTCCTCTGCCTCGCTGATGCGTGATCCGCTGGCCGGGCAGTACCACCCGTCGGCGTCCCGTCGCGGCGCCGACGCCGAGGTACCGATCGCTTCTGGGCGTACGGGCACGCTCGGCTGAACGCCGCCGAGCCGGTCTGCTCGCAGCTCGGCCCGGCGGGCGGCGGTGCGAGCCTCGTCGACCTTGCCGTCGGCGATGATCACCCCGTAGACGTCTCGGGCCACTGCGGCGGTGATGTAGGCGTCGTCGAGATCGGCGGCGACGCGGGCGGGGTCGCGCAGGAGTGGATCACCGTATCCACCGCCGCCGGCGATCCACTGCACGAAGACGTCTCCTGCCCGGATCGTCACGCCTGACTGGTTGATCGCCAGCAGCTCCTGGCTCCTCGATTTGAGACCACCCGGGCTCGGCACGACGGCCTGATCCAGCAGTTGGGCGACGTTGGTCTCCCGCCAGATCTCGTGCCCGCAGCCGCCGGCGGGCAGTCCGCCACCGAATCCGTCCGGTGGCACCTGGGCGCTCGGGGAGAAGACGGTCTGGGTGACGGTTTCGGCACCGTGCAGGGTCCAGGCGAAGTCGAGACCCAACCCACCGCGGAATGCGCCGTGCCCGGGGCTGGCCAGGTTGAGGCGCTTCCACAGGTAGAGCACCGGGTAGAGCATCTCGTTCATCTCGACGTCCGGCAGGGCGTTGTTCACCTGGGTCATCATGCCGGCGCAGTCGAGGCCGTCCCGCTCTGGCTGGGCACCGGCGCCGATGCCGCCGCCGTCCATGTTGAACAGCACGAAGAAGTCGCCGGCGTTGGTGTTGCCGGCTGAGATGCCGCCGGTCCAGCTGTCGGCCCAGACGCCCTGGCTGCGCTGCCGCATCTGCGGGTCGCTGCTGTGCTGGCATGCCTGGTTGAACAGCTTGGTCACCAGGCGGCTGACCCGAGCTCCGGTGGTGAGGTGGCCGTTGCTGATCGGGGCCGGCGGCGACGGGTTGACGATCGAGTTGTCGTCGACCAGGACGTCGAAGGCGGTCATGACACCTTCGTTGAAGGGCACGTCCCAGGCGATGATCGGCACGACGGAGGTGGCGATGCTGCCGACCAGCGCGCCGTAGCTGCAGTTGACGAAGCCGCCGGTCTGCGGGCTGGAGCCGCGGAAGTCGAGGGTGATGTGGTCGTCCTGCTTCGTCATCGTGCAGTGGACGCGGAACAGGTCGTCGTCGTGCCCGTTGTGTTCGGTCCACTCGTCGTCGGTGTATACGCCGTCGGGCAGCCGCCGGATGCGCTCGCGCACCACCTGCTCGGCCAGTTCGAAACTGAGCCGGGTGTACTCGCGGAACCGGTCGAGGCCGAACTCCTGCACCGTGGCCAGCAGTCGCTTGATCCCGGTGTTGTTGCTGGCGACCAGGCTGCGCACGTCGTTCCAGTAGAGGACCGGCACGCGCACGTTGTTGAGCAGCAGCCGGCGCACCGACTCCACGGGCTGGCCCCGGTCGTAGATCTTCACGCCGGGGGGCAGGCGCAGCGCCTCGGCGTAGCAGTCCAGTGCCGCGGGCGCGAATCCACCGGGCGTCATGCCGCCGACGTCGACGAGGTGGGCCTGGGACTGGGCCCAGCCGATCAGTTCGTCGCCGTAGAAGATCGGGGAGATGACGTTGGTGTCCGGTGGGTGGCTCGCGCCGGCGGTGTGCGGGTCGTTGCTGATGAAGGCGTCGCCGGGGTGCAGCGGCTCTCCCTCGACAGCCTTGATCAGGTTCTGGACGGCCACGCTGCCGGACCCGATGTGGAACTGGACGTAGTCGGAGTAGGACCAGATCCGGCCCTGGGCGTCGAAGAGGGCGGTGTTGAGGTCCCCGGCCTCGGTTATGACTGGTGATCCGGAAGAACGGATCATGGCGATCCCCATCTCCTCGACGATGGAGTCGAGGCGCATGCGCACGACCTCGAGGGTCACGGGGTCGTAGCCGGCGGGGATGCTGGTCGGTGCCACGGTCTCTCCTTCGGGCGGTCAGGCGTTGTCGAGGCGGATGAGGAAGTGGCCTCCGTCGACCACCTCGACGGTCGCTCGGGCGGGGACGAAGACGGTCGTGTCGGGCTCTTCGAGCAGGCAAGGGCCCATAGCCTTGCCGACCGCGCGGAAGCCACGGTGCACCTCCACGGTCATCAGCTCCGCGGTGGCCGGGTCCACGATCTGCCTGCGGTCGACGCGGTGTTCCTCGACGTCGGCGTCATCCAGGATGTGCTGGGAGTCGGTACGGCCGATGCCGCGAACCCGGCTGTTGACCACGAGGATCTCCGCCTCGGTCCAAGCGGTGCCGGAACCGAACTCTGCCTCGTAGTCGGCGATGAAGCGGCGCCGAAGATCGTCCTTGTGGTGCTCGCCGAAGCGGTCACCGGACAGCCGGGTGGTGACCTCGAAGATCTGACCGGCGAACTTCATGTCCGCCTCCCGGTAGAGCTCGCGCCGATCGTGCGGGATGCCCTCGGACTCAAACCACGATCGCGTGCGTTCCTCCAATGCCTGGAACGACTCCTCGAGAAGCTCGGCCGGTTGGTCGAAGGTCCACGGCGAGGTTTGGACGGCGGAGAAGACCGAGTCGGCGTGCATCAGCCCGAAGGCGGAGAAGACCGCCGCGTTGCGCGGCAGCACGATCTCGCTCACGCCCGTCTCGGCCGCGATGGCCGCCGCGAACAGGCCGCAGGCGCCGCCGAACCCGACGAGCGTGAACTCTCGCGGGTCGTGACCGCGATTGACCGTGACCTTGCGCAGTGCATTGGCCAGCTGCGACGCGGTCAGCCGGTAGATGCCCGCCGCGGCCTCCTCCTCGGTCAGGCCGAGCGGTCCGGCAACCTCGGCACGCAGGGCCTCCCGGGCCTCTTCGGGGTAGAGCGGCACCGACCCGCCGAGGTAGTAGTCGGCGTTGATCAGGCCCAGGACGAGCGCGGCGTCGGTGACGGCCGGGCGGTTGCCTCCCTTGCCGTAGCAGGCGGGACCGGGTGTGCTGCCTGCCGAGTGCGGGCCCACGCGCATGACCCCGCGGCCGTCGACCCAGGCCAGGCTGCCGCCGCCCGCGCCGATGGTCTCGATGTCGACGGCGGTGAGGCTGGTCTGCAGCCCACCGATCTGCGCGCGGGGAAGGACCCGCAACTGGCCGTCGATGATGGCGGCCGCGTCGAGGCTGGTGCCGCCCATGTCGGCGGTGAGAATGCTGCGTCGGCCCAGTCGCTGGCCGAGCAGCCGCGCGCCGGTGACGCCACCGACCGGCCCGGAGTTGAACATGGCGATCGGCGCCTTGCCGGTCTCCTCGACGGACAGGAAACCACCGTGTACCTGCATGATCTGTATCCGCTGCTGCAGGCCACGCGCGGCCAGCTCTTTGGCGAGTTGGTCGAAGTGCTCGGCGACCAGCGGCTTCACCGCGGCATCCAGCGCGGTGGTGACCATGCGCTCGTACTCCCGGTAGACCGGTGTCAGCTCGCTGGACAGGGTGTAGGGCACGCCGGGGTGGTGGGCATCGAGGTATCGGGCGATGGCCTGCTCGTGGGTCGGGTTGCGGAAGGACCACAGCAGGCAGACGGCGAGCGACTCAGCGCCCGCGGCGAACACCCTGTCCACCGCCGCGGCGATGCTCGCCTCGGCCAGCGGCACCAGGACGTTTCCTCGTGCGTCGACCCGTTCGGCCACCTCGACGATCCGGCGACGTGCGACGATCTCGGGTGCCGGGGCCATGGCGTGGGGATCGCGCTCATCAGTGCGCGCCGAGCGGGCGATGCGCAGGGTGTCGCGGAAGCCCTGCGTGGTCAGCAGGCCCACGGGTGCGTACTTCTGCTCGTCGACGGCGTTGGTGACGATCGTGTTGCCCAGCACCAGCCGGTCGACGGAGGTGTAGAAGGCCCGCTCCTGCATGCCGAGGCGCTCTTGGAGAACGCTCAGGGCAGCGAGGATACCGCTGGTGACGTCCTTGGTCGAGAAGGCCTTGCCACGCACGGCACGGCCGTCGATGACGGCGACAGCGTCCGTGAAGGTCCCGCCGACGTCGATACCCACGTACAGAGTCATGTCTCTCCTTCGGGAACGGTGCTTGGCGGAGCCGGCGGTCGGGTCACTGGGCGGCGCGCAGCTCGGCGAGGACCTTCTCGGCGTGCTCGCCGCGAATGGCGCGGTCGCTGATCAGCCGCGCAACGACCTTGTCGACCTCGTCGCCGCTCGCGCCCGCGGTCACCGCGATGTTGCGGGCGTGCAGCGACATGTGGCCGCGCTGAATGCCCTCGGTGGCGAGGGCCCGCATCGCGGCGAGGTTCTGCGCCAGCCCGGTGGCGACGATGACGTCAGCCAACTGCTGGGCGGTGGTGACGCCGAGGATGGCCAGGGCGGCCTGCGCCACCGGGTGGGCTTTGGTGGCGCCTCCGACGAGACCGACCGGCATCGGCAGTTCGAGGACGCCGACGAGGTCGCCGTCGGCGTCCTTCTCGTAGTGCGACAGCGAGGTGTACCGGCCGTCCGGGCCGACGGCATGCGAGTGCGCGCCGGCCTCCACCGCGCGTGTGTCGTTGCCGGTCGCCAGCACGACCGCGGTGATGCCGTTCATGATGCCCTTGTTGTGTGTGGCAGCCCGGTAGGGGTCGGCCTCGGCGAGCGCGGCGGCGTGCACGAGGTTGTCGACGATTTCGGGGCCACCGAGGCTCTCAGCGTCGAAGACGGCACGGGCCCGTGTGACGCGAAGGTCCGCCTTGTTCGTAAGGATGCGCAGCAGCGGCCGCCCGCCGGCGATCTCACCGACGCGGCTGGCGACGGCCTCCGCCATGGTGTTCACCGCGTTCGCTCCCATCGCGTCGCGAACATCGACCACGAGATGCGCGACCACGTAGGTCTGCACCTGGGAACGGACCAATCGGACGCGCAGCTCACGCGCGCCGCCGCCGAGCCGAATCAGCAACGGGTCCTGATCGTTGGCCAGTCGGAGGATCTCGTCTGCGGCCTCGAGTAGCCGAGCGCGAGCGGCCTCAGGGTCGACGACGTCGAGCACTTGCACCTGGGCCTGCATCAGCGGTGCCGTGCTGGAGGTGGTGAAGCCTCCTCGCACGCGGGCGATGCGGGCGGCGTTGCTGGCCGCCGCGACCACCGACGCCTCCTCGGTGGCCATCGGCACGAGTACGTCACGGCCATTGATCGTGAAGTTGGTGGCCACGCCGACCGGGAGGCTCATCACGCCGATGACGTTCTCGATGAGGTGATTGGCCTGTTCCACCTGCAGCCCAGACGCGGGTTCCAGCACGTCAAGACGCGCCAGTTCCACGCCGGTGTTCTCTGCGATGAGCCGGCGCCGCTCCGCTACCGTACGGTCACGCAACCCGGCCAGCCTGCTGGTGGTGGAGGTGGTGGTCATCGTTCCTCCTCGCGCGGCGAGGGCCGCGCCTGTGGTTTGCCGACAGCGAACTGGTTCCGCCTGTCGACCCACGCTAGAAGCAGGTGATCTGCACCACCATAGATCAGAAATCCAGTATCAATTAGCAGCAGGTAGATGTTTCATCCATGTGATAGCCGTCAGATGGTCACCAGGCGGTGCAGGCGCACGGCGATGGCGACCCGGAACCGCCGCTCCGGCGTCCGCCAGTCCGCGCCCAGAAGCTCGTCGACCCGATCCAGCCGCTGCAACACCGTGTTCACGTGGACGCCAAGCGCGCGGGCGGTCCGGGCCGGGCTGCCCTGCTGATCGAGGTACAGGGCCAGCGTCTCCAGCAGCTCGGTACGCCGTTCGGCGTCCCAGGTGAGCACCGGGCCGATCAGTTCGCGGGTGAACGCCTTGACGTCCACGGCGCTGTCACCGAACAGCGCGAGGTAGGGCGCGTAGGCGTCGACGCTGGTGACGCCGGACGCCACGCCGAGACGATCCAGCAGCCGCACGCAGTCGGCCGCCTGGGACCACCGGTGGGCGAGATCACTCAGCGCGCCGGGACGGCCGACGACGACAAGGGCCTCCCGGCCGATCGCCGTACGCACCCGCCGAGCCACGGCCGCGCCGGCCCGCTCACCGCTCTCGTCGGGGGACAACACGGCGACCAGCGCGCCCTGCTCGCCGGCGAGCACTGCGACAGCCGGGTCCTGCAGGGCCCGCACAGCCGCCGGCCGGTCGTCGTCGCGGACCCACACGGCGATGGGCACGCGCGCGGCCTGCAGATCGACATGGCGGGCGCGGGCCCGTTGGCGCAGGTGCGCATCGTGTGGCCGTGACGAATCCAGCAGGTCGGCGAGCAGCTCACCACGGACCTGCTCCTCGGCGCGTACGACGGCGTCCTGCTGCAGGGTTTGCAGCGCCAGGATGAGCCCGGCACGCTCGACCGTGCGCTTGTCGACCGCGCCGAAGTGCTCCGCACCCGAGCCGACGATGATGGCGCCCAGCGTCGACCGCCCCGCCACCGCCGCCGCCACGCCGTACACGTCGGCCGAGGGCACCTCGACGAGCTGACCCGACCAGCTGCTCTCGTCGAGCGCCGCGGCGATCGCGGTGGTGGATTGGAAGGACAGCGGGACCGGGCTGCCGTTCGCGTCGGTCGCGGCCACCGCCGTCAGTGAACGGTCGGTGATCACCACGGCGCGGCGCAAGGCGCGGCTGAGGGTTGCGGCGATGCCCCCGGCGTCCCCGCCGCCGAGCACCACAGCGGTGAGCTCCTCGTGCACCTGCGCGGCCCGCTCCACCGCAGCCGCGTGCCGCGCGGCCTCGGCCGACGCCTTCTCGGCCTCCCGCGCCGAGCGATGGGCGATCTCCAACAGCTCGACGGTCTGCAACACAACCGCCGCGTGATCGGCGAAGGCGGACAGCAGCGCCACCTCGTCGGCGGTGAAGCGGTGGTCGCTGCGGTAGGCGGCGAACAGCACGCCGAGCACCTCGCTCCCGGCCAGCAGCGGCACCCCGAGCAGCGAGACCAGTCCTTCGCCCGCCACCGCGGCGTCGATCTGCGGGTCGTGGCGGACATGGGCGGTCGGGTAGCCGCTGATCCAGCGCGGCGCCCGGGTCTGCGCCACCTCGCTGGCCAGGCCCGCGCCCGGCGGGACACGCAGCCGCCGGAACGCTTCGGTGATCGCCCCCAGCGTCGAGCTGACCCGCAGCTCACCAGTTCCTTGGTCGAACTCCGACAGGTACATCACGTCGCTGCCCACCAGATCGTGAGCGCGTTGCACCAGCCGATCCAGCAGCGGGCCGACACTGCGCAGCTCGGCCAGCTCCCGGGCGCTGGAGAACAGCGCCGACAGCTGCTGGTCGCGGCGCCGCCATCGGCTGACCGCGGCGTGAACCTCGCCGACCCGGCGCCGCAACTCGGCGCCCTGCGCCGCCGTGCCACCCTCAGTCAACCGGTCCAACACATCCGCTGGGACCTCCTGGCCAGCCGTCAACCCGTCCAGCAGGGCCAGCACGGCGTCGACGCCGCCGGTCGTTGGCCGCCGGCCCGGCCCCACCGCCAGCTTGCTAGACGGATCAACCATCAGCTGCCCCTCCCGCCTGGATGACTCGTACATGGTCGCACACGTCACGTCGTTTCAACGTGTCCCGAAATCCGCCATCAGCCTGGGCCGCTGCCGCACGCCTCGAAGAGCATCAAGCAGGCCCTGGTACTGGTGCTCCAGCGCACCGGCACCGCCCGACAGTACGTCGAGGGCAATTCAGAAGCAGGCCGGCGCCCATGGATGTCAGGGTGAGCAGGATCGGTGTGGGCTCGCGACCTGCGCCGGTGTGCTGATGAGAGACCGTCGGATAACCAGCTCGGGTGATTTGGACGGCGATGCACGTCGATGCCGGGTGCTCGACAAATAGATCGCCCCCACCCTGATCGCGTTGTGTGACCAACTGCAACAGTGGCGGGGATGACGCCCGTTCCTGCTATCCGTCGAGCTTGACCGATGCGATGTGGGCGATCCTCGCGCCCTTGATGCCGGTGCGTAACCTGCGAGCCGCGGTCGGTCGTGAACCGGAGCCGACAGCGGCGGTGCTGGACGCCCAGGACCCTGTTGCCGAATTCGTTCAGGCGGCGAGGGCGTAGTCGAGGCGGGCGAGGTAGCTTGTCCCGGTTCGGTCGAGGGGCTGGTTGTTCCACCAGGCATCGAGCCCGGTCAAATTAAGGGCTATTGCGGAGAATGCGTGTTTGAGACGGGTTTTCCGTAGCTCTTCACGCCACGTCCCCTCTTCCGGTGCCATGCCGCCACACGAGGCCTCCCGGACAAGGCCGTAGCTCAACCCAGACCCGCTTGCCGCCCTCGTGATCGTGCACGCCCCATCCGGTCGAGCATGCCTCGATGACGGCGATGCCACGCCCGCCGACACCATCGGGGTCACGGCGTTGGGGCACCACCGACGAGCCGTCGGCGACCGACAGCGTGACCCGACCCTCGTGGGCCTAGGCCCAAGGCCGGGTAGTTAGGGCGTTGCGGCTGCTGTCAAGCGGGGTTTGCGGGGTTTGCGGGGTGGGGATGGTGTGGGTGGTGGGAGTGGTTCGGTGGTGTCGTCGTGGATGGTGATGGCGAGGTTGGTGATCTTCTGGTTGGTGGTGGGTCTGCCGGGTGGGTGTTTGGCGTAGCGGGACAGTGGTGATTTGACGCGGCGGGTGCTGGTGCGTGCTCGGCGTGGTGGGAGGAGTTCAGCGAGGACGGCGCGGCCGATAGCGCCGGTGAGGTCGGTGTTCTCGGGCAGGACGTCGGCGGCGTTGGTGAGTTGTTCCCGGGCGGTGTGCAGGGCGATGGTGAAGCTGGCCCGGTCGGGGTCGGTCCCGGGCCGGGTTTCGGTGGCGTGGACCATCGCGGTGCGCAGCGCCTGGTAGACGGTCAGCAGTGCCCACAGTTCCTGCTGGATGCCGGTCGGGTCGCCGGAGCGCAGGATTCGTCCGTGCAGGATGGTGTGGCGCAGGGCGTAGTACGCCGATTCGTGTTCCCAGCGCTGGTGATAGAGCTCGACCAGGCGGTGTGCCGGGTGCCGGCGGGGGTCGCGCAGGGAGGTGACGAGGCGGTAGACGCCGGTGTAGGTGGTGGCGTCGGCGCAGGTGACGGTGACGGTGGCGTCGATGACCCGGACGGGGACGTGGTTGAGGACGCTCAGGTATGAGCCGTCGTCGAGGCGGGCCAGGACCGGCAGGCGGCGGTTGCCGCGCAGCCGGCCCAGGAATTGGGCGCCGGTGCCGGCGACCGCGGTCAGGAACATGTTGGAGTCGAAGCCCTTGTCCCACAGCACGAGCATGCCGGCATCCAGCAGATGCAGCAGTTTGCTGGCGTAGCTGGTCTCGCCCTCGGCGGTCGGTCCGAACACCGCACCGAGCATGCCGCGGGTGCCGGTCTCGACCAGCGTCATCAACTCCACCGCCGGGTAGCCGTTTCCGGTGCGTTTGCCGAGCCAGGCACGGTTGCGGGCGGTGTCGGCGGTGCGTTGGGAGGTACAACCGTCGAAGGACACCGTGCGATAGCGGCCGAACCGCACCCCGGGAGTGTGTGGCTGCGCGAGAGGCCCGGCGAGGACCTCGAAGAGGGCCTTCACCGGAGCGGGACCGACGCGGCGGCGCAGGTCACGTAGCCCTTTACCCGATGGGACGACCACGACCAGCCCCACCAGCCCGGCGATCATCTTGGCCCAGACCCGCCGGTAGCCGACCTCCGGGAACAGGCACATCGCCAGCACGAAGTACACCCCGACCCGGGACGGCAGGTTCCGTAGTCTTGCCTGCACCGTACCGGTCTCGGCCAGCACCGCATCGACGAGTTCAAAGGGCACGATCGAGGTGAGTTCCCCGAGATGGCCCGGGGCGAACACTCCCGCCGCGACCCGGACAGTGCGGGTGATGGCGGCCACAGTGCGGGACAGGGCAGAATGATCCGGCAACGGAACTCCCGGGCAGAAACGGTGGATCTTGGTCGACCGCCAGTTCTACCGGAGTTCCGTTGCTTTTACCGCCCCCGGGCCCATCGGCTTGACAGCCACGCCCGCCGCCTAACTACCCGGCCTTGGGCCTAGGCCGTGAATTCGACGCAGCCGCCTCCGTGGCGCACCCCGTTGGCCACGAGTTCGCCGGTCACCAACGCCGCGTCGTCGAGCCATTCCTCGTCCTGGAAGCCCCAGCCCTGCAACAGGGCGATCAGCGCCCGGCGGGCCGCGCCGGGCGCGTGTATGCCGAGAGGCAGGTCGAGACGGGCGGTCAGTTCACTCATGGCCGACAGGTCCTGTTCTACCGGCGGGGCATTGACGCGAGGCACCGGTACCCACCCGGGCACGAAGAGAAACCGTGGTGGCGAGCAAAGACGCCTCCCTCTCGGCCGGTCGAACCAGAAGGAAAACCGCAAAAAGATTCAATATTTCATCAATTCCATTGCCCGCTGGACCCACCGAGCAGCCACACGTGCAGGAGAGGCAGGCAAGCAAGGGCCTGACCCACGTTTTCGCAGGTCAGGCTCCTAATACCTGGCCACGCGTGGACGAATTCGAACCCTAACCTTCTGAACCGTTCTCTGGGGCGGCGCGGCGCGCATTGCACGCTGTTGGGGTGTCTTCTGATTTGCCCCGTAACAGGCGTTGCGGCCGCGCGGCGCGGGTTGGTTGCTGCAACTTCGCTGCTTGTGCCGTCAGCAGCAGTTCGCGGCTGGCTCCTTCTCGGCGTTCGGGGTGCAGCAGGCGCTTTCGGTGGCCTTCTGCAACTGGTCGGAGTCGGCTTTGACGGTGTAGACCTCCCAGGGCTCGTTGCCGGGGCCGCGTACCCAGACTTTGTCCTGGAGGGCGTAGCAGCATTCGGTGCTGTTCTCTTCGAGGGTGACCAGGCCGGCGTCGGTGAGGCGCCGGGTGGCGGCGTCGACCTCGTCGGTGCTGAACACCGCGACGCCCAGGTGGTCCATCACGGTCGGCTGGCCGGTTTCGCCTTCGAGCAGTACGAGCTTCAACGGCGGGTTCTCGATGGCGAAGTTGGCGTAGCCGGGGCGGCGCTTGGCCGGCTCGGTGTTGAACAGCTTCGAGTAGAAGGCTACGGAGCCTTCGAGGTCGGACACACGTAGGGCGAGTTGGACACGGGACATGGTTTTTCCTCCTGACGGGTTCAGCGGATGTGGTGGTTGGTGAGCGCGGTGGTGCGGGGGGTGCGCTCGTGGCGGGCGTCGGCGCGGCACGCCGCGGTGCAGACCTGCCCGCACGACTCGCAGAACGTCACGCCCTGGGGATGGGTGCTGCGGCGGCGGGAGAACAGCTTGATCATCGCTTCGTCCTTGTCTAGATGGTCTTCGAAGCAGGACCCACCCACGTTGCACCCTGTTTCGAGATCTGTCAACCTAGACGAATGTCGAAACAATCGCTACCGGTGGTGGACCTGAACGCGGTCGCCTGCTGCTCCCCCATTGCCGCTAGCCCGATGGACGCCGACCAGGCGGCGGTGGTCGCACCGATGTTCAAGGCCCTGGGTGACCCGGTCCGGCTGCGGCTGATGTCGATGATCGCCTCGGTGCCGGAAATCTGCGTCTGCGACCTGACCCCGGCGTTCGACCTGTCCGGACCGACCATCTCCCACCACCTGAAGGTGCTGCGCGAGGCCGGCCTGGTCGACTCCGACCGACGCGGCACCTGGGTGTGGTACCGGGTCCGCCCGGAAGCGTTCCGGCAACTCGGCGCGCTGCTGGACATCTCCACCGCATCCACGCAGGCCACCGCGTGACCCCCACCCTGACCCGCCGGGCATCGGCCGAGTTCACCGGCACGGCCCTGCTGGTCGCCGCCGTGGTCGGCTCCGGAATCGCCGCCGCCCGACTCTCCCCCACCGACATCGGGCTCCAACTCCTGGAAAACGCGATCGCCACCGCCCTCGCGCTGGGCGCGCTGATCCTGATGTTCGGGCCGGTGTCCGGGGCACACTTCAACCCGGTCGTCTCCGCCGTCGACTGGTGGGTCGGCCGCCACGCCGGCACCGGCCTCACGGCCCGGGACCTCGCCGCGTACGTCCCCGCGCAGGTCACGGGCGCCATCGCGGGTGCGGTCCTGGCTGACCTCATGTTCGGACTGCCCGCCGTGACCTGGTCGCGCACCGACCGGACCGGGCCGAACCTGTGGCTGGCCGAGATCGTCGCCACCGCCGGCCTGGTCGTCCTGGTCTTCGCCCTCGCCCGCACCGGCCGGACCACCGCGGCCCCGGCCGCCGTGGGCGCCTACATCGGCGCGGCCTACTGGTTCACCTCGTCCACCTCGTTCGCCAACCCCGCCGTCACCATCGGCCGAACGTTCACCGACACCTTCGCCGGCATCGCCCCCACCTCGGTGCCCGGCTTCGTCGCCGCCCAACTCGCCGGCGGCCTGGTCGCCATCGCCGCTCTCGCCGCCTGGTACCCCCACGCCGGGAACGCCGCAGACGCAGTGGTCGTACCCCACCCCACCCGAGAGAGCGAAACCCGATGACCGACAAGCCCAGCGTCCTGTTCGTCTGCGTCCACAACGCCGGCCGCTCCCAGATGGCCGCCGGCTGGCTCCGCCACCTCGCCGCCGACACCGTCGAGGTCCGCTCCGCCGGCAGCGAACCCGCCGACCAGATCAACCCCGCAGCCGTCGAAGCCATGCGCGAGGTCGGCATCGACATCACCGGACAGGCCCCGGCCCGACTCACCTGGGACGCGGCCGAGGCCAGCGACGTCATCGTCACCATGGGCTGCGGCGACGCCTGCCCCGTCTTCCCCGGCAAACGCTACGAAGACTGGAAACTCACCGACCCCGCCGGCCAACCCCTCCACGTCGTCCGCCAAGTCCGCGACGACATCAAGGCACGGGTGGTGACCCTGCTCACCAACCTGCGAGGCAGCCGGTAGCTCGCGAGCACCCTTGCAGCCGCTCCGGCAATCCGCGCGTTTCGGGCACTACCTTGTGCCCCGGCTCCGCCCAGGTTCGGCGTCGACGCCCGTGGTGTCCGTCTTGACGCGGGGTTCGACCAGCGGATCCTGACGGACCTATTCGGCATGCTGGAGCGCTACCCGGACCGACGGTTCGCCGCCTACGGCGCCCACCCTGCCCACATCAACGAGATGCGCAAACGCTTCGCATTCGCACAGTGGCGCGAGGAACTCACCGCCTAGCCGGCCTAGCGTTGTTTGAAAGGTGCGACGCGCGCGCTCTGCTGGCGGTACCGCCACCGCAGCCCCTGTCACCAGCCTGTCGAGCAGGCAGCCGCTCTCTTCAGCTATGAGCGCCGCCAGCGCGTCGTCTCGCGGTGGAGGGCCGGCTGTGGCGGCAGCGCCCCTGGCTCCAGGCGGACTGCGTCCGGGGGCGGCCTACGGTCGCGGGCCGCCCCCGGACGCCGGTCAGGGCTTGCCGGCCTTGACCGGCTGCTCCGCCGACTCGACTCGGGCCGCTGCGGCCGGGTCGGACGGCCTCGCACCTGGCGGAATGGTGAACAGGTTCCCCGGGACCCGGGGCAGGCCCTTGGGCAGCAGCGGCATCGCCATGGCCGTGGTGAAGAGGGCCATCAGCACCATCATGGTGAACATCTGGCCGTCCAGTACGCCGAGGGTGACGCCGATGTTGAGGATCACCAGCTCGGTCAGCCCGCGGGTGTTCATCAGCAGGCCGACTGAGCAGGAGTCGCGCCAGCTCATGCCGGACAGCTTGGCCGGGGCGGCGGCGCCGAGCAGCTTCCCGAGGCAGGCGGCGGCCATGATGATGGCAAGTTCACCCAGGCCGGTCCAGCCGAGCGCGCCGACGTCGACGGAGAGCCCGGTGACGATAAAGAAGATCGGCAGTAGCAGGCGGGTGCCGCTCTCCAGTGGGGCGTGCAGCGTGGTGGCGAGCAGCGTCCGCGGTTCCCGGGGCATCACCAGGCCGAAGGCGAACGCTCCGAAGATCGCGTGCACCCCGATCCAGGACGTGACGTAAGCGGAGAGGAACACCCCGGAGGCGATCAGCGGCACCAGGTAGGGCGAGGCCTTGCCGCCCCGGGTGAGGCGGCCGACGAGCTGACGCAGCAGCGGCCGGACCACGACCACCATGGCCAGGACGTAGAGCAGGAAGAGCCCCAGGACGGTGACCAGGGTGGCGACGCCCCCGCTGGCCGTGAAGGCGACGACGATGACCGCGAGCAGGGTCCAGGCCATCACGTCGTCCAGCGCGGCGGAGGCCAGGGTCAGGGTCCCAATCCGGGTGGCGGCCAGGCCTGTCTCGCTGAGGAGCCGGGCCAGCACGGGGAACGCGGTGATCGACATGGCGATGCCGAGGTACACCGCGAAGTACCAGAAGGGGATCTCCTTGCCGTTGACCACGTCGTGCCGGTCGTGAAGGAGGGTGGCCGCGCCGATACCGAGCGCGAAGGAGAGGCCGATCGCCGAGAGCGAGACCGAGGCGATCGCCCCGGACTTGCGCTTGAGCAGTTGGGCGTTGAACTCCCAACCGACGAGGAACATGAAGAGCAGCAGCCCGACCTGGGAGATCATCGACAGGTGGGGGCGGATCTCGGTGGGGAACAGGAAGCCGGTGACGTCCCCGGGCAGCAGGCCGAGGACGCTCGGGCCGAGCACGATGCCGGCGGTGATCTCACCGATCACCGGGGGCTGCTTCATTCGGCGGAACAGTGTGACGAGCAGTGAGCCGACGATCAGCACGATAGCGATGTCGGCGACGACGATGGCGACCTTGAGGTCGGAGTGTACGAGGTCCATCTGGGGTTCCTTGGCTCTCAGCACGGATACCGGTTGAGGCCGGAAGTCGGCGCCCCGCCGAGTGCGAGGCACCGTCACGCCCGGCAGGGCGAGACGGTTGACCGGGCCCCGGGCGGACGGTGCAGCCGGCCGGTGGTGGCCGGGGCACCCGGACCGGAGCGCGGGCGTCGGTGAACTGAAGGGAGCGTCGCAGATCCCGGGTACGCCGACCAGCCACCGGTCGCGACGGATCGCTCTGGCTCGCGCCTGACCCCACTCCGACCCGGAAACGTGGACCATCAACAGGTGGACGGAGCGTGATGCCAAGCTGAACGGGCGCGAATGCGCCGCGACGGCGGAGCAGGGAAAGCGTTTGCGGGACGCGGCACGAAAACTATCTCGTGATGTCTACCGCCACACCCCCCGACGTGCCATGCGGACTGCTGGCGCCTCGGCAGGGCCAGACCGGAAAGCCGGAGCGTGCACCCGAAATCCTCGGCACCAATTCTCCACAGACCGCGAATCCTTTTTCGGCACGCTAGTCGACTAGGGATGCCGCGTCAAGGTACAACTTCGACCGGAGAACATATTGAGCACCCATGGTACGGGTTGTCTTGTATTCCCAGAAGATCTCGCAAGCGCGTGGGGGATGAATCAGGGAGCTACAGTTCAACAGCGGCGACCGACGCCGCTTCGGCGGTGTTGAACTGGCTGCTGTTCGTGCCGGAGTCCTGGGACGACACCTGCGTGGCCGGCGCGGACGGCAAACCGGCCAACGTCCACGCCCGCAGGCTGCGTCAGCAGCCGGTCATCCGCGATGCGGCCGGGGCGAAGAAACCACACACCCGCCGGCAGGTGCCGCCCGCCGAGCAGATCGCGCAGATCCGCCGCCGGCGGGCGGCGTCGAAGGTCCCCGACACCGAGCGGTACCGGCCGAAGTGGCTGATGGCCCTGGAAATGCTCGACGAACTGGCCGAATGGGGGCTGCGTCCTCCGCTGCTGACCGCCGACGCCGGCTACGGCCAGTTCGCCGAGTTCCGTCAGGGCCTGGCCGAACGCGCCATCGGCTACATCGTGGCGACCACGTCGTCCACCACCGCTCAACCCGGCGACGCCCAACCCGTCGAGGTTCCGTACGCCGGCGTCGGCGAGCACCCCACACCGAAGTACCGCCAGCCGGCCCGCAGTCCGACGCGGACCACACCGCGGCGACGACGGTGTCCTGCTACCGGTTGACGACCAGCGATGACGAGCTATCGGCGGCACGTCTCGCCTTCCCGGTGGGCGACCGGGCGCGAGGCACCGTAAGTGCTATCCCGATGGGTGCGGGACGGACAGGGGCTCTGGTGGACCTTGGTCAGCCGCCGCAGGGATGGATCGACGTCCTGCACCTGCCGGACGACCCGTCCGACTGGCCCGCGGTCGGCAAGACGGGGCTCTTCGAGGTGTTGCAACATCGGCCCGGCCAGGTGCGGCTGTTTCCGTTGGACGCCGGGATGCGCGGTTAACGAACCGGCTTCTCGCGCTGGTCGGGTGAGGAACGGGCCGCGATCACCAGACGCTACCCCGAGGGTCCGCTTGTCGTGGGAACCGTCACGAACGTGTCCCCCGGCAACCGGGAGTTTGCAGTCACGTTTGACGATTGCTGGTCGGCGGTCGAGTACGAGGATACAGCGCCGTCGGTCGGCTGGACCGGCCCGTTTCAAGTGACGCGTCTGCTGGAGTGGACCCACCGAATCTTGCTGAGGCCGGCGACGTAGCGAGCGAACAGGCGGATATGCAGGACTCGCGTTGATCGGCCGAGCGCCTCCAAGGTCACCGACGCACTCGAGTCGGCAACGATCCATGGTTCTCCTCACCGCGCCTCATCACGAAGCGCCTACCCGCTCTGCGGCATGTCCGTGTGCTTCGAGCCGCGCGTCTCGTCCGAAGACCAGATCACGACAGGAAGCCTTCGAGGCATGTTCGGTCAGGGCCGAAAGCTGGCCCGGTACTCCGTCGGCGTGCGGCCAGTTAGCTCCCTGAATGCGGCGTTGAACGCCGACAGTGAGGTGTATCCGACCATGAACGCGATCTTGGTTACCGGGGTGTCACCCGCAGCGAGTTCCTCGATCGCGGCCAGCACCCGCATTCGGCGCAGGACCGCCCGCCAGGTCATGCTGGTTTCCTCCTCGAAGCGCCGTGCCAGCGACCGCGGCGCGAGGCCAACTTTGGCTGCCACGTCCTCGAAGCGGACCTCACCACCGAGCCGCTGCTCGGTCAACTCAAGGGCCCGGCGCAGTTCCGGTGACCGCCCCGCCGGCACGACGACCGGGCTCGGCTGCTGGGCGAGTCGCCAGGTCACCACGGCGAGCGCGGCGAACAGCGTCTCTGCGTACGCCGTGAGGGGTTCGTCGCACTCGCCCCACGTGCGGCACTCAGTCAGCAGTGCACGTGCCAGCGGGTTGAGGTCGAATACGGTTAAGGGTGCTGGCGGGGGCGGGGTGAATCGGGTATCGAACAGGACCGACGCGGTCGTGACCGGCCGCGGGATGCTCACCCGGATCGGCTGGCCTGCCTCGATCAGGGCGGCCCGCGCCGGCGGCAGCAACCACGCCTGACCCTGCGCCTCCAGCCGAAGGGTCCCGGCGGAGGCGCAGAGCAGGTAGTGGCGGTCCACACACAGGTCGCGAGCGAGCTCCGACGCGAGCGTGCGGACGAAGCTGTACGCCCTGCGGGTCATCGACGGCCTCGCACAGGGCCGATCCTAGAATTCCGTCGCCACGCCGGTCAGGCCACCGTCTCCAGCAAGTCGGCGCGAAAGCGCCGACTCACCGGAGCTCCGATCATCATCGGCCGAATCACTTCGCTCAATTGCGCGAAGGAGTCCGACCTCAGGTATCCGGCGAACGACGCCTCGTCGTCCCACTCGTGGACCACGGCGACTGCGTTGTCGTCCTCACGCGCGGCGTAGACCCGGAAGTCGATGTTGCCCGGCATGGCACGTACCCGGTCACCCTCCACGTCGAATTGGGCGAGGGCAGCGGGTCGGTCGGTGGCAGCAGTCCTGAAGTCGAGGATCGCGATGAACACGAAGACCTCCTGAATAAGGCGGCGACGGCCGCGGGTTGGATGACCCAATCCTTCGGCAGCACGTGCTCAGCCCGCTTCTGCCAGCCGGACGCGTTCACGCTCCCAGCGGACACGCCCGCTCTTCACCTGGGTCCAGGCAACCGCCACAGCAGCCAGAAGGCCCGCAATTCGGCGCAGTCTTCCCGCAACTTCCCTTCACGCACGAACCCGAGCTTCTCCAGCACGCGGGCGGACGCCACGTTGCGCGTATCGGTCTCAGCCTGGACGCGACTCAGGTCCAGCGTGTCGAATGCCCACCGCAGCAAAACGCGCGCGGCGTCGGTACCGAATCCGGTGAGATAGACGGCGACCAGATCCCAGGCGGACCGGTCGGCTGCGAGGACTCGCAGGTACATCAGGAGCAGACAGCCACGCACGATCAGGTACCCGACCGGCAGCAGCAGCCCGGAGGGGGCCTGCTGCACGCCGAGGGTAATGGCGCCAGCACCAACCGTCGCAGCCAGCACGAGCAGTTGGTGCAGAGTGTCGTCCGGGTCGTAGCGGGTGTCGTAGAAAGACTGGCCGATCCATGACCACTGGATGAGCACGTAAAGCACGATGGCAACGGCGAGTTCTTGCACACTCGGCGATGCCCGGATGTCCAACCGCGCGGTCACGCCCAGCAGGGCCAGGACGAATACCAGATCGAAGAAAAGTTCAAGCCAGGTGGCATGCCGCTCTTCGTTCAGCTCCGGCCCGCCGGGGTAGCGTAGCCCCAGCAGACCCGCGGTACGGGACAGCCGGGCCAACCTGCCACCTCCGGCCAATCGCCCACCCCCACGCCGTCACTACCAGTGGTAATCATGACCTAGACGGGTCGTGCCACCATGCTGAGACCCGCCCTGCTGCACCGGTTCCTGCCGCGGCTGAGCCACCGAGTTGCGCAGCGTCTCGGTACCCACCCGTCTCGGCTCGGCTCGCCGAACTCATGCGACAACCAGGTGTAGGCCCCGATCGAGGTGGTACTCGGATGCCCTGGCGAGGAGCGGAGGCCCATGTGGCTGTCAAGACCGAAGAGCGGGTGGGCATCGCAGGTGTCCGGCCGTTCACGATTGAGGTCCCCGAGGCGGAACTCGAGGCGCTGCGCGCGCGCATCAGGGCCACGCGCTGGCCCGAGAGGCAGACCGTCGGCGATCAGTCGCAGGGCGTACCGCTCGAAACAAGCCAGGCGCTCGCGCGCTATTGGGAGAAGGAATACGACTGGCGCAAGGTCGAGGCGAGGCTGAATGCACTACCGAACTTCATCACCGAGATCGACGGGCTCGACATCCACTTCATCCACGTCCGATCGAAACACGAAGACGCCCTGCCGATCATCGTCACACACGGCTGGCCCGGCTCGATCATCGAGCAGCTGAAGATCATCGGCCCGCTCACCGATCCCACGGCACACGGCGCGAGCGCGTCGGACGCCTTCCATCTGGTGATCCCGTCCCTGCCGGGCTACGGGTTCTCCGGCAAGCCGACCACGCCAGGCTGGGGTCCGGAGCACATCGCACGCGCCTGGATCGAACTGATGAAGCGCCTGGGCTACACCCGATTCGTCGCCCAGGGCGGCGACTGGGGCGCGCTCATCACCGACCTCATCGGTCTGCAGGCGCCCCCGGAACTGCTCGGCATTCACACCAACATGGCCGGCACGGTTCCCCCCGACATCGATGCACTGATCCAGTCCGACATCACCGGGATAAACAAGGCACTCAGCAAGCTGCCCTCCAACCTCTCAGAAGAGGAGAAGCGCGCCTGCGGGCAGCTCGACTTCTTCTGGAAGCATGGAGCCTATGCCCTCGTGATGGGGACGCGCCCCGAGACGTTGACCGGACTCGCGGACTCGCCCATCGCATTGGCGAGCTTCATGCTGGACCATGACGCCGCCAGCCTGGAACTGATCTGCCGGGCCTTCGCCGGCCAACCCGGCGGTCTCACACGAGACGACATCCTCGACAACATCACCCTCTACTGGCTGACGAACACGGGCGTTTCTGCGGCTCGTCTCTACGCGGAGAACAAGCTTTCCTTCCTGTCCGCGAAGGGCGTTTCCGTGCCGACCGCCGTGAGCGTCTTCCCGAACGAGCTCTATCAGGCGCCGCGGAGCTGGGCGGAGCGCGCGTACCCCAAGCTCATCCACTACAACCGGCTCGACCGCGGCGGGCACTTCGCGGCCTGGGAACAACCGCAACTCCTCACCGAAGAGCTTCGTGCCGGTTTCCGGCCGCTCCGCTAGCCGAGGCGACTCGGGTATCCCGACGTGGTGTGTTGGGTACGCGAAACGGACTGACGACTGCGAGGGGGATGAATGGACGGCGCACGGATCCCACCCGGATTCACGGAACAGACGGCGCGGGTCGGTCAAATCACGATCAATTACGTACGGGGTGGTCAGGGTGGGACATTGGTCCTGCTGCATGGCTACCCGCAGACGTGGTTCATGTGGCGCAAGGTTATGCCGGCGCTTGCCAAGCGGTACACCGTCATCGCGCCCGACCTGCGCGGCGCTGGCGGTAGCGACGCCCCGGCAAGCGGATACGACAAGAAGAACCTCGCCCGGGACGTACACGACTTACTCGCCCAACTCGGGCTCGAACAGGATATCTGCCTGGTTGGCCACGACATCGGCACCATGGTTGCCTACGCGTACGCCGCCGCCTATGGCGATCAGGTGAGCAAGCTGGTCCTCACCGAGGCGCCCATCCCCGACCAGAACCTGTACCAGGCTCCGTCGCTCACACCGAGCGGGCCGGGCCTGTGGAACTTCGGGTTCTTCAGCCTCCCGAACGGCCTTCCAGAGCAGATCGTGGCCGGCCAGAGGAACTCTGGGTGGATCGGTTCACCGACTCGATGGAGGTGCAGAAGACCGGCATCGGCGCGGACGAGGTCGCGGAGTACGCCCGATACCTTCAGGACGACGCCCACCTGCGGGCGAGCTTCGAGTATTTCCGCGCCCTTCCACAGGACATCGCCGACAACGCCGAGTACGCCAAGACGAAACTCACCATGCCGGTGCTCGCCCTCGGCGCCCGGGCGAGCCTAGGGGACGCCGTCTCCCAACAGGCCGCCCATTACGCCTTCAACGTGATCGGCGGCGTCGTGGAGGACTGTGGCCATTGGATCTTCGAGGAACGCCCCGCCGAACTCACGAGCCAACTGCTGGAGTTCCTCCAACCGGCTTGACCTGACCCGTTCGACTCCGGCCGGCCGTAGCCGGCAGTTTCCGTTGGCCGTCACGGCTCGGAGACGCGGTCCGCGGCGGCGGCGAGCGGATGTGGTTGGCCGCTCATGGCGGCTAACGCGGCCGCCACGGCGTGGAGGTCGGCTTTGATGTATGTGGTGGTGGCCGGCCCGGTGGAGTCGCTGTGCCCGGCGTAGGCGCGGGCGACGCCGTAGCCGAAGTGCCGTTCGACCCAGGTCAGGGTGGTGTGGGGCCGCCCGTAGCCCGAGCGCGCCGCCGCGGCGGCAGGCGGTCTCGGTGTGCAGCCGCATCAGCAGCGCGTCGAGGATGACGTCCTTGCCGCTGGCGCGGGCAGCGAGGTTGATCTGTTCGGGCTCGTCGGGGGTGAGGGCGCGACAGGTGCTCGGTAGCCGGCGGGGCTTGACCAGCCGGTGGGCGGGCTGGCTGCGGCGTCGATGAGCCCGTCGGCGATGGCCCGGTTGTAGATGGCGCGGGCGGCGGCGATGACGTGTTCACCGGCGTGACGGCCGCTGCGGCTGTTACGCCGTGACCGGGCCGTCGCGGCGATCTGTCGTTGCATGGCCTCGATGTCGCTGGCGGCGATGGCGTCCAAGGGGCGCTCGCCCCAGGCGGCGGCCATGCGGTTCCAGGAGGTCCCGTAGGTGCGACGGCCCCCCCGGCCCGGCCGCCGCGATGACGTGGGGCAGCTACTCGGCGAGGGTCGGCAGGTTCGGGCCAGGGGGTCGGCCTGCAGATCGGCGAGGGTGACGCCGAGGTGGGCCAGCAGCTGCCGGGCGGCGGCGACGCGGGCGGGATCAGCTGTCACGACGGCCTTCGAATCCTGAAGCCGTCGTCGGTCGGGTGCAGGATGCAGCCCCGCGCCTCCTGCGGATCGGGCTCCTTGTCGATGAGTCCCCGGCCCTGCATGCGGGGCCGCGTGGTGGGACAGCCGGCTGCGCGACCACTCCATCTTGGCGGCGAGGTCCTTGAGCGCCCACCTACGGTTTGGCTTATCCGACAAACGCCGTGCGCTGGTGAAGGTGGCCCATGGCGTGCGGACGCTGACCAGAGCGGTCTGCTTGTTCGTGATCACCCTGGCCAACATGCTGGCGGGCCTACCGTGGGTGTGGTCGCCGAAGCAGCCGCGATGGTAGGTGCTGCCCTCGTGGACCTGGCTGCCCGGGGGCTTCTGGGCCGGGGTCAGCCACATGGTCTCCGGGGTGGTGCCCCTGGCGCTCCTTCGTCAACCGCCGCCACGACCCCGGCCGATACCGCACCGTCGACCGCAACCGCAACCCAGACCACCACCTCGCCTGCGACAGCGTCGAGGTCCGCTCCGCCGGCTCCGCCCCCGCCGACCAGATCAACCCCGCCGCCGTCGAGGCCATGCGCGAGGTCGGCATCGACATCACCGACCAGACCCCCAAGCTCCTCGAGTACGAGGCCGCCGAGTCCTCCGACGTCATCGTCGCCATGGGCTGCGGCGACGCCTGCCCCGTCTTCCCCGGCAAGCGCTACGAGGACTGGAAGCTCGAAGACCCCGCCGGCAAGGGCGTCGAAGCCGTCCGCCCGATCCGCGACGAGATCCGCACCCGGGTGGAATAGCTCCTCACCGAACTGTGTCCCGCCGCCTGACCAACCCGCCGGCGCTACCCGTCCGCCCGGTGACCCGTTGGGCGGGCCGCCCCTCGCTCATCCGGCCGCTGACACGGCCGGGACAGGTCAAACGGCTCCCTGCCCGCAAACTGACGGTGACCGGGTACTGGTTCAACTGACATATCGATGGTGTTGGTGCAACGATGGCAGACGTGCCAACTGCGAAAACAGCCACGCCTGCCATCTCGCCGCTGACTGGCGAGCCGATCAAGCGCGCCGATGCCGAGCGGCTCGCGGGAGTGCTGAAAGCATTCGCCGACCCCGCCCGGCTGCGACTGCTCAGCCTGATCCAGTCCGCCCCCGAGGGCGAGGCGTCCGTAAGTGACCTCACCGCGCCGCTCGGTCTCTCCCAGCCGACCGTGAGCCATCACCTCCGGATCCTCACCGAGGCCGGCCTACTCGAGCGCGAGAAGCGCGGCGTCTGGGCGTACTACCGCCTCGTGCCGTCCGCGATCGCGGCGATCGCGGACCTGTTGACTCCGCCCCGCAAGCGAGCGACGAAGAAGGCCCGCTGAGCGCACTATCGAAGGTCGGCGCGCCGGCCCTGCGAATGCCGAGCGATAGCTGCCGCACCGGCTACGGCCAGTTTGACCACGCGACAAGGCCGCCACCGGCACCGCGTCAGGGCTAGTGCTGTGTCCACTAACGTTCACCGGGTCTCCGGCGGGGTGTTGTGGATCCTCGCTTGTTGGGCGAGCGACTCCCCACTGGTCGGTGGGGCGGGCCACAGCGGGCCATCTTGACCCGCACGCCGCCGGGTGGGCGGCGGGGGTCACGTCGGGACCGGCCAGCGCCGGGGAGGTGCCGGCCGGCTCGACGGTGCGTGACCATCCCGGGCAGCACGATGGCTGTGGGGGTGGTGCGTCCGCCGCCCGGGATACGGGTGGCGATGCTGGCCGCTGCGACGAGGTCGCGGTGGCCGGTGAACTGGCAGTGCGGGCAGGTCAGGGTCCGCCCACGCGGCTTCGGTATCCGTCGGCGGCAGGTGGGGCAGGTCGAGGACGTGCCGCGTTCGTCGACCAGGTGGACGGTGATGCCGGCGAGGGTGGCCTTGTCGGTCAGGATCTGCAACAGTCGGCCGATCTGCCACTGCCGTAGCCGCAGGTTGTGCCGCCGCCCGGCCGGCAGGTCCAGCACACCGCGGGGGTCACCGACGTGCAGCACCCCGACCCGCTGCTCGACAGCCCACCCGACGACGGCGCGGGCGGCCTCGTGCTGGGCCTGGCGCACCCGCCGCCGGTGCCGGCCCTCCACCGCCCGGGCGCGGGCCCGGTATCGGCGCCACCGCCGTGACCCCCGCTGACCGGGTTTCGGTGCCCGGCGGGCGACGGCACGGTGGCGGGCTTTGGTGTCGGCCAGGTGCATGCGATGCTCGGCGCGGATCGCCCGCCCGGACACCAGCAGCGCCTGCCCGCCAGGGCCAGCGACGGCGTACGGGTGGATGATGCCGATGTCCACGCCCGCGACCCTGGCAGGGTCCGGCCCCTCACCGGGCGGGTACACCGCGACCGGGACCTCGGCGGTGACGTCGAGGAACAACCGGCCGCCCTCGCACAGCAGGGTGATCGAGCGGACCTGCTCCACCGGATACGGCACCTGACGCGCCAGCCGCACCCACAACGCGGTGGTGCCTCTCGCGGTGGGGATACGCACGCGGTGGCCGTCGAGGATGAACGTGCCGTGGTACCAGCGCACCGGCACCAACCCCCGCCGCCGCCTCGGAAACCGCGCCGACGCGTCACCGGCCCTGCGTTGTTTCGCCGCCGCGAACCACGCATCCGAAAACCGCCGCAACACCGACCGCCCACCCGTCGAGTCCAACTCCGCGAAAGTCCCCGCACCCGAGGCCGACAATTCCCGACACAACTCCTGATAGCCCGCCAGCGGGGCGTCGTGGCGGCGCCGCCGCCACGCGTTGACCTCCAGCACGCACGCCCATACGTCACCGGCCGACCGCAGCAGGCCGAAACACCGCCGCCGCTGCCCCGCCGTCACCCGCAACGCGACACGAGCGGTGCGATGCACCACCCGCGGCGCATCCGGATCCCGACGACGAGGCACGAACCGAAGCCAACACCACCAGTACGACAATTTTCACCGCCGACGAACCCGGCAAACGTATGTGGACACCGCACTAGCAACCGCCTCGAACCTCGACGCCTTCCTCTGCGCCAACAGGTGTGATGAGTGGCCGAGTCCATGCCGAGGCCTTCGACGTACATGACCTCGTCACCCTGCGGGGAAATCGCGGGGCTGCTGATGGAGTCGCCGGAGTCGGCCAGCCGACGGTGGTCGCCGGCGGCCAAGTCGACGGCGACCAGGCTTCCGCTGCCCTTGCGCCAAACCGAGACGATTGCCGTCCTGCCATCAGGGGTCACATCCATCTCGGGGGACCCCACCAGGTCCGGACCGACCGGCCGAACCACCGACGCACCCGGCACGAGCAGCAGGTGAGGCGCCTTGGCTGACCCACCCTGCTCGCACGTGAACCGGGCAGCGGGGCTGTGGATGCCTGAAGGTGTCTGCCCGAAGGTGGCAAGGTCTGGCAACCGCCCGTCACAGGGGTATAGGCGACTCGCGGGCCACGGCGCCCGTGCCGATCGCAGGGTGCTTCCGTGCACGTCGGCGCCCCACCTGCAGATTCCTCGACGAGCCACTGCTACTCTTCCCGATCATGAAAACGGTTTTTATTACCGCTGGGCTGTGTGTGGTGTTGGCCGCCACCGGCTGTTCCGGTAGCGAGGCCGCCACACCGAGCGGTCCGACCGGTCCGGCCAGCCCGGTCCAGCTGACCAACTGCGGGCTTCCCCTCGGCATCGGCGCGCCGCCCAAGCGTTCGATAGCGCTGGAACAGAACGCCACCGAAATCATGCTCAGCCTCGGTCTCGCCGACCGGATGGTCGGCACCAGCTACCAGACCGACCCGGTGCTGCCCCAGTTGCGGTCGGCGTACGAACAGGTGCCGGTACTGGCCAAGCTGTACCCGTCGCGGGAAGCGGTCCGAGCGGCGAACCCGGACTTCGTCTACTCGACCTACTCGTCCGCATACGCCCCGGACGCCGCCGGCTCCCGCGCCGACCTGGTCAAGCTCGGCGTGCCCGCGTACCTCTCCCCATTCGCCTGCGAGAACGCGGCGGACGCGATCCCGACGGTGAGCTTCGACAGGATCTTCAGCGAGGTCCGCGACATCGCGACCGTCTTCGGCGTACCCGAGCGGGGTGAGAAGCTGATCCGCGAACAGCAGGGCCGGCTGGACACCGCCGGGCAGCGGGTCCACACGGCTGCGCCGAGCGCTACCGGACAGCCGGGCGCAGGCCCCTCCCTGCTCTGGTACTACTCCGGCACGACCACTCCGTACGTGGCCGGGCACGGAGGCGTACCGGACGCGGTCAGCTCGCTTCTCGGAGCTCGCAACGCGTTCACCGACGTCAGCCAGAAGTGGCCCGCCGGTAACTGGGAGGAGATCGCCAGACGCAACCCGGACGTGATCGTGGTGGCCGACCTGACCCGGGGCGGCGACGGCGACAGCGCCCAGTCGAAGATCGACTTTCTGCGCCGCAACCCGGTGACATCCAAGCTGGACGCGGTGGTCGGCGGACGGATCATCACGGTGTCCGGATCGTCGATGGATCCGTCGATCCGCAGCGTCGAGGCGGCCGAACTGGTCGCCGCGGGCCTGCGCGGGTTCGTCCGATGAGCACGCGGGATACCGCCGACGCCGGCGCGCGGGCCGCCGGGGCGCTGGACCAGGCGGCCGCCCGGCGCCTGCTCCAGCTCTGGGACGACCAGCAGTCCGCGTACGTGGCCCACCGTGACCTGCGGTTCGAGGCGATGTTCGACGTGCTGCGGCTGCACTGCCCGGACGACCTGACGATCCTTGACCTGGCCTGCGGTCCCGGCGCGATCAGCGACCGGGTACTGGCCGGCCTCCCGCAGGCCGCCGCTGTCGCGGTCGACTACGACCCGATGCTGCTGACGGTGGCCCAGGGTGCGCTCGATCGGTACGGCTCCCGGGCCGAGGTGCGCGACGTGGACCTGACGACCGAGGACTGGGAGAAGGCGCTGGCCGGGAGGAGGATCGACGCCGTCCTCAGCTCGACGGCGCTGCACTGGCTCTCACCGGCACAGCTGCTGCGCGTCTACACCGCCGCCGCTCGGCTGCTGCCGGCCGGTGGTGTGCTGCTGAACGCGGACCACCTCCGGTACGACGGGTCGGCTCCCACGCTGAGCGACATCGCCCGCCGGCACGACGAGCGAGTGCAAGAGGAGACGTTCGCCGCCGGCGCGCTCAGCTACTCCGCCTGGTACGCCGAGGCGGCCCGTCATCCGGAACTGGCGGGACTGGCCGCCGAGCGGGAACGGCGGTTCGCCGACCGGCCGCCGCAGGCCCTGGCCTCGCTGGAGTTTCACCTCGCGGCACTGCGTACGGCCGGCTTCGCCGAGGTCGGCACCGTCTGGCAGTACCTCGACGACTACGTGGTGTTCGCCCGCCGATGAGCCCACCGGTCGCACCATCCCTCGCCCCGGCACCCGATTCCGGTGCCGGGGCGAGGCGAGCCTCGTCCACCCCTGCCGGCACCTGGCGGTCGGGTGGCCGGTACGTTCTGCCGCTGGCCGTGTTCCTGTTGCTCACCAGCATCGCAGCAGCGGTCGCCGTGGGCTCGGCCGATCTCTCCGCCGCCGACGTACTGCGTTCCGTGGGCACCCATCTGGGCCTGCCGGCCCGCCCGCTGCTGCCGCTGCCGGACAGCATCGTGTGGGACCTGCGGCTGCCCCGGGTGCTGCTGGCCGCGTTGGTCGGTGCCGGCCTGGCCGTGTGCGGCGCGGTGCTGCAGGCGCTGACCCGTAACCCGCTGGCCGACCCGTTCCTGCTCGGCGTCTCCTCCGGCGCCTCCACCGGCGCGGTGGCGGTGCTGGTGCTCGGAATCCACGTCGGCGCGGGCCCCGTCGGCCTGACCACCGGCGCGTTCGCCGGCAGCCTGGCCGCGTTCGGCGCGGTGCTGCTGCTGGCCGGTCGACGAGCCGTCGAGCCGACCCGCATCGTGCTCGCCGGGGTGGCCGTCTCACAGCTGTTCAGCGCGGTGACCAGCCTGATCGTGATCTCCGACGCGCACACCCAGGACACTCGCAGCGTGACGTTCTGGCTGCTCGGTTCGCTGACCGCGGCCTCATGGCCGGCGGTGGCGCTGTGCGCCGTGGTGACCGGCGTTGGCCTGCTGGTCTGTTGGGCCGCCGCGACGGCGCTGGACGCCTTCGCGTTCGGCACCGACACCGCACGATCGCTCGGCTTCTCCACCGGGCGAACCCGGCTGCTGCTGTTCGGCGTCACCGCGTTGGTGGCGGCCACGCTGGTCGCGGCGAGCGGGGCGATCGGGTTCGTCGGATTGACGGTGCCGCACGCGGTACGGTTCATGATCGGTTCCGGGCACCGCACGCTGCTACCCGCCTGCGCGGTCACCGGCGCGATCTTCCTGATCTGGGCGGACACCGCGGCGCGGACCGTGTTCTCGCCGCAGGAACTGCCGGTGGGCGTGCTCACCGCAGTGCTCGGTGTGCCGGTGTTCGCCCTGGTCATGCTGCGCCGGACGGCTACGCCGTGACCGGCTGGGACGCCACCGGCGGCGGGCGGGCAACCCGAGAGGGCCGCGACGGCAGCGGGCACGTCACGGGCCCGCGTCCGGCTCTGCTGCGCGCGGACCAGATCGGATGGAGCGTAGCCGGCGTGCGGATTCTGGCCGAGGTGGCGCTCACCGCCGAACCGGGTGCCACGGTCGGACTGCTCGGGCCGAACGGCTCAGGCAAGTCGAGCCTGCTGCGGCTGCTGGCCGGGCTGGCGCGACCCGACTCCGGGCTGGTGCTCCTCGACGACGTCGCGTTGAGCACGCTGTCTCGGCGCGCACTGTCCCGGCGGATCGCGGTGGTCACCCAGCAGGCGGTCACCGACGTGGAGATGTCGGCCCTGGAGGTGGTCCTGTTGGGCCGCATCCCGTACCGCCCACGTCTCGCCGGTGTCGCCGCTGCCGACGTGGCCCTGGCCCGGCACGCGCTCGCCGAGGCCGGTCTGGGCGGGTTCGAGCAGCGGCGCTGGTCCACCCTGTCCGGTGGGGAGCGGCAGCGAGTGGACCTGGCCCGCGCCCTGGTGCAGGAGCCGGACCTGCTGCTGCTCGACGAGCCGACGAACCACCTGGACATCCGGCACCAGCTGGACCTGTTGCAGTTCCTCTCGGAGTCGGCGACCACCGTCGTGGTGACCCTGCACGATCTCAACCTGGCCGCACAGTACTGCGACCGGCTGGTGCTGTTGCACGCCGGCCGAGTGGTCGCGGCAGGTGCGCCCGCCGAAGTGCTCACCGCAGACCGGATCGCGCAGGCCTACCGGGTACGGGCGGACGTCGACACGGCGGCTGACGGCCGGCCCCGGGTCCGATACCGCCGGCCCGGCTCCTGATCCGTCTCAGGCTGTCGTAGGTGGCTACAAGGATCGTCGCCGTGACTGGTCGGATCTACAACGATCGCCCTGAAGGCGTGCGGTTCCGGGCCGAGTGGATCGCGGATCCGGGCCGTGGGAAGATTGAGAACGAGATCTGGGACTGGGGCGTGCGTAGCGAGGACGACCCCGACGAGTTCGTGGATTTCCTCGACGATGACGAGCAGCGCCACCGCCACCGACGAGGAGCTCAGGGCGGCGTACGACAAGGCGTTTGGCTGCTCGGCGGGCGCAGCAGCGTGGGTGGGGTGAGGTGCGGAGCAACCTCGCCCGCCCCCCTGATCTCCAGGAGCTCGGCGTGTTGGCCAGGGAGAACTTCACCTGCTGTGGCACCTGCGCGGCCGCACCGGAATCGCCGCGTTTGCGAGATCGGTGGAGCGGGCCGGTTTCCGAGATCCACGACGAGCGGGACGACTCCCGGCACTGGCACGGATACCTCTGGTACCACCAGCAGGACACCGAGTCAGCCGTGCCAAGGTCACCTCCACGACATCTGGCCCGGGCAGCCGCGAGCGTATCCTTCCGCAAGGTGTGCAGTGCCCGCGCCACCCGGTCCGTCCGCCCCGTCGGTTCGGGTACCAACGGGCCGCGGCCTACGAGCCGACGTAGCAGCGGCCGTACCACGACCACCATGGCCAGGACGTAGAGCAGGATGTCAATCCCCTGGAATCGTGGAGGGCGTCGTTATGCGGCCTGGTCCTCCAGGGCGCGGGGCTCCGATCGTTGGTAGTCGATGGGCGAATCGCCAGTCGCAGACGGAGTGTCGCCACGGACGCCGCGACCACATGCCATATTCGAGTGCGGCGAGGATTCGACGGTGAGCAGCGGTCAGCCGCGCTTCGTACCTGCCCGGATCGGCCGGTCTCCGAAGGTTGGCCCGGGGCGGTGGACCCAGCCAGGTTGTCGATCAGGCCCGGTGGGTCAGGAGCCTCGTGAGGCTGGCCCGGTTTGCCACCCCGAGCTTGTGGTAGACACGCCACAGGTGGCTGTCCACCGTGCGGACGCTCAGCCCCAGGTCGGCGGCGATTTGGCTGTTGGTCATGCCGGTGCTGACCATTGCCGCCACTTGGGACTCGCGCGCGGTGAGCTGGTTCAGGACGGCCATCGCCGTGGGTGGGGTGGTGCCGAGGCCTCGCCGGGCCGCCGCGACGTGTTCGGCCAGCCGCGGCGACCCGCTGTCGGGGTACTCGTTGGAGTGCAGAGGTGAGTACGGCTGATCTTGCAGAGGTCAGGTGTCGCGGTGGGCGCCTTGTTCGTCACGGTGGGTTGCGTCTTGCAGGCGCAGGCGGGTGAGGCCGAGCATGTCGATCAGCCATCCGGGTCCGCCGGTGATGCCGCGGGCGCGTAGGAGGGTGTCGACCTCGTGGTGGGTCGCCGGAGTGGTGCGGGCGAGGAAGTCCTCGCAGATCTGGAGCAGGAGTTGCAGCAGGTCGCCGCGGTTGGTGTCGCTGGTGGCTGCGGGGTCGTCCGGGGTGGCCGGGGTGGGCATCAGGCGACGTTCTCGATGGCGGTGAGGCGGTTCTTGAGTCGGTAGCTGGGGCCGTTGATGGGGACGACGTCGCAGTGGTGCAGGAGCCGGTCGAGGATGGCGGTGGCCAGGACCTCGTCGCCGAAGACTTGGCCCCATTCGCCGAAGCCTTTGTTCGAGGTCAGCAGGGTGGAGCCCTTCTCGTAGCGTTTCGAGATCACTTGGAAGACGAGGTTGGCCTCGGGTCGTTCGAGGGGTTGGTAGCCCACTTCGTCGATGACCAGGACGGTGGGGCGTAGGTAGGTTTGCAGCTTGCGGGCCAGGCGGCCGATCGCGTCGGCGGCGGTGAGGTGGCGGACCATGTCGTCGAGGGTGGTGAAGTAGACGGTGAATCCGGCTCGGCAGGCGGCGACCGCGAGGGACACGGCGATGTGGGTCTTGCCGACGCCGGGTGGGCCGAGGAGAGCGACGTTGGCCTTGGCCTGCACGAATGCGAGGGTCGCGAGGTCACGGACCTTGCGGGGGTCCAGGTCGGGTTGGAAGCTGAAGTCGTAGTCGTCGAGGGTCTTGTGGTGCGGCAGCTTCGACAGGCGTAGCCCGGCGCGGAAGCGGCGTTCGTCGCGGACGGCGAGTTCCTCTTCCAGGACGAGGTCGAGGAACTCCAGGTAGCCCATGGCTTCGGTGTCGGCCCGGCCGGTGAGTTCCCGCAGCGTCTTGGCCAGGTGAGGCAGGCCGAGTTTGGTGGCGCTGGCGTGGATGCGGTTGGTGACCAGCTCACTCACTTCGAGACGTCCTTCAGGTGTGGGCGGTTGGTGAACGGGCTGGCCGCAGCGATCTGCTCATAGACCGACAGCGGCCGGGCCTCGACGGCGATCTGGGCGGCGGCGGCCCGGTTGAGCAGGGCTTGCAGCGGCCCCTGGCCGCCGTCGTGACGGGCCGGTCGGCGTGCGGTCGACTGCCCGCTGTCGGGGTCGCCGATGGTGACGGCCCGGGTGTGTCCGTCGGGCAGACCGTCCCAGTGGCTCTCGTCGACCACGCGGGCGCCGCGGCCCACGGCCCGCTGGTGCGTGGCCAGCAGCGTGGTGCCGTCCAGACCGGGCACGATGGCGTGAATAGTGATCGTGGCGGCGGTCGCCCGAATCTCCACGAGTTGGCGGTGGCGGACCCGTCGGGCCGGCACGGAGTAGAGGTTGCCGGCGTAGGCGACCAGGCAGTCCTTGCCGACGTGCCGCAGATGCCGGTCGGCGACCACATACGGCCGGGCGGGGATCGGTCGCAGCGCGGCGTGGTCGCGGACCGCCCGCACGCCGATGATCTCGCCGTGGGTGCGATGCCTTACGGCCCGCCGCTGTGGCACCCAGGCCATGAACGTGGCGTCGAGTTCGGCCAGCGACGAGAACGCCCGCCCGGCCAGGACATGATCGCGGATGATGGTGACCTGCAACGCCGTTGCGTTTGGCGATCGGCGGATGAGTCAAGGGGGACTTTGAAGACGCGAACGGGACTTCTGATAGATCAACTTGTGTCGAGCAAGAAGATCATGCCTCAGGAGTCCCGTTGCAGGAGAAGTCTGTCATCACCCGGTCGATCGAGGTAGCCGGGGGTGTGCACGCGCCCGGACATCTGGGCGAGTTGACCCAGATCATCGACTTCGACCTGGTCGACGCGGTGCTGGAAGAAACCGGGACACGCGAGAAGCGGCTGCGGCTGCTGCCGTCTCGGGTCGTGGTGTACTTCGTCCTCGCACTCGCCCTGCTCGACCGCTGTTCCTACCGAGCGACGTGGGGGAAGCTGACCGCGGCCCTGGCCGGCTTGTGCCTGACGCGGCCGAGTATCTCCTCACTGTCACGCGCTCGCCGCCGGGTCGGAGTAGCGCCGCTACGGCGCCTGTTCGAGACCCTGGCCGGTGCCGTCGGTCTGCTCGGCCAGCCCGGCGTGTTCTACCGGGGCCTGCGTACCGTGGCCATCGACGGCACCCACCTGCACGTGCCCGACGAGGAACGGGTCACCTGGCGCTACCCCAAACGCGTAGGAGACAAGCTGGAGTTCGGCTACCCGCTGCTACGGCTGCTCGTGGTGATCGAGTGTGGGACCCGCGCCCTGCTCGCCGCGGCCTTCGGCCCCGAAACAGAAGGCGAACTGGCTTACGCGCGGCGGCTTCTGGGCGTCCTGGACCGCACGATGCTGCTGCTGGCCGACGCCGGCTTCGACGCCGCGGAATTCCTGCGCGACGTCGGCGCCACCGGCGCGCAGTTCCTGGTCCGCTCATCCGCCCGCCGCTGCCCGACCATCCAGCGTCGCCTACCCGACGGCTCCTACCTGGCCCGCATCGGCTACGGCAGCCTACCCGCTCTCATCCTGGTGCGGGTCATCGAAGCGCAGGTCACCGTCACACTGGCCGACGGCAGCCTGCGGCGCGAGCAGTGGCGGCTGATCACCAGCCTGACAGACCACACCCGCTACCCCGCCCACGAACTCGTGGACCTCTACCACGAACGCTGGCAGGCCGAAACCACGTATTTCTCGATCAAAGCGACCATGCTCGACGGCCGCGTCCTGCGCTCCCGCAGCATCCCCGGGATCGAGCAGGAGGTGTACGCCCTGCTCACCGCCTACCAGGCCCTCATCCGCGCGGCAGCAGACGCCACCTGCACCCAGCCCGGCCTGGACATGGACCGGATCAGCTTCACCGTCCTCATCGACGCCGCCGCCGACACGATCACCACCGCCAGCGGAATCCTTCCCGGCAGCTCAACCGACCTCCTCGGCACGATAGGCCACGCCGCGCTGGCCGACCTCCTACCCGCCTGGCGCCGCCCTCGAATCAAGGCCCGCTCCCGCAAGAACCCGACCAGCAAGTACAGCCCGAACGCCGGACAGCACCCCGCAACCACGCAGACCTACACCTTCCACGCCGACATCACAATCTTCGAAAAGGGGCTTGCCTCCCGCTCACGGCGCTAAACGCAACGGTGTTGTGGTGACCTGCCGTTCGACCCGCCCTTTGCCGGTCGGCCGATAGGCGGCCAGCACATCGATGTCGAAGTCGTAGTGCCCGGCGAACGCGACCGCTTCCGGGTGCAGCGGCACCGCCTGGCCCGGGGCGACATGCCGGCGGACCACGGTCTTGGTCCGGTCGTAGACGATCGCCCCGGGAACCCCGCCGAAGTGCGCGAACGCCCGCCGGTGACACTCCCAGAACGCGGCCAGGTCCCGGCTGGTGGTGAAACAGCAGAACGGGTCCCGCGAGTACGACAGCACCATGTGAAACGAGTACACCTTCGGGATCCCGACATGGGCCAGGATGCCGCCTTCGTCGCCCCAGTCCACCTGCGCCTGGGCGCCCGGAACGACCTCGAACCGGCGGTGCAGCCCGGCCAGCTGATCCGGACTGATCCCCAACTCCGCAGCGATCCGCGGCCGGGCCTGCTGCAGATACAGCTTCACCCGCTGATAGTTGCCGGTGAACCCGTACTGCTCGACAAGGCGTTCATGGATCACCGTGCCCTTGAGCAGCAACTCCGCCCGCAGCCACGCATCGACCACGTGCGCGAACACGTCGATCAACTGCCCCCGAGCCGGCCGCGCCCGAACCGGCGGCACCACCTCGCCGCTACCAGCAGCCAGGTACTTCTTCACCGTCCGCCAGTTCAGGCCCGTCTCACGAGCGATCTCCGAGACACTCGCACCAGCCTCGTGCAACGCCCGGAACCGGCGCACATCCAGCCACCGCTGCTCATCCATCGCTCCCATCGCCAGCCGCCCCACGTCTGCCCGATCACGACCCGAGCAGCCTCACCCTCAGTCACCCGCTGACGACGGACAAACAGTGCGCACCTCTGCAAGATCAGCTGTACTTAGCTCTGCACTCCAGGCCGTACCCCGACACCCGCACGCGTCCGCCAGTTCGGCGGCCCGGTTGAGGTGCCCCGGGACATCGTGGGGTTTCCGGTTGTCGAGGCAGGCGTTGGCGACGACGAGGAGGGTGAGGGCCGCGTCGAGCTTGGCGTCGCGGGCCTCGAACTGGGCGAAGGCTGCCGCGCCTGTCTCCATCGATCCGTTGGGATTGCCGCGTACGCCGTGGGCGCGCGCCTCGGCCCGGCCGGCGTATCCCAGACGGAGTGGGGACGGGCGCCGCCCGACATAGTTCCTGGCGAGTTGTGCATAACCGTCGGTCGCGCCCGGCTCGCCGCGCCGGTGTTCCGCGCAAGCGAGCAGGTCCCAGCACCGTGCGCGGCGCCGCCCCGGCAGGCGCGGCAGCTTCCGTCCGCCCGCCGCGCTGAGCGTCAGGCGGATGCCGCGTTCCGGCTCGCCCGCGTGAACCAGCGCCTCGGCCGCCAGACTGCGGACCACCACGGTGAACGTGGTGTCGAGCCCGTCGCAGACCCGAACGGCCTCGTCGGCCGCCGCCATCGCCTCGGTAGTGTCGGTGCCGGCCTGTAGCCCCACCAGGGCGTTCGCGCGCAGCGCGGCGACTAGCGCCTGGCTCGGCTGGTCGCCGTTGACGCGGGCCAGGTGTGCGGCCTCGTCCAGCGTCTCCAGGCTGCGGGAAAGGCCGCCGAGCCGGAGCTACGACCCGCCGTTGCAGTACTAGGCGCAAAACGCGAGCCTTGATCAACCATCAGCCCATGCCCGGCCAGACGCTCGACCCCGCGTCCTAAAGATCAACTAACTGATCCCCGGTGACATGAGCGTTAGGAAAACCTCATGTCCGGCCCCTGCCAGGTGGCCCAGGCGCCGAGGTTTTCGCTGCTCTCGTCGGCCTGATCGCGCGGCTGGCCGGGGTCGGTGGACATTTCAGCACCGTAGGTGGTCACATCAATGTCGGGATCCGGCCACCCCGGTTCCGTCCACCCCGCCTGCCAGGACGACGCGGTGGGGGCGTACGGGGCGTCCAGCGGCCCGGGCAGCAGCCCAGGCAGACCCGTGCCCGCTGGCGAGGCAGGTGCCGGCCCGGGCATCGGCGACGTATCCCCGTGGTTCAGCCAGGACAGGTCCTCACCACCCTGCGGGCGGTTCGGCTCGGGGGCAGGGCCCGGCACCGATGCTTGCCGGGGCTGATCCGGATCGCTCACCCCGTACCGCGCCGCTCCGCCACGGTGTGCTTCCTGGACCAGCTGCAGCAGACCACGGTCGCGCAATGCCCCGATCCGGCGATGCACCGTCGGCTGCAGTGTGGATGTCACCTCGGCGAGGTCTGACTCGCTGGCGGTGATGGTCCCGTCGCCGTTCATCTGGTCGATCAGGGCGTTCCACAACTGCCGCAGATGCTCCCGTTGCCGCGTGCTGATGCGGTCGGCGTGCTGGTCGAACAGCGCCCGGGCCGCGCCCGGGCCGAGCACCCACTGGCCGCCCGCGGGAAGGGCCGGCAACAGTATTTGCCCGGGCTGACCCGGATCGCTCACCCCGTACCGCGCCGCCCCGCGACTGTGACCTTCCTGGACCAGCTGCAGCAGACCACTGCCGAGCAATACCTTGATCCGGTCATGCACCGTCGGCCGCGGTGTGGATGTCGCCGCAGCGAGGTCTGACAGGCTGGCAGTGATGGTCCCGTCGTCGTTCATATGGTCGAGCAGGGCGTTCCACAACTGCCGCAGCTGATCCTGCTGCTGCGTTGTGGTGGCGATGTGGTCGGCGTGCTGGTCGAACAGCGCCCGGGCCTCCTCCCGGTCGAGCACCCACTGGCTGCCATCGGGAAGGTCCGGCAACAGTACTTGCCCGGGCTGACCCGGATCGGTTACCCCGTACCGCGCCGCCACACCAGGGCGTGCTTCCTGGACCAGCTGCAGCAGACCACGGTCGCGCAATGCCCCGATCCGGTTATGCACCGTCTGGTGCGGTGTGGATGTCGCCGTGGCGAGGTCTGACAGGCTGGCGGCGATGGTCCCGTCGTCGTTCATATGGTCGATCAGGGCGTTCCACAACTGCCGCAGCTGATCCCGCTGCTGCGTTCTAGTGTGGTCGGCGTGCTGGTCGAACAGCGCCCGGGCCGCGCCCGGGCCGAGCACCCACTGGCTGCCCTCGGGAAGGGCCGGCAACAGTACTTGCCCGGGCTGACCCGGATCGCTCACCTCGTACCGCGCCGCCACGCCACCGTAACTTTCCTGGACCCGCCGCAGCAGACCACGGTCGCGCAATACCCCGATCCGGTTATGCACCGTCTGCCGCGGTGTGGATGTCGCCGTGGCGAGGTCTGGCTCGCTGGCGGTGATGATCCCGTCGTCGTTCATATGGTCGATCAGGGCGTTCCACAACTGCCGCAGCTGTTCCCGCTGCTGCGTTCTGATGCGGTCGGCGTGCTGGTCAAACAGCGCCCGGGCCCCATCCGGGTCGCGCGCCCACCGGCTGCCCGCAGTGGGTTGGGGTTGGGGTTGGGGTTGGTCGGGGTGCAGTGGGGCGGTGGTGGGTAGTTCGTCGGCCGGGTGATGGGGGGTGTCGCCGGCGTGGAGAGTGCCGGCGTCGGTGCGGGTCACCGCTGGGGATGGTTGCCAGTCCATGACCGGCCCCTGGTGGGTGGCCCAGGCGCCGAGGTTCCCACTGCCCTCGCCGGCCTGATTGCGCGGCTGGCCGAAGTTGGTGGACATCGCAGCACCGTGGGTGGTCACATCACTGTCGGGATCCGGCCACCCCGGTTCCGTCCACCCTGCCTGCCAGGACGACGCGGTGGGGGCGTCCGGGTCGTCCAGCGGCCCGGGCAGCCCGGGCAGGCCCGTGTCCGCCGAGAAGGCAGATGCCGCCCCGGGCATCGGCGACTGAGGTGCCGGATCCTGCCCGTCCAATCCGTGCGGGAACGACTGCGTCTCAAGGAACTGGCCGGGCTGGTCGCCGCTGGGCTGCGACCACGATGTCGGGCCGGTCGGGGCCTGCGGCCAGGTCGGATCCGTCGGTTGCTGCCCGGGGTCGGGTGCCGTGTCCATGGCCGTGGGCGGACCGACCCACCACGGCTGGAGCGGATCAAGGTCGAGCAGATCGGCGGAGTTCACCTGGTAGGCGGCCCAGTCGTCGAGGTTCCCGCCGTCGTCGGGCTGATTGCCGATGGGCGGGTAGACGTTGGCGGGTATCGCAGCACCGCTCCCGTCGGGCATACCAATGTCGGGAACCCGCCACCCTGCCTGCCAGGACGACGCCGTGGGGATGCCCGGGTCGCCCGGCAGCCCAGGCAGGCCCGTGTCCGCCGAGAAGGCAGATGCCGCCCCGGGCATCGGCGACTGAGGTGCCGGATCCTGCCCGTCCAATCCGTGCGGGAACGACTGCGTCTCAAGGAACTGGCCGGGCTGGTCGCCGCTGGGCTGCGACCACGATGTCGGGCCGGTCGGGGCCTGCGGCCAGGTCGGATCCGTCGGTTGCTGCCCGGGGTCGGGTGCCGTGTCCATGGCCGTGGGCGGACCGACCCACCACGGCTGGAGCGGATCAAGGTCGAGCAGATCGGCGGAGTTCACCTGGTAGGCGGCCCAGTCGTCGAGGTTCCCGCCGTCGTCGGGCTGATTGCCGATGGGCGGGTAGACGTTGGCGGGTATCGCAGCACCGCTCCCGTCGGGCATACCAATGTCGGGAACCCGCCACCCTGCCTGCCAGGACGACGCCGTGGGGATGCCCGGGTCGCCCGGCAGCCCAGGCAGGCCCGTGTCCGCCGAGAAGGCAGATGCCGCCCCGGGCATCGGCGACTGAGGTGCCGGATCCTGCCCGTCCAATCCGTGCGGGAACGACTGCGTCTCAAGGAACTGGCCGGGCTGGTCGCCGCTGGGCTGCGACCACGATGTCGGGCCGGTCGGGGCCTGCGGCCAGGTCGGATCCGTCGGTTGCTGCCCGGGGTCGGGTGCCGTGTCCATGGCCGTGGGCGGACCGACCCACCACGGCTGGAGCGGATCAAGGTCGAGCAGATCGGCGGAGTTCACCTGGTAGGCGGCCCAGTCGTCGAGGTTCCCGCCGTCGTCGGGCTGATTGCCGATGGGCGGGTAGACGTTGGCGGGTATCGCAGCACCGCTCCCGTCGGGCATACCAATGTCGGGAACCCGCCACCCTGCCTGCCAGGACGACGCCGTGGGGATGCCCGGGTCGCCCGGCAGCCCGGGCGGCGCTGGCAGCCCAGGCAGGCCCGTGTCCGTCGAGGAGGCACGTACCGGCCCGGGCATCGGCAACGTGTCCCCGTGATCCAGCCGGGACAGGTCCTCACCCTGCGGGCGGTCCGGTCCGAGGGCAGGGCCCGGCGACGGTGCTTGCCGGGGCTCACCCGGATCGCTCACCCCGTACTGCGTCGGCCAGGGACCGTAACTCTCCTGAACCAGCTGCAGCAGACCACTGTCGAGCAATGCCCCGATCCGGGTATGTACCGTCGCCTGCTCTATATTTGTCGCCTTGCCGAGGGCTCCTTCACTGACGGTGATGATCCCGTTGTTGTCCATACGGTGGATCAGGGCGTTCCACAACTGCCGTAGATCATCCCGCTGCCGCTGAGTTGTGGCGGTGATGTGGTTGGCGTGCTGGTCGAACAGCGTCCGGGCCTCATCCTGGTCGAGCACCCACCGGCTGCCCTCAGGAGGGTCCGGCAACGGTGCTTGCTGGGGCTGAACCGGAGCGCTCACCCCGTACTGCGCCGCCACGCTACTGTGACTTTCCTGGATTAGTTGCAGCAGACCACTGCCGAGCAATACCTGGATCCGGTATTGCACCGTCGACTGCCGTGTGTTTGTCGCCTCGGCGAGGGTTCGCCCGCTGGCGGTGATTTTCCCGTTGTTGTCCATACGGTCGATCAGGGTGTCCCACAACTGCCGTAGATCATCCCGCTGCCGCTCAGTTGTGGTGGCGATGTGGTAGGCGTGCTGGTCGAACAGCGCCCGAGCCTCATCCTGGTCGAGCACCCACCGGCTGCCCTCAGGAAGGTCCGGCAACGGTGCCTGCTGGGGCTCACCCGGATCGCTCACCCCGTACTGCGCCGCCCCGCGACCGTGACCTCTCTGGACCAGCTGCAGCAGACCACTGCCGAGCAATACCTGGATCCGGTCATGCACCGTCTTCTGCCGTGCGATTGTCGCCTCGGCGAGGTCTTCCTGGCTGGCGGTGATGGTCCCGTTGTTGTCCATACGGTGGATCAGGGCTTTCCACAACTTCTGCAGGTCATCCCGCCGCTGAATTGTTTTGGGGAAGTGCTGGTCGAACAGCGGCAGGGCCTTTTCCTTGGTGAGCACCCACTTGCTGCCCGCGGGACGGTCCGGCGACGGTGCTTGTTGGGGCTGACCCGGATCGCTCACCCCGTACGGGGACTCGACCTGTCCGGTGTCGTGCAGCGACTCCGACGCGTCGAGGTGTGGTGTGCCCAGATCCATCCTGTCAAGATCGTCCCATACGTTCTGGAATTCCTGATCACCGGACGCCGGGCCGGTACCAGACGGGTCGTCGTTGCCCAGTGGATCGGAGTGGGGAAGTCGGCCGGGTCGGGGGCGGTGGTGTCTGCCCGCATGGCGTGGGACGGGCCGCGTGGTGTGCTGGTGGAGGCGAGCAGGAACGCGCTGGTGTCGGTGCCGGTCGTGGTTGTCGGCCGCGGGTGGCGGGCGGCCTGGCCGAGGAGATCGGTGATGGTGGCGGGTCGCCCGTCTCCGTCGAACGCGGCCACCCGGGTGCTGGATGCGAACAGGTGCCGCAGCCACGGATCACGTATCGGGTCGTCCGGCTCGGGTCGGTCGGCGGCGCCGGGCAGCAGAGGGTCCCGCACCTGGATCCTCGGCGGCCCGGACTCCTGCGGCTGGCTGTGTAGGGCGAACACGTGCTGCGGTTCGTTCGGTGGCGCGGCCCTGACCACGACCATCGACCCCGGCGCCGTCCGCAACGCGGCCAGCACGTCTTCTCCCGCGACCCCGTCGGGGTGGGCGACACGCTCGGGTACCGTGTCGAGGATCTCCATCAGTTGCGGCCAGCCCATGGTGGGCGCGAGCCGGCCGTCCGGTCCGATGATCCGGTCGTCGAACACCGCCCGGTTGCCCAGCCGCTTGTACTCGGTTTGGAACACATCGAGAGTGGCCGCCACGCACCACCACAGGTCACCGCTGCCGGGACGTGCCTGCTGCGCGGCGGCCCAGTCGGCGGCCCGCTGCCCGGACCCGAACGGCGCGGCAGCCTGCCCAGTCGCCGCGGCAGCCGGCTCGCCGTGTCTGCCGGGGCCGCCACTGACCGGTCCGTCCCGCAACGACACACCCCGCCACGAATCCGCGTCGCTGAACGAACCCGCGTCGCTGAACGAATCCGCGTCGCTGAGGCCGTGCTTGCCAGGCACCCCGCCAAGCGACTCGTCCGGCAAGGACACGTCACCGATCGACATGGTGTCGCGGGTGTCGAGGTTGCTGAACACGTCATCGCTGGGCACCGACATGTCACTGGCGGTGGCGTTGTCACGGCCGCCGGCGCTGGCGTTGTCACGGCCGCCGGCGCTGGCGTTGTCACGGCCGCCGGCGCTGGCGTTGTCACGGCCGCCGGCGCTGGCGTTGTCACGGCCGCCGGCGCTGGCGTTGTCACGGCCGCCGGCGCTGGCGTTGTCACGGCCGCCGGCGCTGGCGTTGTCACGGCGCCGCGTCACGCCGGCGCTGGCGTTGTCACGGCCGCCGGCGCTGGCGTTGTCACGGCCGCCGGCGCTGGCGTTGTCACGGCCGCCGGCGCTGGCGTGTCACGGCGCGGCGCTGGCGTTGTCACGGCCGCCGGCGCTGGCGTTGTCACGGCCGCCGGCGCTGGCGTTGTCACGGCCGCTGGCGTTGGCGTGGTGGTGGATCGGTGTGCCATCGGCGGGGTAGGCGGGGCCAGCGGGCACGGTACTACCGGCGCTGGCCGCGTCGGGGGTGCCAGGCGTCCCCGCCGTGCCGGGCGTGCCGGGCGTGGCGCTGCCGGCGGCCTCGGCGAGGACCTGCTGGTACCGGTCCTTCCATTCCTGTTGGAACGGCCTGGCGAGGGTGTCGTGACCGGCCGGATCCAGGCCGTACCGGTGGGCGAGGGCGGTGAACTGGGCCCGCGCCAGGCCGGCCGCCGCCGCGGTGTGCTGCTCGGACGTTACCGGTACGGCCGGCGCGCCGGTACGCCCGCTTTCCTGAATGTCGATGGTAGCCACACCGGCGGCCGGTCCGGTGGCGTCGGGAACGGTCGCGGCCGAGAAACGGGCGGGCAGGTCGATGACCACCTGCCGGACCGTGTCCGCCACGGCGGCCACCTGCGCGGCGTCGGGACCGGCGACCACAGCGGGCAGCACGGCCGGCAGCACGGCGGGGGCACCGAGGATCGCATCGACCCTTCGGTCCACCTGGCTCCACACGTCGCCCTCGACCACCGCGCGCACAGCGGCGGACGGCACCGCCGCCCCAGCGCCTGCCAGCACGCCGGCGGCCGGCGACGTGCCAGCGCCTGCCGGCACGCCGGCGCCCCCCGCCGTGCCAGCGCCTGTCGGCGCGCCGGGGACTGTCGGCGTGCTGGCGGCCGTGGGTAGGCCGGCGGCGAGGTACTGGTCGATGTGGTGTTGGACGGCCAAGTGTGCCAGCGAGCGCAGCGCCTGCCGGTCGAACTCCGCCGGCAGCCCGGCGACAACCTGCTGCGCCCGCACCTCGGCCGGGAACTGCCCACCCGCGGACGCCAACGCCTCGGCCATCCGGGCCACCGCCCGCTGCCGGACACCCGTCAGAAACCCCTCGGTCAGCGCGGCAGCGGGCAGACCGACCGCGGACAGGAAACCCGCAACAACCCGATCACCCCGCCGGGCCTCGACCCACCCGCCGAAAACCCCCTCGACCGGCACGGCGAGCGCGGCCATGCTCTCGCCCGCCCGAGCCACCCCGGCCAGCAACCCACCGTAACGATCCACCAGATCCTGCTGGAACCGATACCACCGCTCCACCACCGGCCCACCCGCTGCCACAACCCACGCCGGCACCGGCGCAGCCGGCACCGACAGGCTCGGCACCGACCACGACGGCACCGACGGGTCCAGGTGCGGCGTGGGCAGGTCCAGCAGCTTCGGCGTGGGCAGGCTCGATGCCGGCAGCGGCAGCGGCGCGGGCGGCGGCGGGGCCTGCGCGCTGGTACCCGCAGCCTTCGGATCATCGGCCCCGGCCTGGTACCCCGTGAACGTGTCCCCACCAACCGGTGTCGCCCCCACCGGCAGGATCGGCCTACCGTCGGGCGTGAAGCCGGGGCGAGGCACCTGCACCCGGGGCTGCATCACGGCGCGACTCACGACCAGCCCGAGCCCGCCCGCAGCCGCCCCACCTGCCCCCGACAGCGCCCCGGACAGAAGATCCGCACCAAGATTACCGGTGTCGTAGTACCCGTCGACCATCAGGCTGGAAAGCCCACCGAACAGCCCCTCCGTGCCGGTCTCCAACACCGGCCGCGTCAGCAGATCGGTCAACAAAATCTTGGTGGTGTCCGACAGGCCGAGCTTGCCGACCGCGCCCGCGACAACGCCAGCGGCCTTGCCCAACGCCGGCCCGCCCACCGTGCTCAGGAACGCCACCGCCCCCGCGTACGCCGCCTGCTTACCGACCGCCGACCAGTTCACCCCCGACTGCAAACCATCGGTCATCATCGACACCTGCGCCAACAACGCAGAACCCGGCATGAACAACATCTGCATCGCCGTGCTACTCGCCGCCGACCGGACCAACGCCGAACGCAGGACCACCTGAATGATCATCCGCGTCTGGGCAACGTGCGCCGCCGCCCCCACCGGATTCCAGAACCACATCGCCGCAGCGACAGCGAACTCGGCCTGCATGAAGGCGAACATGGCCACCGCCGTACGCTTGCCGTTCTCCGTCTCCAGGAAGAAGTCCCCCATCGCCTCGACCGCGGCGAGCATCAGGTCGGCCGTCTCGGCCATCTTCTTCACAAACGGAACGGTCTGCGCCACGAACCGGTCGAAGGCCTCGCCCTCCCCCGCCTCCCGGACCGCCCTGATCGTCTGCTGCAGCAACGGAACCAGCAGGGAACGCACCCGACCCGCCAGCAACTCCAGCGTGCTCGTGTCCTGGTACAACAACGGCAGCTTCGCCCGGGACACTCTCATCCCGGTGAACCCTTCCAAAGCCTGCATCGAACTCTCACTGAGCTCAAGGGTCGGAACGGCGGCGGCCAACGCGCAACGCTCCTTCCCCGCCCCGAAACAGAGGCAACCAGTGCGAATCAGCAGCCGCGCTGACCGCCACCCAGCCCCCGACCATCTGGCCGGAGCCGTCACGGAATCCGGCGACCCACTCGCGCCGAAAGCCGGCCGCGAGCCGTTCGGCATCAGGCGGGTCTCGGCGTGCGCGGCAAGCTGGGTCGACGCGGCCTCCGCCGCCACGTCCACGTGGTGCTCGAAGGCCAACTGAGGCCCGAGACGTCGGCGAGCCGGTCCAGGGCGGCATTAGCCGGCAACCTCGGCCGATCGGGCCAACGGAAAGCGCGCGGCGAAGTTCGCATCCACGTGTGCCAGGTACACCGAACGGATCCGCCCTAGCGCTGTCGTCGATCCTGCCGGCCAGGTCCAGGGCCAGTGCCCGGAGCGGCCGTGGACGGCGAGGCGCTGTGCGGCGCTCGCATCGCCACCGCTGCGGTGTTCCTACTCGCGGCGATTGGGCGCGGCACCGGTCTGATCCTGGAACAGCGCCAGGTCCACCTGAGTCGTGTTCTGGCCAGCAGTACGGCGGCGCGGGTTTCACGCGAGTCCCCGAGCCGGGCGAGCGTTTCGGCCACTGCGCTGCCGTGAGCGGCGGCATGATCGGAGACGAAGACTCGGAGCGAGTCGTGGACCGCTCTGGGCAGTGCCACGCCAGCAGCCCCACCGTTGGACATTGCTGATGCCCCGCGCCATCTGGCGATCCAGCCGATCGCCCAGATGGGCTGACGATCTGGGCGGGCCGTGCCTGACCGGACATGGGCACTCTCCTTGGAATGCATACCGCGTCCCCGCTCGATAACCCGGAATTCCCTATTGGCAAGCCAGGTTCTCGACTGAACGTCAGCAGGCGATGCCGCGGAGGTTAAAGAGGGATTAAGGCTCTGTCACAGGAGCTGGACGACACCACTACGACGGTGACCTACGACATCGACGGCCACCGGGCTCGGCTTCGCAGGCGCACCTGACTGAGCAGCGCCGACACGCACCTGCCCGCCTGCTGTCACGCCTGCGTCCACACGAAGCACGACCGTGTCGTCGACGCGTGAAAACTGGATCTGGATCTGGATCTGGCCCACTTTCCGTGATCGGAAGTGACCCGGTCAGGCCAGCAGCACGCGCTTGCGGAGTAGATCGAGGTTCGCCCGTCCGTACATCTGTCGTTTAATCATCTTGATCTGGTTGACGTGCCCTTCGACGACGCCGGAGTTGTAGGGCAGGGTCGGGCCGTTGACGACGGCGTCGTGGTCGCGGCGTAGGCCGGCGATGAACGAGTGCAGGTCGGGTTGATCGTCTGCGGTCACCGCGGTGATCCAGGCATTGAGCTGGTGTCCGTGTCGGTTGGTGAGAATCTCCGCGAACGCCGTGACGTGGCCGGCGAGGGCGTCGAGGTGCGGGCAGGCAGCACGGACGGCGGCCAGGCCCGTGTCGTCGTCGGGGTGCAGTTTGTTGGGGTGCCGCAGTAGCCAGGCGGTGATCCGGCGGACTTTCGGCGTCCGCGGCCGGGGTGGTGGTGTGGCAGCGGTCCGCAGGGGTTGCAGGTAGGTGCGCAGGGTGGCGGCGCTGCCTCGGTAGCCGCGGGCGCGAATCTCGGTGAACAGTTCGGTGGTGTTGGTGACGCCGTCGGTGAGGCGTTGGTGCAGGTAGTCGACGTAGCCGTCGAGAATGCTGGGCCGGCCGGCGCGGGGTTTGGCCAGGAGTTCGTCGACCGTCGTGGCGCGGGCGAAGCGGCAGACGGTGCCTCGGGCCAGGCCGAGCCGCCGGGTGATCTCCCGAATGCTGTGGCCCTCGTTGACCAGGTCCTGGACCTGTTGGTAGCGGCGTCGGGTTCGTGGCACGAGCAGGCCCTGTTCCGCCCGGTCGGCGGCGGTGTCGGTGGCGACCTGGGGCAGGTTCACCGCCGCCGGGGACTGTGGCTGTGTCTGGAAGGCGGCGGTCAGGCAGCGGTGGTGACGGGCGACGATCTTCTCGACGTGTTCGGCGAGGTTGTGCCACAGATGCCACCGGTCGGCGACCTGCATGGCGTGTGGGGCGCCGGTGCGGGCGCCTTCTGCGTAGGCGTTGGCGCGATCGCGGCAGATGACCTGCACGGTCGGGTGCTGGCTGAGCCAGGTGGCGAGGGTGGTGGCTTCCCGGTCGGGTAGCACGTCGATCGGTCGGCGGGGGTCGACGTCAACCAGCACGGTCGCGTACCGGTGGCCTCGGCGGAGGGCGAAGTCGTCCACACCCAGCGCTGTTGACTGTGCCCGCCGGGGGGTCGGGCAGGGCGCGGACCAGCCGCAGGACACTGCTGCGGCTGGTCTCCAGGCCGAGGCGGTCGGCCAGCCGGGCGCCCGCCCGACCGGCAAGGGCCAGGCCGATCTTCTCCAGCGTCTGGCGAAGCAGCGGACTGCGTCGGGTGTATCGGCCGGTCAGCCCGGTGACTTGCTCGGCGAAGGTGCGCACCGGGCAGCGCACGGCGTCGCAGAAGAACCGGCGGACCGGTAACCGGATCTCGACCGGCTGGCCGGCCACCGCGACATCTCTGAGTCGACGTTCGTAGCGGCTGCGCACCCGCCTGGCCCGACGACCACACCCAGGACACGCCGCGCGGCGGGCACACGCTCGGGCCCATATCCGCACGCCACCTGGGCGTCGTTCCACCCGCTCGACCACAACATGCGCCAGATGAGGCAGGAGCGCCACAAAATCAGCCGACCGCACGACGCACCCTACACAGTGGTAGCCCGCTCCGTCCTGGGTCATTGTCGATCACGGAAAGTGGGCCAGATCCACTTTTCGGCCGTCGCTGACACCCACAGGTGGTCATAGCGTCGGTACGTGATTGGCTGCCCGTTCCGGTACCGCAGCAACTGGCCCGTTCCCGTGGCGGTACCGCTCCTCGGCATGCCGCTGCAGGTGTCTCATCAGGGTCGGTGACACCGGCTGCCATCGCACCGTCTCGAGGTCCTCGGGCCCGTGGACGGACAGGTCGGTGCCCTTGGGGAAGTACTGGCGTAACAGGCCGTCGGTGTTCTCGTTCGATCCGCGCTGCCAGTGCGAGTGCGGGTCGCAGAAGTAGACGGGCACCCCGGTGGCGACGGTGAACTGCTTGTGCGAAGCCATCTCCGTTCCCTGGTCCCAGGTCAGCGACCCGCGCAGGTGGGCCGGCAGCGTGGCGATGAGGTCCACGAGGACGTCGCGGACCTCTTCGGCGGTGTGTCCGCCGGGCAGGTGTCCGAGCATCAAGTACCGGGTGGCGCGTTCGACAAGCGTCACGATCGCGGACTGGTTGCCCGTCCCCATGATCAGGTCGCCTTCCCAGTGGCCGGGCACGGCGCGGTCGGCGACCTCGTACGGCAGCCGCCAGTTGCTAGCTGACCAGGGTGTAGTCCCGGTTCAGCCGTGTGCGTTGGTGGAACCAGCGGGCGCGGGCCTGGTGACGGCGTCGCCAGTTGAGCCAGTGCGTGGCGTGGCCGGGTGGTTTCGGATGCTGGAGGGCGTTGGCGAGTAGTCGTTTGACCTCGGGGACGGTCAGCGGGATCATTCCGGGCTCGGGTGGCGGCGGCTGGTCCGGTGTGCTTGGCGGCGGTGCCTGGGTGTCGGTGCGGTCGGCGAGGTGGGCGGCGGTGACCGCGCAGACCGCGAGGGCGGCCATGACCAGCACGGTGTGCCGCTGGATCGCGGTGTAGAGCCTCGCTTGGCACTGGTCCAGGCCGAAGTGGTCCTTGCTGAACTCGAAATCTTCCTCGACCGGCCAGCGCAGCCCGGCAGCGCGGATCAGCCTCGTCTTGGTCAGGATCTGCCCCTCGGGCACATGGCAGTAGTGGAAGGCCAGTTCACCGCTGCGCAGGTGACGGCGGATGAGCAGATGATGGCGGGGCGAGGCGGTGGCGATCCACGCCCAGGCATACCAGCGCTGTCCCTTCGACCCGGTACCGGCCGAGCGGACCTCCCACCGACGCTTGTCCTTGACCAGCAGCGTGACGGCCTGTGCGCAGGTCAGTTTCGCTTCGGAGGGCAGGTCGATCATGAAGGTGGCAGCGACCCGCAGCACGTACGCCTGCCCGTGCTGCTCGAAGAACTCCCGTAGTTGTGTGCAGTTGCCGTACACCTCGTCGCCGCAGGCGAAGTCGAATACCAGGCCGTCGGCGAACGCATCAGCACAGATATCGATAGCCAGCTGGCCCTTGGTGCGGAACTCCACCTCCGGCGGCAGTCCCATACCGGCCGAGGCCCGGGGGTCGGTGATGTGCTCGGCCGGGATCCACTGACGCGCCCCGATCAACGCGTGCCCCGTCTTCTCCCGAACGTAGGACAGGTGCACCGTGTTGATCCCGTTCGCGACCCGGCCCGCGCACCCCATGTACTGCCGCTTCACCCCGCACGTCGCCTTGCCCTGCTTGGGCTGGCCCGTCTCGTCCAACGCGCCGACGACCAGGCCACGCCGCCGCCGACGGCGCGCCGCCTCGTCCAGACCCGCAGCGGCGAACCGCCGGACCTGGCTCATCGCGGCCGTCGTGTCCCACACCGCCCGGTTCAGCAGCCGCTGCGTGCGGTCCGGCGTGGCGTCCCCGACCTGCTCGGCGATGGTCCACCCGTTGCGCTTCGGCACCTGGCTGACCAGCGCCGATATGTATCTTCCCGCGTGCTGCCACGTCTGCGTTCGGGCGAAGCACGACCGCAGCCGCTGCAACAGCCCGGCCCGTTCCCGCACCGCGCGCCCAGCCGCTACCCTGGCAACCGCAGCCGCCTTCGATCTTGTAGTCCTCACAAACACATGATCGACAGGCGGCTGCGTCCACGTTGCACGCCCCCACCGCGTCCCGCGAGGTCAGACCACCAATGGCGGCTGCCGTACTCGGCCGGGCGCTCGCTGATCATGACCATGCCATCGGCGAACCGCGGGGTGCGCTGGTCGGGGCGGCGATGTGGCTTGCGGCGGGTGCGGCAGGTGCGCAGCGCGACGGCGACCTCGTTCCATGCCGGCGATTGGAGGGCATAAGAAGTCGGGCAGGACGACGACACCATCCTGTATTGCCGTTGTGACACCATCCTATAGTGCCGCTGTGCGCGCGGAACGCCCGACTCTGCCGATGACCGGACGTCGCGGCTGTCGAGAAAGGGTTTCAGGAATATTGTCGGCTGCACGGGCCGTTCGAGAGGCGGGGTTTCCTTCGGTGGGTGGATGGCCGGACCGTAAGGGTAGGCCGATCCGATGTGCCTTCATTTGATGGCGACGGGGTTTGCTGGTGCGCCGGTAGCGCCGACGATTTTGAGGGGGGCGGCGATGTAGCAGAAGCTGTATTGCCCGTCGAGGGCGCAGTCGTAAGCGAGATCCTCTAGCCATGCTAGTTCGGTGAACACGACGCCGAGGTTGCGCATGAGCGCCGCGTGAAGTGAAAGTTTCGCCGGTACGGCCGGATCGTCGAGTACCTCGTTGGCGATCGTGTCGGTGATCAGGTTGGGGACTTGCATGGTGTCGAACCACTCGACGATGCCCGGACGGTAGGTGAGTCCGGGCTCGTTGAGCTTGTCTGCATAGGCCTTCGGGTCGTATTGGTAGCGCCGCATCGACCCGGTGCGGATCAGCAGGATGTCACCTGGTTCCAGTGCTACACCCTGCTGTTGGGCACAAGCAGTAAGGTCCTCGTGGTCGAAGGTTTCGTCGGCGTCGAGCCAGGTCTTGCCGCGATGGCGGGCCATATCGAGCAGGACACCGCGGCCGACGACGCCGCGTTCAGCGATCGGCAGGACTCCGCCGTGGGTCATCCTGCCGATCGTTGTATCGGCGTGATGTCCGTTCCAGGTGGTGTCGTCGTACCAGGCGTGTCCCAGGCCGTCGTAATGTGTTGTTCCCTGCAGGTACATGAAGATCGTGTCGTCGGCGTACTCCAGGCCGCCCTGGAAGGGTCGGCTTACTCCGTCTCGATAGGTGCTCTTGTCCTGGACGTTCGCTCGCTGGGGTTGCTGGCGGGCGGGCCACATGGGGTCGCCGTTCGGGTCGCACATGGTTGCCTGGAGGGTGAAGACCTTCCCTTGCTGGACTGTTCGAATGCCCCGCAGGATGGCGTTCTGGTCGAGATAGTTGAGGCAGCCCACCTCGTCGGCTTCACCCCAACGTGCCCAGTTGGTGGGTGATCCGGCGAGGAGGTTCTTCAGCTCGGCATGCTCAGGAGTATGCATGATCCTCTCCAGGGGTAGTTCCTCGACGAGACGTCGGCGATGAACTGCCGCGCGGCCCCGGAGAGGACCTGTCGCATGTTTGAATATCGCTTAACGAACTTGGGGGCCGGATCGGGTGTGAGCCCCGCCAGATCTTGCCCGACCATCACCTGTGCGTCGCAATCGGGTCCGGCTCCGATGCCGATCGTTGGGCTCGCGAGTTCGGCCGTGATGCGCTTCGCCGACTCAGCGGGCACAACCTCGAGAACGACGGCGAACGCGCCGGCCGCCTCAAGGTCGCGAGCGTCCTGGATCAGACGTTCACCCGTCTCACCTCGTCGCTGCACCGTGTATCCGCCCAGCACGTTTACCGACTGCGGGGTCAGCCCGACGTGGCCCATCACAGGGATTCCCGCGGTGACGAGCGCTCGACCTGCGGGAGGACCGCCCGGCCCCCTTCGAGCTTCACAGCCTGTGCGCGGCCTTCCTTCATGAAGCGCGCGGCGTTGTCCGAGGGCCTTCTGTGGCGAGCCTTGACAGGACCTGAAAGGCATGTCGCCCACCACCAGGCATCTGGATGTTGCGCCGGTAACCGCGCGAAGCAACGGAAGTAGTTCCTCGACGGTCACCGGAAGCGTGCTGTCGTAGCCGAAGACAACGTTGGCCGCGCTATCACCGACCAGCAGCACGGGTACCCCGACCTCGTCGAAGACCCCGGCAGTAAGTGCGTCGTAGGCAGTCAGCATTGCCCACGGCACGCCGCGCTTCTTCGCGGCCGCCAGGTCCCGGCTGGTCAACCGTCGCCCCCTGACGCCGTACAGCGAGCCGAACCCTCCCGACATGGGCACCCGTCTATTCTAGTACGGCAGCCGCCGTTTGTGATGTCGCTGGTCAGGCGGGCTGGACGCGAGGCGGCCACCGCGTGATCGTCTGTGCATTGTGGACACAACATCAGATCTTGCGGTGGCCGCGTGCCACAGCGGGGTCCAGCGGCAGTACAGCGGCACCGCCGGGCGGATCGAGAACAGTCAGGTCGGGGTGTTCCTGGACTACGCCGGCCGGGACGGACACACCCTCATCGACCGCAGGATCTATACCTGCCGGCGTCGTGGACCGACAACCGGCAGCGGTGCCAGGCCGCGCGCGTGCCCGACGGCATCGAGTTCGCCACCCGGTCCGAGTTGGCCGCCCACATGATCACCGCCGCCCTCGACGCCGGCGTCTCCGCGGGGTGGGCCGCAGCGGACGAGGCCTACGGCAACAGCAGTGTTTTCCGCTCCCACCTGCGCCAACACAGGCTCGGCTACGTCCTCGCGGTATCCCGCAGCCACCTGATCCCGCCCGACAGCGGCAAGGTGAAGATCCGCGCTGACCGGGCCGCCGCGGGGCTACCGGCATCGGCCTGGCAACGCCGCTCAGCCAGCGCCGGATCCAAGGGGCCCCGCTTATACGACTGGGCCTGGCTCGACCAGGTCACCACCGACGCCGACCCCGACGACGGCGGCCGGCACAGCCTCCTGATCCGCCGCAACACCACCACCGGCGAGTTGGCCTTCTACCGCTGCTGGAGCCCGAAGCCGACCACGCTCGCCCAGTTCGTGCGGGTCGCCGGGATCCGGTGGACCGTCGAGGAGAGCTTCCAGACCGCGAAAGGTCAGGTCGGCCCGGACCAGCACCAGGTCCGCCGCTGGGACTCCTGGCACCGGTTCACCACCCTCGCTCTGGCCGCCCTCGCCGTCCTGGCGATCTGCGCCGCCGACGCCGCCAGCACCACCGACGACGGCAAAGACATCGGGCTGATCAAAATGACCGTCAACGAAGTCCGCCGCCTGATCAACATCCTCATCGTCCGCCCGACCAACGGCCTCGCCCACCGTTTGCACTGGTCAGGCTGGCGCCGCCAGCATCAAGCCCGAGCCCGACGATCCCACTACACACGCCGCCTCAACCTCGAACTCCAACCATGATCTCGAACGGCGGCTGCCATACTAGTATTCTAGCTGGCTAGCTTATATAATATCTCGGCCACATTAGCAGGACATCTGAGGTCCATTGTCGCTGCCCCAGCGTGGGACGTGACGGGAAGTTCCCTCGGCGGAAGGGCTTACAACGGCTATGCCACTGCACATTGCCGTCATCGGCGCTGGACGCGTCGGTACCGTGCTCGGGGCGGCGCTGGCCAGGGCTGGACACCACATCACCGTTGTGGCGAGGTCCCCTCGCTCCTTGGCTCGTGCTCGACGCCTGCTCCCCGACGCCTCATTCGTGTCTCTCGCTGCGGCCACGGACGCGGACCTCTTGTTGTTGACCACTTCCGATGACGCGCTCGTACAGGCTGCTCGAGAACTGGCGGACGCTCCCTCGCTGCGAGTGGGACAAACCGTGCTGCACACCTCGGTCGTGCACGGGTTGGGCGCACTCGAACCCCTTCAGCATCGCGGGCTGCGGATCGGGGCGATGCATCCGGCGATGACGTTCACCGGTCAACTGACTGACCTCGACCGCCTCCCCGGAACTACTTTCACCGTTACCGCCCAACCCGACCTGCTCAAGTCACTCCGCCGATTGATCGAGGGCGACCTTAAAGGACGTCAGCAATCACTCCGGGAGGAACAACGACCCCTTTATCATCTCGGGCTGGTCCATGGCGCCAATCATTTGGTGAGCCTCGTGAACGATGCATGCGACATGCTCAGAGCGGGTGGCATCACACACCCACAGGACGTCCTCGAACCGCTCCTGAGGGCCGCCCTCGACAACGCCCTCCACGCTGGGGACCACGGGCTCACCGGCCCCATCGCGCGCGGCGATGTCGGCACGCTCGAATGGCACGTCGCGACCCTGGAGCAGACCCGGCATCCAGCAGCCGACGCATACATCACGCTAGCCCACCGGACTGCCGAACGTGCCCACCACGCCGGCATCCTGTCCGACGTCACCGCCGCTCGACTCATGGACGCCATCGCAATCCGCCCGGATCGTCGGGCCGCGTCGACTCGACGGTGCGACTGCGGTTCCTGATTCTCTAGCCTGCGAGTTCCCAAGGCTTTCGGGACCTTGAGTCGATCGGCTAGTCCGACTGGCGCCCTTCGGATGAGCGGCGCCTCGCTGCGAACGCACTCACATGGCTTCCCTTTGTGTCAAGACACGGCTGGGAGGGTCTGTCAAACGAACGGCTCTGTCCATGATTGCGTGATCAACTGACTGTGCCCCGGATCCGGAGTGCGGCGACGGTCTGTGATCATGGTCGTTGTGTGATCGTCAGTGGTTGGACGTGCTCCTGCCGCACCTGGCGGGTGTGGTGGTCGAGCGGATCGAGCAGACCGCATCAGGTGTGCTGATGTGGGCGTGTGTCAAGGCAGAAGACGGTGTCTGCCCGTCCTGCGGCAGCCGATCGCGCCGGGTCCAGCAGCGGCTGGCCGAGAAGACGCCGGTCACCCGGATCCTGGCCGAGACCCGCGGACACGGTTACACCGGCAGCGCGAACCTGCTGGTGCGCTACATCGACCAGGGCCGGGCCGATCCCGAGCGCGTCGCACCCCGCACCACGCCGCCTGGTCTCCTGGCTGCTGAGCCGGCCCCGCGGACCTGCCCGACCACACCCGGCGCCATCTCGACGACCTGATCGCCGCCTGCCCCGAGATGACCACCCTCGCCGCCCGAGTACGTGAGTTCGCCGCCATCCTCACCGGGCGCCGCGGCCAGGACCTTCCCAGCTGGATCGCCACCACCCGTGCGGACATGCTGCCCGGCTTCGACTCCTACCTCAAAGGACTGGACAAGGACCTGGGCCCGGCGGTCGCGGGCCTGACCGTGCCCTGCAGCAACGGACCCACCGAGGGCGTGAATACGAAGATCAAGCTGCTCAAGCGACAGACCTACGGCAAAGCCGTGGGGTGGCGGTGGACTCAAGGTGATCTTCGGCGTGGCACAGGAACCCCGTCCCTGGCGGAAAGAACCTGTGGTAGATCAGGTGTACGACCGACTCTTCACCATGATGGCGGCGTCGTAGAAAGGGTTGTCCGTGGCGAAGCCCGACGGGGCCAAGAACGAAGTTCGCCACCGCGTCTGGGACCTGCTCACCGAACACCGCGCCGCTCAACCGGACGTGCACGGTTCGATCCCGGACTTCGTGGGCGCCGAACTGGCTGCCCAGAAGCTTGCCGAGCTTCCGGTCTGGAAGCAGGCGCGCGTGGTGAAGGCCGTACCGGACAAGCCGCAGTTGCCGGTCAGGCGTGAGCGCGGGCTGCTCACGGTCGCGCTGGGCGCCACGGGCGGGACGAGGTCGCGACTACTTCGCGAGGGTCCGAGCGCGCGTGCGGCCGTATTCGGCCAGGGCGTGGAACGCGGCCTTCGGCGTCCACGAGCCGTCCGGCAGTACCCGCACGATCCCGCGCGCGGCCAGGTCGTAGTCGTGGTCCAGGTCGCCGGTGGTGGGTAGGTGCCGGTTCGCGAACGTGTATACGAATGCCGCCTCCACCCCGCCGGCCTCGTAGTCGCGCAGCAGGTCCAGGACGTAGCGGGCCTGGCCCTCCTCGTCACGCTCCAGCTGCGCGGTGAGCTGCGCGGTGCGGCCGTGCTCGTCGTACGTCACCGGCTCCGCGCCTCCCGCGACATCGGCCGCGCCGCGAAAGGTACAGCAGCCGAACTCGGTCGCGGCGTACGGCTTGCCCTGCCCCACCGCCGCCGCCAAGATCTGCGGGAACGCCGCGGCGTTGGTCGCGTCGCGGTAGCCGGCGTCGCTGGCGATGATGTCGAACGGTGCCCAGTCGACGTCTTCCAGCGGGATCGAGGCGTAGCCGACGGGGCCGCCGAACCGCTCCCGCACCGCGGGCACCGCCTCGGCGAGGAAGTCGCGTACCGCGGCCCGCGCGGCCGGGACCGCCTCCCGCATCCGCATCGGATCGGTGAACAACGCCATGCGTTCTGCCAGGTCGCGGCCCGGCAAAAAGCCATCGGTGAACATGGCGATCTCGGAGCCCGTGAGGTACACGACCGACGCCCCGCTCTGCCGCAGCCGCTCGGCCCGCCCCGCGCCGTCGAGCACGAACGCCATGAGCCCGTCGCGGTCGAGCCCGTTGGTGAACGGGCAGTACCACACCTCCAGCCCAGCCTCGGCGGCGAACCGCGCGGCCAGCTCCAGCCGGTCCTGGACACCGCCGGTGATGCGCACCGCGTCGCAGTGCAACTCTCGCGGATGACGCGCAGGTCACGCCGCACCGTCTCCGGATCGAACGGCTCGTGGGTCGTGGAGCCGGCGCTCACAAAGCCGGTGTCGTAGTTCATGCCGAAGACACGCATCTGAGCTCTCCTCGCTCGCAAGGTACGCCGCGTACCCTATAAGGTACGTCGAGTACCCTGCAAGACATGAGCACCAGGCGCCGGGGCGAGGAGCTGGAACGGGCGATCCTGCACGCGGCGGCGGAGGAACTGCGCGAGTCCGGCTACGCCGGAATGACCATGGACCGGGTCGCCGCCCGGGCCGGCACCAACAAAAACGCCATTTACCGCCGATGGCCGCATCGAGCGGCGCTGGGCATCGCGGCGTACCGCCACCTCTCCGACGCCGTCATGCCGAACCCCAACACGGGCACCCTCCGCGGCGACGCCCTCGAGATGCTGCGGCGGACGAACGAGACGTGGTCCTCGCCGCACGGAGCCGTCCTACGCAGCCTGCTGGCGGCTGCGGCGGACGAGCCGGCACTGCTCGACCTCATGCGCGAACGGTCGGGCGCGGACACCATGGACCGCGCCTGGCTGACCATGCTCGAACGCGCCATCGCACGCGGCGACGCACCGCCGGACGCCGCCCATCCGCGCGTCGCGACCACGCCGATGATGCTGCTGCGAGCCGAGTACGCGATGCGCGGCATCCCCTCGGTCCCCGACGAGGTACTGGTAGAGATCGTCGACGAGGTCTTCCTGCCACTCGTACGCGGCCGCGCCTGACCACCCACACGCCGAACGCGACCACCAGCGACCCGATGCTCGCCAGAGACATGCCCGGCGCAATCCCCAGCAGCCGGTCTGGGAGACCCGACAACCGTGGCGCCGCGTAGCGTCCGCTCCGCGGTGAGCGGACGTTGCGGTGTATTCATCTCGTCCGGCGGCTCTGGCTAATTGCGGGGTGGCAGGGATGCGACCGGGCGGACCGCGGTGAACTGAGTGTGTTCATACCGGGTGGCGGCGAGCAGCAGCAGCAGCCATTCGTCGCCGCCCTGCCACGGGTAGAGGTCGGCGGCACCGCCGCGTACCACCCTGGGACCGTCGCCGGTGCGTGGGCGGGCATCCGCCGGGGCGCCCACGAAACCGGGAACCCACACATCGGCGCAGATTTCGTTCGCCGAGCCCATGGCGGCTATCCCGAAGGCGTTCTCCGCGGCGGCTGTCCGCTGCTCATCGTCGAAGTCGTCGAGCAGGTGGTCCTCGCCGGGTTTTCCGTCGCCCCGGAACGTCAGGGTGGTGGTGCCGGCTCGGGCCGCGTACTCCCACTCAGCCTCGCTGGGTTGCGCGCACCGCCGCCAGTTCAGCGTCGGACAGGCCCATGCGGAAGGTTCCGCCCGGCACCTCCCGAAAGACCACCCCGGATGGGATGTGCCGCCAGGCCGGTCGCCCAGCCACGATCGCCTCGGTCCACATGGCGCCGGACGTCAACAGCCCGGGCGCCACCATCCGCACCGTCTTGCACGACTACGAGCGCGCGGCACGCGCTCATCGGCAGGTTCAGGATGCTCGCTCGCGCCAATCCCCTTCGAGTGGAGCGGCGTGATCGCTGTCCGAATGGCCTAGATTCCCGAGAGGGGCGGTGATCGGCTGGCCGACCTGCGGGAAATATGATCAGGTCATGCCTTTGACGGTGGAGGACGTCGACCGGTTCGAGCTGTCGAGACCGCGCCTGGAGGCCATCGCCTACCGTCTCCTCGGCTCCGCGGACGAGGCGGAGGACATCGTGCAGGAGACGTTCCTGCGCTGGCAGGCCGCCGACGTCGACCGCGTCGAGGTCCCCGAGGCCTGGCTGACGAAGGTGCTCACCAACCTGTGCCTCAACCAGCTCACCTCCGCCCGGGCACGCCGCGAGACCTACGTGGGCCGGTGGCTGCCCGAGCCGCTGCTCGCGGGGGACCCGATGCTCGGCCCGGCCGACACCGCGGAGCAGCGAGAATCGGTCTCGTACGCGGTGCTCACCCTCATGGAGCGCCTGTCTCCGAAGGAACGAGCCGTGTACGTGCTGCGGGAGGCCTTCGACTACCCGCATCGGGAGATCGCCGAGATCCTCGACATCACCGAGGCCGCCAGCCAGCAGATCTTTCACCGCGCCAAGAAGCATGTCGCGGACGGCAGAGCCCGCAGCGCGATCGACCGGGCCGCCGCTCAGCGGATCGTCCAGGAGTTCCTCGCGGCCGCCGCCAGTGGCCAGACCGGTGAGCTCGTACGCCTGCTCACCAAGGACGCCATCGCCATCGGCGACGGCGGAGGGAAGGTTCCGGCACGCACCAAGGCGTTCGAGGGAGCCGTCGCGGTCGCGAAGTTCGTGTGGGGAATGTTCCAGCCGGCCGACGCCAAGCGCGCAATCGTCGGCGGCTCGCCCGAGATATATCCCTGTACCGCCAATGGCGAACCCGCCGTCGTGGCCGTCGTGGAAGGCCGGGTCGTCGCCATCATGTGCCTGCAGGTCACCGCCGAGGGCATCACCGCCTGCCGTACCCAGGCCAACCCCGACAAGCTCGAACGCGCGACCCAGCAATGGGCGGTGGCCAACCACGGGGAGCCGCTGCTCGTCATGTGACCGGCATCACCTCTGGCTCCTGTCAGCAAGCGGCGGGCCATCCGGTTCAAGTGACAAATCCGAGCCGGAAAGCAAGGGAGCCCACGATGAGGGTGCTGGTGGCAGGAGCGACCGGAGCCATGGGCAAGGAACTCGTGCCGCGTCTGGCCGATGCGGGACACGAGGTGTTCGCCATGATCCGCAGCGAGTCCAACAAGGCCAGGGCAGCACAGCTGGGCGCGGTGCCGGTCATCGCCGATGCGCTGGATCGCGCCCAGGTCGAGGCGGCGGTGCGCCAGGCGGCCCCGGAGGTGATCGTCAACCAGTTGACCGCCATCGGGCACATCGACACCCGCCATTTCGACCGCAGCTTCGCCGCCACCAACCGGCTGCGGATCGAGGGCACCGACAACCTGCTCGCGGCCGCCCGCGCCACAGGAGTACGACGGTTCGTCGCCCAGAGCAACGGCGCGTTCACCTACACGCGGACCGGCGGGCCGGTCAAGACCGAACAGGATCCCCTGGATCGCTCACCGGTCAGCCAGATGGCCCCGATGATCGCCGCGATCGAACACTTGGAGAAGGCCGTGCTGGGCGCCGCCTGGAGCGAAGGGATCGTGCTGCGCTACGGCGCGTTCTACGGGCCCGGCACCTCCATGGCCCCCGGCTCGGAGCAGCTGGAGATGATCCGCAAACGCAAGTTCCCGGTCGTCGGTGACGGCGGCGCGGTGTGGTCGTTCGTGCACATCGCCGACGCCGCGGCGGCCACGGTCGCAGCGGTGGAGAACGGCGGCCGCGGTATCTACAACATCGTCGATGACGACCCCGCCCCGGTCGCCGAATGGCTGCCGGAACTGGCGGCCATGCTGGGTGCCAAGAAGCCGATGCGCGTACCGCGGTTCATCGGACGGCTGGCCGCCGGACCCGCCGGCGTCGTGCTCATGACCGAACTGCGCGGCGCATCCAACGCCAAGGCCAAGCGCGAACTGGGCTGGCACCCGGCACACCCCTCCTGGCGTCAAGGCCTTCAGGTTGCGCCGTGACGTGCTGAGCGTGGTTCTTCCCGCCGCATGACAGTGCAGTAATCGCGATGCGCGGGTTTGGCTCTGCGCCTAGCGTCTAGGAGTGCTCATCGATCTTTGGCGAAGCGTGCACCTGGGTGTCGGTCACGGCCGGGGTCTGCGGTGCGTTTGTATCGGGAGTCGGACCCAGAGCCGGTGATCCGCCAGCTGGCACGTCAGCTTGGGGTGCATCACGAGGCCTTGCGGAACTGGATCCGCCAGGAAATCCAACGGCAGCGGACGTCCGCGGAGCCGTAGTGTCCGTTCCCCGGCACAGTGGTCACATCGATGTGGATGCCGGCCCGATGCTGCTCGGTGAGGCCGGGATGGGTGGAGACCGCGGTGCGGACCTCGACCGCTGGGTCGGCGGCGAGCCTGACGAGCTGGTCGCCGGTCAGGTCGAGGCGACCGGTGACTCCCCGCCGGACCGACGGGTCGGGGTGGCGCAGCATCTCGAACACGTCCGGCGGGACGGTAGAGTTCTCGCCCGTCACCCGCAGCGCTGCCGCGTCGCCGCTGGCCAGCACCTGATCGACCAGGGCCCGGGACAGCGGACGCCGCAGCACGTCGACCCCGACCCGCCCGCCGGGCAGGGCGGTAACGGTCACCACCGCGCCGCTGTGCGACACCGACATCTCCAGTTCAGTTCCGGCAGCATCGGCCGGCCGTGCCAGCGGCCGCAGTGAGAGCACGTGCGGTCCACCGTCACCGCTTCAGCCGGGAGGTCGAGCATTGCGCCGGCGACGGTGCGCAGCAGTGCCGCTCCGAGCAGGAACCGGGCGCGATCCGCCTCCGGTACAGCGCGATCGACGTGCTGCCGCTCGCGGTGGTCGAGCACGTCCAGTAACCCGACGTGCGGCATCGTCAGACCGACAGTAAACACGGTGATCTTGCTCGTCGTTGCCGGCTGGACAGCCACGGCTGCTTAGGTTAGCCTCACCTACCGTGCCTCTGCTGGATCCCCGTCGGGTGCGCGCCGCCGTCCCGGTGTCTGACACGGCCGACGCGCATCACCCTGCCCTTGTCGACTCGGCCGGCTGTCTCAGTTACGGGGAGCTGGCCGATCGGGTGGCTGCGCTCGCGGCCGGTCTGCCGTCAGCACAGGCTGGTCGGCGGCTCGTGCACGTGCCACTGGCCCCGCACCGCGACCTGGTGCTCGGCTATCTGGCGGTGCTGTCGGCCGGCCACGTGGCACTAATCACCCCGCCCGAGCATCAGTCGATCACCACGGTCTACCAGCCCGACCTGTGGCTCCATCCGGATGGCACCTTCGAGACCGCAACGTCGAACCGCGACTCCGACGAACCGCGGCACCTCCTGCATCCGGATCTCGCGCTGCTGCTCAGTACGTCGGGCAGTACCGGTTCACCCAAGCTGGTGCGGCTCAGCCACAGCAACGTGCTCAGCAACGCCGAGGCGATCGGGGCCGCGCTGTCAATCACGGAGGCCGACCGTGCGGTCACCTCGCTACCGCTGCATTACTGCTTCGGGCTGTCGGTGCTGCATGCCCAGCTTCGGGCCGGTGCCACCACGGTGCTGCGGCCCGGGTCGGTGACCGACCCCGGCTTCGCCGATGATCTGCGCCGCGACCGGGTGACCGTGGTTGCCGCCACTCCGCACGTGGTGGATCTGCTCGACGTCCAAGGTGTGCTGGATCAGCTGCCTTCGCTCCGGTTGCTCGCCCAGGCTGGCGGCGCGTTGCCGCCGGCACGGGTGCGAGAGCTCGCCGCTCGGGGCCGCGCGGCCGGCTGGGGACTGGCGGTGATGTACGGCCAGACCGAGGCCACCGCGCGGATGGCGGTGCTGCCCCCCGAGCTGTCGGAGCTATACCCCGATGCGGTGGGATGGCCGATCGCCCGGTCGGCGTTCCGGCTCGACCCGGCCGGAGTCGACGAAGCGGTGGGCGATGGCCCGGTTGGCGAGCTCGTGTTCACGGGTCCAGGCGTCATGCTCGGGTACGCCGAGCAGCCCGACGACTTGGCCCTGGGTCGGATGCACACCGAGCTTCGGACCGGTGACCTGGCGCGGATCGACGGGGACGGACTGGTCCGGATTGTCGGACGGCGGTCCGACTTCGTGAAGATCATGGGAATCCGGATCGACCTCGGCCAGGTCGAGCGTTCCCTGCGCGGCTGGGGGCTGCGGTCCTGCGTCACCGGCCGCGACGACCAGCTTCAGGTCACCTACCGGCGCGGTGGGCACTCCCCCGACCATGTTCGCGACGAGGCCGCCCAGGTTTCCGGTCTCAGCCGGTCGGTGATCTCGGTCCGCGCGGTCGACGACCTCCCGCTGCTGCCCAACGGCAAAGTCGACCGCCGGCGCAGCGCCGACCTGCACGTCACGGGGACCCCCGGCCAGAAGGCAGAGACCGCCGCTGCGGTGGTCGCCGTACTGGAGCCGCTTGTCGGCCCCGGTGGCATCGACCTCGATCGGTCGTTCGTCGAGCTCGGCGGCGACTCGTTCAGCCACGTCGTGGCGTCCGTCGGCCTGACGCGGTTGCTCGGTGATCTGCCGTGCGACTGGCACCACCGCCCGGTGCGCGACCTGGTCGCGCTCGCCGACCGGCCGCCACGTTCCCGGTGGCGGCGTCTGCTGGTGCGGCGGGTCGAGACGACCGTCGTCCTGCGCGGCGCGGCCGTGGTGACGATCTGTGGCAGTCATGTCGGGTTGTTCCGGCTGGCCGGCGGAGCGCACATCCTGCTCGCGGTCGCCGGCTTTCTGTTCGCCAGGTACGTACTCGCCTCGCCGACGACAGCGGAGCGCGTGCGGCGGACCGCCCGGATCGCGGCCGGGGTCGTCGTCCCGGCGGTGGCCGTCGCGGCGGTGATGCTGTTCGGGTTCGGAACGGGCCACTGGTCGAACGTCGCGCTGGTGCACTGGCTCGCCCGGCCGCAGGTCGGCAACAACTTCTGGTTCGTCGAGGCCTACCTGGTGATCATGGTCGCCACCGTCGCGGTGCTGGCTGTTCCGTGGCTGCGGGCCGCATACGCGGCCGACGCCTGGCGCACCGCGATGGTCGCCGTGGCCGTGCTGCTGGTGCCTCGCTATCTGGTGCTCGCGTTGTACGACGGTCCGCTGCGTGGTCTGCCGGGCACGGTGGCGTGGCTGTTCATGGCGGGAGCCGCGATGGCGGCGGCCGACAGCCGCAGGCGCCGGCTGATCACGACAGCGGTCGCCGCAGGCGCCGCCTTTGGCTTCTTCCCCGGGGAAGCCGCACGCAACCTGACGATCATGGTCGGGCTCACGTTGCTGGCGCTCGTTCCCGCGCTACCGGTACCGCGGCTGCTCGTCCGTCCGCTTGGCGCGCTGGCCGCCGCCTCGCTGCACATCTACCTCGTGCAGTTCCAGGTGTTCACGTTCTTCGGCTCTCCGACCATCAAGTTCGCGGCTGCGATCGCCGCCGGCCTGGGGTTCTGTGCGGTCGGCAACTACGTCCTGCGCCGGCGGCTGTCGCCTCTGCCGGCGGTCGCAGTCATCCGTCGTCGCGTGGCGGCGAAGCCATTCGTGAGAGAGGACATGACATGCGTCGACGCACGTTCCTGACCGGCCTGGGGGCCCTCGGGGCAGTGGGCCTGGTGGGGTGCGGGTCGAAATCCGAGGACGGGTACGTCGCCGACCCCGGTTCGCTACAGGTCTACTCCGCTCAGCACGAGAACCTCACCAAGGCGTGGGCGGAGGCGTTCACCGCGGCGACCGGCATCAAGGTGCAGGTCCGCAAGGGCTCCGACGCCTCGATGGGGCATCAGATCGTGGCCGAGGGCTCCGCGTCTCCCGCCGACGTGTTCCTCACCGAGAACAGTCCGGCGATGACGCTGGTCGAGCGGAACAAGTTGCTCGCCCCGCTGGACGAGGCGACCCGACAGCAGGTGCCGGCCAATCTGGCTCCGTCGTCGAAGGCGTGGACTTCGATCGCCGCCCGGTCCACGGTGCTGGTCTACAACACCGCCAAACTCGACAAGGCCGACCTGCCGAAGTCGCTGATGGATCTCGCCGGGCCGCAGTGGAAGGACCGCTGGGGTTGTGCCCCCGGTGGTGCGGACTTCCAGGCCATTGTCGCGGGCATGCTCGCCGGTCAGGGCGAGCAGAAGACCTCTGACTGGCTGGACGGGCTGAAGTCCAACGCCCGGGTGCTGCAGAACAACATCGCCACGATGAAGTCGGTCAACGCCGGTGAGATCGAGTGCGGCGTGATCTACCACTACTACTGGTACCGGGACCAGGCTGGCACCAAGGAGGGCAGCGGCAACACTGCCCTGCACTACTTCCGTAACCAGGACCCCGGCGCGTTCGTGTCGCTGTCCGGAGGTGCTGTGTTGGCTCGGACGAAGAAGCCGACCGAGGCCCACAAGTTCCTGGCCTTCATCACCAGCAAGGCCGGGCAGCAGGTGCTGGTCGACTCCCAGTCGATGGAGTACGCCGTGGGCAGTGGTGTCGCCTCGGCGCCCGCGCTGCCGCCGTTGAACAGCCTGCAGGCGCCGCCGGTCGACCCCTTCACGCTGAACTCCGACAAGGTGAATGAGCTGATGATCGATGCCGGCATCATCTGACCTTCGCGAGTCGCCCGCCGCCGCGTACGACGCACCGGTAACGCCCCGGCCGGTCGTACGCGCCCGTCGGTCCACCCGTATGCCGTGGCTTGTCGTGGCGGCCGCGGTCCTGGTCGCGGCCGTGATGGTCCTGCCGGTCCTGGTCGTGAGCAGTCAGGCTCTTACCGCCGGCGACGAGCTGTCGAGGCTGCTGCTGCGGCCGAGGACGGCCGAACTGCTCGGCAACACGATGCTCCTGGTCCTGCTGACCGTTCCGATCACCGTGCTGCTGGGCTGTGGTGCGGCCTGGCTGGTGGAGCGAACGACCCTGCCGGGCGCCGGCGCGTGGCGCACCCTGCTCCTGGCGCCGCTGGCCATCCCGGCGTTCGTCAGCAGCTACGCCTGGACGTCGGTGCTGCCGGCGGTGCAGGGGCTGTGGGGCGCGGTGTTCATCACCGCCCTGGCCTACTATCCGTTCGTCTTCCTGCCGGCTGCGGCTCTGCTGCGGGCGCTCGACCAGGGGCACCTGGACGCGGCACGGTCGCTCGGCTCATCCGGTCTGGGAGCGGTTCTACGGGTGGCGATGCCGCAGTTGCGTCCGGCCATCACCGGTGGCGCGTTGCTGGTGGCCCTGCACCTGCTGGCCGAATTCGGCGTCCTGCAGATGATGCGGTTTCCCACCTTCACCACGGCGATCCTGCAGCAGTTCGCGGTCGGGTTCAGCAACGCCGCCGGCAGCCTGCTGGCCGCAGTACTCGTGGTGCTCTGCGTTGGTCTGCTGGCCCTCGAGGTGCCGCTGCGCGGCCGCGCACGGATCGCCCGGATGGGCGCCGGCGCCCGGCAACGTCCGGTCGCGTACCGCCTGGGCGCGTGGACCATCCCGGCATCCGCCGCACTCGTCGCGCTGGTCGGCCTGGCGCTGCTGGTTCCGCTGGTGCTGGTGCTGCGGTGGCTGGTACGGGCGATGACGTCCGGCGCGGTGGTTGTCGGCCCGCTGCTCTCGGCGGCCGGTTCGACTGTCGGCCTCGCGGTGCTGGCGGGCCTGGCGGCGTCGGTCGCCGCGCTGCCCGCCGCGTGGCTCCTGCACCGGTACCCGTCTCGACTGGCGACCACGCTGGAGCGGGTGACCTACATTGCGAGCGCGCTTCCCGGGGTGGTGATCGGGCTGGCGCTGGTGACGCTGGCCGTGCAGTGGGCCCGCCCTGCCTACCAGACCGCCGCACTCGCGGTGCTGGCCTACACGGTGCTCTTCATGCCCCGCGCCATGGTCGCCTGGCGGTCCGGATTAGCCGCGGCTCCGCCCGAACTACTCGAGGCATCGCGTTCGCTGGGGCTGTCCGGTCTCAGTACCCTCATCCGGGTGGTCCTTCCGCTGGTGCTGCCATCGGCGCTGACCGGATTCGTCCTGGTCTTCCTCGCGACGTCGACCGAACTCACCGCGACCCTGCTCCTCGCCCCGACTGGCACGGAGACGCTGGCCACCGCATTCTGGTCGGCAAGCGACGAGTTGGATTACGTGGCGAGCGCCCCGTACGCTGCGGCGATGATCGCCCTGTCCGCCCCGCTCACCGTCCTGCTGCGCCGGCAGATCCTGGACCAGCGATGAGCGGCGCCGGCATCTCCGTCACCGGGCTCACCGTCGGCTACGGCGGCCCGCCGGTACTGGACCACGTCGATCTGCAGGTGCCCGCAGGCAGCTTCACCGCGGTGCTCGGTCCCTCCGGCAGCGGCAAGACCACGCTGCTACGGGCGATCGCCGGGTTCATCCGGCCCGACCACGGGCGAATCGAGGTACGCGGCGAGGTGCTCACCGACGGGCCGACACTGGTGGCTCCCGAGCGGCGCGGCATCGGTTACGTCCGACAGGACGGCGCGCTCTTCCCGCACCTCGACGTCACCGGCAACATCACCTTCGGGCTGCCGCGAGCCGAACGGCGCCGAGCGGCCCAGGTCGAGCCGTTGCTCGAACTCGTCGGTTTGTCCCCGAGCCTGGCCCGCCGCCGGCCGGACGAGCTGTCCGGCGGGCAACAGCAGCGTGTCGCACTCGCCCGGGCCCTGGCCCGCGAACCATCAGTGGTACTGCTCGACGAGCCGTTCTCATCGCTCGACACCGCGCTGCGCGCCGCAACCCGCGAGGCCACACGTGCCGCTCTCGCCGCGCGGGGCGCCACCACCGTGCTCGTGACACACGACCAAGCCGAGGCACTGTCGTTCGCCGACCAGGTGGCCGTCATGTTCGACGGCCGGTTCGCCCAGGTCGACAGCCCGGCCGGGGTGTACGGCGCGCCGGCCACGCCCGAGGTCGGCCGGTTCCTGGGCGACGCGATGCTCCTCAGCGGCCAGGCCATCGGCCGGACCGTCCACTGCTGTCTGGGCCAACTCGACCTGGCCGAGCCGGCCACCGGCGACGTACTCGTGATGGTGCGACCCGAGCAACTCGTCCTGGGCGAGCCGTCCGATACCAAGGCATCGGTCTCGTCGGTGACCTACCAGGGCGCCGACGCGATGGTCCGCCTGGATCTGGTCGACCAGACCACCCGCCTCGTGGCGCGCGTCCCCGGCAATCGGGTACCTCGCCCAGGCGACCAGGTGGGTATCGCAGTGCCCGCACCCGTCCGCTCATTCCCCCAACGCTGACTCGTCCGACGACGATGACCAGTCTGGTCCCCGACTGGTGTCGACGTGGAAGCGGTGCACGCTGGCGGCGAGCGCGGCGTTGATCTCGGCGTTGGTCTTGCCCGGCCGGCGAACGCCGCGACCGGCACGCCGGGCGATCATCGCTCACACCAAGCAGGTCCGGCGCGATTGGTCGAGCTGCTGGCCCGCCACCAGGTCGAGGGTGTGGGTATCGAGCGGCCTGACGGGCCGGTCGTTGACGCTGTCCTCGCCACCGGACACACCGTCTATGTGATCCCAACGGGTGCCTGCGTGCCCGGTTGGATCTTTCCACTGGTCAGCTCCCCCAGGGTTCCCACTTCGAAGGTGGGCGGATCGTGCATGAGGAAGTCGCGGTGGCTGATGTTCCACGCGTATGCGCCCGCCATCGCGAAAGCGATGACGTCTCCCGCAGAGATGGGGTCGGTTTCGACGGGGCGGGCCAAGATGTCTTTGGGTGTGCAGAGTTGCCCGACGATGGTTACCGGACCGTGGCCAGTGCGTGGACGGGGGTACGGGTGGCCCCAGTCCGTGCGGGGAAAGATGAGGAACGGTTGGGAGTGCCCCTTCGCCGCTGGGGTGCGTAGGTGGTGGGTGCCGCCCGCGACGACGGCGAACCATTCTCCACGGGAGAATTTGACGTCGATGACCTCGGTGACGTACCAGCCGCAGTAGGCGGTGACTGCGCGGCCTGGTTCGATGCGTAGCACGAGTTCGGGGTGTTCCGCGAGGGGCGCCTGAAGGTCGCTGCCGTAGCGGGCCCAGTCGAAGATGTTCGCCGGGTTGGTGTAGTCGACGGCCATGCCGCCACCGACATTGACCTCGCTGGCGCCGAGCTGTGACACCGCCCAGTCCACGATTCGGCGGGCGACCATCGCCGCCGCCGGTGCGGTCAGGCCGCTGGCGAGGTGGGCGTGCACGCCGTGGATGCGTATCCCGGGCAGGTCGAGGCGCGCGCAGTCGCGGGCCTGCTCGGGGTCCATCCCGAACGGGGTTGCCGCGCCGCCCATGATCAGTGCTGCACCCTCGAGGTCGACCGGGAGGTTGACCCGCAGGAGCACGTTGGCGACTGTGTCGGCGGCCGTCGCGAGTGCGGAGAGGCGGCGCAGTTCGTGCGGGGACTCGACGTGAAACCGGTGGACGCCGGCGGCGAGGCCGGCGTTGAGTTCCGCGTCGGTTTTGCCGGGCCCGCCGAGCACGGCCGGGTGGACTCGGGGCAGGGTACGGGCGAGGTGGCGCAGCTCTCCGGCGCTGGCGGCTTCGAAGCCGTCGACGTGCGGGGCGAGGGTGCGCAGCAGTTCGGGGGCGGGGTTGGCTTTCATCGCGTACAGCAGCTCGACCCTGCTCGGCAGCGCGGCGCGGATGGCGGCGGCGTGCGTCGTGAGCGCGTCCAGGTCGTACAGGTAGGTTGGTCGGTTCACAGCGCCTGTCCCAGCGGGTTGGGGAAGGGAACGTAGCCGGCGTGCCGGTCGGCGTCGCGTTGCCAGCGCACGAGCAGGTTGCCCTTGGCGGGCAGCGGCACCCCGGCGAGTACCGCCCGCAGCTGGGGCGGTGATCCCAGTGCCCTGGTCGTCTCGCTTACCACGTCGCGCAGGGCGGCCCAGAGTTGCGCCTCGATGCCGGGGTGGGCATCGGCTAGCGCTCCGGCGAGTTCGGCAAGGTGGTTGACGAAGAGGCAGTAGGCAACGCGGTTGAACGCCTGTTCTGGGTGGTAACCGATGGAGGATGGGAGGCCGCAGAGCCAGTCGGCGCGGCGTTCGGTGTCGAGTTTGACGCCTTCGAGGTCGCGCAGCAGCATCCGGATCGGGTGACGGTCGGCGTTGAGAACGACGACGACGTTTTGTAGGTGGGCTTCGTGTACGACACCGTGTTCGGCCCATAGCCCGAGTATGGCCGGGACCAGCAGCTTGGTGTATGCGCGCCACCAGCCTACGGGGTCGGCCAGCTGGAGGGGGCTGGCGGCGAGGGCGGCGGCGAGAACCGGGATGTCGCCGGGGCGCAGGTGACCACGCAGGCCGCCGCGGAGGATGACGCCGAAGGTCTCGTCCAGACCGGGCACGTCGACGGTGCGGTACGCCGGTTCGGGTAGCAGCGCGGTGCCTGGTGCCAGGGGTACGCCGCTGAGGAGCCTGGTGAGGGCGACCGCGCCGGTGAGTTCGTACCGGGCGTTCTTGCGTAGGCAGTTGGTGATCCGCACATGCAGGCTGGTCTTGACGAACAGGTCGGCCCCGGGGGCGTAGAGGGTGCGTACGCTGGCGGTCGGTCGCAGGGTGGCGCCGCCGACGCCGAGATCACGCAGGCGCGGGTCGAGTGGCCCGGCGAGTCGGTACTGCCAGGGATGCACCGGCAGCGGCACGTGGCCCGGGGGTGCGGGCGGCGGTTGGAGTGCGCTGATGAGCTGGTCGAAGGGGCCGTCTTCGGCGAGCAGGCTGCGGGGGACGCCGATCCAGTGCGCCTGAACTGTGGTCCGCAGTTCAGGGGCGTAGGTGTCCCAGGCCTCGGTGTCGCCGCTGCGCCACTTGGGCGTCGGGTGCCGGGGATGGCCGTAGACGAGGGACTGCTCAGAGTCCACGTAGGAGTCGGTGACGGGATCACCGGTGGGCTGCGGGTCGGCGGCGGGGCGATGCAGCAGAACTCGTTGCAGCGCGTCGCGGCTGGCGGCGACCTGCGTCACGAATTCCTCGTTCGGGAATCCGGTGCGCAGCCGCAGTTCGTCGCCGACCAGGGTGGCCAGGTCGGTTGCGGTGACCGGCGACCACAGGTCGCCGGACAGTCGCTGCACCGGCCCGGTGTAGCGGTGTGCGCCGACTGCGGACATTCGGGCGACCTCGCAGCGCAGCAGCACGTCGCTGCGGGGCAAGCGGACCAGGGCGTATCCGTCGGTGATCGTGATCTGTCGTTCCGGCCCGCACACCTCTCTGGCCAGGCAACCGAGCAGGGTGTGGCTGGCGGCGACATCCGCGGTGGACAGGGCGACTGCGGCGGTCATCGGCTGCTCCTGAGGATGAAGGAAACACTGAGTGCGGCGATTACCGCACCGAACAGCGCCGGCGCGGCCGGTCCGGACAGGCCGGCCAGGATGGAGGCGGACAGCCCGGCGGCGACGGCGCCGCCCTTGGACCAGGCTTCGACGGTGCCGAACAGCCGGCCGGGCGGGTGGGCTGCGGCGGCGCGGGCGGTCAGCTTCGCCAGCGCGACCAGGCCGCAGGTCAGTCCGGCGCCGAGCAGCAGCCTGCCGGTGACGAGCAGAGGGGGGCTTGCCCAGGTTACCGCCGCTGGGTGGGCTGCGGCGCCGAGCGCGACGAGGGCGAACGCGGCCGTGAGACCCCGGATCGGGTCCAGCCTCGGCATGACAAGCGGAGCCGCGAGCAGGTAACACACGTGCGGCAAGGCGAACAGCGCGCCGGCCAGGGCGGGACCGGCGGTGGGCCAGGCGGCCTGCACCACCGGCAGCAGGTACGGGAACGTGACGACCGTGGCCAGCACGAATGCCGCCTCCAGTACGCACAGTAGTCGGATGCTCGGCGCCGGGCCCGACCCGGACAGCGGGTCGGCCGGTGCCGCCGTCGTGGTCGCTGGGCGCGGCTCGGGCAGGGCGAGGGTCAGGCCGGCGGCCACCAGCGGTCCGAGGGCGGCGATGGCATACATACCTCGCACGTCGACGTGGGTGGCGAGCAGACCGGCTGCGGTCGGCGCCACGGCCAGTGCCGCCCGGGCGGATGCCTGGGCCGCCGTGAGTGCCTTGGCCAGTCGGGGCCCGCTGAGTCCGGCGGCGAGGTAGGCGCCGGTTGCGGCGAACGTGCCGCCCAGCAGCCCCTGCAGGGCGAGGGTGGCCGCCAGCGCTGTCACCGCCTGGACCTGGGAGGTGAGCAGGAACGCCACGGCCAGGCCGAGCTGGGCGCGCAGCAGCAGCCGCTTCCGGCCGTACCGGTCGGCCAGCCGGCCCCACAGCGGCGCCGATAGTGCGGTCGCGGCGGTGGGCACGACGTAGAGCGCGCCGGCCCAGGTCGCGTGTGGGTCACCGAGCGCCGGCAAGAGCTGGGGCAGGTACGGCGGCAACCCCAGTGCCGCGAACGCCGCGGTGAAGTGGCAGGCGACCACGGCGGCGACGTGGCGCCGGCGTAGCTCAGGTGCAGTCGTGGGTGCCTGAAGCGTCGCGGTCACGGTGTCTCCTCGGTCCGCGCGGCGAGGGCTCGCGAGCTCGCTCCTCGCGTCGACGGGTCCTCCCGCAGATAGTTCGGGCCGGTGCGCAGGTAGTACTTGTTGATGTCGGCGCAGCCGATCCGGTCCTTGGGCAGCAGCGTTCCGGCGGTGAGCATCGCCTTGATCGGAAGCGTGGCGGCGTCCAGCACGCGTTCGGTGAACAGGCGTGCGCAGGCGCCACCGGCCCACCGGTCCCGCGCGGCGACCAGCCGGTGCCGCAGGGCCGCGGCAGGCGTTGGGACTGGCAGACCGCGCGCGGCGAGGGCGAGCAGCGGCGCCGCCGCGCACAGGTGCAGGGTGATGGTGGTGAACACGTCGGCGAGCTCGCCCGGATCGTCGACCCGCATGCGGGCGTCGTCGAGTGCCACGGCGTGCCGGGAGTCGAGCCGGGCGCCGTCGTTGTCCTTGTAGAGCAGCCGCACCCCGCCGCCCGGGTCGATCACGAGGTGGATGTTCTGCTGGTGTGCCTCCAGCGCGATGCCGTGGCGCAGCCACAGGTACACGTGCCAGTCGATGAGCAGGTCGAGGTAGGCGTCCAGCAGCGGTCGTGGGTCACCGCTGGCCACCCGCTCGACGACGGTCGTACCGCCGGGGTCCGGTGCCGCAAGGGCAGCGACGGGGACGACGAGGCTCGACGCGAGCGTGGTCGGGTAGCGGCGCAGCAGGAACGCTCGCGTCTCGTCGCCGGTGTGGCCGTAGGTGGTCTCGTCGGCGTGCAGGATCCGGTCGGCGAATCGCGGCTCACCGGCGGCTATACGTTGCAGGAGGCGGTGTACGGCGTCGCCGTCGGTCAGGGTGCCGGGGGCGATCGTTCGCCGGTTGCGGGCGCCGAGGGTGGCGGTGGCCAGCGGCAGCTTGAGGTGGGTGTACGGGTCGGCGGCGAGGGCGACGGTGCGCATCGACAGCGTCGGGCGGACCAGCACGGGTGGGGTGTCTACGGCCGGCAGGTCCAGCCGGTCGGCGGTGAGCGGGTGGACGGGCAGCAGCATGGTGTCCGGGTCACCGGTGCCCGGCCACCACGGCGGCAGGCTTCCGGTGAGGGTGACCTCGGCGCGCTTGGTCGGCAACCACCGCAGCGCGAAGGTAGGGGCGTGTTCCGGCGCGTACGCGCGGAGTTCGGCGTCGTCCAGGCCGTGTCGGCACCGGCTGGTCGGGTGTACCGGGTGGTCGGTGTGTGCGGCGAGCGTCTCGTCGAGCAGGGCGCCGGCCATCCCCGTCGGCTGTTCGGCGCGGGCTGCGGCCACCGCGGCGTACACCCCGCTCTGGTGCTGTGCCGCGAGCCGCCGGGCGGCCAACTCGCCGTGGCATTCGGCGACGAACGCCGCCCAGCCGGTCTGCGCCTGCGGATCGTCGATCGGGGCGAGGATGTTGAGCAGCGCGTCGAGGGTGTCGACCAGTACTGGGATGTCGTCGCCTCGCTGCGCGAGGAACATCGGTCGGGAGGTTCGCAGGTGGTGTTGGAAACCGTCGGGGCGTACTGGCAGGCGGAGCCGCTTGTCCCGGCCGGTGTGCGTGCACCAGTCATCGCCGTCGCGGTGACCGTTGGTGCTCAGGCCCAGGTGGTTCTCGCGCAGCAGCGCGTCCAGGACTCGCTGGAACACCTGCTGCTCCGTGGTCTTATAGGCGTCGGTGGGTGCCTCGCCCCGCACTCTCATGCGATGTCCCAGCGGTGGGAGGCGCGGAAGCTGCGCAGGGCGACCGCCACCGCTTCCGGGTCCGCGCCGACGGCGTGCACGACGGCCAGATAGTCGCGGTTGGTACCGGTGACCGCGGAGGTGGTCCCCACGTTCCGCAGCGGTCGGCAGCCGACCCTGGCATCGCCTAGCTGCAGGTCGATGGCGCCGGGTGCCGCGACGAGGGTGCCGGACCGGCCGGCGCAGACGTACTCCACCCGGACGTACCGCGGGACCGTGTTCGGGTCGGGCAGCGGCATAGCGGCCAGCGACTCGCCCAGGTGCACCCGGATGACGTACTCGAACAGGGGCACCTCAAGCAGTTCAGCGAGGATCAGGTCCATCCGGTCGCCGATGAGCCGGTAGTTCACCTCGATGAGCCGAGCCCGGCCCTCCTGCAGGACGAACTCGGTGTGGCATGCACCGAAACCGGCGCCGAGGGCGTCGAGCTGCGCCCGCAGGTCCGCGACCACCGGTGCGGGCAGCGCCGGCGACCAGTCGAGACTCTCCTCGACGAAGCTGGGCGGCGGGCCGAGGGTGGTGTGCCAGCCCCCGGTCACCGCGAGGGCGGACCCGTCGCCCAGCGTGTCGAAGGTGTGCAGCTCGCCCGCGAGGTACTCCTCGACGACGAGACTCACCTCCGGCCGACGCGCCCGGACCTCGGCTACCCGAGCGGTGAGTTCGGCCAGGTCGGTGACGAGGTAGGTGTCTTCGCTGGCGACGCCTTCGCGGGGCTTGACCACCGCGGGGAAGGGCAGGGACGCGGCGACGGCGACGTCGTCGTCCGGGCCGAGGGTGACGGTGGCGACCGTGTCCAGGCCGGCGTCGGCCAGGGTCCGCCGGGTGAGCCGCTTGTCCTTGCACCGTAGGGTGGCCCGCCAGTCCTTGCCTGGCAGGCCGAGGTATTCCGCCGCGAGCGCGGTCGGGGTCTGCAGATGGTCGCTGTTGGACAACACGGCTGCGGGTCGTGGACCGTGGTGGATGGCGTCGATGACGGCGCGGGCGTCGCGGACGTCGCAGCCGGTGACGTCGGCGACCACCGGTGGCCATCCGTCCGGTTGGTCGGTGAGCACCGTGACGGGTAGCCCGAGCCGGGCGGCGGCCGGCAGGAACCCGTCGAGGACGGAGTCGGTCGGATTGAGCGCTGTCAAATACAGCCGCACCGTGAAACCTCCGGATGGCAAGGTCCGACGTGAGCCGGTCGGGCAGGGGCGCCCGGGATCCGCGCGGGCCCCGGTCGTGGGAGCCCGCACGCGTGAGACGTGGTGTTACTTCGCCGCGTCGACTCCGAAGGCCTTGGCGAGGTCGTCGAGCACGAAGTGCGCCCCCTGCGCCGACACCGAGGTCATCCACAACTCGTCCTTGACCTCGTACACCCGTCCGGCTTGGACGGCCTTGAGCCGCTGCCACAGCGGGTTGGCCTGGAACTTGGCCTTGCGGTCGGAGCCGCCGGCGTAGACGGTCACGAAGACGTGGTCGGCGTCGGCCAGCTCGATCTGCTCCTCGCTGATCTCCTCGGCGAAGGTGTCCTTGTCCTGCGACGCCGGGCGCTTGAGGCCGGCGTCGTTGAGGACGATGCCGATGAACGACGCGTGCGCCATCAGGCGGGTGGGGCCGTCGACGAACCGCACGACCGACACTGTCGGCTCGCCCGCCTTCGCGTTGATGGCGGCGCCGATCTGCTTCGCGCGGGCCTCATACTCGGCGAGCTTGCTGGCTGCTTTCGCTTCCTCCCCAAGGGCCTTGCCGAGGAGGGTGATGTTGTCCTTCCAGATCGGGCCGGTGGTCTTCACGAACACGGTCGGCGCGATCTTGGAAAGCTTGTCGTAGAGGACGTCGTGCCGCACGGTGGCCGAGACGATCAGGTCCGGCTTGAGTGAGGCGATGAGTTCGAGGTTCGGGTTGTCCAGCGGACCGATGTCCTTGGTGTCCTTGACGGCGTCGCCGAGGTACTCGGGGAAGGTCTTCTGGTTGCGGTAGCTGGCGATGCCGCCGACCAGCGGACGTTCCAGGAGCACGACGGCCTCGACGAGGCTGTTGTCGAGAGCGACGATCCGCTGCGGCTTCGTCTTGATCTCGGTGGTGCCCTTGTCGTGGGTGATGCTACGGGGGAAGCCCGCCGTAGCATCAACGCCCGCGGTTGGGGTGGCGTCCGTAGCCGGGGTGCAGGCCGACAGCCCGACAGCCAAGCTCAGCGCTGCTGTCAAGCCGACCGCGATCCTGGCGACCGCCGAGTAGCGGCGCGCGAACTGCAGCATGAACTCTCCTCATCGGATAAGTTAGGGTGCCCTTACCGGGGGAGATTAGCTTAGCCTATCCTTTGTGCCTGGACCCGGACGGGCTGACCGTCCGATTCGGCGCCGCTGAGTTGACACGCCTGCCTCACCGACGCGGCGCGCGCCATCGTCATAGACCGATCCGCCGCCGAGCGCGTCACCCACGGAATACACCTGCTCGTGCCGCTGCTGAACGGCGCCGGCCAGCTGGTGCGGCGTGGTCCCCGTGCGTTGGGCGTGGATGCCGCCGACCGGTTGATGACCGCACTGTTCCACAACAGCCAGGTGCTGGGCCGCCTCGACGCCTGGCCCGCGCCCAGAGACTGCTCACCGGCATGCCCGCCTCAGTGCGGCAGCGGATCCGGCTCATGGACACACCCGCTCAACAGTGTCGAGGAGAGCACCCGTCGCGGTGTCGGCGTCGATTCAGACCCTCACGCCCTGACCCGGCGTCCTTCCGGTATGACGATCGGCGTGCCGGCTACCGGGCACGTGATGATGCGACAATCCAGGCCGAACACCTCCCGGACCAGCGCCGGGGTTACCGCCTCCGCCGGGGGCCCGGCGGCGACGACGGCGCCATCGCGCATCGCGACCAGATGGTCGGCGTACCGGCAGGCCTGGTTGAGGTCATGCAAGACCATCACCACGGTGGTGCCCCTCCGGTCGTTCAGCTCCCGGACCAGCTCCAGGACATCGACCTGATAAGCCAGATCGAGGTAGGTTGTCGGCTCGTCCAGCAGCAGCACCGGGGTGTCCTGGGCCAGCGCCATCGCGATCCACACCCGTTGCCGCTGCCCACCGGACAGCTCGTCGAGTACCCGGTCGGCCAGCTCCATCGCACCGGTGGCCCGCAACGCATCGTCAACGACATCCTCGTCGGCCCGCGACCACTGCCGCCACCACCGTTGATGCGGCGTGCGGCCCCGAGCCACCAGGTCCCGAACGGTGATGCCGTCCGGAGCGATCGGCGCCTGGGGCAGCAGCGCGAGCCGGCGGGCCAGCTCCCGCCCGGCAAGGTCGCCGATCGGATCCTCGCCCAGGTAGACCGCTCCGCGAGTGGGAACCAACAGCCGGGCCAAGGCCCGCAGCGCGGTGGACTTGCCGCACGCGTTAGGGCCGACCAAAACGCTGACGCGGCCCGCCGGCATGTCCAGATCGAGGCCATCGGCCACGATGTGGTCGCCGTAGGCCAGGCGCAAATGACTGCCTCGCACCGCCGTCATGCTCAGCCTCCCGTTCCGGCCCGGTGCGCCCGAGCTAGCAACCACATCAGATACGGCGCGCCAACGGTCCCAGTGACGACACCGACCGGCAGCTCGATCGGCGCGAACACCAGCCGGGCGAGCAGGTCCGCGCCCAGCAGGAGCGCGGCGCCGACGCAGCCGCTGGTGAGGATCGGCAGGCTCGCGCTTCCGGTCAGCCGCCGGGCGATCTGCGGCGCGGCCAGCGCCACGAACGCCACCGGTCCTGCCGCCGCCGTGGCCACCGCCGCCAGCCCCACCCCGGCCACGAGCAGCACCATCCGCGCCCGGTCGACCGGCAGCCCCAACACTCGCGCGGTGTCGTCGTCGTACTGCGCCAACTGGTACGGCCGGATCAACCCGACCATGACAGGCACCAGAACCAGCAGCGCGAGGCCCACCCACCCGGCGTGCTCGAACCCGCGCCCGTTGAGGCTGCCGGTCAACCACACCATCGCCCGCGACGCCTGATCGATGTCGGCCCGTGCCAGCAGCCATGCGGTCAGCGCCTGGAGCGCGCCGTGCACACCCAGACCGACCAGCACGAACCGGTACCCCGTGATCGTGCCCGCCCGGAACGCCATCACGTAGATGAACCCGGCTGCGGCCAGTGCCCCCAACAGCGCCCCCACCGGCACCACCGCATACGAACCGGCCCCCGCTGCCGCGACGCCACCCAGCAAGATCGCACCGACCCCACCCGCACTGGCCCCCGCCGACACACCGATCAGATCTGGGCTCGCCAACGGGTTACGGGTCAGCGCCTGAAACAGCGCCCCGGCCAGACCGAACGCGCAGCCGACCAGCAGACCGGTGAGCGCCCGCGGCAGCCGCAGCTCCACCACGATCAGCGCGGCGTCCGCACTACCGGCACCAGTCAGGGCAGCCACGACATCGCGTACCGGGATCGGAAACTCGCCCAGCGACAGCGAGGCCACGACGCCGCCAGCAACAACGGCCAGAACTGCGGCCAACACCGCCCACACCCGGGGCCGCAGCACGCCGCCGACCGGACCGAACTGCCACCCGATCCGCCCAGCGGACCGATACAGCCGGCCCGGCCGGGCAGGCCGCCGCGCGACCGGCACGTCACGCAAACGAAGACCAGTCACCGGGTGTGCTCGCGCAGTACGCCGCGCTTGACCAGCACGATAAGGAACGGCGCCCCGACGAGGGCGGTCACGACACCCGCCTGAACCTCACCGGGATGGTCCAGAATCCGCCCCAACGTATCGGCAGACAGCAGCAGCACCGCACCGCCAAGCGCCGAACACGGCAGCAGCCACCGCAAATCAGGACCGGTGAACGCCCGCACCACATGCGGAACCACCAGGCCCACAAATGTCACCGGCCCGGCCGCCGCCACCGCCGCACCGGTCAACAAGATGACCGAGGCAGCACCCAGCAGCCGCGTCGTACCGACCTGGACGCCAAGCCCGCTGGCCACGTCATCACCGAGCGCCAAAGCATTGAGCCGCGGGACGAGCGCCACCGCCAAGACCCCACCGACAAGGACGAACGGACTCAACTGGCCGGCGAGCGCGGCGTCACGGCCAGCCAGAGATCCCACCGCCCAGAACCGGTACTCGTCCAAGGTACGCACATCGAGCAGCACCAACGCGTAGGTGAAACTGCCGAGCAGAGCCGTGACCGCAGCCCCCGCCAGCGCGAGTTTCACCGGCGACGCGCCACCGCTGCGCGCCGAGCCCCGCCCCGCCCCGCCGATCACGTAGACCAAAGCTCCGGCGCAGGCCGCACCGGCGAAGGCGAACCACACGTACTCGTACGGCGACGTGAACCCAAACACTCCGATGCCTGCCGCCACCGCCACTGCCGCCCCGGCCGAGATACCCAGCAAGCCCGGATCGGCCAACGGATTTCGGGTCAACTCCTGCGCGAGTGCCCCGGCCAGTCCCAACGCCAACCCGACCAGCAGACCCAGCAACGTCCGGGGGAAGCGCAGTGCCGAGACCACCAGCGCGTCGCCCGAACGGCCCCCACGCAGCGCCGCGAACACATCAGCCATCGGCACGCTCTTCGAGCCGACCGTCACGCTGAGAAATGCCGCAACCACAGCGGCCAACAGCAGCGCCGCCAGCACGGCCGACCGACGCGACACCACGCCGCCGGACCGGCCTGCCGGCACGAAGGAATCACGGGCAACGGGCACCCAAGTAAGATAAGGCATACCTAACAAGGCTCCAACTGGCGGCCGCGCGACGTCCGCCACAGCTAGCGAAACGCCCCCAAGGAGACAAGTCCGGCCGAAATGGATCCACGGCTGGGCGGGGTATCCCGAATGCACACCAACCGCCCACCCCCTGAGAAATCCTCGAGGAATCATCGGCGACGACCGCGTAGTCACCGGCGTACGTATCCGAGACATCCACCGCGGCGGCCAACGGGCCCTGGACGTCACCGGAGTGTTCGTCGCCATCGGCCACGACCCGCAGCAGCTGTCTCACGGCCAGGTCGACCTCGACCTCGAGGGCTACGTCAGAGTCGAACACCAGCACACGCACCAACCTGCCCGGCATCTTCGCCGCCAGCAACCTTGTCGACCACACCTACCGGCAAGCCAGCACTGCCGCCAGCACCGGCTACGCCGCCGCCCTCGGCGCCGAGCGGTACCTCGCCGCCTCCTGAGCCAGCGCCAGCCGCGCCTACCTCCGCGGGCAGTCGATGATCTCCGCGCACCGAACTGCGTAACCGTGGTGTGCGGGATGTGCTCATCGCCTGCTGCGACGGGCTGACCGGCCTGCCCGAGGCGATCGAAGCGGTGTGGCCCCACACCACGGTCCAGACGTGTGTCGTGCACCTGATCCGCGCCGCGATGACGTTCGTGTCCTACAAGGACCGTCGGGCAATGGCCGCCGCGCTCAAGGAGATCTACACCGCCCCGACGGTGGAGGCCGCCGAGACCGCGCTGCTCGCCTTCGCCGACAGCCCACTCGGTGAGCGCCACCCCGCCGCCGTCGCCGTCTGGGAACGGGCCTGGGACAGGTTCACCCCGTTCCTCGCCTTCCCACCCGAGATCAGGAAGATCATCTACACCACCAACGCGATCGAGTCGTTCAACTACCAGATCCGAAAGGTCATCAAGAACCGCGGACACTTCGCCTCGACTACACCCTCGCCGCCTGAACGAATTTGGCAACAGCGTCCCCTCCAAGTTCGGGCTGCACCAAGAAATCTACGGTTTGCCGGGACCACCGTCATCGTGGCGCACTCCCGGCCCCGACCGGCATTCCGTCGCTGTGAGTCGTCGGTAACCCCGGGACGGGCCCGCCGCCACAGGCGAACCCGCCATGGCAGGACGTCGTGCGACACGATGACGTTCTATTGCTGCCGGAATGACGTGCTCGCGCGTCAGATCCCCGTCTCCTTGATCTCGACGATGACGGCGCCGTGGGGGACGGTATCGCCGACGGCGGCGGCGATGCCTGTGATGGTGCCGGACTTGTGGGCGTTGATGGGCTGCTCCATCTTCATGGCCTCCAGGACCGCGACCAGCTCGCCGACTTCAACGGTCTGACCTTCCTTCACTGCGATCTTGACGATGGTTCCCTGCATGGGTGCGGTGAGTGCGTCGCCGGAAACGGCGGCGCTCCGTTTGCTGCTGCTGGAGCGCTTGGGTGCCTTCTTTTTCGCGGTGCCGCCGCCCAGGGCCAGGTCCCCTGGCAGTGCGACCTCGATCCGTTTGCCGTCGACCTCGATGACGATGGTCTGCCGCTCGCCGTCGTTGTGCTTCGCTTCGGCGACCGAGCCGGAGTACGGCTCGACGGTGTTGTGCCACTCGGTCTCGATCCACCGGGTGTGGACGGAAAACGGTTGGGCCGGGTCGGTCGGGGCGAATGCCTCGTCGGTGATCACCGCGCGGTGGAACGGGATCACGGTGGGTATGCCGTCGACGACGAACTCGGCCAGCGCGCGACGCGAGCGCTCCAAGGCCTCGTTGCGGTTCCGGCCGGTGACGATCAGCTTGGCCAGCATCGAGTCGAAGGCTCCGCCGACGATGTGGCCGGCCTCGATACCGGAGTCGAATCGCACCCCGGGGCCGCTCGGAGGACGAAACTGGGTGATGAAGCCTGGTGCGGGCAGGAAGCCTCGGCCGGCGTCCTCGCCGTTGATCCGGAACTCGATGGAGTGCCGCGTCGGGGTGGGGTCGTCGTAGCCGAGTGGCTCACCGTTGGCGATGCGGAACTGCTCACGCACGAGGTCGATGCCGGTGACCTCCTCGGTGACCGGGTGCTCGACCTGCAGGCGGGTGTTGACCTCGAGGAAGGAGATCGTGCTGTCCTGCCCGATGAGGAACTCGCACGTCCCGGCCCCGTGGTAGCCGGCCTCCTTCAGGATGGCCTTGGATGCGCGGACCAGCTCGGCGTTCTGCTCGTCGGTCAGGAACGGGGCGGGCGCCTCCTCGACGAGCTTCTGGTGGCGGCGCTGCAGCGAGCAGTCGCGGGTGGAGACGACCACGACGTTGCCGTGGGTGTCGGCGAGGCACTGGGTCTCGACGTGGCGGGGCTTGTCCAGGTATCGCTCGACGAAACACTCACCACGTCCGAACGCCGCCACCGCCTCGCGCGTAGCAGACTCGAACAGCGCCGGGATCTCCTCCAGGGTGCGCGCGACCTTCAGACCGCGCCCACCCCCGCCGTAGGCGGCCTTGATGGCGACGGGCAGGCCGTGATCCTTGGCGAAGGCTACGACCTCCTCGGCGTCGGCGACCGGGTCGGGCGTGCCGGGCACGAGGGGAGCGTTGGCGCGGGCCGCGATGTGCCGCGCCTTAACCTTGTCGCCCAACGCGTCGATGGCCTCCGGGGAGGGACCGATCCAGGTGAGCCCGGCGTCGATGACAGCCCTGGCGAACGAGGCGTTCTCCGCGAGGAACCCGTAGCCCGGGTGGACCGCGTCCGCGCCCGCCTTCCGGGCGACGTCGAGCAGCTTGTCCTGCACAAGATAGGACTCTGCGGGAGTCGCTCCGCCGATGGCGTAGGCCTCGTCGGCGACCTTGACGTGCAACGCGTCACGGTCAGGATCTGCATAGACGGCGACTGAACCGACACCGGTGTCCTTGCACGCACGGGCGATGCGAACGGCGATCTCGCCCCGGTTTGCAATCAACACCTTCTTCAGCATGGTGGCTCCATGGCGTAGTCAGGGTCCAGGCTGGGTCGCCCGACGGTTTCAGCGGTTGCCGCGAGGCTGGCGCCCAGGTGAAGGCCGTGCACATACCCGTCCTTCGTGTCGGCAGTGGGCATCGGGGAAGAGTTCACCCGCTGCGATGGAGGTGTTGGCGGCTTCGGGGTCGGCGAGGTGCAGGCTTGCCGGTCTGGCCGAGGCGTGGCCCTGTCGACGCGGGTGGGTGACCCAACGATGACATGGCTGCGCAGAAGATTCAGCATCCGTGTGTCTCCGTTTCGGGTCAGCGGGGCAGGGCCAAGCTGCGCCAGGCGCCGGGTGCGTGCGCCAATGGTTGGCGCGCCAGGCGTGCGCGTTCGGCCCAGACGGAGGTACGGCGCGGGGTCAGGTCGTTCGCCGTGGTGGAGCATGCGGCACGCGCGAGCACGACCATCACAATGGCGAGCTCTTCGGGAGTGGCGCCGCCGCGCACCAGGGCGATCGGCCGCGCAGATGCGGCATCCCGCTGCAAATCGGTGCCCATCACAGCGGAATGTTCCCGTGCTTCTTCGGCGGCAACGTCTCGCGCTTGCTGCGCAGGACGCGCAGGGCGCGGACCATTTGGGTGCGGGTTTCGTGTGGGGGGATGACCGCGTCGACGTAGCCGCGTTCGGCGGCGATGTACGGGTTGGCGAGGGTGTCCTCGTACTCGGCGATCAGCTCGGCGCGGACGGTTGCCGGGTCCTCGGCGTTCGCCAGTTCCTGCCGGTAGAGGATGTTCACCGCGCCCTGTGCGCCCATCACCGCGATCTGCGCGGTCGGCCAGGCGAAGTTCAGGTCGGCGCCGAGGTGCTTGGAGCCCATCACGTCGTACGCCCCGCCGTACGCCTTCCGGGTGATCACGGTGACCTTCGGGACGGTGGCCTCGGCGTACGCGTAGATCAGCTTCGCGCCGCGCCGGATGATGCCGTCCCACTCCTGCCCGGTGCCGGGGAGGAAGCCGGGAACGTCCACGAAGGTCAGTACGGGGATGTTGAACGCGTCGCAGGTCCGGACGAACCGGGCCGCCTTCTCCGAGGCGGCGATGTCGAGGGTGCCGGCGAACTGCAGCGGCTGGTTGGCGACCACGCCCACCGGGCGGCCCTCGACCCGGCCGAAGCCGACCACGATGTTCTGCGCGTACAGCGGCTGGACCTCCAGGAACTCGCCCTCGTCCAGGACGTGCTCGATCACCCGGTGCATGTCGTACGGCTGGTTGGCCGAGTCCGGGATCAGCGTGTCCAGCTCCCGGTCGGCGTCGGTGACGGCCAGGTCGGCCGGGGCGTCGTAGACGGGCGGCTCGTCCAGGTTGTTCGACGGCAGGTACGACAGCAGCGCCTTGACGTACTCGATCGCGTCCTCCTCGTCGGCGCCCAGGTAGTGGGCGTTGCCGCTGCGCGCGTTGTGGGTCCGCGCGCCGCCCAGCTCCTCCATGCCCACGTCCTCGCCGGTGACCGTCTTGATGACGTCGGGACCGGTGATGAACATGTGCGAGGTCTGGTCGACCATCACGGTGAAGTCGGTGACCGCCGGGGAGTAGACCGCGCCACCCGCGCACGGGCCCATGATGAGGGAGATCTGCGGGATGACCCCGCTGGCCCGCACGTTGCGGAAGAAGATCTCGCCGTAGAGGCCGAGGGACGCGACCCCCTCCTGGATGCGGGCGCCGCCGGAGTCGTTGATGCCGATGACCGGGCAGCCGATCTTCATGGCCAGGTCCAGCACCTTGACGATCTTCTCGCCGAAGACCTCCCCGAGGGAGCCGCCGAAGACCGTGAAGTCCTGCGCGAAGACGCAGACCTGCCGGCCGTCCACCGTGCCGTAGCCGGTCACCACGCCGTCCCCGTACGGGCGGGTCTTCTCCAGCCCGAAGTTGGTGGACCGGTGCCGGGCGAACTCGTCCAGCTCGACGAAGGAGCCCTCGTCGAGCAGCATCTCGATCCGCTCCCGGGCGGTCTTCTTGCCCCGCGCGTGCTGCTTCTCGACCGCCCGCGCCGACCCGGCGTGCACCGCCCCGTCGACCCGTCGCTCCAGGTCCGCCAGTTTCCCGGCGGTGGTGTGGATGTTGATCCCGGTCTCCGTCACCGGGACCGTTTCCGCGCTCATCGCGCGGACCCGGTGGAGTTGAGGCGGGTGACCAGCTTCCAGGCCGGTGGGAGGAGGCTTGACGCCAGTGCCGCCTTGAGGGCGTCGCCGACGAGGAAGGGGGCCACACCGACGGCGACCGCCTTGGCCGGACCCATGCCGGTGACGATGGCCAGCCAGGTCACCCCGCACGTGTAGATCGCCGCCGAAGCCAGCGCCATGACTGCCAGCTCGCGAAGCACCGTCCGGTCGGTGCCGCGACGCGAGCCGGCGCCTGCGATCAGCGACGCGAGCAGGAAACCAACGAGGTAGCCGCCGGTGGCGCCGACCAGGACATGCACGCCGTGAGCGCCCTGCGTGAAGACGGGCAGCCCTGCGGCGCCGAGCGCCAGGTAGAGCACCTGGCTGGCCAGTCCCCGGGCCGGACCGAGGGCGGCGGCGGTGAACAGGACCGCGAACGTCTGGCCGGTTACCGGGACCGGCGAGCCGGGGATGGGTACGACAACTTGAGCGGCGAGAGCGGTCAAGGCCGTACCCAGGACGACCGTGGCGCCGGTACGTGTCAGCACTTTCGGGAGTGCGGATTCGGCCAGCACGGGCAGTGGAGCGGGGAGGCTAAGCGCGGTAGTCATCGCTGTCCTTGTCTGCTAAGGCTGGAGGACGGCTGGTCGGCGGTTGTGGGCGCGTCACCACGAGTCGCGCGGGATGTATACGCCCCACACATCCCGCAGGGCATGGCTGACCTCGCCGATCGTCGCTCGCTGGCGCAGGGCCTCGCGCATCGGCAGAAGGACGTTGTCGCGGCCCGACGCCGCGGCGCGCAAGTCATCTAGGGCTCGACCGACCGCGTCGTTGTCACGCTGCTTGCGTAGCGCCGCGAGGCGTGCACGCTGGTCGATCTCAATCTGGGGGTCGACCCGAAGGGGCTCGTATGGCTCCTCCTCGTCGAGAATGAACCGGTTCACCCCCACCACCGTCCGCTCGCCGTGGTCGATCTGGAGCGCGGTCTGGTAGGCCGAGCGTTCGATCTCGCTCTTCTGGAAACCCTGCTCGATCGCCGCCACGGTGCCCCCACGGTCTTCGACAGCTTGGATGAGCTCCACCGCGGCCGCCTCCACGTCATCGGTCATCGCCTCGATGACATAGGACCCGGCGAACGGGTCGACCGTCTTGGTGACGTCCGTCTCGTAGGCGATGACCTGCTGCGTGCGCAGCGCCAAGCGGGCAGCCTTCTCCGTCGGAAGTGCGATGGCCTCGTCGTAGGAGTTCGTGTGCAGACTCTGCGTCCCGCCCAGCACCGCCCCGAGCCCCTGCAGCGCCACCCGCATCAGGTTGACCTCGGGCTGCTGGGCCGTCAGCTGCACGCCGGCGGTCTGGGTGTGGAAGCGCAGCATCTGGCTCTTGGGGTTCTTCGCGCCGAACTCCTCCCGCATGATGCGCGCCCAGATCCGCCGCGCCGCGCGGAACTTTGCCACCTCCTCAAGCAGCGTGGTCCGGGCGACGAAGAAGAACGACAGCCGCGGCGCGAAGTCGTCGACATCGAGCCCGGCCGCGATGGCCGCGCGAACGTACTCCTTGGCGTTGGCCAGCGTAAAGGCAATCTCCTGCACCGGCGTGGCCCCCGCCTCGGCCATGTGGTAGCCGGAGATGGAGATCGTGTTCCAGCGCGGGATTTCCTTCTGGCAGTAGGCGAAGATGTCGCTGATGAGCCGCAGGGACTCCTTGGGCGGATAAATGTAGGTGCCCCGGGCGATGTACTCCTTGAGCACATCGTTCTGGATCGTGCCCGTGAGCTGGTGCCCCGCGACTCCCTCCTCCGCCGCGACCAGTTGGTAGAGCAACAGCAGCGTCGAGGCCGGCGCGTTGATGGTCATCGACGTACTGACCTTGTCCAATGGCAGCCCGCGGAACAACGTCCGCATGTCATCGAGGGAATCGATAGCCACCCCGACCTTGCCCACCTCGCCGTGCGCGATCGGCTCGTCGGAGTCGTAGCCCATCTGCGTCGGTAGATCGAAGGCCACGGACAGGCCGCCCGTGCCCGCCTTGACCAGCTGGTGGTAGCGCTCGTTGGACTCCCTGGCCGTGCCGAATCCCGCGTACTGGCGCATCGTCCACGGCCTGCCGGTGTACATCGTGGGGTAGACGCCGCGGGTGAAGGGAAACTCCCCCGGCATGCCCAGCTTGGCCTTCGGATTGAAGCCCTGCAGCGAAGACTCGTTGTAGACCGCGTCGATGGGAAGCCCGGATTCGCTGCGGGCCGGCGGGAGCACAGGCATAGATCAGACCGTAGTGGCACTCGGTGTCAGATCTCAAGCATGGCGTGCCTGTGATCTGTCACTCAATCCGGAGCGTGATACTGTCCGACCATGTACCCCAACATTCCGTCGGCCGCCGCGACAGCAGGGGAGCCCATCCGGGATCGACTGGCACGAGCCGCCTTCAGGCTTTTCGCGGTCCAGGGGTACGAGAGCACGACCATCGACGACATCACGAGGGCCGCAGGCGTCGCCCGGCGCACGTTCTTCCGGCACTTCCCTTCGAAGGAAGACGTGATCTTTCCTGATCACGACTCGGTCTTGGACCGCGTGCGTTGGTACCTTGGTGCCTCAGCTAATACCGAGCCGGTCTTCGCCGTTGCCGAGGCGACCAGGCTGATCTTCGAGAGCTTCATGGCGACGCCAGAACAGACACTCGCCCGCTATCGGCTGACGCGCGAGGTGGCGGCTCTTCGAGACCGCGAGGTCGCCAGCGTCGCCAGGTACGAGCGGGTTCTCAGTGACTACCTGCGGGGCAGGCTGCCGAATACCTCCGATGCCGCCCTCGCGGCCCATGTCGCGGCCGCGTCCTTTGTCGCCGCCCACAACCAGGTACTCCGCGAGTGGCTGCGATCTGGGGGAGCAAAGAATCCCCGCTCCACCCTGGAGGCCGCATTGGCGACGGTCGCCGACCTCACGACCCCGCTGATCGCTCGTAGCAGCCGACAAAACTCACAGAACGCCGTCTGAGCGGGTTGCCAAAAGTCCTGCGCGTACACCTCAGCCAGGTGCGCACTGATCTCCCCGTGTGATCCCCTCAACCGACAAACGACAGCACCAGATCGTCGACCCGCGTACTGGCCGGCTATTACTTCGGCAGCAGCGAAGGAAACGGCCTGCTGCGATGACCCGCACTGCCGGTCGATGGTGACGCCCGGGATGTGCTCCGGCCATCCGGCCGACAGGACGGAGGTACGTGCGATGTCTGACGACTGTTCCCCGGCCTGGCCCACGCACCCCCAGATCACGTCGTCCATGACGGCTGGGTCGATCCCGGCCCCGTCGCTGAGCGCGTTCAGCACAGTGGCGGACAGGTCGGCGGGGTGGACGCCGGACAGGCTCCCGCCGCGCTTGCCGATCGGGTGCGCACGGCTTCGACGATGACTGCCTCGCTGGTCACGGTTGCTCCCTTTGGCGGTTGGTAGGCGGGGTCAGCGTGGTGCCATCCGGAGGGCGCCGTCCATGCGGATGACCTCGCCGTTGAGGTAGTCGTGGTGGATGATCGCGAGCGCAAGTTGGGCGTACTCGTCGGGCCGGGCGAGGCGCCGAGGGAACGGCACGCCGGCAGCGAGACTCTTGCGGAACTCCTCGGAGACGGTTGCCAGCATCGGGGTTTCGACGATGCCCGGCGCGATGGTGTTGACCCGGATGCCGTACTGGGCCAGGTCGCGCGCGGCGGGAAGGGTGAGGCCCACGATGCCGCCCTTGGACGACGAGTACGCGGCCTGGCCGACCTGGCCCTCGTAGGCGGCGACCGAGGCGGTGTTGATGATGACGCCGCGCTGCCCGTTCTCGTCGGGCTCGGTCCGGGCGATGGCTTCGGCGGCGAGGGCGAGGACGTTGAAGGACCCGATGAGGTTGATCTGCACGACGCGCGCGTAGAGGTCGAGGTCGTGGACGCCATTCTTGCCAAGGATTCGCATGGATGGGCCGATGCCCGCGCAGTTGACGACCGTGCGCAACGGGGAACCGGCGCGGGCGGTCGCGATGGCGGCTCGGACCTCATCGGGGCTGGTGACGTCGGTGGCGACGTATTCCACGCCGGCGATCCGGTTGGCCTTGTCGATGCTCTGCTCGAGGTCGAGTGCGAAGACCCGCGCGCCCTTGTTTGCCAGCGCTTCGGCGGTCGCGGCGCCCAGTCCGGAGGCCCCGCCGGTGACGATGGCTGCGGTGTCGGCTACCTGCATCAGTGCTTCTCCCTGTTGACGGTGGTGATCGTCGCGGTGGTGCCGCGGGCAAGCGCGCGGCTGATGACCATCCGTTGGATCTGGTTTGTTCCTTCGAGGATCTGCATGACCTTGGCTTCGCGCATAAAGCGTTCGACCGGGAAGTCCCGGGTGTAGCCGTAGCCGCCGAAGACCTGTACGGCGTCGGTCGTGACCCGCATGGCGTTGTCGGTGGCGACCATCTTGGCGATGGACGCTTCACGGCTGAAGGGCAGGCCCTGGTCTTTCAGGCGGGCGGCGTGCAGGGTCATCGCGCGGGCGGTCTGGACGGCTGCCTCCATGTCGGCGAGCAGGAACGCCAGGCCCTGGTGTTCGACGATCGGCTTCCCGAACGTGGTGCGACTCTTGGCATAAGCCACGGCCTCGTCAAGGGCGCCTTGGGCCAGGCCGGTGGCGATGGCGGCGATGCCTAGCCGACCGGAGTCGAGCGCGGCTAGCGCGATCTTGAGACCGCCGCCCTCGGCACCGATTCTGCGGCTGGCGGGAATCCGCACATTGTCCAGGCGCACCGTGGCGGTCACCGATCCGGTGAGGCCCATCTTGCGCTCCGGTGGGTCCGCGCTCAGGCCCTCTGTCTCCGCGGGGACCAGGAAGCAGGAGATGTCGGTGCGCTCATCCGACGTGCGCGCTATAACCTGGTAAAAGTCGGCGTGTCCACCGTGAGTGGTCCAAGCCTTCGCGCCGGTGAGTACGTAGTCGTCGCCGTCGCGGACGGCGCGGGTGGTGATGGCGGCGGGATCGGAGCCGGCGTGCGGCTCGCTGAGGCAGTAGGCGCCGAGCAGGTGTCCGCCGAGCATGTCGGGCAGCCAGGCTTGCCGCTGCCGTTCGGTGCCGTAGTTGACCAGCCCGAAGCAGGATAGGGCGTGCACGCTCGTGCCCACGGCGACGCTGGACCAGACTCTCGCGACCTCCTCGAGCACCTGTACGTACACCTCGTAGGGTTGACCGCCGCCGCCGTGCTCCTCGGGGTAGGGCAGGCCGAGGACGCCTACCGCGCCGAGCGTCTTGAACACGTCGCGCGGGAAGTCCTCGCCTGCCTCGGCCCGCGCGGCTCGGGGTGCCAGTTCCTTGTCGGCGAGGTTCCGGACGACCTCGATCAGATCGGCGCTCTCGTTGGTCGGCATGACGCGTGATGCTGGCATCGCACATCCTCTGAGTACGGGTATGAGTACTGCAATATCGGCTATAGTACTCGCCATGATCACGCTGCCGTAGAGTCAGTGCCATGCCATCGCATGAGAGGTTTCGCACTCGCCGCGAGAAGATGTTGGGTCAGCTCCGCGAGTTGTTCCTGGCCGAAGGGTTCGCGTCGTTCAGCATCGGCGATCTGGCCGAACGGTTCCGGTGTTCGAGGAGCACCCTGTACGCCGTGGCGCCCAGCAAGGAGCAGATCGTGGTTGCGACCGTGCGCTCGTACTTCAAGACCGGGGCGGAGCGCATCGAGGCCCGGGTCGCAGCGTCGGCTGATCCAGCGCAACAACTGGCGATCTATCTGGAGTCGGTGGCGTCTGAGCTCCAGCCGGCGTCGGCCACCTTCTTTGCGGACCTGGCCGACTTCGGCCCGGCCAACGAGGTGTACCAGGAGAACACCCAGTACGCCGCCCGGCGGGTCCAAGACCTGGTGACCCAGGGAGTCAAGGTCGGTGTGCTCCGCCCAGTGCACGCTTCGTTCGTAGGAGCCGCGGTGGCCGAAGTGATGGGCTCCATCCAGCGGGGTGCGATTCAGGAGGCTACCGGGCTTGACTCCGCACAGGCGTACCGGCACCTGGCCGACCTGGTCATGACCAGCCTGGCAGATCCGAAGAAACCAGCGCATGAGCGGAGGGCGACATAGTGGCTGTGGTTACCGCGCGGCTCCTCGATGGCCTCCAAACCGGTGGCGTTCCTGCTCGCCGACCTGGGCGTGACCAAGTCCCACGCCGGCCGCACTGCTGCCAATGACAACCCCTGTTCCGAGGCGCAGTTCGCAGAACACCCGGGCGTCCTCGATCGAGCCGAACCGGACCGGTTCTTCCGCTGGTACGCCCACGAGCACCGCCATTCGGGATCGGACTACATGCTCCCGCCGACGTCCACTACGGCCGCGCGCACGCGATCCGCGAGGCCCGCGGGCGGGTCCTGGACGCCGCCTACCAGGCCAGCCCCGAGCGGTTCGTCCGCAAGCCACCCGAGCCGCCGAAACTGCCCGAAACCGCCTGGATCAACAAGCCCGAGAACAAGACGAACCGGCTCAGTAGTTTGCTCAAGAACGTGTCTCAGAAGGGTTGACAGGTTCCGTACAGCTTCCCGGTCAGAAGTCGTCAGCCGCGTGGTCGAGGCGAACCATAGGCGCAAGCCTCAGCGCGAGCCAGAGCGGGAGGTCTCCGACTTCGGTCGGCCGACCACGGACCTTCTCGAACTTCTTGAGCCGTTGCGTCACCGTGTTTGGATGCAAGTGGAGCTGGCGGGCGGTCCGCGTCGGGCTGGCTCCGGTTTCCAAGAAGACCTGGACTGTCTGGATCAGGTCGAGACCGGCCGGCCACTGGTGGAGTAGAGCGCCGAGTTGCCGATGAACCAACCGTCGCGCTGCCTGGTGGTCCTGAAGCGCCAGCGTCTCGGCCTCGACATCAGGGAAGCACAGCGGCGATGCGGATGGATTGGCCTCCAGCAGAGGCGCGGCACTGAGCGCCTCCTCCCGAACACGTCGGAACCCGACGGCGCCATACTGCTCACTGCTGAGTGCGACCATGGCCCCCTCGGGTGGACGCGACGGCAGCCGTGACCCGAATGCTGTCCAGGAACCTTCGCGCACCGTGACCCACACCAACGCAGACCGGGCACCCAGGGCCAATGCCAGGAATGGACCGCCCAGCATGCTCGCAACATGGGAGACCGCAGCGTCCAATCGACCGGCCGGAAGGTCCGGCGCGGTAGCGACGACAAAGGCGACGTGGGCACAGCTGGCGATCGAGTATCCGAGGAGTTTCTCAGCGTGCGCGACGTCAATGTCTCCAGCGATGAAATTGTCCAGCGTTTCACGGACTTGGGCACCCTCGCGGTTGCTCAGATGAGCCGTTCTCGTGGAGTAGATCTCGACGACCTGCGCGTTGATGTCCTGGAGGTAGTCGGAGGTCCAACTCATGACGACCTCGAGCAACGCCAGCCGGAGGTCCGCGGACAGCGCCTCGTGGGACTCTGCCCGCACGGCTTCCAGGAACGCCTTCCAGATCTCGACCTTGCCGATCTCGTATGCCATCAGCAGCGACTCCAGCGGTGCGCCGCTGTCCGCCTGAGCGATGACGAGCGCGCGAGCCGGCTTCGGTATCGCCCACCTCCGAGGGCGAGCCACCAAACCAAAGCTCCGGAACGACGGCAGATGTGACATGACAGATGCCCTCAGTAGCGCCCGATCGACGTCATTGGGCACCATCCTCGGAACGCGTTCCGTAAGCAGATCGACCAGACGTTCGAAGACAACATCGCCCTGAGCTTCTATCCACTCGCGATAGAAGCTCCACCGATCTGTCGTCTCCGCCACTCTTGCAGTCGCCTTCAATCGGTGTCCGGATCGAATGGATCCAAAACATCCTCGCCGCTAATGCGGCGAGCGATCGGGAGGAACCCGTGAGCGATGTGCGTCTCGACGGCTGCGGCAGCCCTGTCTGGATCGCCAGCGCGCACCGCCTCGAGTATGGCGTGATGCTCCTTCCTGGAGGCTTCAGCACGGTCGGGTGCGCCGATCACGAGATCCCACGGGAATGACGCCCATAGCAAGGCGAGGTGGTCCGACAGCCCAGGGATTCCGCTACGATCATAGAAGTAGAAGTGAAAGTCGCGATTCGCCTGTCGGACGCGAAGCTCGTTGCCGGCGGCAGCCGCATCCTCGATCTTGAGAAGTAGTTCCTGTGCCCGCTTGATATCGCGGAGGCTGAACCGGGTGGCGGCACGACGCATGGCATAACTCTCAGTCAGACGACGCACGATATAGGTGGCCTTCACCCGGTCGAGGTCGATCCCTGCAACCCGGGTCCCACGATGCGGCGCTGATACGACGAGACCTTCTGCCTCCAGGACGCGCAGCGCCTCGCGCACCGGGGTAATGCTGCTGTTGAACCTCTTGGCGAGCTCGTCCTGCGGCAGGCGGCTCCCGCGTTCGAGCTCGCCCGAGACGATGAGCCGTCGCAGCCCATCGACAATCACGTCCCGCTTGGTCGCAGTGTTTACCACGGTTATCGCTTCGTCCGCCTTGATGAGGCACCATCCGGGCAGATTATACCCGGCGATGCTCTGGTGTTTGTTCAGAACGTCCCATCCCTCTTGAGAGCACGGATGTCGACGGCGTTGTACCCCAGTTCTTCGAGCAGGTCGTGGGTGTGTTGGCCGACGCTGGGGATCGGCTCCATTCGCGGTTCGCGGCCCTCGACGGTGATCGCGGGCAGCGTCGCCTGGATGGGGCCGGCAGGCGTTCCGATTTCGCGCCACCGATGGCGCGCGGTGAGCTGGGGATGGTCGATGACGTCGGCGACCTCGCGCTGTCGCGCGTTGGCGATGCGTGCACTGTTGAGTCGCTCAGCGAAGGTGGCCCCGTCGATCCGAGACAGCTGCTGGTTGATGAGGGTATCGAGCTCGACGCGATTGCTCACTCGGCGGCTGCCGGTATCAAAGCGCGAGTCTTCTGCCAGTTCGGGCATGTCGAGCACGACGTCACAGAACGCCTTCCACTCTCGCTCGTTCTGGATGGACAGCACGTACTTCTGGCCATCGGCGCAGGCGTAGGTGCCGTACGGAGCGATGGCCGCGTGGCTGGTGCCGGTGCGGCTGGGTGCCGCTCCGCCGTATCGCGTGTAGTACAGCGGGTAGCCCATCCACTCGATGAGGGAGTCGAAGAGGCTGATGTCCAGCTTGGTGCCCTCGCCTGTGCGTTCCCGGTCATAGAGGGCGGACAGAATCCCTGCGAACCCGTACATGCCGGCGCCGATATCGGCCGCTGGGATACCGCTCTTGGCGGGTGCATCGTCGCTTCCGGTGACTGAGACCAGTCCGGTCTCCGACTGGATCAGCAGGTCGTAGGCCTTCGCATGGCGGTAGGGCCCACTGGTGCCGTAGCCCGTGATCGAGCAGGTGATGAGCCGCGGATCGCGCGCCCGAAGCGCGTCGGCTCCTAGGCCCAGCCGCTCGGCAGCACCAGGCGCGAGGTTCTGGACGAACACGTCGGCGCGGTCGATGAGCCGGTGCATGACGTCCAGTGCTGACGGCTGCTTGAGGTCGAGGGCGATGCTCTCCTTCGAGCGGTTGAGCCAGACGAAGTGGCTGGACATGCCAAGAACCGTCTCGTCGTAGCCTCGCGCGAAGTCTCCGCTGCCGGGACGCTCGACCTTGATGACACGTGCCCCGAGGTCCGCCAGCTGACGAGTGGCGAACGGCGCAGCCACCGCCTGCTCACACGAGACAACGGTGACGCCGGCCAGTGGCAGCCCGGTCATCGCGTCCCCACCGCGATGGCCTTGGTCTGACTGTAGCCAGCCAGGCGCTCGAACCCCTTCTCACGGCCGGCCCCGCCGCCCTTCCAGCCGCCGAACGGCAGGTCCACGCCACCACCGGCGCCTCGGCGTTCCAGGACAGCACATCGCAGCCGCACCGCTCCGGCGCGACGGCAACGATCTGGGTGACGTCCGTCGTCGCGAACGACGTCGGCGCTTCCTCCGGCAACTTCCATCGGCTTGACCACCCGCTGGGCGCCCTCGAGATCCGGGTCCGCGATCACGACACCGGCCCCGAACTCGGCCAACCGCTCCGCGGGGCTTGCCCAATGCCGCTCGCACCGCCGGCCACGATCGCGACCCAGCCCTGCAGGTCAATCATCTCGATGCTCCTTCGACCCTTGTGCTGGCCACCACGCTAGCCGACACTATGCGTGACAGCAACAGATCATGCATACTTCGTGGATTCATGCCTATCCCGAAGGTGGCGTCTTTGACAACCGATCCGTCCGCGCCGAGCGGAGCTCTCCTCTTCGTACCGGGTGATCGACCCGACCGCTTCACGAAGGCGTCCGCCGCCGGCGCCGACCACGTGATCGTCGACCTCGAGGACGCAGTGGCCGAGGCCTCGAAGCAAGGCGCCCGCCAGTCCACCGCGGCTTGGCTGGCTAGCGGGCGCGAAGCCATCGTCAGAGTCAATGGCGTCGGCACCGCCTGGCACGAACCGGACCTGCGCATGGTCTCCGGGCGTGCCAGCTTCGTCCTGCTACCGAAGTGTGAGGACGCGGGCGATGTCAGCCGCTTCGTGAGCTCGTGTGACTCCCCCACCTTGGCCCTGATCGAGACTCCGCTCGGGCTCGCGGCTGCCCACGAGATCGCGGCCACCGGAGTTGCCGGCCTGGTCTTCGGCAACGTCGACTTCGCCGCCAACATCGGAGTGGATCCGGCGTCACAACCCGCGCTACAGTTCGCTCGCTCTCAGCTGGTCTACGCCAGCGCGGCCGCCGGGCTGCCCGCGCCGATCGACGGCGTCACCACGCGACTGACCGAGAGCGAGGCGCTCAGTGCAGACCTCACGCATGCACGCGAGCTGGGGTTCGGTGGCAAACTCTGCATCCATCCCAGCCAGGTCGCACCCACTCAGGTCGCCTTCCTCCCCACCGAGGAGGAGGTCGCCTGGGCCGTCGCGGTACTGGACGCCTCACAGGGCGTGACGGCCGTGGCCGGGCAGATGGTGGATGCGCCCGTCGTCATCCGCGCCCAGTCGATCCTGGATCGGCACCGCAAGAACGACAGGACGTTCGATGGCGACTGAACCTGGACCGCTCGCTACGAGGCCCGACTACGACGACCCGGACTTCGACTACACGCCGATCCTGCCCAGAGGCAAGGATACGGTGGAGTTCGTCGCCATCGACGCACCGCCACCGGAGGTGGTCGATCGCTGTGGGGACACACTCCTGAAGGTGTCGGACCTCACCCTCGCCCGGCTCGCCGACGTCGCGTTCACCCGCGTTTCCCATCAGCTGCGCACCTCGCACCTGGAGCAGTTGCGGAATATCCTCGACGATCCTGAGGCCAGCGCGAACGACAAGTACGTCGCCACAGACCTTCTCCGCAACGCCGCGATCTCGGCCCAGGGCATCCTGCCGATGTGCCAAGACACCGGCACTGCGATCGTGTTCGGGCAGCGGGGGTCCCGTGTGCTCACCGACGGACGGGACGCGCGCCATCTCAGCCGGGGCATCCACCACGCATACAAGACGCTCAACCTTCGCTACTCACAGCTCGCGCCGCTGACCACTTACCGCGAAGTCAACACGGGCAACAACCTGCCTGCACAGATCGAGATCCTGGCCGAGGGCCACGACACCTACGAGTTCCTGTTCATGGCCAAGGGCGGCGGCAGCGCGAACAAGAGCTTCCTGTTCCAGGAGACCCGAGCACTCCTGGACGAGCAGAGACTTCTCTCCTTCCTCACCGAGCGGATCAGTGCTCTCGGAACCGCGGCCTGCCCTCCGTACCATCTGGCAGTCGTCATTGGCGGCACCTCCGCCGAGTACGCGCTCAAGACCGCGAAGCTGGCCTCTGCCCGGTACCTGGACACACTGCCCACCTCGGGCTCACCCTCAGGCCACGGCTTCCGCGACCTCCACCTGGAAGAACAGATCCTCTCCATCACTCGCCAACTCGGCATTGGCGCACAATTCGGCGGCAAGTACTTCTGTCACGACGTGCGAGTAGTCCGGCTCCCGCGACACGGAGGCTCCTGCCCCGTGGCGATCGCGGTCTCATGCTCGGCAGATCGGCAGATCCTTGGTCGCATCACGGCCGAGGGCGTATTCCTGGAGAAGCTTGAGGAGGACCCCTCTCGTTTCCTGCCCGAGGTGACCGACGCCCACCTCGTCGGGGAGGTCGTGGCGGTGGATGTTTCAGCGCCTATGACCCAGATCCGAGCCAAGCTGTCGGGACTGGCCGTTGGAACCAGACTGTCGTTGTCTGGTGAACTCGTCGTCGCGCGCGACCTCGCGCACGCCGAGATCAGCGCCCGCTTGAAGGCAGGCGAACCGCTGCCGGGATATCTACGCGACCACCCCGTCTACTACGCCGGCCCCGCCAAGACACCGAACGGGATGGCCGCGGGATCCTTCGGTCCCACCACGGCAGGGCGCATGGACACCTACGTGGAGGAGTTCCAGGCGGCCGGTGGATCGCTGGTCATGCTCGCCAAGGGCAATCGGTCTCAGACGGTGGCAAACGCCTGCCGCCGACACGGGGGCTTCTACCTCGGATCCGTCGGAGGCCCGGCCGCGCGGCTGGCCCAGGACTGCATCAAGAGCGTCGAAGTCATCGACTACGAACACCTCGGCATGGAGGCCGTGTGGAAGATCCGGGTCGACAACTTCCCCGCCTTCGTCGTAATCGACGACCAAGGAAACGACTTCTTCGCCCCAAGGACGCCTGCCCTGCTCCAGATTCAGACGAGCAATGATCAGAACCTGTAAATGGCTCTCGGCGAGGTGACATGAAGCGGGCGCACCTCCCGAGCAAGATCGAAGCCCAGTAACAGTCTGATCAGGGTCGGCGTTGGCGCGCCGGCTCGGGAATGTGCACCCATGCTCAAAGTAGTCCTCGACGCCGCGGCGTCCAACGAGCCGGCCGGTGGGTCGTTGCTTGACGAGATCGTGCGTGACGGCGCGCGGCAGATGCTGGCCGCGGCGTTGGAGGCTGAGGTCGCCGCGTACGTCGAGGCGTTCCGCGAGGAGGTCGACGAGCACGGCCATCGGCTGGTGGTCCGCGACGCTGGTGGTCCGCAAGGGTCATCACGAGCCGCGGGAGGTGACCACGGCGGCGGGCGCGATCCCGGTGTGCGCGCCGCGGGTCAACGACAACCGGGGCGACGAGGCCACCGGGCAGCGGAAGCGGTTCTCCTCGGCGATCCTGCCCGCGTGGTCCCGGAAGTCGCCGAAGGGCTCGGAGGTGCTGCCGCTGCTCTACCCGGTGATCTTGGTGTGCCCGAAGCTGGCGTCCTGCTTGGCGTGCCCGTACACCGGGCGCAGCAGCGAGTCGATGTCGATGAACGCCCGCTGTTCGATCCCGGGCAGCAGGTCGGTCCGCTGCACCAGGTTCACCAGGTGCGCCCGCGCTACCGAGGCCAGCTGCAGGCTGTGGCCGTGGGTGAACTCGCGGAGGAACTGTCCCAGCGCGGCCGGCGCATACACCCCGCCGAACAGCCGTTTCATCCCCCGGAGCGGATCACCTGCAGGTCGTCGATGCTGTCCGCGCCGGCGGCCATCCCCGCGATGGTCGAGGACACCCTCCCGCCGGGTTCACCCCCGCCGAGGCGACCCGGGTCGGGCCGAGCCCGACCCGGCCGTCGACCAGTTCCAAGAACCCGGCCTGCTCGGCCAGCGCCATCACCGGCGCCAATCCCGCCGACGACACCAAGTGCTCATCATCGAACAACGGCGTGGCCTTGGACCACGAGTGCGATAGTTTCACTTCCAGTGCCTTTCCTGACATCCGTCACAGCCGTGCACCACGACTCCGGGCCATCAGAACCGCCGAGAGTGCTACAGCCACCACGACCACGGCGCCGGTGAAGGTCGGCTCGACCCAGTCATCGACGCCTGCGAGTGTCAAGCCGTTGACAGCAACCGCAACAAAGAAGACGCCGACGATCGCTCCGGCGACGGTGAACCTCCCCGGCTTGATCGTGGTCGACCCCAGGAACACTGCTGCCAACGCCGGCAGCATGAATCCTTCGCCGATCCCAGTCGAAGCCGATCCGGTACGGCAGACCAACAGCACCGCGGCAACCCCGGCGAGAGCACCAGCGACCACAAAACTGAACGCCACCCTCCCCGAGACCGGAACGCCGACCAGCTTGGCCGCCTTCTCGTTCGAGCCGATGAGGGAAAATTGCCTACCAGCGACGGTGTACCGCAACAGCACCGTCACCGCCAGGACGCAGATCAGCAGCAACCATGCTGGTTTCGGGATGCCCAGGAAGGACGTCGCCCCGAAGTCCGTCATGGAGTCGGACACGCCGAGGATGATGTCGTACCCCGAGAATAGTGCGCTCAACCCGCTGAGAAGCGTCGCTGTGCCCAGCGTGATCACCAGCGAGTTGGCTTGGAAGAGCGACACCAGCAAACCGTTCACGAGACCGATTAATGCCCCAGTGCTGATCCCGATGATGACGCCAACGGCCGTTGGAACCTCCCAATTAGCGACGGCGTGAGCCGTCGCGATCGCCGACACTGTGACATTTGCCCCCAAGGACAGATCGAAGCGGAACGCCACCAAGGGGACCAATGCGGCCAGCGCGACGATGCCGACAACGGATTCGCTGGCCACGATCGTCTGAACATTCGTCCAACTTGAGAACGTTTCGGACGTTTGCGGAGAGATAGCGAAGTAGAGCGTCAGGCCCACCAAGCCGGCGACGAGTGCGTATTTGGACAGGAAGTCGACCACCGCTGCCTTGGCCCCCGACAGCTGCCTAGATGGGATTTCAACCGTCTTTGACACGCGTGATGCCTCGTGCCCGGGGACTTCGGTCCGTTGGTTCATCGGAGGTCTACTTTCTCGTTCATCTCGTAAACCAGATTGATGAGTTCGCTGCGTGCGAGTGATTCGGTCGGCCTGCTGAAGGAAATGGCGCCTTCGTGAAGGCCCACAATCCGGGTGCAGTGCCCCAGGAGTTCCTCGATGTCGGAACTGACAACAATAACCGCGGCGCCCGATTCGGCAGCGGCGCCGATAAGGCGATAGATGTCTGCCCGAGCCCCGATATCCACACCCTGAGAGGGCTCGTCCAGGAGCAGCACTCGCGGCAGTAACGACAACCAGCGCGCGATGACGACCTTCTGCTGATTTCCTCCTGAGAGGGCAGAGACCGACGCATCCAAGCCGGGCGACTTGACGCCGTACTGGGCATGCGCCCGCGCTGCGGCCCGGCTCGCCTTCCGTGGTCGGAACACTCCCGATTGGGTGTAGCGATGCAGCGCATTGGGTACGATATTGTCCGATACCGACATTTCCGGGAACAGACTCAGACGAAGACGATCCTCGGGCACGTAAGCGACCCCGTTGGCCAGCATCGTACGAAAGCCAGCGCCCGACAGTTCTCGACCGGCAACCCTCACCGAGCCGCCAAGGTGCGGGTGCAAACCCGCGATCGTTTCCAACAGACTGGTCCGGCCACTTCCGACCAGGCCTGCGACGCCGACGACCTCACCGGCCCCGACCTGCAGGTCCACTCCGCGGAGCGGCCCCCGAGAAGCCCGGACACCGAGAGTACCTCTCGATGCTCAGCGTCCGCCCTCCCTGCCCGGACGTTCGTGCTGTCGACCTGTCGGCCGACGATCGCCTCTACGAGCTTGGGTCGGGCCAGATCTGCCGCCGGGCTATCGAGCACCTTCACGCCGTCGCGCAGCACTGTGACCGCATCACAGACGTCGAGTACCTCGTCCAGTCGGTGTGAGACGAAGACGATGCTGTGCCCGCGGCTGGCGTACCCACGCAGGCGTTCCAACAACTCACTCACCTCGCCATGCGGAAGACGAGCCGTCGGCTCGTCGAGGAACAAGACCCCGTCCGCGACCCCGCCGGACGGCACCTCGAAGTCGGAGAGGGCGCGCGCGATGGCAACCAGCGTCTGCTCGGCAGGCCGCAACTCACGCAGGTCCCGAGATGCGTCGATATCCAGCTCGAACCGGTCGAGGATGGACCTGGCCCGCTGACGCAGCGACTGCCGACCGAGGAAGCCTGCCGTGCTGTCCCCCGGTGCGAGAACCGGCAGCAAGTTGTCCGCTACCGACAGGTCCTCGAAGAGGCCAAGGTCCTGATGAACGAACCGAAGCCCCAACTGCCGGGAGACCGACGGCGTGATCTGGTCGGCCGGCTCGCTCCGGACCGGGGTGGCCACGTGGCCACCCCGGTCCGGCCGGACGACTCCAGCGAGCACCTTGATCAAGGTGGACTTGCCGGACCCATTTCCGCCCGCGAGGGCGTGGACGCTCCCTCGGGCGACGTCGAAGTCCACCTCAGCCAGAGCGCGTGATGCGCCGTATGTCTTCGACAGAGCACCGACCCGCAGTATGTAGTCGTTCGACCGCACTGTTACTTGCCTTGCCAGATTCTGATGTAGTTCTGCTGGTAGGCGTCGGCACCGGCGTTGCCGTCGTACTCCTCGACGTCCGGGACGCTGTCGGAGTCCATCGACTTGATACCGATACCCGAGTCGACAACGTCCCCGCCGGCGAACAGTCGGTTCAAGGAGTCGGCGGCAGCCCAGCCCAGCCAGGTCATCGGTCGACCGACTGCGAAGTTCTGCACACCCGACCGCAGCAGCTTGAGTGACGACGGGCTACCTTCGTGGCCGGCCAACAGGAGGTCGGAGCGACCCGCCTTCCGGGCCTGCTCGACAGCAGCTCCCACACCAACCGGGATGTTGGCATCCAAGGGCGACATCACCACATTGGCCTTCGGGAACTTCGAGAGCCCGGCCGCAGTCTTGCCCTGCAGTTTGCCGCTGAAGATGTCGCCAGAGGTGTACGGGATCGACTCGACCGTGCACGTCGAGCACTCTGCCATGCGAGCCCGGAACGACTCGCCGACATGGCGCGTAACAGCCAGGTCGTCCTGCTTCAGCTCCACCACAAAGGCTTTACCGTCGGTCTCTGCAATCACCCAGTCGGCGATTGCCGGTCCGACCACCGTGCTCAGGAACTGACCATAGGTGTCGAGGTTCTCGCCCCACGGGAGATAGCCGTCAAACATCCGCTCGCCGCCGCCTGCGAACTTGTCGTCGCAATCGAGGGCGTTGGCGCCGAACACGACGACCCCAGCCGCCTTGGCCTCCGAAATGGCTCCCTTTGTCGCTGCACAGTCCACCGAGAACAGCATGATCGCGTCAGCCTTGTCCGCGATGGCTGCTCGAATCTGCTGGTTGTAGACCTTGGGATCGAGCTTGCCATCGACCACCTTCACATCCCAGCCCAGGTGCTTGCCTGCTGCCGCGGCACCTTTGGCGGGCAGCGCACATCCAGAACCTTGGAGTGAGCATGCAATCGCCCAGACCTTCTTGCCGGGTACCGCCTTCGGCCCGGACTCGGGAAGCTCACGGTCCGTGCCGGCGAAGTTGGCCTCGGTTGCCTTCTTGGCCTGCGCGACAACGGCTGCAACGTCAGCATCGCTGCCACGATTCCCGGAAGGACCATTCTCACCGCATGCTGTCAGGAGGACCATCGCCGCCGCAGCGGCGATCGCCAATCTTGCATATCTCATACCTGTGCCTACTCTCCCTTGTCACAATTCACAGAAGGACCACTAGACGTAGAGGAGCCGCCACCAGATGACCTCGATTCGTGGTCGGGGATCACCGATTCGGACTTCGCCAGGCGGGCTAGACGCTCGTTGAGAATCTCGCCCGCTTCGTGAGTCGCATGACTGATCTGGTGCGACATGAAATGGAATGTATGGAACTGCGCCTCCCCCCGGAGGTCCGCCAGATACTGCAGGCTCTCCTTGGACAGTTCCAACGCTTGGCGAGGCGCACGCAGGAGCCGCTCGATGAGCCACGCCAACTTCGAGTCAAGGTCATCGTCCGGGACAACCCATGTCACCAGACCCGCCTGCCGGGCTTGCTCGGCCGACAGTCGCTCGTCCAACCAGAACACCCGTTTGGCCCAGCTCTCGCCAACTTTCGATGCGAAGTTGGGGACCTCGGCCTCGTTGACCCCCATGTGCATCAGGATCGGCGACCCGAATATCGCGGACTCGCCCGCAACGACAAAGTCAGTCGCCGCGGCAAACATGAGTCCGGCAGCCAAACAGTGACCTTGGATTCGACACACGGTGGGTATCGGCAAGTGGCGGAGCTTCGCAACCGGGTCGACGAACCAACGCTTCTCCTGCTCCTTGCGAGTCTCCACCTTGGAAAAGTTGCTGAAGTAGGTCTTGTCCTCGCCCATCATCCGAAGGTCGTGGCCCGAGCAGAAGCTCCGCCCCGCGCCCGCGATCACCAACACCCTGACAGAGCGGTCGGCTGCCACCTCGTCGATCGCGGCATCGAACTCACGCAACATCTCGAGATTCTGCGCGTTGTGAACCTCAGGACGATTGAAGGTGATTGTCCGGACACCGTCACGATCATCGACCAGGATCGGACCACTGTCCCACCGGGCCGACCGCCCGACGGGACTTGTTGCCGCTGCCCCGCCGTCCACGTCCGGCGCCTCGGATGCCGGCGCAGCGGACAATCGACTTGCCAGCTCGCGCAGTGCGGCCACATCAGGCTTGCCACCGGGCGTCCTGGGCACCTCAGGGACCACCTCAATCCACTTGGGGTGTTTGAAGCGAGCCAACGTCCGACGGAGCCGACCTTGAATGTCCTCGATCAGTTCGGGGTCGGCATAGAACTCCGGCTCCGGCTCTACGAAGGCCACGACGGACTCGCCGAACTCAGGGTCGGGGCGGCCGACCACCACTGCGTCAGCCACTTTGCGATGGCCAACCAGCGCGTTCTCGACCTCCTGCGGATAGATGTTCACACCGCCGGAGATGATCACGAAGGACTGCCGATCGGCGAGATAGAGGTACCCGTCGGAGTCCAATCGCCCAACATCCCCAACGGTGACCCACTCCGGATCCTCTGGGTGACGGGAACGAGCGGTCTTTTCCGGGTCACCGAAGTACTCGAAGGGGCGCACGCACTTGAAGTAGATCGTTCCGACCCGGCCAGCTTCGAGTGCGGCACCACTCTCGTCGCAGATCCGCACCAGCTCCGGATCAGGTCGCCCTACCGATCCTGGTCGCTCGGACCATTCCTGCGGGTCGAGGAACGCCCGACCGATGGCTTCCGAGGCGCCGTAGAAGTCCCAAAGGATCGGGCCCCACCATGACACCATCGCACGCTTGGTTGCGTCCGGGCAGGGTGCAGCCGAGTGAACGGCCACGCGCAACGACGAAAGATCGTAAGCGTGCCGAACTTCTGAGGGCAGCTGCAGCATTCGGACGAACATCGTCGGGACCCACTGGCTGTGAGTCACCTGATGCTGCTCGATCGCCTTGAGTGCTCCCTCGGCGTCGAACTTCTCCTGTACCACAACCGTGCCGCCCAGCACGTGCGTCGCGACGCAGAACCGCAGCGGGCTTGCGTGGTACAGCGGCGCCGGACTCAGGTAGACATCGCCGTCCTCGAAGCCAAATTCCGTCTCATACACCGATGCCAAGGAGAACGTCCGCTCGTCGATGGCTGCGTTCGGATCGATCGGCCGCCAGATACCCTTGGGAGCCCCGGTAGTGCCCGACGAGTAGAGCAGCTCGTTCCCTAGCCGCTCCCGGTCCGGGCGTTCAGTCGAGACCCCGGCAAGGGCCTCCCGCATGTTCCGGTACCCATCGACCAGCCCCGTCCCTACTGCCAGCCTGAGTTTCAGGTGGTCGATCTCGGCGAGCCTCGCCGCTGTGCCTTCGAAGTCCGTGCCGACGATTACGCCGCTCGCACGGCAGTCCCCCACGATGTAGGCGGCTTCATCTGGTGTCAGTTGAGTACTGAGCGTCGTGACGCGGTGGCCGGCTCGGAGGATGCCCCAGTACGCCACGAAGTACTCCGGGCAGTTCCCCAAGAGGATCGCGATCGGACTACCCTCGGGGAGGTTGGCTCCTTGGAGAACATTGGCCAACCGAGCCGAGTCGTCGGCGAGTTCACGATAGGTCATGGCTGCACCTGATGCAGCCATCACGACAGCGACCCGGTCAGGGGGCGCAACGAACGGGTGTGCTGGCCGGTCAGTCATGGATCGGCCGCACCGCGCTCTGCCAGTCGAACTCGCCGCCAGCAACTGTGCCGCCAACTTCCTTAGCGGCGTGGTTGCGCATCGCGCCGAAGACATCCTCGTAGGACATCCCCTCGCGCGGACTGACCGCCTCCATCCTGGACAACGTCTCCAACGGCGGAGTCCCCTCGAAGGAGACACCGAGGTGGTCGGCCCACTTCTGGGTGCTGTTTCGGAAGAGGCGGGTGTGCATTGGTGCTGGGAGCGCGTTCAACGGATCCCGCATCCCTTTTTCGAGCGATACGAACTCGACTCCGGCCGCGACCAGAGCCTCAAGCATCGGGCGTACCGAATCGGACGTAACAGCCGTACCGTGAAAAACCGAGATGAAGATCGGGTCGCGGCCGAACATCTCACGGGAAACCGCCGCGTGGCGCCGGAGCTGGTCGACCGCCGTTTCTGCGTAAGTCCGCACCAGCCAAGCGGCCGCGTCGGAGTCCGCGCTCTCGACTGCCCGCCAGTACGGCGCAACGAACTGAGCGTCATAGAACCAGTAGCTGACCGGCGCCGGGATGTAGTTCTCCTTGGCCAAGAAGTGGTGAATGTCGGCAACCTTTTCGGCCTCGGCGCCCCACATGTCCATCGGATACCGGAAGTACTTCACCGGAGCCGCCTCGATGAAGCTGCCGATATAGTCCTCGGAGAGTTTGATGTCTGCAGTGAATGCACTGGCCGGTACCCAATCGGGGCTGGCGTGATTGTGCGTGTGGTTTCCGACGTGGTGCCCTGCCGCACACCACGCTTCGACTTGCTCGCGCAGACTCGGATCCTGCTCCATAGGACCCGTGCTGAAGAACGCATAGCAATCGGTGATCCCGAAATCAGCGAATGCCGAGGTCAATGACGACACCACGCGCTCAGCGCTGTATCCGGTCGGAAACGGCACCATCTTCCACTGCAGGAAGTCGTCCACCGTAATGGCTACTTTCACCGGGCCGTTCGGAGAAATCGGTTCGCTCATAATTGCCTCTCTGCGCCGTCGTTCTCTGCGACGCAAGAGATGCTGCTCCTGGTGCTGCACCGAATCAACGTGCTCGGGCACCACAGTCCGGTGGTATGTCCCCACACATTCGGCTCAGGCAGACACGTCAGCGAACAAGCCGATCTAGGTTAAGTGAGGTGTTTGGGGTTGGGGCCTGGGTGGTGTTGGGCCGATCGGGTGATCTCCACGGTGGATCCGCAGGCCCGGCACGGGCACAAGACCTCGGCGCGGGGTTTCGACGGGTACAAGGGCCACATCGCCGCCGACCCGGACAGCGAGATCATCACCGCGACCGAGGTGAGCGCGGGCAACCAGGGCGACGCGCAGACCGCCGCTGACCTGCTCATCGACCTGCTGCCCGACACCGACGGGCAGGACGACACCGACGGGCAGGACGACACCGACGGGCAGGACGGCCAGAGCGGGCAGGACGGCGGTCAGGACCGGCCAGCCGTCTACGGTGATGCCGCCTACGGTGCTGCGGAGTTCCTCGAGAAGCTGGACGACGCCGGTACCGAGGCCACGGTCGAAACCCAGCCGGCGACCAACGCGGGCGGCCGGTTCACCAAAGACGCCCTCGGCATCGACCTCGACGCCGACACGGTGACCTGCCCGAACCAGACCACCGTGCCGATCCGCCGGAACCGTGCCGGTGACGGCACCGCCGACCTCGGCACCGCCTGCGCCACCTGCCCCCTGGCCGCGCGGTGCACCACGTCGAAATCCGGCCGGAAGGTCGCGGTCGGCCGCCACGAACGGCTGCCGGCCCGAGCCCGGGCCGCCAGCACCGACCCCGCCCGGCGGGCCGACTACCGGGCCACCCGGCCGAAAATTCGACGCAAACTCGCCCACCTGATGCGACACCGCCACGGCGGCGGACGCGCCCGGATGCGCGGCCGCACCAAGATCGCCGCCGACTTCAGCCTCCTCGCCGCCGCCGTCAACCTCGCCCGGCTCAGCGTGCTCGCGATCCGCTGGACCCGGCCGGGAACCTGGGCCGTGGCCACCCGATGACCAGCCGGAGAGCACGACCCCCGCACCACATCACGAGATCCTGCCCCGCCAAACCCCCGCACGAGCCTCCCCGCCGACCAAGCCCGGACCTCTCCGCGCGACGGGCGTTGCCCCCTGGTCCTGGACACTTGAACCTTGGATCGTGATGGTCCGGGGAGATCAGGAGTCCCTGACAGATGGTGAACAAGCACTACCAGCGCAGTTCAAGGCCGACGCGGTGGCGTTGTACCGGTCTCGGCCTGGTGCGACGATCGCGCAGATCGCTGACGATCTCGGGGTCAACCGGGAGACGTTGCGTTGCTGGGTCCGCGCCGATGATCAACGGCGGGGGGCCGACGAGGCGTGCCGGCAGGACATGGGGTTCTCCGGCGCGATCGTCGTCCCGCTGTTGCGGACCATCGCCAACGACCTGCTCCGGGCCACGGGTGTCCCCAAGGTCGAGGCGTGCCCAGATGGTGTGCCGGGCCGCCGCCGGGCACCGGTGATTGGCGCGGGATTCGACAACCAGCGTCGGCGCGATGTGCCGGATGCCGCGCCTGCCCGATATCTCCGGACAGGCCACTATGTCTGACTCCAGGCCATTCGACTAACGCTCAGTGGCGCGTTCGTCACTGAGCCTCTTGACGTATTTCTCACGGCCCCTGAGAATTGGCGATGCCGCTCTTCGAGAAAGGGTGAGAATTCGGGCTGGACGGCGGGTGTCGTCGACCACTCTTTCGCAATGCCACGCGATGTCGGATTGGCGACACCGGTCGGTCGGCCCGACGTTTCCTGCGACGGCGGGATTCGTGCGGTCGGGTGAGCCCTGGTGGCAGTTCAGTGGGCGCCCGGTGGGCGCGGCAAGAGTCGAACCGTCGGACTTGCGGATCTGCAATTCCCATTGTTCCGAAGTAACCCGTGCGGAATCTGTCGCGCAGGATCCCGCACTGTTGCTTGTTGGGCGGGGCGTGTCGTGGAACGGGCCCCGAAAGTCGCTGTCGAATCGTCGTGGCTCTACCCGGATCCTGGATCGGTGATCACGCACTTCCGTTGTCGGCGTTCCCGGCAACGGTCGGTTCAGTGTGCGTCCGGGCCAATCCGCAGTTTCTGTTCCCGCGTGCGGGATTCATCGAGTCGAGGATGGGGATGGCGAACAAGAATCTGGTCAGGGTGTACAGCGACAGGAACTACGTGTACACGACCATGGTGCGTCACCAGGGTACGACGGTGGCGTTCGCGATGGACGGCTCCCGGCGTATCTACTACAGCGTGTTGAACCTGGACCTGGGCAGCCGCGAGCGGGGTGAGATCGACAGCTCGTACTGGGACGACAATCCGCCGTTGCTCACCTTCCCGAGTGAGGTCACCGAGGTCGGCTTCGGTGTGGGCGAGACGGTCGGCGTGCCGGCGGTGCGGCTGGGCGGGCGGGCCGAGGTGGACGGTGGCCTGCAACTCCAGGCCGAGGACCTGGATCCGTTTCTGTCCACCACGGCCCGGCTGGGTGGTCAGGCGCCGTTCCAGGTCGTGTCGGACGGCCGGTACCTGATGCTGTTCCGCCAGTCGGTCGACGAGACGCACCCGGACGCGTTGTTCCGGCTCGCCGGTGGCGGTGCTTCCGGGGATGCGAGCCGGACAGACTACGCCCAGGTGGGCGGGGCGAAGGTGCCGTTGGTGTCGAGCACCGTCCTGTGCGACCGCTTCGTGCAGGTGGGCGCGACGGTGAAGCCGGTGCTGGAGGTGCGGTACCGGCGCAGTCGGAGCAAGACCTCGCCCGCGTCCAGCAGCGATACCCTGGGCACCAGGGATCTGGATGGCAAACCGTTCTACGAGCCGACCCGCAAGTTGTCCTTCGTCCGTAATGTCGCGGACGGTGAGATCGCCGTGCTGTTGCTGCCCACTCAGGTCAACGATGTCATGCGGTGGCAGTTGTTCGCGGTGAACAAGGTGACCGGCCGGATCGACGGGTTCAACGTCGAGCGAGCCGACGACGGGTTGTTCAACCTGGCCGGCACCCAGTTCTACACCAGTCCGGACCCGAGGTACGCCGGCTCCGTGCTGGAGCGTGAGCCCGGCGCGGACCCGTTCACCAATAAGCCGCTGGTGCCGGTGCCGCTGCCGACCGACCGGGCGGGGACCGCGCTGCGCCTGGATGGCCAGGACGACCACCTCGATCTGGGCAGTGCGCCGAGTGCGCGGTTGCAGGGCGCGTACACGGTGGAGGCGTGGGTCAACCCGGCCGCCGCTGGCGGGGCCATCGTGGCCGCCGGGGACGGGGCGCAGGCCGGGTCGTTCACGCTGCGCATGACCTCCGCTAGGGCGCTGGTGCTGACCCATCCCGGCACCGGCAACACGATCAGCGCGCCGGATGGAACAGTGCCTCTCAACCGCTATTCCCACGTCGCGGCGGTGTTTGGCGGCGACACGCCGGTCAAGGGGCGGCTGTACGTCGACGGCGTCGAGGTGGCCAACGGAGCGATGTCGTTCACTCCTTCCTCCTCTGGGGTGGCGTCGTATGTCGGCGCCCGACGGTCGGGGACCAGTGCCGCCGAGTTCTTCCGTGGTGACATCGACGAGGTGCGGATCTGGAGCCAGGCGCGGCCGGTCGGCGACCTGGCCCGCGACTTCCGCCGCCGTCTCGCCGGGGTCGAACCGGGTCTCGTCGCCTACTACCGCTTCGACGAGGGTGCCGGAAGCAGCGTCGCCGACCACACCGACAACGGGTTCGACGGCACAGTCCGGGGCGGCGCGGTGTGGGTGACCTCGGGTGCGCCGGTCGGGGACAGCCCAGGGCTGTCCCGGGAGACGTTCGGTTTCGCGGGCCGGTCCCTGTCCTCGGGGGTGGCGGCGGTGTTGTACTTCCAGCAGGAGGAGACGGTCGCCGGTTACGCCGACCAGCCGAGCCCGGCGAAGAGGCAGGCGCGGGTCCTGTTGGCGTGCCCGACGGTCGAGACGGCCGCGCCGGGCGGTGATCCGCTGCTGGCTACCCTCGATCTGGCTCTCGCCGCTGACGGTCGGCTTGCACGGGTGCCCCGTTCGGTCGTGCTGTCGACCATCGGGCGTCCCGACCCGACGAAAGATATGGATATGCTCAGCGCTGCCCAGGAGGCGGTCACGGCCGCGCAGGCGAAGCTGATCGCGGACCAGCATCTCCTCGACCTGGCAGACCAGGCGGTACGGGACGCCCAGCCGGGATACGAGTACTGGAACAACAGGTACTGGGCCTTCGTGAATTCCGGCTACTGCTACGACGAGGGATCGTTCGTCTGGCCCCACGAACGTTCAGGTCGGGCGGACGGCCTGCTCGCGTTGCTGGGCATGGCAGCCGCGCCCTACAACGCCGCACTGCGTTCTCGGGATGATGCGACGGCTCAGCTGGCCCGGGACCGGACGGTGCTGGCCGAGCGGCAGGCCGCGCTGGCCGCGCTCAGCGGCGGGCTACAGGGCGGTGACGACGTGACGCTGGCGATGCCGGTGGTCGCGGTCGACAGCATCGGCCTGAGCGTCTTCGGCGCGGTGTTGGCGTTCGCGTGGAGCCGGAACACCCCGGCTCTGCTCGACAGCTCGACCGGCGAGGTGGTGCTGTACTTCCGTGGTGTCGACGGCCAGTTCTTCTCCGTCTACTACGACGTCACCGCCTCCCGGGCGGCCAAGCAGCTCACGTTCCCGTCCGGGCGGTTGGCGCTGACCAGCCGGGACACCGGGGTTGCCCTGTCCGAGCTGGGTATCGTCGTCTCCGCCGGGCCGGACGCCGCCCGTTGCACGGTGACGGTCACCCGTACGGCGAACAACACCACCTACACCGAGACGTTCAACGGGGTGCCCCGACGCGCGGACCAGTTCGCGGCCGCGCTCACCGGCACCCCGACCGGGGACCTGCTGGGCACGGTCGTCTCGATCCAGGGCAACACCGTGACCCTGGCCGCACCACTGCCCGCAGCACTGGCGGCGGGCACCAAGGTCAGGGTGGCCGGGGCGGTCTACCAGGTGCGGGACTCCGTGCCCGCCGTCTCCAGCTTCACCCTGACCACGAATCCGGGCACGGTGGGGGCGGGTGCGCAGGTGCGCACGGTCGTCTACGACTACGCCTCGGCCACCTCCAGCCGCCCCGGGGCGCGTCTGGACGCCGGCTCGCTGATCGTCGCCGTCGATGCCGGTACGGCCACGGACGCCGTACCCAACGGCACGGCCGCCGACGTCGTTGCCGGCCGGGGCAACCACTGGCGGGGCAACGCCCCTGGGCGGGCGTTCTCCTTCGACGGCACCAAGCGGCTCGCCCTCCCGGCCGCCCAACGTGCTCGGGCGGCGATGGCCGGCGACCTCACCCTGGAGGCCTGGGCCAACCCGGGCTTCGCCAGCGCGCAGAGCCGCATCCTGCACGCCAACCTGCCCGGCACCCCGGCCACCCGGTACACCCTCGGCGTGTCGAACGCGCCCTACCTGTCGGCGCTGGAGTTCAACGGGAGCGGCGACTCCCTCGACTGCGGCACCGGCATCGACCTGACCAGCACGTCCTTCACAGTGGAGTTCTGGATCAAGCGCCTGGCAAGCGGCCGGTCCGACTACATCGTCGGGCTCGGCACCACGAACACGACGGACCAGAGCCTGCACATCGGGTTCCGCGACAGCAACGCCTTCACCTTCGCCTTCTGGAACGATGACGTGGACGTTTCGACCTCCTACAGCGACCAGAACTGGCACCACTGGGCATGCGTGTACGACCGGGAGGGCACCAACCGCACCCAGATCGTCTACCGGGACGGCGTGGAGGTCGCCCGCCGTCCCGCCACCGGGCACTTCGCCGGCACCGGCAAACTGCTGATCGCTCAGGCCGGGGGCAACAGGGCGTACGCACAGGTCGACGAGGTACGGGTCTGGGGACGCGCTCGTTCCGTCGAGGAGGTGAAGGCGAACAAGGACCGTCGGCTGACCGGCAGGGAAACCGGCCTACTCGGCTATTGGACCTTCCCCGGCCGGCAGACCACCGACCGGACCGGGCGCGGCAACGACGCCACGATCACTGGCAACCCCAGGCTCGTCGCCTCCAACTTGCCCGGCTACCGGATATTCGCCGGGGTCGGCGACCAGCTCGTCCGCAGCCGCGACGCCTACCCCGCCGGGCAGTGGGGCCACCTCGTGGCGGCGTTCGAACAGGACTGGGCGCTGCGCCTCGAGGCGCCGCTTGGCTGGACACCCCCCGCGCCGACGCCCTCAACATCGTGAACGACCTGACGATCGAGGTGTCCCTGCGGCTCGATGCGTTGGGCAACAACCAGGGGCTCGTTTGCAAGGGCGGGCTGGCTGACGGTGCCGGCGGGACCGTCCCGTACGCCTTCTACGTCCAGCACGACGGGGCGCTGGTCTTCACCTACGAGAACACCTCAGCCACCCAGCCAGGCGTCGCCGTCTCGTCGACCAGGTTGCAGGCGGGCGTGTTCGCCCGGGTCGCGGTCACCCGCAGAGCCAACGCCGGCAACTCCAACGCGCAGGACATCACGTTCTACGTCAACGGCGCGGCGGCAGGCAGCACCACCCTCACCGGCCCGGCCCCGACAGGTAACGACGGGGTCCTCGACATCGGCCGGTACCGCAGCGGCAAGACCGGATACGGGCTTCGCGGCGCGATCAGCGAGGTCCGGCTGTGGAACATCGCCCGGGAGGCGGCCAAGATCGGCGCGACGGTCACCGACAGCACCCCGGGCCTGGTCGCCCAGTGGAAGTTCCCGGAAGGCGCCGGGAACAACACCATCGACGTCACCGGCACCTACACCGGCCGGTTGCACGGCGTCACCTGGGTCAAGACACCCGACCCGAACGGCAACACGTTCCGGCTCTACCACAACGGCGACTCGACCCCCGCCGACCCGGTGCCGGCAACCGACACGGCCGTGACCGCCGGCTACGGGCCCGAGCAGTTCACCGTCGGTGGCGTCATGACCGCCGACACCACCATGCGCGACGGCTTCGCCGGCACCCTCGACGAGATCCGGGTGTGGCAGACCGCCCGTACCGGCGAGCAGGTCCTGGACAACGTCTTCACGCGGCTGCGCGGGGAGTCCGAGGATCTCGTCTGTTACTACCAGTTCGACGCCGTCTCCACCGTCACCGGCGCCCCGGTCCTGGACGCCGGGCCGCGTGGGAACAACCTGACCACCGCCGCCGGCAGCGAGCCGGCCATCGTGCTCTCCACCGCGCCCGTCTCCACCGACACCGCCGAGGTCCGCTCGGCACTGACCGGGATCCGCACCGCGTTCCACGACCTCATCAGCGCCGCCCCTGCGGTGGCCGAGTACGCCGACGCCCAGCGGATCCCGGACCGAGGCGTGCGGGGAGTGATGAAACGCTGTTACACCTACCAGCAGAACGGCCGCTGGTACCTGATCACCGGCTACAAGATCGGTAACCTAATCAGCAAGTGGGTCGGCCAAGCCCAGTTCGACCCGCAACTCGTCGGCTACATCGAGGGCGCACCCCCGGTCCCCTCCGAGAACCTCGTCAAGCGTCCCGGCACCGACGACTACGTCGACGCCGCCACCGTCTCCTTCATCCAGGCCGAAGAGGTCACCAACACCCTGTCGTCCAGCCGCGAGATCAGCATGGACGTCTCGGCCAAGCTGAAGTTCTCCTGGGAGGTCTCGGCCGACATCCTCAACATCACCGCCCCCCTCGGAATCGGCACCGCCCAGCCCCTCGCCAAACTGTCCATGGAGGGCAACCTCGCCCTCAGCTTCGACTTCTCCAACGGCTGGACCAGCGAAGCCGAGGTCTCCGAGGGCAGCAACACCACCCGCACCAGCAGCGTCGCGCTCAGCGGCGCGTGGGAGGACCCGGACCACCCGCTCAACCCGGCCGTCGGCCAGCGGTGGGTACCAGCGAACACCGGCTACGCCTTCGTCCAGTCCGAGACCGCCGACGTCTTCGCGCTGCGCCTCGAACACACCGGCGCGCTGGTCGCCTACCGGATGATGCCCAACCCCGACATCCCCAGGGACTGGAACATCATCGAATTCCAGATCAACCCGTTCTACACGAAACAGGGCACCCTCGACGGGCTCGTCGGCTTCGGGTTGGCCGGCTCCTTCCCGGACCCCGCCCACTATCCCAGCGCCGGTGACGGCGCCGAGTACAGCTACTTCAAACCCCGCGAGGCGTACGCCCTCAAACGCCGCATCGAACGCCAGGCCCAACAGTTGCAGAGCTACTACGACTCGGTCTCCACCGAAACCCACGCCCCCGACCGGACCGCCGAGAAGGCCAGGGAGATCGCCAGCAAAGCCTCTGCCCGGCGCAACCTGGCCAACACCTACGTCTGGACCGCCGGCGGCGGTTTCTTCGCCGAATCCACCGAGACCACCGACAGCGTGACCGAAACCACCGGCGGGTCCTACTCGGTCAAGGGCACCATCAGCGGCGGCGGCATGTTCGAGATCGGCGGAGCCGCAGGCGGCACCAAGATCGGCTTCGAGGCCAGCATGTCCGGCGGCAGCAGCGTCACCCGCACCAGAGCGAAAGCCGCCGCGAAGACGTTCGGGCTCGACGTCGGATGCACCGGCGGCCGGGACCTCCAGCGCTACACCGACAGCGGGGACGCCATCTACGACCCCGCCACCAACAATCCCGTCACCGCCCCCGGCCGGGTCGACGCCTACCGCTTCATGACCTTCTACCTCGACGTCACGAAGGACAACTTCGAGGACTTCTACGGCAAGATCGTCGATCCGCTCTGGCTCGCCACCTCACCCCAGGCCGCCGCTCTGCGCCAAGCCAACCAGGCCGACCAGAAACCACCCTGCTGGCGCGTCTTCCACCGGGTCACCTTCGTCAGCCGTCTCCTCGACCCCGCCGCCGCCACCCCCAACGCCCCCGCGTCCCTGACGAAGGCCCTGCAAAGCGAAGGCTTCAACAGCGTCTACGACCTCATCCAAACCCTCGAACCCGACATCAGAAACAACCCGGCCAACCTCGACAACCTCGCCAACCTGGCCACCGCCGCCACCGAGGTACTGGCCAAGAGGCTCTACCGACTCACCCCGTACACCCAGGACATCGTCGTACACGTCGCCCGCTACCTGGGCATCGACCGGTAGCCACCCGACCGTCGCCGGCGCGGCCACCCGCCGCGCCGGCGACGCCGCCTCGACCCCCGGAAGCGCCCTCTGACGGCACGTGCAGGCTGGGGTGGACCCCACGCTGGACCCAGAGGCCAGCAGAACAGCCGCACCCTCAAACCATCAAGATCAACTCATTCGGCCAAAGATCATGCCGGCCACCCGATCCACGGATTCAGGCTGAGGTGGCCCAGTCGGCGAGGTTCCCGCTGCCGTCGCCGGCCTGATCGTCGATGCTCGGCTGGCCGGGGTCGGTGGACATCGCAGCACCGTGCCCGTCGGTCACACCACTGCCGGAAACGGGCCCCGCCGGTCCCGCCCACCCCACCGTGCAGGCCGACGCGGCCGGCCCCGCCTGCCAGGACGACGCGGTGGGGGCGTCCGGGGCGTCCAGCGGCCAGGGCGGCCCTGAGAGTCCAGGCAGACCCGTGCCCGCCGGCGGGGCAGGTGCCGGCCCGGGCATCGGCGACGTATCCCCGTGGTTCAGCCAGGACAGATCCTCACCACCCTGCGGGCGGTCCGGTTCGGGGGCAGGGCCCGGCACCGATGCTTGCCGGGGCTGACCCGGATCGCTCACCCTGTACCGCGCCGCCCCGCCACCGTTTGCTTCCTGGACCAACTGCAGCAGACCACGGTCGCGCAATGCCCCGATCCGGTCACGCACCGTCCGCCGCGGTGTGGATGTCGCCGCGGCGAGGTCTGACTCGGTGACGGTGATGAGCCCGTCGCCGTCCATACTGTCGATCAGGGCGTTCCACAACTTCCGCAGCTGATCCCGCTGCCGCGTTGCGGGGGCGTTGTGGCCGGCGTGCTGGTCGAACAGCGTCCGGGCATCATTCCGGTCGCGCGCCCACTGGCTGCCTTCGGGAAGGTCCGGCAGTGGTGCTTGCCGGGGCTGACCCGGATCGGTCACCTCGTACCGCGCCGCCTCACGACCGTGACTTTCCTGGACCAGCTGCAGCAGACCACGGTCGCGCATTACCCCGATCCGGTCATGCACCGTCCGCTGCGGTGTGGATGTCGCCTTGGCGAGGTCTGGCTCGCTGGCGGTGATGACCCCGTCGTCGTTCATATGGTCGATCAGGGCGTTCCACAACTGCCCCAGCTGTTCCCGCTGCCGCGTTGTGGTGGCGATGTGGCCGGCGTGCTGGTCGAACAGCGTCCGGGCCCTATCCCGGTCGCGCACCCGCCTGCTGTCCGCAGTGGGTTGGGGTTGGGGTTGGTCGGGGTGCAGTGGGGCGGTGGTGGGTGGCTCGTCGGCCGGGTGATGGGGGGTGTCGCCGGCGTGGAGAGTGCCGGCGTCGGTGCGGGTCACCGCTGGGGATGGTTGCCAGTCCATGACCGGCCCCTGGTGGGTGGCCCAGTCGCCGAGATCCCCGCCGTCGCCGGCCTGATCGCGCGGCTGGCCGGGGTCGGTGGACATCGCAGCACCGTGGGCGGTCACATCACTGTCGGGAACCGGCCACCCCGGTTCCGTCCACCCCGCCTGCCAGGACGACGCGGTGGGGGCGTCCGGGTCGTCCAGCAGCCCGGGCAGGCCCGTGTCCGCCGGCGGGGCAGGTGCCGGGCCGGGCATCGGCAACGTATCCCCGTGGTCCAGCCAGGATAGGTCCTCACCCTGCGGGCGGTCCGATCCGAGGGCAGGGCCCGGCACCGGTGCTTGCTGGGGCTGACCCGGATCGCTCACCTCGTACCGCGCCGCCACGCCACCGTGACTTTCCTGGACCAGCCGCAGTAGACCACGGCCGCGCAATACCCCGATTCGTCTATGCACCGTCGGCCGCAGTGTGGATGTCGCCTTGGCGAGTTCTGGCTCGCTGGCGGCGATGGTCCCGTCGTCGTTCATATGGTCGATCAGGGCGTTCCACAACTGCCCCAGCTGTTCCCGCTGCCGCGTTGTGGTGGCGATGTGGCCGGCGTGCTGGTCGAACAGCCTCCGGGCCTCATCCGGGTCGCGCACCCACCGGCTGCCTGCGGGAAGGGCCGGCATCAGTGCTTGCCGGGGCTGACCCGGATCGCTCACCCTGTACCGCGCCGCCACGCCAGCGTGACCTTCCTGGACCAGCCGCAGCAGACCGCGGCCGCGCAATACCCCGATCCGGCTATGCACCGTCGACTGCGATGTGGATGTCGCCTTGGCGAGGTCTGGCTCGCTGGCGGTGATGAGCCCGTCGCCGTCGATACGCTCGACCAGGGCGCTCCACAACTGCCCCAGCTGTTCCCGCTGCCGCGTTGTGGTGGCGATGTGGCCGGCGTGCTGGTCGAACAGCCTCCGGGCCTCATCCGGGTCGCGCACCCACCGGCTGCCTGCGGGAAGGGCCGGCATCAGTGCTTGCCGGGGCTGACCCGGATCGCTCACCCTGTACCGCGCCGCCACGCCAGCGTGACCTTCCTGGACCAGCCGCAGCAGACCACTGCCGCGCAATACCCCGATCCGGTCATGCACCGTCTGCCGCAGTGTGGATGTCGCCTCGGCGAGGGCTGACTCGCTGGCGGTGATGATCCCATCGCCGTCCATACGATCGACCAAGGCGCTCCACAACTGCCGCAGCTGTTCCGGCTGCCGCGTTCTGATGTGGCCGGTGTGCTGGTCGAACAGCGTCCGGGCCTCATCCGGGTCGCGCACCCACCGGCTGCCCGCGGGAAGGGCCGGCATCGGTGCTTGCTGGGGCTGATCCGGATCGCTCACCTCGTACCGCGCCGCCCCGCCAGCGTGACCTTCCTGGACCAGCCGCAGCAGATCACTGCCGCGCAATACCCCGATCCGGCGATGCACCGTCGGCCGCGGTGTGGATGTTGCCTCGGCGAGGTCTGACACGCTGGCGGTGATGATCCCGTCGCCGTCGATCCGGTCGATCAGGGCGTTCCACAACTGCCGCAGCGGTTCCCGCTGCCGCGTTGTGGCGATGTGGTCGGCGTGCTGGTCGAACAGCGTCCGGGCCTCATTCGGGTTGCGCACCCGCCGGCTGTCCGCAGTGGGTTGGGGTTGGGGTTGGGGTTGGTCGGGGTGCAGTGGGGTGAGGGTGGTGGGTGGCTGGTCGGCCGGGTGATGGAGGGTGCCGTCGGCGTGGAGAGTGCCGGCGTCGGTGCGGGTCACCGCCGGGGAGGGTTCGAGGGATGGTTGCCAGTCCATGTCCGGTCCCTGGTGGGTGGCCCAGTCGCCGGGGTTTCCGCTGCCGTCGTCGGCCTGATCGTCGATGCTCGGCTGGCCGGGGTCGGTGGACATCGCAGCATCGTGCCCGTCGGTCACACCAATGCCGGGAACCGACCCCGCCGGTTCCGTCCACCCCGCCGGCCAGGCCGACGCGGCCGGCCCCGTCAGCCAGGACGATGCCGTGGGGGCGTCCGGGTCCTTCAGCGGCCCGGGCAGCCCGGGCAGCCCGGGGGGCAGGCCCGTGTCCGCCGGCGGGGCAGGTGCCGGCCCGGGCATCGGCGACTGAGGTGCCGGTTCCTGCATACCCGGTCCGGGCGGGAACGACTGAGTCCCTGGGGACTGGCTGGGCTGGTCGCCGCTGGGCTGCGACCACGATGTCGGGCCGGGCGGGGCCTGCGGCCGGGGCGGATCCATCGGTTGCGGCCCGGGGTCGGGTTCCGTGCCCACGGCCTCAAGCAGATAGAGCAGATCGGCCGGGTCCACATCGAGCGAACCGGCTGGGCCCACCTCGTAGGTGGCCCAGTCGCCGAGGTTTCCGCTGCCGTCGCCGGCCTGATCGTCGATGCTCGGCTGGCCGGGGTCGGTGGAGATCGCAGCACCGTCCCCGTCTGTCACACCCATGCCGGGATCCGGCCCCGCCGGTTCCGTCCACCCCGCCGGCCAGGACGACGCGGTGGGGGCGTCCGGGTCGTCCAGCGGCCCGGGCAGCGCTGACAGGCCCGTGCCCGCCGGCGGGGCAGGTACCGGCCCGGGCATCGGCGACGTATCCCCGTGGTTCAGCCAGGACAGGTCCTCACCCTGCGGGCGGTCCGGTTCGGGGGCAGGGCCCGGCAACGGTGCTTGCCGGGGCTGACCCGGATCGGTCACCCTGTACCGCGCCGCCACGCCACGGTGGCCTTCCTGGACCAGCTGCAGCAGACCACGGTCGCGCAATGCCACGATCCAGCGATGCACCGTCTGCTGCGGTGTGGATGTCGCCGTGGCGAGGGCTGACTCGGTGACGGTGATGATCCCGTCGGCGTTCATATGGTTGATCATGGCGTTCCACAACTGCGGCAGCTGTTCCCGCTGCCGTGTTGTGGTAGCGATGTCGGCGTGCTGGTTGAACAGCGTCCGGGCATCATCCCGGTTGCGTACCCACCGGCTGCCCGCGGGAAGGGCCGGCAACGGTGCTTGCCGGGGCTGATCCGGATCGGTCACCCTGTACCGCGCCGCCACGCCACGGTGTGCTTTCTGGACCAGCTGCAGCAGACCGCGGTCGCGCAATGCCACGATCCGGCGATGCACCGTCTGCTGCGGTGTGGATGTCGCCGTGGCGAGGTTTGACTCGGTGACGGTGATGATCCCGTCGGCGCTCATATGGTTGATCATGGCGTTCCACAACTGCCGCAGCTGCTCCGGCTGCTGCTGTGTTGTGGTGGCGATGTGGTTGGCGTGCTGGTCGAACAGCGTCCGGGCATCATCCGGGTTGCGCACCCACTGGCTGTCCGCGGTGGGTTGGGGTTGGGGTTGGCCGGGGTGTACTGGGGCGGTGGTGGGTGACTCGTCGGCCGGGTGATGGGGGGTGTCGCCGGCGTGGACAGTGCCGGCGTCGGTGCGGGTCACCGCCGGGGAGGGCGCGAGGGATGGTTGCCAGTCCATGTCCGGCCCCTGCCAGGTGGCCCAGTCGCCGAGATCCCCGCCGTCGCCGGCCTGATTGCGTGGCTGGCCGGGGTAGGTGGACATCGCAGCACCGTGGGTGGTCACATCAATGTCGGGAACCGGCCCCGCCCACCCCGCCGACCACGCCGACGCGGCCGGCCCCGCCCACCCCGCCGACCACGCCGACGCGGCCGGCTCCGCCGGCCAGGCCGATCCCATGAGGGCGTCCGGGTCGTCCAGCGGCCCGGGCAGCCAGGGCAGACCCGTGCCTGCCGGCGGGGCAGGTGCCAGCCCGGGCATCGGCAGCGTATCCCAGTCGTCCAGCCAGGACAGGTCCTCACCCTGCGGGCGGTCCGGTCCGAGGGCGGGGCCCGGCACCGGCAATTCCGCCCCTGGATCCCGCGACGGGCCCCGCATCCACTGGGCCGCGGACGCCGGGCCAGGACCAGACGGGTCGCCGTCTTCCGCTGGATCGGGCGACTGCCCGTGTGAGGTGTTGCCGGCCCACCGGTGCCGGCCGCCAGCGGCGGCGAAGTCCTCCTGGTCCGGCCAGCGGACGCCGGGTTCCTGACCGTTGTCGATGATGTCCGCGGTCCGTACCGCCTCCACCAGATCCGGTCCGAACAACTCCACCGAAGCGTCCGAGAACAACACCGACCGCACCGGCTCGTCCACGTGTGGCCGCAACTCGCCGGGCATCTGGTCCACCTCGTGCGTGGACGACATCAGCCGCCGGGCGCGCAGCCGGGTGCGCAGCCATTCACCGAAGGAGGTGGCCTGTCCCGGTGCCTGCCACGCCGCGTCGCACCAGACCAGCAAGATGTCGGGTGCGTCGCCGCCGCGCTGCCGCGCCTGCGCGACGGCGTGTCGCCAGGCGGGCGAGGCGGTGAGCATCCGGAGGAACAAGGCCTGACGCACCGGTTCGTCGGCCAGCCGCTCGGCCAGGTTCCGGTGCCCGGCGATGGTGAACCATCCCCGCACCCACGGCAGCGCCCGCGCCGCCGTGCGATCCGCCGCCGCCGCGTCCGGATCCGCCGCCGCCGGGTCTGCGAAGTACACCCCGCTGAACGTGTCCGCCATGACGATGTCCCTGGACACCTCGAACAGTCGGGGCAGGACCCCGTCCGGCGACGCCGTCTGGATACCGAGGTCCGCGGCGAGGCGGCGCAGCTGAGCGTCGCTGGCACGGCCGTGGCCGCCGCTGGCGAGGTCGTGGATTCGTTGCCCGGCCGACCCGGTAGCCGCGACGGCCGGCTCGCCGAGACCGGCAGAGTCGACGCTGACCGGTTCGTCCAGCACCGACACGTCACCGATCGAAGCCGTGTCCCTGAAACCGGTCGAATCCGTGTCTCTGGAGCCGAGATCGGGGCTGAACACCGCATCGCTTGCCACGGACACGTCACTGACCGGGGTCGTGTCGCTGGCGTAGATCGGCGTGGCGTCAACGCGGAAGGCAGCGCCGCCCGGCTCCCTACTGCGGGCGCTGGCCGTGTCCGGAGTGCCCGGCATGCTGGGCGTGCTGCCGTCGGCCTGCGTGAGCACCTGATGGTATCCATCCACCCAGTTCCCTCGGAACAGTTCGGCGAGGGTGTCGTGACCGGCCGGGTCGACACCGTAGCGGTGGGCCAGGGCGGTGAACTGCTTTTCTGCCAGGCTGGCCGCGGCTGCGGTGTGCTGCTCGACAGTCACCGACACTGCCGGCGCGCCGGTACGCCAGCTTACCGGGGTGTCCGCCGGGAACGGGATGACGTGCGGTGCGGTGATATCGGCAATGGTCGCGGCCGAGAAACGGGCGGGCAGATCGACGACCGCCTGCCGGACCACGTTCGCCACGGCACTGACCTGCGCGGCGTCGGGACCGGCCACCACAGCGGGCAGCACAGCGGGCAGCACGGCGGGCAGCACTGCGGGGGCACCGAGGATCGCATCGACGCTTCGGTCCACCCAGTTCCGCGTTTCCCTCTCGACCACCTCGACCGCGGCGGCGGACGGCACCCCCGCCCCGGCACCTGCCGGCACGCCCGCGCCCGACGACGTGCCAGCGCCTCCCGGTGTGCCAGCGGCCGACGACACGCCGGTGCCTGTCGGCGTGCCCGTGCCTGTCGGCGTGCCGGGGCCTGTGGGTAGGCCGGCGGCGAGGTACTGGTCGATGTGGTGTTGGAGGGCCAGGTGCGCGAGCGCGCGCAGTGCCTGCCGGTCGAACTCCGCCGGCAGCCCGGCGACCACCTGCTCCGACCGCACCCCGGCCGGGACCTGCCCACCCGCGGACGCCAACGCCTCGGCCATCCCGGCCACCGCCCGCTGCCGAACACCCGTCAGATATCCCTCGGTCAGCGCGGTACCCGGCAGACCGACGTCGGACAGGAAAGCCGCGACAGCCCGATCACCTTGCCGGGCGTCGACCCACCCGGCGAAAACCCTCTCGACCGGTATGGCGAGGGCGGCCATGCTCTTGCCCGCCCGAGCCACCCCGGCCAGCAGCCCACTGTAACGGTCCACCAGATCCTGCTGGAACCGATGCCACTGCTCGACCACCGGCCCACCCGCTGCCGCGACCCACTGCGGCGCCGGCGCGGCCGGCACCGACAGGCTCGGCACCGACCACGACGGCACCGACAGGTCCAGGTGCGGCGCGGGCAGGTCCAGACTCGGCGCGGGCAGGTTCAACCCCGGCAGCGGCGGCGGGGTGGGCGGCGGGGCCTGCCCGCCGGTCACCGCAGGCTTCGGGTCGTCGACCCCAGCCTGGTACCCGGTGGACGTGTCTCCACCAACCGGTGGCGGCGCCACCGGCATGACCGGCTTACCGTCGGGCGTGAAGTCCAGGCGAGGCATCTGCACCCGGGGCCCATTCATGGCGCGATTCACGACGAGCCCGAGGCCGCTCGCGGCCGCCCCGCCCGCCCCCGACAGCGCCCCGGACAGAAGATCGGCACCAAGATTGCCGGTGTCGTAGTACCCGTCGACCATCAAGCTGGCACCGATACCGAAGATTCCCTCCGTGCCGGTCTCCAACACCGGCCGCGTCAACAGATCGGTCAACAGCATTCTGGTGGTGTCCGACAGGCCGAGTTTGCCGACCGCGGCGGCGACAGCGCCAGCGGCCTTGCCCAACGCCGGCCCGCCCGCCGTGCTCAGGAACGCCACCGCCCCCGCGAACGCCGCCTGCTTACCGACCGCCGACCAGTTCACCCCCGACTGCAAACCATCGGTCATCATCGACACCTGCGCCAGCAGCGCAGAACCCGGCATCGTCAGCATCTGCATCGCCGTGCTACTCGCCGCCGACCGCACCAACGCCGAACGCAGGACCACCTGAATGATCGTCCGCGCCTGGGCGACGTGTGTCGCCGCCCCCACGGGATTCCAGAACCACATCGCGGCGGCGGCGGCGAACTCGGCCTGCATGAAGGAGAACATCGCCACCGTCGTACGCTTGCCGGTCTCCGCCTCCAGGAAGAACTTCTTCTCCGCCTCCACCACGGCGAGCATCAGATCGGCCGTCTCGGCCATCTTCCCCACGAACGGAACGGTCTGCGCCACGAACCGGTCGAAGGCCTCACCCTCCCCCGCCCCCCGGACCGCCCTGACCGTCTGCTCCAGCAACGGACCCAGCACCGCACGCACCCGACCCGCCAGCATCTCCAGCGTGCCGATGTCATCCCACAACAACGGCAACTCCGCCCGGGACACCCGCACCCCGGTGAACCCTTCCAAAGCCCGCAACGAACTCTCACTGAGCTCAACAGTCGAAAAAGCGGCGGCGACCAACGCGCAACGCTCCTTCCCCGCCCCCGAACCAAGGACACCCAGTACGGATCAGCCAGCCCCGCAGGCCGCCCACCCCAGCCCCGACCACCTCGCCGGCGACAACCTCGCCACCCCGTCGCCCCACCCGGCGGCCAAAACCCCCACACCTCACCCCACGACCCGACCGACGCCCACCACCACCGGCAGTGTTGATCGCCGAGAGCCACGCACCCTCACCGTAAAGTGACGGTAGTCGACACCGGCGACACCAGCCATCCCCACCCACACGTGCGCCACCACACACCCACACCCCGCGCCGGGCCCCGGACGGGGCCTGACCCCCGACCCGAGCCGTCGGGCGTTCGCCCGCGGTGAGGCCGACTACGACGACACCACCCCCGGTCGAGCTGCCGCCCACGGCGGACACCGAACCGATGGTGATGCGCGGAGTGCGTCTGCCCGTGAACCTGGACCAGCGGGTCCGCGACGCCGCCGACGCCGACGCCGCCGGCGTGAAGGCGTCCACCCTCATCCGCGAGAGAAGCATGCTGAGCACGGTTCGGTCCCGTATTCGCGCGCTTGCGGTGGTCGGCATGGCAGCCGTGACCGGCGCCGTCGGTGGCGTAACCCACGCCGCCTCGGCTGCCAAGGTAGCGCCGCCCGCGGCGCCAGCCACGGCGGGCTCTGGCGCCCACGCCAGTTCGTTCCTGAGCATCCCCGACGTGATCAAACCGCCGGCCGGGTCCCAGCCGATCGGTGCCTACCTGGTCGTTAGCGGAACGCAGACCTACACGTGCGTTGTCCCCGAGGGAGCCACCGCCGGCGCCTACACGGACGCCTCGGTTCCCGAGGCGCTACTGTTCGGCACCGGCGGCATCGTTCACCACTTCGCAGGCCCGAGTTGGCAGTCCACTCACGACGGATCGCTGGTCACCGCGACCAAGATCGCTTCGTCGAATCGGTCTGGAACCATCCCGGAACTGCTGCTCAAGGTGACTACGCGCTCCGGCACCGGCGTCCTGTCCGAGGCCGACTACATCAACCGCCTGATGACCTCGGGCGGAGTCGCGCCGACGGGCCCCTGTACGGCCAGCGAAACGGCGGAGGTGCAGGTGCCATACTCGGCGACCTACGTCTTCTGGGACGCACCCACCGCTTGACCTATCGGCTCGGCTCGACGAAGTGCGTCGCTGCCCCGTAGGGTCCCGCCCGCGACAGCGGGAGACCCTACGAGGTGGCCGATAAGGGTCTGCCGAGAAATAAATCTGAGAGGCGTGCACCTGAGGGACGCGAACCTAACCGAGGCGAGGTTGGTCGACGCGGACCTGTCCGGCGCGAACCTGACCGGCGCGAACCTGACCAAGGCGAAGTTGGGCGGCGCGGACCTTACGTGCGCCCGGACCGATGACCTCACCCGTTGGCCTGTGGGGGTGGCCCGGCCGGCGCCGTGTGACTGAGGCCCCTGGCCCTACACGGGTAGGCATCGAAAGGCGCATTACGGGCACGCGGCGGGGGCTGGTTCGCACGTCTTATGGGTTCGCGGGTTCGGCCTGTTCCCGGTGCTGTGTCGGCCGATGCCGGCCGGAGGCCGCCAGCAGGCCGAGCACGGGCACGCCCAGACCGACGCGCCCTGGTGCTCGTCAACGAGCCGCGCGCGGATGTCCGAACCCGTTCGGCAACCGTCAGGACCACTGCGGTGTTACCAGCCCGGGCCCGTTGCCGTCCTGGTTCCGCCCCGGCCGTGTGAGGAGCGAGGCGCCTGAGCTTGCGGAACACCATCCCTGGCGGCCGCCCTACCCGTGGCTCTGTTGTACGGCGTGGCACCGACCACCAGGTGAGGTGGGCGGCGCGGGTGAGCGCGCCGGTTTCGCGGAGGGCGGGCATGACCGGCCCCGACGCCTGGAAGTACCGCTGCGGGTTGGCTCGGGTCGGGGGTCAGGCCCCCGTCCGGGGCCCGGCGTGGGGTGTGGGTGTGTGGTGGCGCACGTGTGGGCGGGGATGGCTGGTGTCGCCGGTGTCGACTACCGTCACTTTACGGTGAGGGGTGCGTGGCTCTCGGCGATCAACGCTGTCGGTGGCGGTGGAGGGCGTCGGTCGCATCGCGGGGCGAGGTGTGGGGGTCTTGGCCGCCGGGTGGGCGACGGGGTGGTGAGGTTGTCGCCGGCGAGGTGGTCGGGGCTGGGGTGGGCGGCCTGCGGGGCTGGCTGATCCGTACTGGGTGTCCTTGGTTCGGGGGCGGGGAAGGAGCGTTGCGCGTTGGTCGCCGCTGCTTTTTCGACTGTTGAGCTCAGTGAGAGTTCGTTGCGGGTTTTGGAAGGGTTCACCGGGGTGCGGGTGTCCCGGGCGAGGTTGCCGTTGTTGTGGGATGACATCGGCACGCTGGAGATGCTGGCGGGTCGGGTGCGTGCGGTGCTGGGTCCGTTGCTGGAGCAGACGGTCAGGGCGGTCCGGCAGGCGGGGGAGGGTGAGGCCTTCGACCGGTTCGTGGCGCAGACCGTTCCGTTCGTGGGGAAGATGGCCGAGACGGCCGATCTGATGCTCGCCGTGGTGGAGGCGGAGAAGAAGTTCTTCCTGGAGACGGAGGCCGGCAAGCGTACGACGGTGGCGATGTTCTCCTTCATGCAGGCCGAGTTCGCCGCCGCCGCCGCGATGTGGTTCTGGAATCCCGTGGGGGCGGCGACACACGTCGCCCAGGCGCGGACGATCATCCAGGTGGTCCTGCGGTCGGCGTTGGTCCGGTCGGCGGCGAGTAGCACGGCGATGCAGATGTTGTTCATGCCGGGTTCTGCGCTGTTGGCGCAGGTGTCGATGATGACCGATGGTTTGCAGTCGGGGGTGAACTGGTCGGCGGTCGGTAAGCAGGCGACGTACGCGGGGGCGGTGGCGTTCCTGAGCACGGCGGGCGGGCCGGCGTTGGGCAAGGCCGCTGGCGCGGTCGCCGCCGCGGTCAGCAAGCTGGGCCTGTCGGACACCACCAGAATGCTGTTGACCGATCTGTTGACGCGGCCGGTGTTGGAGACCGGCACGGAGGGGCTGTTCGGTATCGGTGCCAGCCTGATGGTCGACGGGTACTACGACACCGGCAATCTCGGTGCCGATCTTCTGTCCGGGGCGCTGTCGGGGACGGGCGGGGCGGCCGCGAGCGGCCTCGGGATCGTCGTGAGTCGCGCCATGATGCAGCCCCGGGTGCAGATGCCTCGCCCCGACTTCACGTGGGATGGTAGGCCGGTCCTGCCGGTGGGGCCGACACCGGTTGGTGGGGACACATTCAAGGGGTACCGGGCTGGGGTCGATGATCCGAAGCCTGTGGTGGACGGCGGGCAGTCCCCGCCGCCCCCGCCTGCGCTGCCGGCATCGAACATGCCCGCGCCGAGTCTGGACCTGCCCGCGCCGCGCCTGGACCTGTCGGTGCCGTCGTGGTCGGTGCCGAGCCTGTCGGTGCCGGTTGCGCCGGTGCCGGCGTGGGTTGTGGCAGCGGGTGGGCCGGTGGTGGAGCGGTGGTATCGGTTCCAGCAGGATCTGGTGGATCGTTACGGTGGGTTGCTGGCCGGGGTGGCTCGGGCGGGCGAGAGCATGGCCGCGCTCGCCGTGCCGGTCGAGGGGGTTTTCGCCGGGTGGGTCGAGGCCCGGCGGGGTGATCGGGTTGTTGCGGGTTTCCTGTCCGATGTCGGTCTGCCCGCTGCCGCGCTGACCGAGGGGTTTTTGACGGGTGTTCGGCAGCGGGCGGTGGCCCGGATGGTCGAGGCGTTGGCGTCCGCGGGTGGGCAGTTCCCGGCCGGGGTGCGGTCGGAGCAGGTGGTCGCCGGGCTGCCGGCGGAGTTCGACCGGCAGGCGTTGCGCTCGCTGGCGCACCTGGCCGTCCAACACCACATCGGCCAGCACCTCGCCGCCGGCCTACCCACAGGCGCGGGCACGCCGACAGGCACGGGCACGCCGACAGGCCCCGGCACGTCGTCGGGCCCCGGCACGTCGTCGGCCGCTGGCACACCGGGAGGCGCTGGCACGTCGTCGGGCGCGGGCGTGCCGGCAGGTGCCGGGGCGGGGGTGCCGTCCGCCGCCGCGGTCGAGGTGGTCGAGAGGGAAACGCGGAACTGGGTGGACCGAAGCCTCGATGCGATCCTCGGCACCTCCGCGCTGCCCGCAGTGCTGCCCGCAGTGCTGCCCGCTGTGCTGCCCGCTGTGGTGGCCGGTCCCGACGCCGCGCAGGTCAGTGCCGTGGCGAACGTGGTCCGGCAGGTGGTCACCGACCTGCCCGCCCGTTTCTCGGCTGCGACCATTGCCGACATCACCGCACCGCACGCCATCCCGTTCCCGGCGGACGCCCCGGCAAACTGGCGTACCGACGCGCCGGCAGTGTCGGTGACTGTCGAGCAGCACACCGCAGCCGCGGCCAGCCTGGCAGAAAAGCAGTTCACCGCCCTGGCCCACCGCTACGGTGTCGACCCGGCCGGTCACGACACCCTCGCCGAACTGTTCCGAGGGAACTGGGTGGATGGATACCATCAGGTGCTCACGCAGGCCGACGGCAGCACGCCCGGCATGCCGGGCACTCCGGACACGGCCAGCGCCCGCGGTACGGAGCCGGGCGGCGCTGCCTTCCGCGTTGACGCCACGCCGATCTACGCCAGCGACACGACCCCGGTCAGTGACGTGTCCGGGGCAAGCGATGCGGTGTTCAGCCCCGATCTCGGCTCCAGGGACACGGATTCGGCCGGTTTCGGGGATACGGGTTCGATCGGTGATGTGTCGGTGTTGGACGAACCGGTCGGTGCCGGCGCTGCCGGTTTCGGCGAGCCGGCCGTCGCGGCTACCGGGTCGGCCGGGCAACGAATCCACGAGCTCGCCAGCGGTGGCTACGGCCGTGCCAGCGACGCTCAGCTGCGCCGCCTCGCCGCGGACATCGGTATCCAGGCGGCGTCGCCGGACGGGGTCCTGCCCCGACTGTTCGAGGTGTCCAGGGACATCGTCATGGCGGACACGTTCAGCGGGGTGTACTTCGCAGACCCGGCGGCGGCGGATCCGGACGCGGCGGCGGCGGATCGCACGGCGGCGCGGGCGCTGCCGTGGGTGCGGGGATGGTTCACCATCGCCGGGCACCGGAACCTGGCCGAGCGGCTGGCCGACGATCCGGTGCGTCAGGCCTTGTTCCTCCGGATGCTCACCGCCTCGCCCGCCTGGCGACACGCCGTCGCGCAGGCGCGACAGCGCGGCGGCGACGCACCCGACATCTTGCTGGTCTGGTGCGACGCGGCATGGCAGGCACCGGGACAGGCCACCTCCTTCGGTGAATGGCTGCGCACCCGGCTGCGCGCCCGGCGGCTGATGTCGTCCACGCACGAGGTGGACCAGATACCCGGCGAGTTGCGGCCACACGTGGACGAGCCGGTGCGGTCGGTGTTGTTCTCGGACGCTTCGGTGGAGTTGTTCGGACCGGATCTGGTGGAGGCGGTACGGACCGCGGACATCATCGACAACGGTCAGGAACCCGGCGTCCGCTGGCCGGACCAGGAGGACTTCGCCGCCGCTGGCGGCCGGCACCGGTGGGCCGGCAACACCTCACACGGGCAGTCACCCGATCCAGCGCAAGACGGCGACCCGTCCGGTCCTGGCCCGGCGTCCGCGGCCCAGTGGATGCGGGGCCCGTCGCGGGATCCAAAGGCGGAATTGCCGGTGCCGGGCCCTGCCCTGGAGCCGGACCGCCCGCAGGGTGAGGACCTGTCCTGGCTGGACGACTGGGATACGCTGCCGATGTCCGGGCTGGCACCTGCCCCGCCGGCAGGCACGGGTCTGCCCTGGCTGCCCGGGCTGCCCTGGCCGCTGGACGACCCGGACGCCCCCACCGCGTCGGCCTGGCAGGCGGAGCCGGCCGCGGCGGGGTGGACGGAACCGGGGTGGCCGGTTTCCGACATTGATGTGACCGCCCACGGTGCTGCGATGTCCACCTACCCCGGCCAGCCACGCAATCAGGCCGGCGACGGCGGGGATCTCGGCGACTGGGCCACCTGGCAGGGGCCGGACATGGACTGGCAACCATCCCCCGCGCACTCTCCGGCGGTGACCCGCACCGACGCCGGCACTCTCCACGCCGGCGACACCCCCCATCACCCGGCCGACGAGCCACCCACCACCCCCGCCTCGCCGCACCCCGACCAACCCCAACCCACTGCGGGCAGCCAATGGGTGCGCAACCAGGATGATGCCCAGACGCTGTTCAACCAGCACGCCGGCCACATCGCCACCACAACACGGCAGCGGGAACCGCTGCGGCAGTTGTGGAACGTCCTGATCGAGCGTATGGACGGCGACGGGATCATCACCGTCACCGAGCGAGCCCTCGCCGCAGCGACATCCACACCGCGGCAGACGGTGCATGACCGGATCGGGGTATTGCGCGACCGTGGTCTGCTGCGGCTGGTCCGGGAAGGTCACGGTGGCGGGGCGGCGCGGTACGAGGTGACCGATCCGGGCCAGCCCCGGCAAGCACTGTTGCCGGACCTTCCCGCGGGCAGCCGGTGGGTACGCAACCGGAATGATGCCCGGACGCTGTTCGACCAGCACGCCGACCACATCGCCACCACAACACAGCAGCGGGAACAGCTGCTGAAGTTGTGGAACGCCCTGATCAACCATATGGACGCCGACGGGATCATCACCGTCAGCGAGTCAGCCCTCGCCGAGGCGACATCCACATCGCGGCAGACGGTGCATGACCGGATCGTGGCATTACGCGACCGTGGTCTGCTGCAGCTGGTCCAGGAAGGACGCCCTGGTGTGGCGGCGCGGTACGGGGTGAGCGATCCGGGTCAGCCCCGGCAAGCACCGTTGCCGGACCTTCCCGCGGGCAGCCAGTGGGTACGCAACCGGAATGATGCCCGGACGCTGTTCAACCAGCACGCCGACCACATCGCCACCACAACACAGCAACAGAATCGGCTGCGGCAGTTGTGGAACGCCCTGATCAACCATATGGGCGCCGACGGGACCATCACCGTCACCGAGTCAGCCCTCGCCGCGGCGATATCCACATCGCAGCAAACGGTGCATAACCGGATCGTGGCATTACGCGACCGTGGTCTGCTGCAGCTGGTCCGGGAAGCACGCCCTGGTGTGGCGGCGCGGTACGGGGTGAGCGATCCGGGTCAGCCCCGGCAAGCACCGTTGCCGGACCTTCCCGCGGGCAGCCAGTGGGTACGCAACCGGAATGATGCCCAGACGCTGTTCAACCAGCACGCCGACCACATCGCCACCACAACACAGCAGCGGGAACAGCTGCCGCAGTTGTGGAACGCCCTGATCAACCATATGGACGACGACGGGACCATCACCGCCAGCGAGTCAGCCCTCGCCGCGGCGACATCCACATCGCAGCAGACGGTGCATGACCGGATCGGGGTATTACGCGACCGTGGTCTGCTGCAGCTGGTTCAGGAAGCACACGGTCGCGTGGCGGCGCGGTACGGGGTGACCGATCCGGGTCAGCCCCGGCAAGCACCGGTGCCGGGCCCTGCCCCCGAACCGGACCGCCGCCCGCAGGGTAGTGAGGATCTGTCCCGGCTGAACCACGGGGATACGTCACCGATGCCCGGGCCGGTACCTGCCCCGTCGGCGGGCACGGGTCTGCCCGGGCTCTCAGGGCTGCCCGGGTCGCTGGACGCCCCGGACGCCCTCACGGCGTCGGCCTGGCCGGCGGGGCCGCCCGCGTCGGCCTGGACGGTGGAGGGGCGGGGTCGGCGGGGCCGGTTTCCGGCATTGATGTGACCACCCACGGTGCTGCGATGTCCACCGACTTCGGCCAGCCGCGCATCGACGATCAGGCCGGCGACGGCGGGAACCTCGGCGACTGGGCCACCTGGCAGGAGGACCCAGCCCTCGATCTGTTTGATCCGCTCCATCCGGTGGCGTGGGGCGGCCCGCCCACGGCCGTGGGCACGGGACTCTACCCCGGGCCGCAACCGATGGATCCGACCTGGCCGCAAGCCCCGCCCGACCCGACACCGTGGTCGCAGCCCAGCGGCGACCAGCCCAGCCAGTTCCCAGGGACACAGTCGATCCCGCCCGGACCGGGCATGCAGGAACCGGCACCTCAGTCACCGATGCCCGGGCCGGCACCTGCCCCGCCGGCGGACACGGGTCTGCCCTGGCTGCCCTGGCCGCTGGACGCCCCGGACGCCCCCACCGTGTCGTCCTGGCAGGCGGGATGGACGGAACCGGGGTGGCCGGAACCGGGGTGGCCGGTTTCCGGCAGTGGTGTGACCGCCCACGGTGCTGGGATGTCCACCGACTTCGGCCAGCCGCGCGATCAGGCCGGCGACGGCGGGGATCTCGGCGACTGGGCCACCTGGCAGGGGCCGGACATGGATTGGCAACCATCCCTCGCGCCCTCCCCGGCGGTGACCCGCACCGACGCCGGCACTGTCCACGCCGGCGACACCCCCCATCACCCGGCCGACGAGCCACCCACCACCCCCGCCTCGCTGCACCCCGACCAACCCCAACCCACTGCGGGCAGCCGGTGGGTGCGCAACCGGAATGATGCCCGGACGCTGTTCGACCAGCACGCCGACCACATCGCCACCACAACACAGCAGCGGGTGGATCAGCTGCTGAGGTTGTGGAACGCCCTGATCAACCATATGGACGCCGACGGGACCATCACCGTCACCGAGCCAGCCCTCGCCGAGGCGACATCCACATCGCGGCAGACGGTGCATAACCGGATCGTGGCATTACGCGACCGTGGTCTGCTGCAGCTGGTCCAGGAAGCACGCCCTGGTGTGGCGGCGCGGTACGGGGTGAGCGATCCGGGTCAGCCCCGGCAAGCACCGTTGCCGGACCTTCCCGCGGGCAGCCAGTGGGTACGCAACCGGAATGATGCCCAGACGCTGTTCAACCAGCACGCCGACCACATCGCCACCACACCGCAGCAACAGAATCGGCTGCGGCAGTTGTGGAACGCCCTGATCAACCATATGGGCGCCGACGGGACCATCACCGTCACCGAGTCAGCCCTCGCCGCGGCGACATCCACATCGCAGCAGACGGTGCATAACCGGATCGTGGCATTACGCGACCGTGGTCTGCTGCAGCTGGTCCGGGAAGCACACGGTGGCGTGGCGGCGCGGTACGGGGTGAGCGATCCGGGTCAGCCCCGGCAAGCACCGTTGCCGGACCTTCCCGAGGGCCGCCAGTGGGTACGCAACCGGAATGATGCCCAGACGCTGTTCGACCAGCACGCCGACCACATCGCCACCACAACACAGCAGCGGGAACAGCTGCCGCAGTTGTGGAACGCCCTGATCAACCATATGGGCGCCGACGGGATCATCACCGCCAGCGAGTCAGACCTCGCCGCGGCGACATCCACATCGCAGACGACGGTGCATTCCCGGATCGGGGTATTGCGCGACAGTGGTCTGCTGCAGCTGGTCCAGGAAGCACACAGTCGCGGGGCGGCGCGGTACGGGGTGACCGATCCAGGTCAGCCCCGGCAAGCACCGGTGCCGGGCCCCGCCCCCGAACCGGACCGCCCGCAGGGTAGTGAGGATCTGTCCCGGCTGAACCACGGGGATACGTCACCGATGCCCGGGCCGGCACCTGCCCCGCCAGCGGACACGGGTCTGCCCGGGCTCTCAGGGCCGCCCGGGCCGCTGGACGCCCCGGACGCCCTCACGGCGTCGGCCTGGCCGGCGGGCCGCCCGCGTCGGCCTGGACGGTGGAGGGGCGGGGTCGGCGGGGCCGGTTTCCGGCATTGATGTGACCACCCACGGTGCTGCGATCTCCACTGACCCCGGCCAGCCGCGCATCGATGATCAGGCCGGCGAGGGCAGCGGGAACCTCGGCGACTGGGCCACCTGGCAGGAGGACCCAGCCCTCGATCTGTTTGATCCGCTCCATCCGGTGGCGTGGGGCGGCCCGCCCACGGCCGTGGGCACGGGACTCTACCCCGGGCCGCAACCGATGGATCCGACCTGGCCGCAGGCCCCGCCCGACCCGACACCGTGGTCGCAGCCCAGCGGCGACCAGCCCAGCCAGTTCCCAGGGACACAGTCGATCCCGCCCGGACCGGGCATGCAGGAACCGGCACCTCAGTCGCCGATGCCCGGGCCGGCGCCTGCCCCGCCGGCGGACACGGGTCTGCCCTGGCTGCCCTGGCCGCTGGACGCCCCGGACGCCCCCACCGCGTCGGCCTGGCCGGCGGGGCCGGCCGCGCCGGCCTGGCCGATGGAGGAGGGACCGGCGGGGTGGACGGAACCGGGGTGGCCGGTTTCCGACATTGATGTGACCGCCCACGGTGCTGGGATGTCCACCGACCCCGGCCAGCCGCGCGATCAGGCCGGCGACGGCGGGGATCTCGGCGACTGGGCCACCTGGCAGGGGCCGGACATGGACTGGCAACCATCCCTCGCGCCCTCCCCGGCGGTGACCCGCACCGACGCCGGCACTGTCCACGCCGGCGACACCCCCCATCACCCGGCCGACGAGCCACCCACCACCCCCGCCTCGCTGCACCCCGACCAACCCCAACCCACTGCGGGCAGCCGGTGGGTGCGCAACCGGAATGATGCCCGGACGCTGTTCGACCAGCACGCCGACCACATCGCCACCACAACACAGCAGCGGGTGGATCAGCTGCTGAAGTTGTGGAACGCCCTGATCAACCATATGGACGCCGACGGGACCATCACCGTCACCGAGCCAGCCCTCGCCGAGGCGACATCCACATCGCAGCAGACGGTGCATAACCGGATCGTGGCATTACGCGACCGTGGTCTGCTGCAGCTGGTCCAGGAAGCACGCCCTGGTGTGGCGGCGCGGTACGGGGTGAGCGATCCGGGTCAGCCCCGGCAAGCACCGTTGCCGGACCTTCCCGCGGGCAGCCAGTGGGTACGCAACCGGAATGATGCCCAGACGCTGTTCAACCAGCACGCCGACCACATCGCCACCACACCGCAGCAACAGAATCGGCTGCGGCAGTTGTGGAACGCCCTGATCAACCATATGGGCGCCGACGGGACCATCACCGTCACCGAGTCAGCCCTCGCCGCGGCGACATCCACATCGCAGCAAACGGTGCATAACCGGATCGTGGCATTACGCGACCGTGGTCTGCTGCAGCTGGTCCAGGAAGCACGCCCTGGTGTGGCGGCGCGGTACGGGGTGAGCGATCCGGGTCAGCCCCGGCAAGCACCGTTGCCGGACCTTCCCGCGGGCAGCCAGTGGGTACGCAACCGGAATGATGCCCAGACGCTGTTCAACCAGCACGCCGACCACATCGCCACCACAACACAGCAGCGGGAACAGCTGCCGCAGTTGTGGAACGCCCTGATCAACCATATGGACGACGACGGGACCATCACCGCCAGCGAGTCAGCCCTCGCCGCGGCGACATCCACATCGCAGCAGACGGTGCATGACCGGATCGGGGTATTACGCGACCGTGGTCTGCTGCAGCTGGTTCAGGAAGCACACGGTCGCGTGGCGGCGCGGTACGGGGTGACCGATCCGGGTCAGCCCCGGCAAGCACCGGTGCCGGGCCCTGCCCCCGAACCGGACCGCCGCCCGCAGGGTAGTGAGGATCTGTCCCGGCTGAACCACGGGGATACGTCACCGATGCCCGGGCCGGTACCTGCCCCGTCGGCGGGCACGGGTCTGCCCGGGCTCTCAGGGCCGCCCGGGCCGCTGGACGCCCCGGACGCCCTCACGGCGTCGGCCTGGCCGGCGGGGCCGCCCGCGTCGGCCTGGACGGTGGAGGGGGCGGGTCGGCGGGGCCGGTTTCCGGCATTGATGTGACCACCCACGGTGCTGCGATGTCCACCGACTTCGGCCAGCCGCGCATCGACGATCAGGCCGGCGACGGCGGGAACCTCGGCGACTGGGCCACCTGGCAGGAGGACCCAGCCCTCGATCTGTTTGATCCGCTCCATCCGGTGGCGTGGGGCGGCCCGCCCACGGCCGTGGGCACGGGACTCTACCCCGGGCCGCAACCGATGGATCCGACCTGGCCGCAAGCCCCGCCCGACCCGACACCGTGGTCGCAGCCCAGCGGCGACCAGCCCAGCCAGTTCCCAGGGACACAGTCGATCCCGCCCGGACCGGGCATGCAGGAACCGGCACCTCAGTCACCGATGCCCGGGCCGGCACCTGCCCCGCCGGCGGACACGGGTCTGCCCTGGCTGCCCTGGCCGCTGGACGCCCCGGACGCCCCACCGCGTCGGCCTGGCAGGCGGGGCCGGCCGCGCCGGCTTGGACGGTGGGGTGGACGGAACCGGGGTGGCCGGTTTCCGACATTGATGTGACCACCCACGGTGCTGCGATGTCCACCGACCCCGGCCAGCCGCGCATCGATGATCAGGCCGGCGACGGCAGCGGGAACCTCGGCGACTGGGCCACCTGGCAGGGGCCGGACATGGACTGGCAACCATCCCCGCGCCCTCCCCGGCGGTGACCCGCACCGACGCCGGCACTGTCCACGCCGGCGACACCCCCATCACCCGGCCGACCAGCCACCCACCACCCCGCCTCGCCGCACCCCGACCAACCCCAACCCACTGCGGGCAGCCAGTGGGTGCGCAACCCGGATGATGCCCGGACGCTGTTCGACCAGCACGCCGACCACATCGCCACCACAACACAGCAGCGGGAACAGCTGCCGCAGTTGTGGAACGCCCTGATCAACCATATGGACGCCGACGGGATCATCACCGTCAGCGAGTCAGCCCTCGCCGAGGCGACATCCACATCGCAGCAGACGGTGCATAAACGGATCGTGGCATTACGCGACAGTGGTCTGCTGCAGCTGGTCCGGGAAGGCCACGGTGGTGTGGCGGCGCGGTACGGGGTAACCGATCCGGGTCAGCCCCGGCAAGCACCGTTGCCGGACCTTCCCGAGGGCAGCCAGTGGGTACGCAACCGGAATGATGCCCGGACGCTGTTCGACCAGCACGCCGACCACATCGCCACCACAACACAGCAGCGGGAACAGCTGCCGCAGTTGTGGAACGTCCTAATCAACCATATGGGCGACGACGGGACCATCACCGCCGGCGAGTCAGACCTCGCCGCAGCGACATCCACATCGCAGCCGACGGTGCATTCCCGGATCGGGGTATTGCGCGACCGTGGTCTGCTGCAGCTGGTCCGGGAAGCACGCCGTGGTGTGGCGGCGCGGTACAGGGTGACCGATCCGGGTCAGCCCCGGCAAGCACCGTTGCCGGACCTTCCCGAGGGCCGCCAGTGGGTACGCAACCGGAATGATGCCCAGACGCTGTTCAACCAGCACGCCGACCACATCGCCACCACAACACAGCAGCGGGAACAGCTGCCGCAGTTGTGGAACGTCCTAATCAACCATATGGGCGACGACGGGACCATCACCGTCAGCGAGTCAGACCTCGCCGCAGCGACATCCACAACGCAGTCGACGGTGCATGACCGGATCGGGGTATTACGCGACCGTGGTCTGCTGCAGCTGGTCCGGGAAGCACGCCGTGGTGTGGCGGCGCGGTACAGGGTGACCGATCCGGGTCAGCCCCGGCAAGCACCGTTGCCGGACCTTCCCGAGGGCCGCCAGTGGGTACGCAACCGGAATGATGCCCAGACGCTGTTCAACCAGCACGCCGACCACATCGCCACCACAACACAGCAGCGGGAACATCTGCCGCAGTTGTGGAACGCCCTGATCAACCATATGGGCGACGACGGGATCATCACCGCTGGCGAGTCAGACCTCGCCGTGGCGACATCCACATCGCAGTCGACGGTGCATCGCCGGATCGGGGTATTGCGCGACAGTGGTCTGCTGCAGCTGGTCCAGGAAGCACACAGTCGCGGGGCGGCGCGGTACAGGGTGACCGATCCGGGTCAGCCCCGGCAAGCACCGGTGCCGGGCCCTGCCCCCGAACCGGACCGCCGCCCGCAGGGTAGTGAGGATCTGTCCCGGCTGAACCACGGGGATACGTCACCGATGCCCGGGCCGGTACCTGCCCCGCCAGCGGGCACGGGTCTGCCCGGGCTCTCAGGGCCGCCCGGGCCGCTGGACGCCCCGGACGCCCTCACGGCGTCGGCCTGGCCGGCGGGGCCGCCCGCGTCGGCCTGGCCGATGGAGGAGGGACCGGCGGGACCGGCGGGGCCGGTTTCCGGCATTGATGTGACCACCCACGGTGCTGGAATGTCCACCGACTTCGGCCAGCCGCGCATCGACGATCAGGCCGGCGACGGCGGGAACCTCGGCGACTGGGCCACCTGGCAGGGGAACCCAGCTCTCGATCTGTTTGATCCGCTCCATCCGGCGGCGTGGGTCGGCCCGCCCACGGCCATGGACACGGAAACCGGCCCCGGGCCGCAACCGATGGATCCGACCTGGCCGCAAGCCCCGCCCGACCCGACACCGTGGTCGCAGCCCAGCGGCGACCAGCCCAGCCAGTTCCCAGGGACACAGTCGATCCCGCCCGGACCGGACGTGCAGGAACCGGCACCTCAGTCGCCGATGCCCGGGCCGGCACCTGCCCCGCCGGCGGACACGGGTCTGCCCGGGCTGCCCTGGCTGCCCGGGCCGCTGGACGCCCCGGACGCCCCCACCGCGTCGGCCTGGCCGGCGGGGCCGCCCGCGCCGGCCTGGACGGCGGGGCCGCCCGCGCCGGCCTGGACGGCGGGGCCGCCCGCGCCGGCCTGGCCGGCGGGGCCGCCCGCGCCGGCCTGGACGGCGGGGCCGCCCGCGCCGGCCTGGACGGCGGGGCCGCCCGCGCCGGCCTGGACGGCGGGGTGGACGGAACCGGGGTGGCCGGATCCCGACATTGATGTGACCACCCACGGTGCTGGGATGTCCACCGACCCCGGCCAGCCGCGCAATCAGGCCGGCGACGGCAGCGGGAACCTCGGCGACTGGGCCACCTGGCAGGGGCCGGACCCGGGCGTTTCCTAACGCTCATGTCACCGGGGATCGTTTAGTTGATCTTTAGGGCGTGGGGTTGAGCGTCTGGCCAGGCACGCAGCATTCGCCCCGGATGTCTCTGTCGGCAAAGGACCGTCCAGGCCGGCGATCACCGCCGTTTTCCTTGGGCCCGCCTTGACCGCCGCCGGGCTCGACGACGTCGGCCCGATCCCCAGCCAAGACAGCGGTGTGCGCCCGAGGTAGACATCCGGGACCAGCAGCAGATCCAGCTCGTCACGGCGCCGCGGTATGAGCAGGTGCGCCACCCGTGTCCAGGTCTCCTCCCGGGCGCGGGCCCGCGCCGTGGCGACGTGCTCGAGGAGATGCACCACCCCGGGCCGGACCACCCGCGACGAGATCAGGTACTCACAGGCCAGCCGGAACAGCAGCTTCGGCCAGTCATGCTCCATCGCCCGGGCGAACAGGAACTCGTCCAGCTCCTTCCACTCGCCGGTGTCCATCGCCCGCCACCCGGCGTACGCGACCACCTCGCGCAGGTGATCGGTGCGGGTCTGCTCGCGCTCGCCGTACCCGCGCAGCTCACCCATCGCGATCCCGAGCCGCTGCGACAATCGGCCCACCGTGGCCGCCGGCGCCGCCGGCACCTCGTCAGGGACGAACCCCAACCACGGCAGCGTGCACAACTGCACCGCCACACCCAGCACGTTGCGGCCGGTCCGGAACTTGCGCAGGAACGCCTCATCCGCGCTGGTCAGCGTGAAATGCCGGATCAACTCCGCCCGGCCCAGCTCCGGGAACCCCCGCAGCCGCGCCAGCTCCTCCTCGGAGAACACGTCCCGAGTCGCCACGACCCACCCACCCGAGCATCGACCGGCACCAAACGGACCGGAACGCTACCGGGTCACGCCACGAAGCTGATCAATGGGCCTTAGCGTTGGTTTTTCGCTGGAAGCTACAACCGCCGCGTATTCGATCTGATGCGAATACAAGACAGTTCGCGTGCGAACTGCGGCTGAGGTTTGCGCTGCTGGTCGCGTGAGTAGCGGTTTCGCCGGCTGTAGACCTCGTGGATGCGGTTCCTTGCCGCAAGGGGTGCGAATCCGCCCCTCCTGACCTGCAGGTTTGACAAGCGTGTCGCATTGGATGCGAAGATCTCGCATCTAATGCGAGTGGTGGGAGGTCACTGTCGGTGGACGTGGAACGCGTCGCGCCGGGATCGGCGGCCCTGCAACTGGCCGACGGTGTGCGACTGCTGCGACCGGACGAGCAGGTCTTCACCGCGATGCTCGACGGGTGGCGTAACCAGCAACTCGCGCGGAACCTGTCATTCGGCACCGTGGAGAGCCGGCAGCGAGCGGTGCGGGCATTCGCCGAGCACGCGCAGGCGCTGCCGTGGCGGTGGACTCCGCAGCTGGTCGACGAGTGGTGCACCGATCTGCGGGCTGTGTGCGCGCGGAGATAGGCCGCGGGCCGGGTAGCGGCCCACCAGACGGCCCGGGTGCGGCACCGGCGTCGCTGGTGTGTCCAAAGTTTTCTGTACGTGGTGTACGTGGTCAAGGACCTTGTTGCCGAATTCGTTCAGGCGGCGAGGGTGTAGTCGAGGCGGGCGAGGTGGCTTGTTCTGGTTCGGTCGAGGGGCTGGTCGTTCCACCAGGCATCGATCCTGGTCAGGTTCAGGGCTATTGCGGAGAATGCGTGTTGGAGACGGGTTTTCGGTAGGCCGCGGTAGCGGGCGTGGCGGATGCCGGTGATCGCGATGGCTTGGTGGATGGTGCTTTCCACGCCGGCGCGCAGGGCGTAGTCGTCCTGCCAGGTCTTGCGGGCTTGGTCGGCGCGGTTACGGGCCAGGGCTTCGTGCAGCTCTTGGGGGCGCAGGGTCAGGTGACGCCGGCCGCGTTTGGAGGCGGTGCACTGGGTTCGGGCTGGGCAGGGGTGGCAGGCGCCGGTGGGGAATGTGATCACGATTGCGTCGGTGCCGTGCTGGCTGACGGGGTTCCAGTTGCCGCTGGTGTTGCCTTGCGGGCAGGTGACCTGCCGGGTGGCCCAGTCGATGGTGAAGGCGTCCTTGGCGAACCCGGTACCGGCCCTGGCCTGCGCGGACGTGTCACGGGAGGCGGGGGTGACCATCGTGACGCCGTACGTGTCGGCCGCGGTGTTGATCGTCTCGGCGCAAGGGTAGCCGGCGTCGAGGTAATGCCGGGCCGGTAGCAGGCCCGAGGCGGCCAGGGCGGCGTGGATGGGGGTGGTCGCCTTCACATCGGGCACGGTCGAGCCGGTGGTCGCCACGTTGATGATCAGGTTCGGTGGAGCCGGGGTGCCGGCGCCGGGCGGGTCGTCATCGGCGTGGCAGGTCTCGGTGAGGTGGACCTTGTAGCCGTTCCAGAACAGGTCCTCGCCTTTGGCTGCCCACCGGGTGTCGAGGTCATAGGGGGAGGTGATCCGGTGTCTGGCCGGCGGCAGACCGTCGTCGTCGGCCTGCCGCATCTTGATCACCTGCCGTCCGCGGGTGTCGGCGCTGATCTGGTAGTTCTGGACCAGCATCCGGCGTAGCGTCTCGATCGCGGGTAGCTCGACCAGCCACGCCGGGGCCGATGGCGACCAGACCGCTTCCAGCAGCCGCACCGCGTCGGCGCCGTAAACCTGCGCCAGCCGGTCTCGTTTGGTCCGCGAGGTCGGCAGCCGCCAGGAGTCGACGCGGGCGCCGTATCGCTGGTTCCACTCGGGGATGTCGATCACCGTGGCCAGCCACCCCGCAGCGGCCACGGCCAGGACCTCCACCGCGGCGCGGACCGTCTCCCCGGCCAACTCGAGGCGGTTGAGGTCACGCACCGCTGAGATCACGTGGGTGGAATCGGTGCGGGCCTTGCCACCGGCGCCGATCAGGCCCTTGTCCTTCAACACCTGAAGGAGCAGGTCGAACGCGGCGCGTTCCAGACCGTGCTCGACGAGGCGGGCCCGGAACTTGCTCAACACGCTGTAGTCGAACCCGGTATCGGTCAGCTCCAGCCCCAGGCAGTACTTCCAGTCGATGGCCCGGACCACCATCTGCGCCGCCTGCCGGTCAGTCAACCCTTCGGCGTACTGCAACGCCGTCACTAGAGCCAGGACCCCCGGCGAGGTCGCCGGCGCACCCCGGACCCCGAAAGCAGCCGCGAACCGCTCATCAGCGAACACCTCACCCAACTGGTCACGCACACTCATCGCCAGACTGCCCTTGGGAAACGCCGCCCTGGCCACCAGCATCGTCTGCTCCGGAACTTGCGCCAACGGGCGCGACCGCATCGACATCGGCGAAACCATCCTGCGGCCGGGAGAGGGGAAAAGCCGACCAGCAACACGATCATTCAGGACAGACAAGCCAACACACCGGATCCACAACGGCATGTCACGAATTCAGCAACAGGGTCGTGAACCCTTCCAAAACCCGCAACGAACTCTCACCGAGCTCAACAGTCGAAAAAGCAGCGGCGACCAACGCGCAACGCTCCCTCCCCGCCCCCGAACCAAGGACACCCAGTACGGATCAGCCTGCCCCGCAGGCCGCCCACCCCAGCCCCCGACCACCTCGCCGGCGACAACCTCGGCACCGTCGCCCACCCGGCGGCCAAACCCCCACACCTCACCCCACGACCCGGCCGACGCCCACCACCACCGACAGTGTTGATCGCCGAGAGCCACGCACCCCTCACCGCAAAGTGACGGTAGTCGACCCCGGCGACACCAGCCATCCCGCCCACACGTGCGCCACCACACACCCACACCCCCGCGCCGGGCCCCGGCGGGGCCTCACCCCGACCCGAGCCGTCGAGCGTTCGCCCGCGGTGAGGCCGACCACGACGACACCACCCCCCGGTCGAGCTGCCGCCCACGGCGGACACCGAACCAATGGTGATGCGCGGAGTGCGCCTGCCCGTGAACCTGGACCAGCGGGTCCGCGACGCCGCCGACGCCGCCGGCGTCAAGGCATCCACCCTCATCCGCGAATGGATCGAACTCGGGCTCACCGAGCTGGAGAACGACCGGCCCGTGTCCCTGTCCGCGCCGCGCCGCCCGATCGCCGCCGCCCAGGCCCAGCCGCGCCGCCTGACCACCCACCACACCACCCACACCGGCTCACAGCCCAGGTCACAGCCGGTTCTGTCAGCACACCCACCGCCGCGACACACCCGGCCAGCCCCGACCTGAAGGGCATCGATGACATGGGGTGGTGTGGCTTCGACGAAGCATTGGGCCGGTGACGTCCAGTGAAGTGATCTCAACAAGATTCGGGTAGGTACTTGTACTCGAAATGAGTCAGATGCAGCGCGGCGGCGACGACGTCGCCGATCCGGCGTGGGCTGGCGGTGGTATGGCGTAGCGTTTTCCAGCGTCCGATCAGGATGGCGAAGCCGCGTTCGCCTTGCCAGCGCAGCCCGCGCAGCAGCCGGTTGTAGGCGCGGTTGTCGGGTGCGAGCCGGCTGCCGTCAGTAGGCTGCTTGACTGGGGTCTTGATGCCGTGGCCTGCGCTTTCGTAGCCGGAGTCGGCCAGTGCGGGTAGGTCCAGTTCGGCGGCGGACCAGTTCAGCGCGGCGGTCACCCCGAGTTCGCGGGCGCAGCTGGTGTCGTGCAGGTGCCCGGGCATCGCCGCCGATGTCCAGATCGGCAGTCCGTCCGGGCGGATGATCGCTTGGATGTTCGCGCCGAAGTCGCGGTGCTTTCCGGAGTACCAGGCGTCGATGATCTCGCCCTTGACCGACAGGGTGGTCTCGGTGAGCCGGTCGCAGTCGAACAGCTTGCCGTCGAGGATCACGTGGGACCAGCCGTCGTCGGCGACTCGGCGCAGCGCGGTGTGCAGATCCTGCGCCTGCGCGGCGAGCACGGCGATGCCCTCGTCGCGGTAGCGGTACGCGGTCGCCCGGGAGATGCCGAACCCGGCGCCGAGCAGGGTCACGTCCTCGGCCTTGCGGAACCAGACCAGCACCAGCAGTGCCTGGTAGAAGCAGGTCAACGCGCGGGTGCCGCGCCGTGTCCCCTTGGCTCGGCGTTCCGCGGCAAGCAGCCGGCTGAGGTACCGCACGAGTTCCCTCGGGACGTCGACCATGGCACGATATGCGATCACGTGGGGTCCTCACCGTGTGGGTGATCTTGTGGTGAGAACTACCTACCGAGGACCTCACGTCCACTTCCAGCACTGTCCGGCCTGAGTGCCTTCATCCGTGTCGCACCAATCAACACATTCGCGTCGCTGAGATCAGCTCAGTGGCTCCGTATCTGCCGCTGACCGGGCGCCCAGGGGCAGTGCGCCGCTGAACGACGTGTCACGCGAGAACTGGCTCCATGCGATTCACGGTCAGGAGTCCCTCCTGCCGTGACCGAGCTGATCCACCTCGGCTTGCGACCACGCGCGGCTTGCCTCGGTACCTCGACGACTACGCCGCCTCGACACACCTCTTCGTCGAGCATTGCCAGGCACCACGAGGCCAGCATTCGGACAGTTCTGATATCCCACATCGCCAGCAGACATCACCCGGGCGATCCGCCACACCTGCGCCGGACCATCGACGTCCATTTTGTCAACCCGGCACTATCTGCGGAAGCACGGTTGGTCCACACTCAGTTGTCGCGGAATCCCGATGCGGCCGAGGCCAGGGTGATGTTGACCTCGTACACCTCGGACATCAGGCGTAGCAGCGCCCCCTTGAGGTGGGGAACGGACGTCCCGCGCGTGTCCAGGGCCTGCCGCAGCCGGTGAACGTCCTCCGGGGACAGGCCGTGCTCTTCAGCGAAGTTGGTTCTGTCGATGATGAGGTCGAACTCCGCCTGCAGACTACGGCGCACATCCTCAGCCCCTGGCAGCCCCATCACGCTGGAGAATCGCGTGAACAACCGGTCCCACTCGTCTGACCGCGGCAGCTCGGCCGGCACCGACTGCGACGGGACAGGAGCGGGAACAGCGGCGTTGTAGTGGTTGTAGTGGGTGGGGTTCGCCGGGTCGGCCGCGACGTAGTACAGGTCGACCCGCCGGCCGTCCAGCGGCCCGAACACCGCCACCGGGCTCACCCCCCGCCCCGTGCGCTGCGTGATCCGGCTACCGGTGGCATGGGCCAGCAACGGCAGCAGGAACTCCCCACCCGGCCCCGCCCACCGGCGGTCCCAATCGGCCACCGTGTCGACGACCTCGGCGAACTCGTCCGCCTCGAGCGGCCCGTCGGCCGTGCTCAGCATGTGGGCCAGATAGTCACGGGCCCGATCCGGCGCCAACAACGCCGCGTGAAAACCCCGGCCGCGCCTATTGACGAAGTCCAACTGCTCCTGCGGCACATCCGTCACCGAACCGGGAGCGAGCCCCAACCTGATCAACTCCGCACGCGCCTCGTCATACCGCTGCCTGATCCGCCGCGCACCCAGGAAAGCCGCCTCGGTGACAACACCGCCCTGGTCGCCGAGACGCTTAATCAGCCGCGCCAACACCTGCCCATCGCTGAGCTCCCGCACCTGCCGCCACGGCTGCCCCTGCGGCAGATGCCGCCGCTGCATCACCACATCGGCCGGCAACCACCCGAAACGGGTGTCCAGGTACGACAGGACATGGGCCTGCAACAACTCGTTCACCCGCGCCAACTCAGACCCGGCCGGCACCGCGCCAGCCATCCGCCCCACACTGACGCGCGCCCGCTCAGGACCGGACAGCCACTCATACAGATCCGCCGGCAGCACCCCTGCCTGCGCCAACACGTCCCGCACCCACACCGGATCAGCGACAACGAACGCCGATAACACGCAATACCCATCAGCCGGCACCGGGAACTCCAACACCGGCCGGCCAACCCCATCCACACCATCCAGATCCAGAACCAGATCCGGGTCCAGAACCTCCGTGCCCGCCGGCGGGGCAGGTGCCGGCCCGGGCATCGGCGACGTATCCCCGTGGTTCAGCCAGGACAGATCCTCACCCTGCGGGCGGTCCGGTTCGGGGGCAGGGCCCGGCACCGGTGCTGGCCGGGGCTGACCCGGATCGGTCACCCTGTACCGCGCCGCCACACCACGGCGTGCTTCCTGGACCAGCTGCAGCAGACCACTGTCGCGCAATGCCACGATCCGGTCATGCACCGTCGGCCGCGGTATGGATGTCGCTGCGGCGAGGTCTGACTCGCTGGCGGTGATGATCCCGTCGTCGTTCATATGGTTGATCAAGGCGTTCCACAGCTTCGGCAGCTGTTCCTGCTGCTGTGTTGTGGTGGCGATGTGGTCGGCGTGCTGGTCGAACAGCGTCTGGGCATCATTCCGGTTGCGTACCCACTGGCTGCCCGCGGGAAGGTCCGGCAACGGTGCTTGCCGGGGCTGACCCGGATCGCTCACCCCGTACCGCGCCGCCACGCCACCGTGTGCTTCCTGGACCAGCTGCAGCAGACCACTGTCGCGCAATACCCCGATCCGGTAATGCACCGTCGGCACCGGTGTGGATGTCGCCTTGGCGAGGGCTGGCACGCTGGCGGTGATGGTCCCGTCGGCGCCCATATGGTTGATCAGGGCGTTCCACAACTGCGGCAGCTGTTCCCGCTGCTGTGTTGTGGTGGCGATGTGGTCGGCGTGCTGGTCGAACAGCGTCCGGGCATCATTCCGGTTGCGTACCCACTGGCTGCCCTCGGGAAGGTCCGGCAACGGTGCTTGCCGGGGCTGACCCGGATCGCTCACCCTGTACCGCGCCGCCACACCACCGTGGCCTTCCCGGACCAACTGCAGCAGACCACGGCCGCGCAATACCCCGATCCGGTAATGCACCGTCGGCACCGGTGTGGATGTCGCCTTGGCGAGGGCTGGCTCGCTGGCGGTGATGAGCCCGTCGCCGTCCATACGCTCGATCAGGGCGTTCCACAACTGCCGCAGCTGATCCCGCTGCCGCGTGCTGATGTGGCTGGCGTGCTGGTCGAACAGCGCCCGGGCCTCGCCCGGGTCGCGCGCCCACCGGCTGTCCGCAGTGGGTTGGGGTTGGGGTTGGTCGGGGTGCAGTGGGGCGGTGGTGGGTGGCTCGTCGGCCGGGTGATGGGGGGTGTCGCCGGCGTGGACAGTGCCGGCGTCGGTGCGGGTCACCGCCGGGGAGGGCGCGAGGGATGGTTGCCAGTCCATGTCCGGCCCCTGGTAGGTGGCCCAGTCGCCGAGGTTCCCGCCGTCGTCGCCGGCCTGATTGCGCGGCTGGCCGGGGTTGGTGGACATCGCAGCGCCGTAGGCGGTCACATCACTGTCGGGAACCGGCCCCGCCGGTCCCGCCCCCTCCACCGTCCAGGACGACGCGGGCGGCCCCGCCGGCCAGGACGACGCGATGGGGGCGTCCGGGTCGCCCAGCGGCCCGGGCAGCGCTGGCAGGCCCGTGCCCGCCGGCGGGGCAGGCGCAGGCCCGGGCATCGGCGACTGAGGTGCCGGATCCTGCATACCCGGTCCGGGCGGGAACGACTGCGTCCCTGGGAACTGGCTGGGCTGGTCGCCGCTGGGCTGCGACCACGATGTCGGGCCGGGCGGGGCCTGCGCCCAGGGCGGATCCATCGGTTGCGGCCCGGGGTAGAGTCCCGTGCCCACGGCCGTGGGCGGGCCGACCCACGCCGCCGGATGGAGCAGATCAAACAGATCGAGGCCCGCCGGCGGGGCAGGTGCCGGCCCGGGCATCGGCGACGTATCCCCGTGGTTCAGCCAGGACAGATCCTCACTACCCTGCGGGCGGTCCGGTTCGGGGGCAGGGTCCGGCACCGGTGCTTGCCGGGGCTGACCCGGATCGGTCACCCCGTACCGTGCCGCCACGCGACCGTGCCTTTCCCGGACCAGCCGCAGCAGACCACTGTCGCGCAATACCCCGATCCGGTGACGCACCGTCTGCTGCGATGTGGATGTCGCCGCGGCGAGGTCTGGCACGCTGACGGTGATGACCCCGTCGTCGCCCATCCGGTCGATCAGGACGTTCCACAACTGCCGCAGCTGTTCCCGCTGCCATGTTGTGGTGGCGATGTGGCCGACGTGCTGGTCGAACAGCGTCCGGGCATCATTCCGGTTGCGTACCCACTGGCTGCCCTCGGGAAGGGCCGGCAACGGTGCTTGCCGGGGCTGACCCGGATCGGTCACCCCGTACCGCGCCGCCACACCAGGGCGTGCTTCCTGGACCAGCTGCAGCAGACCACGGTCGCGTAATGCCACGATCCGTTTATGCACCGTCGGCGCCGATGTGGATGTCGCCGCGGCGAGGGCTGGCTCGCTGGCGGTGATGGTCCCGTCGTCGTCCATATGGTTGATCAGGGCGTTCCACAACTGCGGCAGCTGTTCCCGCTGCCGTGTTGTGGTGGCGATGTGGCCGACGTGCTGGTCGAACAGCGTCCGGGCATCATTCCGGTCGCGCACCCACCGGCTGCCCGCAGTGGGTTGGGGTTGGTCGGGGTGCAGCGGGGCGGGGGTGGTGGGTGGCTCGTCGGCCGGGTGATGGGGGGTGTCGCCGGCGTGGACAGTGCCGGCGTCGGTGCGGGTCACCGCTGGAGAGGGCGCGAGGGATGGTTGCCAGTCCATGACCGGCCCCTGGTAGGTGGCCCAGTCGCCGAGGTTCCCGCCGTCGCCGGCCTGATCGCGCGGCTGGCCGAAGTCGGTGGACATCCCAGCACCGTGGGCGGTCACACCACTGCCGGAAACCGGCCACCCCGGTTCCGTCCATCCCGCCTGCCAGGACGACGCGGTGGGGGCGTCCGGGGCGTCCAGCGGCCCGGGCAGCCCGGGGGGCAGGCCCGTGCCCGCCGGCGGGGCAGGTGCCGGCCCGGGCATCGGCGACGGATCCCCGTGGTTCAGCCGGGACAGATCCTCACTACCCTGCGGGCGGTCCGGCTCCAGGGCAGGGCCCGGCACCGGTGCTTGCCGGGGCTGACCCGGATCGCTTACCCCGTACCGCGCCGCCACGCCACCGCGACCTTCCCGGACCAGCCGCAGCAGACCACTGTCGCGCAATACCCCGATCCGGTGACGCACCGTCTGCTGCGATGTGGATGTCGCCGCGGCGAGGTCTAGCACGCTGACGGTGATGACCCCGCCGGCGGCCATATGGTTGATCAGGGCGTTCCACAACTGCGGCAGCTGTTCCCGCTGCGGTGTTGTGGTGGCGATGTGGTCGGCGTGCTGGTCGAACAGCGTCCGGGCATCATTCCGGTTGCGTACCCACTGGCTGCCCTCGGGAAGGTCCGGCACCGGTGCTTGCCGGGGCTGACCCGGATCGCTCACCTCGTACCGCGCCGCCCCGCCACCGTGACCTTCCCGGACCAGCCGCAGCAGACCACGGTCGCGCAATACCACGATCCGGCGATGCACCGTCTGCTGCGGTGTGGATGTCTCCGCGGCGAGGGCTCGCTCGGTGACGGTGATGGTCCCGTCGGCGCCCATATGGTCGATCAGGGCGTTCCACAACTGCCGCAGCGGTTCCCGCTGCTGTGTTGTGGTGGCGATGTGGTCGGCGTGCTGGTCGAACAGCGTCCGGGCATCATTCCGGTTGCGCACCCGCCGGCTGCCCGCAGTGGGTTGGGGTTGGTCGGGGTGCGGCGAGGCGGGGGTGGTGGGTGGCTCGTCGGCCGGGTGATGGGGGGTGTCGCCGGCGTGGACAATGCCGGCGTCGGTGCGGGTCACCGCCGGGGAGGGCGCGAGGGATGGTTGCCAGTCCATGTCCGGCCCCTGCCAGGTGGCCCAGTCGCCGAGGTTCCCGCTGCCCTCGCCGGCCTGATTGCGCGGCTGGCCGGGGTCGGTGGACATCCCAGCACCGTGGGCGGTCACATCAATGTCGGAAACCGGCCACCCCGGTTCCGTCCACCCCGCCGCGGCCGGCTCCGCCTGCCAGGCCGACGCGGTGGGGGCGTCCGGGTCGTCCAGCGGCCAGGGCAGCCCGGGCAGCCCGGACAGACCCGTGCCTGCCGGCGGGGCAGGTGCCAGCCCGGACATCGGCAGCGTATCCCAGTCGTCCAGCCAGGACAGGTCCTCACCCTGCGGGCGGTCCGGCTCCAGGGCAGGGCCCGGCACCGGCAATTCCGCCTTTGGATCCCGCGACGGGCCCCCCATCCACTGGGCCGCGGACGCCGGGCCAGGACCGGACGGGTCGCCGTCTTGCGCTGGATCGGGTGACTGCCCGTGTGAGGTGTTGCCGGCCCACCGGTGCCGGCCGCCAGCGGCGGCGAAGTCCTCCTGGTCCGGCCAGCGGACGCCGGGTTCCTGACCGTTGTCGATGATGTCCGCGGTCCGTACCGCCTCCACGAGATCCGGTCCGAACAACTCCACCGAGGCGTCCGAGAACAACACCGACCGTACCGGCTCGTCCACGTGTGGCCGCAGCTCGCCGGGTATCTGGTCGACCTCGTGCGTGGACGACATCAGCCGCCGGGCGCGCAGCCGGGTGCGCAGCCATTCACCGAAGGAGGTGGCCTGTCCCGGTGCCTGCCATGCCGCGTCGCACCAGACCAGCATGATGTCGGGTGTGTCGCCGCCGCGCTGTCGCGCCTGCGCGACGGCGTGTCGCCAGGCGGGCGAGGCGGTGAGCATCCGGAGGAACAAGGCCTGACGCACCGGTTCGTCGGCCAGCCGCTCGGCCAGGTTCCGGTGCCCGGCGATGGTGAACCATCCCCGCACCCGCGGCAGCGCCTGCGCCGCCGTGCGGTCCGCCGCCGCCGCGTCCGGGTCCGCCGCCGCCGGGTCTGCGAAGTACACGCCGCTGAACGTGTCCGCCATGACGATGTCCCTGGACACCTCGAACAGTTGGGGCAGGATCCCGTCCGGGGACGCCGTCTGGATACCGAGGTCCGCGGCGAGGCGGCGCAGCTGAGCGTCGCTGGCACGGCCGTGGCCGCCGCTGGCGAGGTCGTGGATTCGTTGCGCGGCCGGTCCGGTAGCCGCGACGGCCGGCTCGCCGAGACCGGCAGAGTCGACGCTGACCGGTTCGTCCAGCACCGACACGTCACTGATCGAAGCCGTGTCCCTGAAACCGGTCGAATCCGTGTCTCTGGAGCCGAGATCGGGGCTGAACACCGCATCGCTTGCCACGGACACGTCACTGACCGGGGTCGTGTCGCTGGCGTAGATCGGCGTGGCGTCAACGCGGAAGGCAGCGCCGCCCGGCTCCGTACTGCGGGCGCTGGCCGTGTCCGGAGTGCCCGGCATGCCGGGCGTGCTGCCGTCGGCCTGCGTGAGCACCTGGTGGTATCCATCCACCCAGTTCCCTCGGAACAGTTCGGCGAGGGTGTCGTGACCGGCCGGGTCGACACCGTAGCGGTGGGCCAGGGCGGTGAACTGCTTTTCTGCCAGGCTGGCCGCGGCTGCGGTGTGCTGCTCGACAGTCACCGACACTGCCGGCGCGTCGGTACGCCAGCTTGCCGGGGCGTCCGCCGGGAACGGGATGGCGTGCGGTGCGGTGATGTCGGGAATGGTCGCGGCCGAGAAACGGGCGGGCAGGTCGGTGACCGCCTGCCGGACCACGTTCGCCACGGCACTGACCTGCGCGGCGTCGGGACCGGCCACCACAGCGGGCAGCACAGCGGGCAGCACTGCGGGCAGCACTGCGGGCAGCGCGGAGGTGCCGAGGATCGCATCGAGGCTTCGGTCCACCCAGTTCCGCGTTTCCCTCTCGACCACCTCGACCGCGGCGGCGGACGGCACCCCGCCCCGGCGCCTGCCGGCACGCCCGCGCCCGACGACGTGCCAGCGCCTCCCGGTGTGCCAGCGGCCGACGACGTGCCGGGGCCCGACGACGTGCCGGGGCCTGTCGGCGTGCCCGTGCCTGTCGGCGTGCCCGCGCCTGTGGGTAGGCCGGCGGCGAGGTACTGGTCGATGTGGTGTTGGACGGCCAGGTGCGCCAGCGAGCGCAGCGCCTGCCGGTCGAACTCCGCCGGCAGCCCGGCGACCACCTGCTGCGCCCGCACCCCGGCCGGGAACTGCCCACCCGCGGACGCCAACGCCTCGGCCATCCCGGCCACCGCCCGCTGCCGAACACCCGTCAAAAATCCCTCGGTCAGCGCGGCAGCGGGCAGACCGACATCGGACAGGAAACCCGCAACAACCCGATCACCCCGCCGGGCCTCGACCCACCCGGCGAAAACCCCCTCGACCGGCACGGCGAGCGCGGCCATGCTCTCGCCCGCCCGAGCCACCCCGGCCAGCAACCCACCGTAACGATCCACCAGATCCTGCTGGAACCGATGCCACCGCTCGACCACCGGCCCACCCGCTGCCACAACCCACTGCGGCGCCGGCACGGCCGGCATCGACCACGACGGCACCGACCACGACGGCACCGACAGGTCCAGGCGCGGCACGGGCAGGTCCAGACTCGGCGCGGACAGGTTCGAAGCCGGCAGCGGAGGCGGGGCCTGCCCGCCGGTCACCACAGGCTTCGGATCGTCGACCCCAGCCTCGTACCCGGTGGACGTGTCCCCACCAACCGGTGTCGGCCCCACCGGCATGACCGGCTTACCGTCCGCCGTGAACGCGAGGCGAGGCACCTGCACCCGGGGCAGGTGCACGGCGCGACCGGCCGCGGCCCCGGCCAGGGCCGCAGCCGATTCCCCTGCCCCCGAAATCGCCCCGGACAGAAGGTCCGCACCAAGATTCTGCTCGAAGTCGTAATACCCATCGACCATCAAGCCGGCACCGATACCGAAGAGCCCCTCCCCGAGGGGATCCGTCAAGGGCCGCGTCACCACATCGACCAGCAGATTTTTCGTGGCATCCGACACGCCCAGCTTGCTGACCGCGCCCGCGACAACACCGGCGACCTTGCCCAACGCCGGCCCGCCCACCGTGCCGAGGAACGCCGCCGCCCCCGCGAACGCCGCCTGCTTACCGACCGTCGACCAGTTCACCCCCGGCTGCAGACCATCGGTCATCATCGACACCTCGGCCAGCAGCGCAGAACCCGGCATGAACAACATCTGCATCGCCGTGCCGCTCGCCGCCGACCGCACCAACGCCGAACGCAGGATCGCCTGAATGATCGTCCGCGTCTGCGCGATGTGCGCCGCCGCCCCCACCGGGTTCCAGAACCACATCGCCGCGGCGACGGCGAACTCGGCAATCATGAAGTTGAACATGGCCAACGCCGTACGCTTGCCGACCTCCGTCTCCACGAAGAACTTCTTCTCCGCCTCGACCACGGCGAGCATCAGGTCAGCCGTCTCGGCCATCTTCCTCACAAACGGAGCGGTCTGCGCCACGAACCGGTCGAAGGCCTCACCCTCCCCCGCCTGCCGGACCGCCCTGATCGTCTGCTCCAGCAACGGACCCAGCACCGTACGCACCCGAAGCTCCAGCGTTTCCAACGTGCCGATGTCATGCCGCAACAACGGCAGCTCCGCCCGGGACACCCTCATCCCAGTGAACGCTTCCAAAGCCCGCAACCAGCTCTCACTGAGCTCAAGGGTCGCAACGGCAGCGGCCAACGCGCAACACTCCCCTCCCTGCCCCGAAACAGGGGCACCCAGTGCGAATCAGTCAGCCGCGCTGACCGCCCACCCCAGCCCCGACCACCTCGCCGGCGACGACCTCGGCACCGTCGCCCACCCGGTGGCCACGACCCCCACTCCTCGCCCCACGACCCGACCGACGCCCACCACCACCGGCAGTGTTGATCGCCGAGAGCCACGCACCCTCACCGTAAAGTGACGGGAGTCGACACCGGCGACCATCCCCGCCCACACGTGCGCCACCACACACCCAGACCCCGCCCCGGGTCCGAGCGGGGCCTGACCCCCGACCCGAGCCGTCGGGCATTCGCCCCCGGTGAGGTCGACTACGACGACACCGCCCCGGTCGAGCTGCCGCCAGCGGCGCAGACCGAGCGGCACGCCCCCGTGGCCCGCGCCACCGCGGCGGAGCGGGACGCCGCGGACGCGGTCGCCCGCGCCGCCCGCGACGTGGCTGAGGCCCGTAAGGCTCAGGGCCGCGCCGAGGCCGAGGCGGAGGCCCGCGCGGCGACCGCCGCCCGGGAGGTCGAACGCCGCCGCGCCCTGCAGGCCCAGCACGACGACGTCCGCGCCCAGCTGCGCGACGCCCGCGCCGACCCTGTTGCTGAATTCGTGACATGCCGTTGTGGATCCGGTGTGTTGGCTTGTCTGTCCTGAATGATCGTGTTGCTGGTCGGCTTTTCCCCTCTCCCGGCCGCAGGATGGTTTTGCCGATGTCGATGCGGTCGCGCCCGTTGGCGCAAGTTCCGGAGCAGACGATGCTGGTGGCCAGGGCGGCGTTTCCCAAGGGCAGTCTGGCGATGAGTGTGCGTGACCAGTTGGGTGAGGTGTTCGCTGATGAGCGGTTCGCGGCTGCTTTCGGGGTCCGGGGTGCGCCGGCGACCTCGCCGGGGGTCCTGGCTCTAGTGACGGCGTTGCAGTACGCCGAAGGGTTGACTGACCGGCAGGCGGCGCAGATGGTGGTCCGGGCCATCGACTGGAAGTACTGCCTGGGGCTGGAGCTGACCGATACCGGGTTCGACTACAGCGTGTTGAGCAAGTTCCGGGCCCGCCTCGTCGAGCACGGTCTGGAACGCGCCGCGTTCGACCTGCTCCTTCAGGTGTTGAAGGACAAGGGCCTGATCGGCGCCGGTAGCAAGGCCCGCACCGATTCCACCCACGTGATCTCAGCGGTGCGTGACCTCAACCGCCTCGAGTTGGCCGGGGAGACGGTCCGCGCCGCGGTGGAGGTCCTGGCCGTGGCCGCTGCGGGGTGGCTGGCCACGGTGATCGACATCCCCGAGTGGAACCAGCGATACGGCGCCCGCGTCGACTCCTGGCGGCTGCCGACCTCGCGGACCAAACGAGACCGGCTGGCGCAGGTTTACGGCGCCGACGCGGTGCGGCTGCTGGAAGCGGTCTGGTCGCCATCGGCCCCGGCGTGGCTGGTCGAGCTACCCGCGATCGAGACGCTACGCCGGATGCTGGTCCAGAACTACCAGATCAGCGCCGACACCCGCGGACGGCAGGTGATCAAGATGCGGCAGGCCGACGACGACGGTCTGCCGCCGGCCAGACACCGGATCACCTCCCCCTATGACCTCGACACCCGGTGGGCAGCCAAAGGCGAGGACCTGTTCTGGAACGGCTACAAGGTCCACCTCACCGAGACCTGCCACGCCGATGACGACCCGCCCGGCGCCGGCACCCCGGCTCCACCGAACCTGATCATCAACGTGGCGACCACCGGCTCGACCGTGCCCGATGTGAAGGCGACCACCCCCATCCACGCCGCCCTGGCCGCCTCGGGCCTGCTACCGGCCCGGCATTACCTCGACGCCGGCTACCCTTGCGCCGAGACGATCAACACCGCGGCCGACACGTACGGCGTCACGATGGTCACCCCCGCCTCCCGTGACACGTCCGCGCAGGCCAGGGCCGGTACCGGGTTCGCCAAGGACGCCTTCACCATCGACTGGGCCACCCGGCAGGTCACCTGCCCGCAAGGCAACACCAGCGGCAACTGGAACCCCGTCAGCCAGCACGGCACCGACGCAATCGTGATCACATTCCCCACCGGCGCCTGCCACCCCTGCCCAGCCCGAACCCAGTGCACCGCCTCCAAACGCGGCCGGCGTCACCTGACCCTGCGCCCCCAAGAGCTGCACGAAGCCCTGGCCCGTAACCGCGCCGACCAAGCCCGCAAGACCTGGCAGGACGACTACGCCCTGCGCGCCGGCGTGGAAAGCACCATCCACCAAGCCATCGCGATCACCGGCATCCGCCACGCCCGCTACCGCGGCCTACCGAAAACCCGTCTCCAACACGCATTCTCCGCAATAGCCCTGAACCTGACCAGGATCGATGCCTGGTGGAACGACCAGCCCCTCGACCGAACCAGAACAAGCCACCTCGCCCGCCTCGACTACACCCTCGCCGCCTGAACGAATTCGGCAACAGGGTCCCTGGCGACGCCGTCGCCAGCGTGGTCAACATGCCTGACAAGACCCGCGGCGGCATCTACGCCGGCGCCCAGAAGATGCTCATGTGCCTCACCGAGCCCGCCGTCACCCGCTGGGTCACCCCACCGACCCGCGCCGGGGTCCTCGAGTTCGACCCGGCCGCGTTCGTGGCCTCCGCCGACGTGCTGTACCTGCTCTCCCAGGGCGGCCCCGGCTCCCCCGCCCCGCTGGTCGCCGCGCTCACCGACGCGGTCCTGCGCGCCGGCGAGCTACGCGCCCGCGCCTCGGCCGGCCGGCGCCTGGACCCGCCGCTGCTGAACATCCTCGACGAGGCCGCCAACATCTGCCGGCTGCGCCAGCTCCCGGCCCTCTACTCCTACTACGGCTCCCACGGCCTGCCGATCATCACGATCCTGCAGTCCTACCCCCAGGGCGTCGACGTGTGGGGCCGCGAAGGCATGCGCAAGCTGTGGTCGGCGGCGAACGTGCGCACCTACGGCGGCGGCGTCGCCGACCCCGACTGGCTCGAAGAGCTGTCCAAGCTCATCGGCGAGCACGACGTCACCACCAGGTCCACCAGCAGCAGCGGATCCGGATGGGGCCAACGGTCGGTCTCCCACGCCACCCGCCGGCAACGCATCCTCGACGTGTCCGACCTACACGCCCTGCCCCGCGGCCGGATGGTCGTCTACGCCTCCGGTGCCCCGCCGGCGCTCGCCCGCACCGCACCGTGGCAGGACGGGCCGTACGCCGAGGCGATCCGCGCGTCGATCGCCCGCTGGGACCCTGACAGCCGCACCGACTGGACCCTGACCCCCGACGCCCCGCCGGAGCCGACGCCATGACCACACCGTCCCCCGGACCGGGCACGGACCCGGTCGCCGACCTCAGCGCCCTGCTCGGCCAACTCGCCGGCGACCCGTCCACGGATTCGCCGGCCGCCCAGCCGCCGGCTCCGGACCCGACGACCCCGGAGCCGGTGTACCGGGACGTGGCGGCGTTCGTCGGGGACTACCTCGCCCACGTCGTCGAGCGGCGCCTCGCCTCCGGGCCGACCTCCGGAGTGAACTGGTGCCCCCGCTGGTGGGCGCACCCGGAAGGAATCTCCCGCCTGTACGCACTGTGGCGGGCGTGGGAGACGCTGCGGGTCAGCGACCCGCAGACCGGCATGAGCATCTGGTGGCGCGACCACCTGGACCCGCACCTCGCCGCCCTGGCTGCCGAGTACGGCCCATTCAGCCGGTGCCGCCCCGACAAGCACACCGAACCGCGACCACTACCCGTGGAACCGGTGCCGCCGGAGGTACTCGCCCAGCTTCCCGACGCCGACAGCCTCTGATTCCCCGGGCATCACCGCACCCGCCACACCTTGATCATCTCCAATACTCTGAGTCTGAGTGACTAAGGAGGTACAGCCCGTGACTGAACAGTCCGCGCTAGCCAACATGGGCCAGTTCGAGTGGGATTCGACGGAGTCCGTCTCCTACGAGGTCGCGATCGAGGCGATCAGCCAGGCGGCCGCCGCGATCGCCCCGCTCATCGCCATCGCCCGGGAGCACGGCGACGAGACCGCAGTAGCCGAGCTGGTCAGCTTGCGCAAGCAGTGCATCGCCGCACGTAACGAACTGCAGCCGACGGACCGCCAAGGCGTCGCCGAGGCCACGCAGCGCTACCGGGCACTGGCCGAGCAGCTCGGGCGGCGGGCCGCCTGATGCCGATCGACCCGAGGCGCTACCTGCTGACCGAGGAACAGTCCCAGCGGATCTTCCGCGAGGAGATCGCGCCCGAGGAACTGGCTCACGGGGTATCCCAAGAGCAGCCGGTGGTGGTCTTCGTCGCCGGGCAGCCTGGCGCGGGCAAGACGATGACCACCGAATCGGTCAAGCGGGAACTCGATCAGCGCGGCGGCGCCATCGTCGTCAACTCGACGACTGATAACCGGAGTTTGCTGCGCGTTCAGTGGTCGTAGGCGATGAGGCTGCGGGTGACGGGCTGGCCGGTCTTGTGGTTGTGCCAGATGGCGGCGGTCAGGGCGAGCAGGCGTTGAGCAACGCGGGTCGCGATGCCTTCGAAGGTACGGCCGCCGTGTAGTTCCAGGTCGAGTTGGCCCTTGAGCGTGTCGTTGACCGACTCGATCAGTTGGCGGACGGCCTTCAGGAGGCCCTGGCCGGGGCGTTGCTTCTCCTTCTTGCGGTTGGGTCGTAGCAGGGTGACACCGCGGTCGGCCAGGTCCTGCTCGAAGCGTTTCGCGGCGAAGCCCTTGTCGGTGATCAGTAGCAGTCCGGGCCGGCCGGCGAGCAGGGCGGGCTCGCGGTCGAGCATGTACTCCACGACCTCGCGTTCGCCGATCTTCGCATCAGCCAGGGCCCACATGATGGGCAGGCCGGTCGGGGTGCAGATCAGGTACAGGCGCAGTCCCCAGAAGAACCGTGAGTGTGACGCGCAGTAGCCGTAGGTGGCCCAGCCGGCGGCGTCCGAGCGTTGCACGGTGGGCCTCGACCGGCCGCACTCGACCGGGGTGGAGTCCAGGATCCAGTGGTTGTCGAACCAGAAATCGGTGTCGAAGGCCAACGCTCGGATGAAGTGCTGGATCAGCGGCAGGGCGGCCCGCAGTCGCTTGTTGTAGCCGGGCTGGGACAGCTGGACCGGGAACAACGCGCGTAGGTTCTTCGCCAGGTAGCGGACCCACCGGCGTTCGGAGCGGATGTTCAGCAGCGACTGCATGACCGCCATGGTGATCAGTTCGGCGTCCGACAGCACTGGGGTGAACCCGGTCACCGGGCGGGCCGGACGTAGATCAGGGCGGGCTTTCAACTCGTCATCGATCTTCACGTACAGTGCGGTAGCGAGGGTCTCCAGATCGACGTGCACATGGCCTCCATGGTCATAGTTGCGTAGCAACGTCGATCATGGAGGCCCTCGTCCGTTCACCGCACCTGTGTCCCATCCACACAGGCCACCGTGGTTATCACTCGTCTCGGACTTCTACAAGCCCTACCACCCGGAATACAGCAGGCTACTGCGAGAAGACGACCGGAACGCCGCGCCCTACACCAGCATGGACGGCCGCCGCTGGATGGCTGCCGCAGAGCAGTACCTGATCGACCGGCGGGTCGACACGATCATCGAGACGACGATGCGCGACCCCGGTGACTTCTCGAGCCCGCGGCGATGTTCAGGGCCGCCGGCTACCGCGTGGAGGCCGCCATCATGGCGGTGCCGGAACCGCTCAGCCGGCTCGGCATCATCCACCGCTACCACGACCAAGTCCAGAAACTCGGGTACGGCAGGCTGACCGCGCGGGACAACCACGACGCCTCCTACCAGGGCGTCCGCCGGGCCGCCGAGACGATCGACCGGGACCGCATCGTCGATGTTGCCACCGTCTACCGGCGCGGCAACCAGCAGTTGCACACCAACCATCTCGACGGCGCCAGCGCCTGGCGCTGGCCAGCCGGAACCGCCGCGGCGATCGACGCCGAACGTCAACGGCCGTGGACCCCGGAGGAGACCAAGGCGTTTGCAGCCACGGTCAAGCAGTTGTTCGACGAGATGGGCCCTGAGTGGCACGAGGAGCTCCGAGACATCGTCCGGCTCGCAGCACCCCTCGCCGACCGGCAGACCCCGCTGCCCGAAATCGCCGAGATCTCTCCCGCGATCACCGCGGCCGCGAAGGCCTTCCCTACCAGCACCCGCCAGTCCCTACCTCGGCAACCTGCAGAACGTGATGCCGTACCACCGCCACCGAGGGCGAGCCGAGAGACATCCCGAGGCGAGGAACCGACCCGCTGACCCACGACGACGCCGGCGTCGGCGAGGGATCACCCCCGCGTACGCGGGGAGCACGTTCGACTGCTCGGGCCTCATGCAGTACAACGGATCACCCCCGCGTACGCGGGAAGCACCAGGTCCACTGCGAGCTGCTCGTACGCCCGGCGCGGATCACCCGCGTACGCGGGAAGCACCTCATGGTTGCCGCCGCGATGGCCGCCCTTGCGGGATCACCCCCGCGTACGCGGGGTGTTGGTAAGAACCGAGACACCAGGGGCCAATTAGTTGATCTTCGTGGGTGACTGGGAGCGGCCGGTGGGGGTTGAGCTGGTGTCCCGTTAGGGGAACCTCAACGGACACGCGGGCGGCCGTGACGCGAAACGCGCCTACTAGCGACGAGCGTTGTCACAGATAGGGCGTCCGGTGAACTGTCCGGTGATGGGGGGCTATCCGGGGTCACCGGGTGCCTGGGTGCCTGGGTGCCGTCGAGGGGCTGGCAGCGTTCGAGGAACTGGTGGTGAACTGCGGGCGCGGCGCTGACGCGCAGGTGTAGCTCTGGCCGCGCCGTACGGTCACGCCATGGTCGAGCGCGGACCCTTCAAGATCAAAGACTTGGCGGGCTGGGACAGCTACCCAAGCGAGGGGCCGTGGCTCCCGTGGGTTCAGCGAAACTGACGGTTCCTCACCGGGAACCCAAGGGGCCGTCGCTGCTCGGAAGCGTGGCTGCATCCTTGGGTTCGAGGGAACAGGCGATGGCGTGCCGCTCGGCTTCGGTCTTCAGGATCTGTCGGGCGGCGTTGGCGTAGCGGATGGCGGTCTTGTCATCGAGGCCGAACACGGCGGCCAGGTGCAGCGGGTCGGGGCCGTGGGTGAGGGCTTCTTCGAGTTGGCGGTCTACTCGTAGGCGTTCGAGGGTAGCGGCTTGCCCGCGTAGGGCGTCGGTGATCCAGACTTTGCTGACGGGGCGGTCGTCGAACGCGGTGTGCTGGTTGATGATCAAATAAGGGTTGGCGGTGCGTGGCCACCGGTCACGTCGGTGTTCCAGCCATTCGACGAGGACGGTGTGGGTGAGCTCGTCGAGGGTGCGTACTCGGCCGTCGATGACCAGGCGCCGGTCGCCGAGGTCGACGTCGTCGAGGCGCATGGTCCAGATCGCGTGCGGTCGGGCGGCGTGCACGCCGGCGAGAGCGATGGCGACCCGCGGCCGACGCGCGGGCCAGCACGAACCCGGCCAGCACGTCGGTCTCGAATTCGGCGATGTCCTCCGGCCCCGGCTCGGCCCGGACCACCCGCAGATCCCGCACGACCGCCAGTCCCAACCCGAGCCTCCTCGCCTTCACCGGCGACATCAATCAGTCACCGACGACGACAACGACTCAGAATTTCTGAAGTGACGTCAACCCCATTCAGTCGCGCGAAAGACCCGCAGACTCCCGCCCTGGCCAGGGGAAACAGGATCAGACCTCAGACCACCACGTGAGGAACTGGCGGGTTGTTTCTTATGCACGGCGTGGCACCGACCACCAGGTGAGGTGGGCGGCGCGGGTGAGCGCGCCGGTTTCGCGGAGGGCTGGCATGACCGGCCCCAACGCCTCGGAGTACCGCTGCGGGTTGGTCGATCAGGTGGTGGGTCTGATCTGGCATGGGCCTGTTCAACGGCTCGGGTCGGGGGTCAGGCCCCCGTCCGGGGCCCGGCGCGGGGTGTGGGTGTGTGGTGGCGCACGTGTGGGTGGGGATGGCTGGTGTCGCCGGTGTCGACTACCGTCACTTTACGGTGAGGGGTGCGTGGCTCTCGGCGATCAACACTGCCGGTGGTGGTGGGCGTCGGCCGGGTCGTGGGGTGAGGTGTGGGGGTTTTGGCCGGCGGGTGGGCGACGGGGTGGCGAGGTTGTCGCCGGCGAGGTGGTCGGGGCTGGGGTGGGCGGCCTGCGGGGCTGGCTGATCCGTACTGGGTGTCCTTGGTTCGGGGGCGGGGAGGGAGCGTTGCGCGTTGGTCGCCGCTGCTTTTTCGACTGTTGAGCTCGGTGAGAGTTCGTTGCGGGCTTTGGAAGCGTTCACTGGGATGAGGATGTCCCGGGCGAGGTTGCCGTTGTTGTGGGATGACATCGGCACGCTGGAGTTGCTGGCGGGTCGGGTGCGTGCGGTGCTGGGTCCGTTGCTGGAGCAGACGGTCAGGGCGGTCCGGGCGGCGGGGGAGGGTGAGGCCTTCGACCGGTTCGTGGCGCAGACGGTTCCGTTCGTGGGGAAGATGGCCGAGACGGCCGATCTGATGCTCGCCGTGGTGGAGGCGGAGAAGAAGTTCTTCCTGGAGACGGAGGCCGGCAAGCGTACGGCGTTGGCCATGTTCTCCTTCATGCAGGCCGAGTTCGCCGCCGCGGCCGCGATGTGGTGGTGGAATCCGGTGGGGGCGGCGGCGCACCTGGCGGAGGCGCGGACGATCATCCAGGTGGTCCTGCGGTCGGCGTTGGTGCGGTCGGCGGCGAGTGGCACGGCGATGCAGATGCTGACGATGCCGGGTTCTGCGCTGCTGGCGCAGGTGTCGATGATGACCGACGGTTTGCAGTCGGGGGTGAACTGGTCGGCGGTCGGTAAGCAGGCGGCGTACGCGGGGGCGGTGGCGTTCCTAAGCACGGCGGGCGGGCCGGCGTTGGGCAAGGCCGCTGGCGCTGTCGCCGCCGCGGTCAGCAAACTCGGCCTGTCGGACAGCACCAGAATGCTGTTGACCGATCTGTTGACGCGGCCGGTGTTGGAGACCGGCACGGAGGGGCTGTTCGGTATCGGTGCCAGCCTGATGGTCGACGGGTACTACGACACCGGCAATCTTGGTGCCGATCTTCTGTCCGGGGCGCTGTCGGGGACGGGCGGGTCGGCCGCGAGCGGCCTCGGGCTCGTCGTGAATCGCGCCATGAATGGGCCCCGGGTGCAGATGCCTCGCCTCGCGTTCACGCCCGAAGGAAGGCCGGTCATGCCGGTGGCGCCGCCACCGGTTGGTGGGGACACGTCCGCGGGGTACCGGGCTGGGGTCGATGATCCGAAGGCTGTGGGTGCCGGCGGGCAGTCCCCGCCGCCGCCGCTGCCGCTGCCGCTGCCGGCGTTGAACCTGCCCGCGCCGAGTCTGGACCTGTCGGTGCCGTCGTGGTCGGTGCCGAGCCTGTCGGTGCCGGTTGCGCCGGTGTCGGCGTGGGTCGCGGCAGCGGGTGGGCCGGTGGTCGAGCGGTGGTATCGGTTCCAGCAGGATCTGGTGGACCGTTACGGTGGGTTGCTGGCCGGGGTGGCTCGGGCGGGCAAGAGCATGGCCGCGCTCGCCATGCCGGTCGAGGGGGTTTTCGCCGGGTGGGTCGAGGCCCGGCGGGGTGATCGGGTTGTTGCGGGTTTCCTGTCCGCGGTCGGTCTGCCCGCTGCCGCGCTGACCGAGGGGTTTCTGACGGGTGTTCGGCAGCGGGCGGTGGCCCGGATGGCCGAGGCGTTGGCGTCCGCGGGTGGGCAGTTCCCGGCCGGGGTGCGGGCGCAGCAGGTGGTCGCCGGGCTGCCGGCGGAGTTCGACCGGCAGGCGCTGCGCTCGATCGCGCACCTGGCCGTCCAACACCACATCGGCCAGCACCTCACCGCCGGCCTACCCACAGGCGCGGGCACGCCGACAGGCACGGGCACGCCGACAGGCCCCGGCACGTCGTCGGGCCCCGGCACGTCGTCGGGCCCCGGCACGTCGTCGGCCGCTGGCACACCGGGAGGCGCTGGCACGTCGTCGGGCGCGGGCGTGCCGGCAGGTGCCGGGGCGGGGGTGCCGTCCGCCGCCGCGGTCGAGGTGGTCGAGAGGGAAACGCGGAACTGGGTGGACCGAAGCCTCGATGCGATCCTCGGTGCCCCCGCAGTGCTGCCCGCCGTGCTGCCCGCTGTGCTGCCCGCTGTGGTGGCCGGTCCCGACGCCGCGCAGGTCAGTGCCGTGGCGAACGTGGTCCGGCAGGCGGTCACCGACCTGCCCGCCCGTTTCTCGGCCGCGACCATTCCCGACATCACCGCGCCGCACGTCATCCCGTTCCCGGCGGACGCCCCGGCAAGCTGGCGTACCGGCGCGCCGGCAGTGTCGGTGACTGTCGAGCAGCACACCGCAGCCGCGGCCAGCCTGGCAGAAAAGCAGTTCACCGCCCTGGCCCACCGCTACGGTGTCGACCCGGCCGGTCACGACACCCTCGCCGAATCGTTCCGAGGGGACTGGGTGGATGGATACCATCAGGTGCTCACGCAGGCCGGCGGCAGCACGCCCGGCATGCCGGGCACTCCGGACACGGCCAGCGCCCGCGGTACGGAGCCGGGCGGCGCTGCCTTCCGCGTTGACGCCACGCCGATCTACGCCAGCGACACGACCCCGGTCAGTGACGTGTCCGTGGCAAGCGGTGCGGTGTTCAGCCCCGATCTCGGCTCCCGGGACACGGATTCGACCGGTTTCAGGGATACGGGTTCGATCGGTGACGTGTCGGTGCTGGACGAACCGGTCGGTGTCGACTCTGGCGGTCTCGGCGAGCCGGCCGTCGCGGCTACCGGGTCGGCCGGGCAACGAATCCACGACCTCGCCAGCGGCGGCCACGGCCGTGCCAGCGACGCTCAGCTGCGCCGCCTCGCCGCGGACATCGGTATCCAGACGGCGTCCCCGGACGGGATCCTGCCCCAACTGTTCGAGGTGTCCAGGGACATCGTCATGGCGGACACGTTCAGCGGCGTGTACTTCGCAGACCCGGCGGCGGCGGATCCGGACGCGGCGGCGGCGGATCGCACGGCGGCGCGGGCGCTGCCGCGGGTGCGGGGATGGTTCACCATCGCCGGGCACCGGAACCTGGCCGAGCGGCTGGCCGACGATCCGGTGCGTCAGGCCTTGTTCCTCCGGATGCTCACCGCCTCGCCCGCCTGGCGACACGCCGTCGCGCAGGCGCGGCAGCGCGGCGGCGACGCACCCGACATCTTGCTGGTCTGGTGCGACGCGGCGTGGCAGGCACCGGGACAGGCCACCTCCTTCGGTGAATGGCTGCGCACCCGGCTGCGCGCCCGGCGGCTGATGTCGTCCACGCACGAGGTGGACCAGATGCCCGGCGAGTTGCGGCCACACGTGGACGAGCCGGTGCGGTCGGTGTTGTTCTCGGACGCTTCGGTGGAGTTGTTCGGACCGGATCTGGTGGAGGCGGTACGGACCGCGGACATCATCGACAACGGTCAGGAACCCGGCGTCCGCTGGCCGGACCAGGAGGACTTCGCCGCCGCCGGCGGCCGGCACCGGTGGGCCGGCAACACCTCACACGGGCAGTCACCCGATCCAGCGCAAGACGGCGACCCGTCCGGTCCTGGCCCGGCGTCCGCGGCCCAGTGGATGGGGGGCCCGTCGCGGGATCCAAAGGCGGAATTGCCGGTGCCGGGCCCTGCCCTCGGACCGGACCGCCCGCAGGGTGAGGACCTGTCCTGGCTGGACGACTGGGATACGCTGCCGATGCCCGGGATGGCACCTGCCCCACCGGCAGGCACGGGGCTGCCCTGGCTGCCCTGGCCGCTGGACGACCCAGACGCCCCCACCGCGTCGGCCTGGCCGGCGGGGCCGGCCGCGGCGGGGTGGACGGAACCGGGGTGGCCGGTTTCCGACATTGATGTGACCGCCCACGGTGCTGGGATGTCCACCGACCCCGGCCAGCCGCGCATCGACGATCAGGCCGGCGAGGGCAGCGGGAACCTCGGCGACTGGGCCACCTACCAGGGGCCGGACATGGACTGGCAACCATCCCTCGCGCCCTCCCCGGCGGTGACCCGCACCGACGCCGGCACTGTCCACGCCGGCGACACCCCCCATCACCCGGCCGACGAGCCACCCACCACCCCCGCCCCGCTGCACCCCGACCAACCCCAACCCACTGCGGGCAGCCAGTGGATGCGCAACCGGAATGATGCCCGGACGCTGTTCGACCAGCACGCCGACCACATCGCCACCACAACACAGCAGCGGGAACCGCTGCGGCAGTTGTGGAACGCCCTGATCGACCATATGGGCGCCGACGGGACCATCACCGCCAGCCGGCCAGCCCTCGCCGCAGCGACATCCACATCGCAGACGACGTTGCATCGCCGGATCGTGGTATTGCGCGACCGTGGTCTGCTGCAGCTGGTCCGGGAAGGCCACGGTGGTGTGGCGGCGCGGTACAGGGTGAGCGATCCGGGTCAGCCCCGGCAAGCACCGTTGCCGGACCTTCCCGAGGGCAGCCAGTGGGTACGCAACCGGAATGATGCCCGGACGCTGTTCGACCAGCACGCCGACCACATCGCCACCACAACACAGCAGCGGGAACAGCTGCCGCAGTTGTGGAACGCCCTGATCAACCATATGGACGACGACGGGACCATCACCGCCAGCGAGCGAGACCTCGCCGCAGCGACATCCACACCGAAGCAGACGGTGCATGACCGGATCGTGGCATTACGCGACCGCGGTCTGCTGCAGCTGGTCCAGGAAGCACACAGTCGCGTGGCGGCGCGGTACAGGGTGAGCGATCCGGGTCAGCCCCGGCAAGCACCGTTGCCGGACCTTCCCGAGGGCAGCCAGTGGGTACGCAACCGGAATGATGCCCGGACGCTGTTCGACCAGCACGCCGACCACATCGCCACCACAACACAGCAGCAGCCGGAGCAGCTGCGGCAGTTGTGGAACGCCCTGATCAACCAAATGAACGACGACGGGACCATCACCGCCAGCGAGCGAGACCTCGCCGCAGCGACATCCACACCGAAGCAGACGGTGCATGACCGGATCGTGGCATTACGCGACCGCGGTCTGCTGCAGCTGGTCCAGGAAGCACACAGTCGCGTGGCGGCGCGGTACAGGGTGAGCGATCCGGGTCAGCCCCGGCAAGCACCGTTGCCGGACCTTCCCGAGGGCAGCCAGTGGGTACGCGACCCGGACGGGGCCCGGATGCTGTTCGACCAGCACGCCGACCACATCGCCACCACAACACGGCAGCGGGTGGATCAGCTGCCGAAGTTGTGGGACGCCCTGATCGACCGGATGGACGGCGACGGGATCATCACCGCCAGCGAGCCAGCCATCGCCGCGGCGACATCCATACCGGCGTCGACGGTGCATGACCGGATCGTGGCATTACGCGACCGCGGTCTGCTGCAGCTGGTCCAGGAAGCACACGGTCACGTGGCGGCGCGGTACAGGGTGAGCGATCCAGGTCAGCCCCGGCAAGCACCGGTGCCGGGCCCTGCCCCCGAACCGGACCGCCGCCCGCAGGGTAGTGAGGATCTGTCCCGGCTGAACCACGGGGATACGTCACCGATGCCCAGGCCGGCACCTGCCCCGCCAGCGGGCACGGGTCTGCCCGGGCTCTCAGGGCCGCCCGGGCCGCTGGACGCCCCGGACGCCCTCACGACGTCGGCCTGGCCGGCGGGGCCGGCCGCGCCGGCCCGGCCGATGGAAGAGGGACCGGCGGGGCCGGCGGGGCCGATTTCCGGCAGTGATGTGACCGCCCACGGTGCTGGGATGTCCACCGACCCCGGCCAGCCGCGCATCGACGATCAGGCCGGCGACGGCGGGAACCTCGGCGACTGGGCCACCTGGCAGGAGGACCCAGCCCTCGATCTGTTTGATCCGCTCCATCCGGCGGCGTGGGGCGACCAGCCCACGGCCATGGGCACGGAACCCGACCCCGGGCCGCAACCGATGGATCCGACCTGGCCGCAGGCCCCGCCCGGCCCGACATCGTGGTCGCAGCCCAGCGGCGACCAGCCCAGCCAGTCCCCAGGGACTCAGTCGTTCCCGCCCGGACCGGGTATGCAGGATCCGGCACCTCAGTCGCCGATGCCCGGGCCTGCGCCTGCCCCGCCGGCGGGCACGGGCCTGCCAGCGCTGCCCGGGCCGCTGGACGACCCGGACGCCCCCACCGCGTCGTCCTTGCCGGCGGGGTGGGCGGAACCGGGGTGGCCGGTACCCGGCATGGGCGTGACCGACGGGCACGGTGCTGCGATGTCCACCGACTTCGGCCAGCCCCGCATCGACGATCAGGCCGGCGAGGGCAGCGGAAACCTCGGCGACTGGGCCGGCGACGGCGGGAACCTCGGCGACTGGGCCACCTACCAGGGGCCGGACATGGACTGGCAGCCATCCCTCGCGCCCTCTCCACCGGTGACCCGCACCGACGCCGGCACTGTCCACGCCGGCGACACCCCCCATCACCCGGCCGACCAGCCACCCACCACGCCCGCCTCGCCGCACCCCGACCAACCCCAACCCCAACCCGCTGCGGACAGCCGGCGGGTGCGCGACCCGGGCGAGGCCCGGGCGCTGTTCGACCAGCACGCCGGCCACATCGCCACCACAACACGGCAGCGGGAACCGCTGCGGAAATTGTGGAACGCCCTGATCGACCGGATGGACGACAACGGGATCATCACCGCCAGCCCGTCAGACCTCGCCGAGGCGACATCCACACCGCGGCAGACGGTGCATCACCGGATCGGGGTATTGCGCGACCGTGCTCTGCTGCAGCTGGTCCAGGAAGCACACGGTCGCGGGGCGGCGCGGTACGGGGTGAGCGATCCGGGTCCGCCCCGGCAAGCACCACTGCCGGCCCCTCCCAAGGGCAGCCAGTGGCTGCGCGACCCGGGCGAGGCCCGGGTCCTGTTCGACCAGCACGCCGGCCACATCGCCACCACAACACCGCAGCGGGACCGGCTGCGGCAGTTGTGGAACGCCCTGATCGACCGGATGGACGACAACGGGATCATCACCGCCAGCGAGCCAGACCTCGCCGAGGCGACATCCACACCGCAGCCGACGGTGCGTCACCGGATCGGGGTATTGCGCGACCGTGGTCTGCTGCAGCGGGTCCAGGAAGCACACGGTCGCGTGGCGGCGCGGTACGGGGTGAGCGATCCGGGTCCGCCCCGGCAAGCACCACCGCCGGGCCCTGCCCTCGGACCGGACCGCCCGCAGGGTGAGGACCTGTCCTGGCTGGACCACGGGGCTACGGTGCCGATGCCCGGGCCGGCACCTGCCCCGCTCGCGGGCACGGGTCTGCCCTGGCTGCCCGGGCTGCTGGGCGACCCGGACGCCCCCACCGCGTCGTCCTGGCAGGCGGGGTGGGCGGAACCGGGGTGGCCGGTTCCCGGCATTGATGTGACCGACGGGCACGGTGCTGCGATCTCCACCGACTTCGGCCAGCCGCGCATCGACGATCAGGCCTGCGAGGGCAGCGGGAACCTCGGCGACTGGGCCACCTGGCAGGGGCCGGACATGGACTGGCAGCCATCCCTCGCGCCCTCTCCAGCGGTGACCCGCACCGACGCCGGCACTGTCCACGCCGGCGACACCCTCCATCACCCGGCCGACCAGCCACCCACCACGCCCGCCTCGCCGCACCCCGACCAACCCCAACCCCAACCCACTGCGGGCAGCCGGCGGGTGCGCGACCCGGGCGAGGCCCGGGTCCTGTTCGACCAGCACGCCGGCAACATCGCCACCACAACACCGCAGCGGGAACCGCTGCGGCAGTTGTGGAACGCCCTGATCGACCGGATGGACGACAACGGGATCATCACCGCCAGCGAGTCAGACCTCGCCGAGGCGACATCCACACCGCAGCCGACGGTGCATGCCCGGATCGGGGTATTGCGCGACCGTGGTCTGCTGCAGCTGGTCCGGGAAGGGCACGGTCGCGTGGCGGCGCGGTACGGGGTGAGCGATCCGGGTCAGCCCCGGCAAGCACCGCTGCCGGCCCCTCCCGAAGGCAGCCAGTGGGTGCGCGACCCGGGCGAGGCCCGGGCCCTGTTCGACCAGCACGCCGGCCACATCGCCACCACAACACGGCAGCGGGTGGATCAGCTGCTGAAGTTGTGGAACGTCCTGATCGACCGGATGGACGACAACGGGATCATCACCGCCAGCGAGTCAGACCTCGCCGAGGCGACATCCACACCGCAGCGGAGGGTGCATGCCCGGATCGGGGTATTGCGCGACCGTGGTCTGCTGCAGCTGGTCCGGGAAGCACACGGTCGCGTGGCGGCGCGGTACGGGGTGAGCGATCCGGGTCAGCCCCGGCAAGCACCGCTGCCGGCCCCTCCCGAAGGCAGCCAGTGGCTGCGCGACCCGGGCGAGGCCCGGGCGCTGTTCGACCAGCACGCCGGCCACATCGCCACCACAACACCGCAGCGGGAACAGCTGCGGCAGTTGTGGAACGCCCTGATCGACCGGATGGACGACAACGGGATCATCACCGCCAGCGAGCCAGACCTCGCCGAGGCGACATCCACACCGAAGCAGACGGTGCATGCCCGGATCGGGGTATTGCGCGACCGTGGTCTGCTGCAGCTGGTCCAGGAAGCACACGGTCGCGGGGCGGCGCGGTACGGGGTGAGCGATCCGGGTCAGCCCCGGCAAGCACCGGTGCCGGCCCCTCCCGAAGGCAGCCAGTGGCTGCGCGACCCGGGCGAGGCCCGGGCCCTGTTCGACCAGCACGCCGGCCACATCGCCACCACAACACCGCAGCGGGACCGGCTGCGGCAGTTGTGGAACGCCCTGATCGACCGGATGGACGACAACGGGATCATCACCGCCAGCGAGCCAGACCTCGCCGAGGCGACATCCACACCGCGGCCGACGGTGCATCACCGGATCGGGGTATTGCGCGACAGTGCTCTGCTGCAGCTGGTCCAGGAAAGGCACGGTGGCGTGGCGGCGCGGTACGGGGTGAGCGATCCGGGTCAGCCCCGGCAAGCACCGATGCCGGGCCCTGCCCTCGGACCGGACCGCCCGCAGGGTGAGGACCTGTCCTGGCTGGACCACGGGGCTACGGTGCCGATGCCCGGGCCGGCACCTGCCCCGCCAGCGGGCACGGGTCTGCCAGGGCTGCCCGGGCCGCTGGACGACCCGGACGCCCCCACCGCGTCGTCCTGGCAGGCGGGGTGGGCGGAACCGGGGTGGCCCGTTCCCGGCATTGATGTGACCGCCCACGGTGCTGCGATGTCCACCGACTTCGGCCAGCCGCGCATCGACGATCGGGCCGGCGAGGGCAGCGGGAACCTCGGCGACTGGGCCGGCGACGGCGGGAACCTCGGCGACTGGGCCACCTACGAGGTGGGCCCAGCCGGTTCGCTCGATGTGGACCCGGCCGATCTGCTCTATCTGCTTGAGGCCGTGGGCACGGAACCCGACCCCGGGCCGCAACCGATGGATCCGTCCCGGCCGCAGGCCCCGCCCGGCCCGACATCGTGGTCGCAGCCCAGCGGCGACCAGCCCAGCCAGTCCCCAGGGACTCAGTCGTTCCCGCCCGGACCGGGTATGCAGGATCCGCCACCTCAGTCGCCGACGCCCGGGCCTGCGCCTGCCCCGCCAGCGGGCACGGGCCTGCCAGCGCTGCCCGAGCCGTTGGACGACCCGGACGCCCCCACCGCGTCGTCCTGGCCGGCGGGGTGGGCGGAACCGGCGGGGCCGGTTCCCGGCATTGATGTGACCGCCCACGGTGCTGCGATCTCCACCGACTTCGGCCAGCCCCGCATCGACGATCAGGCCGGCGAGGGCAGCGGAAACCTCGGCGACTGGGCCGGCGACGGCGGGAACCTCGGCGACTGGGCCACCTACCAGGGGCCGGACATGGACTGGCAGCCATCCCTCGCGCCCTCTCCACCGGTGACCCGCACCGACGCCGGCACTGTCCACGCCGGCGACACCCCCCATCACCCGGCCGACCAGCCACCCACCACGCCCGCCTCGCCGCACCCCGACCAGCCCCAACCCCAACCCACTGCGGGCAGCCGGCGGGTGCGCGACCCGGGCGAGGCCCGGGCGCTGTTCGACCAGCACGCCGGCCACATCGCCACCACAACACGGCAGCGGGATCCACTGCGGAAATTGTGGAACGCCCTGATCGACCGGCTGGACGACAACGGGATCATCACCGCCAGCGAGCCAGCCCTCGCCGAGGCGACATCCACACCGAAGCAGACGGTGCATGCCCGGATCGGGGTATTGCGCGACCGTGGTCTGCTGCAGCTGGTCCAGGAAGCACACGGTCGCGTGGCGGCGCGGTACGGGGTGAGCGATCCGGGTCAGCCCCGGCAAGCACCACTGCCGGCCCCTCCCGAAGGCAGCCAGTGGCTGCGCGACCCGGGCGAGGCCCGGGTCCTGTTCGACCAGCACGCCGACCACATCGCCACCACAACACCGCAGCGGGAACCACTGCGGAAATTGTGGAACGCCCTGATCGACCGGCTGGACGACAACGGGATCATCACCGCCAGCGAGCCAGCCCTCGCCGAGGCGACATCCACACCGCAGCAGACGGTGCATGCCCGGATCGGGGTATTGCGCGACCGTGGTCTGCTGCAGCTGGTCCGGGAAGGGCACGGTCGCGTGGCGGCGCGGTACGGGGTGAGCGATCCGGGCCAGCCCCGGCAAGCACCGCTGCCGGCCCCTCCCGAAGGCAGCCAGTGGCTGCGCGACCCGGGCGAGGCCCGGGCCCTGTTCGACCAGCACGCCGGCCACATCGCCACCACAACACCGCAGCGGGAACAGCTGCGGCAGTTGTGGAACGCCCTGATCGACCGGCTGGACAACAACGGGATCATCACCGCCAGCGAGCCAGCCCTCGCCGAGGCGACATCCACACCGAAGCAGACGGTGCATGCCCGGATCGGGGTATTGCGCGACCGTGGTCTGCTGCAGCTGGTCCGGGAAGGGCACGGTCGCGTGGCGGCGCGGTACGGGGTGAGCGATCCGGGTCAGCCCCGGCAAGCACCGGTGCCGGCCCCTCCCGAAGGCAGCCAGTGGCTGCGCGACCCGGGCGAGGCCCGGGCCCTGTTCGACCAGCACGCCGGCCACATCGCCACCACAACACCGCAGCGGGACCGGCTGCGGCAGTTGTGGAACGCCCTGATCGACCGGATGGACGACAACGGGATCATCACCGCCAGCGAGCCAGACCTCGCCGAGGCGACATCCACACCGCGGCCGACGGTGCATCACCGGATCGGGGTATTGCGCGACAGTGCTCTGCTGCAGCTGGTCCAGGAAAGGCACGGTGGCGTGGCGGCGCGGTACGGGGTGAGCGATCCGGGTCAGCCCCGGCAAGCACCGATGCCGGGCCCTGCCCTCGGACCGGACCGCCCGCAGGGTGAGGACCTGTCCTGGCTGGACGACTGGGATATGTTGCCGATGTCCGGGCCGGTACCTGCCCCGCCGGCGGGCACGGGCCTGCCAGCGCTGCCCGGGCCGTTGGACGACCCGGACGCCCCACCGCGTCGTCCTGGCCGGCGGGGTGGGCGGAACCGGCGGGGCCGGTTCCCGGCATTGATGTGACCGCCCACGATGCTGCGATCTCCACCGACTTCGGCCAGCCGCGCATCGACGATCAGGCCGGCGAGGGCAGCGGAAACCTCGGCGACTGGGCCGGCGACGGCGGGAACCTCGGCGACTGGGCCACCTACCAGGGGCCGGACATGGACTGGCAGCCATCCCTCGCGCCCTCTCCAGCGGTGACCCGCACCGACGCCGGCACTGTCCACGCCGGCGACACCCCCCATCACCCGGCCGACCAGCCACCCACCACGCCCGCCTCGCCGCACCCCGACCAGCCCCAACCCCAACCCACTGCGGGCAGCCGGCGGGTGCGCGACCCGGGCGAGGCCCGGGCGCTGTTCGACCAGCACGCCGGCCACATCGCCACCACAACACGGCAGCGGGAACCGCTGCGGAAATTGTGGAACGCCCTGATCGACCGGATGGACGACAACGGGATCATCACCGCCAGCGAGTCAGACCTCGCCGAGGCGACATCCACACCGCAGCCGACGGTGCATGCCCGGATCGGGGTATTGCGCGACCGTGCTCTGCTGCAGCTGGTCCAGGAAGCACACGGTCGCGGGGCGGCGCGGTACGGGGTAGCCGATCCGGGTCAGCCCCGGCAAACACCGCTGCCGGCCCCTCCCGAAGGCAGCCAGTGGGTGCGCGACCCGGGCGAGGCCCGGGTCCTGTTCGACCAGCACGCCGACCACATCGCCACCACAACACCGCAGCGGGAACCACTGCGGAAATTGTGGAACGCCCTGATCGACCGGATGGACGACAACGGGATCATCACCGCCAGCGAGCCAGACCTCGCCGAGGCGACATCCACACCGCAGCCGACGGTGCGTCGCCAGATCGGGGCATTGCTGCGCGACAGTGCTCTGCTGCAGCTGGTCCAGGAAGCACACGGTCGCGTGGCGGCGCGGTACGGGGTAGCCGATCCGGGTCAGCCCCGGCAAGCACCGCTGCCGGCCCCTCCCGAGGGCAGCCAGTGGCTGCGCGACCCGGGCGAGGCCCGGGCGCTGTTCGACCAGCACGCCGACCACATCGCCACCACAACACCGCAGCGGGGACAGCTGCGGAAATTGTGGAACGCCCTGATCGACCGGATGGACAACAACGGGATCATCACCGCCAGCGAGCCAGACCTCGCCGAGGCGACATCCGCACAGCAGTCGACGGTGCATCGCCGGATCGGGGCATTGCTGCGCGGCAGTGCTCTGCTGCAGCTGGTCCGAAAAGGTCACGGTGGCGTGGCGGCGCGGTACGGGGTGAGCGATCCGGGTCAGCCCCGGCGGAACGTGTCAAGGGATTGAGGCCAGCGGGAGTTAATACTCCAACGTCACTTGGCTTCGCTGTGGGCGTGGCGTGGGCATGAGGACGGCCACCGCGCTGATCATCGATGGTTTGTGAGGACAACCGAAGATCGCGCGATGGCCGTGGGCCACAGCTTCGGGCTCAAACCGCACCGAGCGGACACGTTCAAGCTGTCCACCGATCCGCAGTTCATCGAAAGGCTCGTCGACGTCGTCGGCCTCTACCACAACCCGCCCGAACGGGCCGTCGTGCTGTGCGTGGACGAGAAATCCCAGATCCAGGCCCTGGACCGCTCGCAGCCCGTGCTGCCGATGATGCCCGGCATGCCCGAGCGGCGCACCTACGACTACGCCCGCAACGGCATCACCAGCCTGTTCGCCGCGTTCAACATCGCCGACGGCACCGTGATCAGCCAACTGCACCGCCGCACCTCCCGGTGCTCGTTCACCCCCGGGCGGCCCGGCGACCGCATCGCCGGCCAGCCGGTCACCGCCGTCACCCAGCCCGATGGCCTACCCATGCGCACACCCCTTGATCGAGGTGTTGCGACGAACACTGGAATCCGCCGTTCGACCCGCGGCCGCTGTGGTGGATCAACTGGCCGTCGCGGACGTCGCGGGACCAGATGCCGTATTCGAGGGCGGCGAGGATCAGGTCGGTGTCGCAGCGGTCGGAGGTCTTCCACCCGACGATCCGGCGGGAGAACGCGTCACGGACCGCTGCCAGCCAGAACACGCCTTCACCACACGGTGTCGGGGTACGGCCTGGAGTGCAGAGCTAAGTACAGCTGATCTTGCAGAGGTGCGCACTGTTTGTCCGTCGTCAGCGGGTGACTGAGGGTGAGGCTGCTCGGGTCGTGATCGGGCAGACGTGGGGCGGCTTGCGATGGGAGCGATGGATGAGCAGCGGTGGCTGGATGTGCGCCGGTTCCGGGCGTTGCACGAGGCTGGTGCGAGTGTCTCGGAGATCGCTCGTGAGACGGGCCTGAACTGGCGGACGGTGAAGAAGTACCTGGCTGCTGGTAGCGGCGAGGTGGTGCCGCCGGTTCGGGCGCGGCCGGCTCGGGGGCAGTTGATCGACGTGTTCGCGCACGTGGTCGATGCGTGGCTGCGGGCGGAGTTGCTGCTCAAGGGCACGGTGATCCATGAACGCCTTGTCGAGCAGTACGGGTTCACCGGCAACTATCAGCGGGTGAAGCTGTATCTGCAGCAGGCCCGGCCGCGGATCGCTGCGGAGTTGGGGATCAGTCCGGATCAGCTGGCCGGGCTGCACCGCCGGTTCGAGGTCGTTCCGGGCGCCCAGGCGCAGGTGGACTGGGGCGACGAAGGCGGCATCCTGGCCCATGTCGGGATCCCGAAGGTGTACTCGTTTCACATGGTGCTGTCGTACTCGCGGGACCCGTTCTGCTGTTTCACCACCAGCCAGGACCTGGCCGCGTTCTGGGAGTGTCACCGGCGGGCGTTCGCGCACTTCGGCGGGGTTCCCGGGGCGATCGTCTACGACCGGACCAAGACCGTGGTCCGCCGGCATGTCGCCCCGGGCCAGGCGGTGCCGCTGCACCCGGAAGCGGTCGCGTTCGCCGGGCACTACGACTTCGACATCGATGTGCTGGCCGCCTATCGGCCGACCGGCAAAGGGCGGGTCGAACGGCAGGTCACCATCATCCGCGATCATGTCCTGGCCGGGCGGGCGTTCTCGTCGCTGGCCGAACTCGACGCCACGTTCATGGCCTGGGTGCCACAGCGGCGGGCCGTAAGGCATCGCACCCACGGCGAGATCATCGGCGTGCGGGCGGTCCGCGACCACGCCGCGCTGCGACCGATCCCCGCCCGGCCGTATGTGGTCGCCGACCGGCATCTGCGGCACGTCGGCAAGGACTGCCTGGTCGCCTACGCCGGCAACCTCTACTCCGTGCCGGCCCGACGGGTCCGCCACCGCCAACTCGTGGAGATTCGGGCGACCGCCGCCACGATCACTATTCACGCCATCGTGCCCGGTCTGGACGGCACCACGCTGCTGGCCACGCACCAGCGGGCCGTGGGCCGCGGCGCCCGCGTGGTCGACGAGAGCCACTGGGACGGTCTGCCCGACGGACACACCCGGGCCGTCACCATCGGCGACCCCGACAGCGGGCAGTCGACCGCACGCCGACCGGCCCGTCACGACGGCGGCCAGGGGCCGCTGCAAGCCCTGCTCAACCGGGCCGCCGCCGCCCAGATCGCCGTCGAGGCCCGGCCGCTGTCGGTCTATGAGCAGATCGCTGCGGCCAGCCCGTTCACCAACCGCCCACACCTGAAGGACGTCTCGAAGTGAGTGAGCTGGTCACCAACCGCATCCACGCCAGCGCCACCAAACTCGGCCTGCCTCACCTGGCCAAGACGCTGCGGGAACTCACCGGCCGGGCCGACACCGAAGCCATGGGCTACCTGGAGTTCCTCGACCTCGTCCTGGAAGAGGAACTCGCCGTCCGCGACGAACGCCGCTTCCGCGCCGGGCTACGCCTGTCGAAGCTGCCGCACCACAAGACCCTCGACGACTACGACTTCAGCTTCCAACCCGACCTGGACCCCCGCAAGGTCCGTGACCTCGCGACCCTCGCATTCGTGCAGGCCAAGGCCAACGTCGCTCTCCTCGGCCCACCCGGCGTCGGCAAGACCCACATCGCCGTGTCCCTCGCGGTCGCCGCCTGCCGAGCCGGATTCACCGTCTACTTCACCACCCTCGACGACATGGTCCGCCACCTCACCGCCGCCGACGCGATCGGCCGCCTGGCCCGCAAGCTGCAAACCTACCTACGCCCCACCGTCCTGGTCATCGACGAAGTGGGCTACCAACCCCTCGAACGACCCGAGGCCAACCTCGTCTTCCAAGTGATCTCGAAACGCTACGAGAAGGGCTCCACCCTGCTGACCTCGAACAAAGGCTTCGGCGAATGGGGCCAAGTCTTCGGCGACGAGGTCCTGGCCACCGCCATCCTCGACCGGCTCCTGCACCACTGCGACGTCGTCCCCATCAACGGCCCCAGCTACCGACTCAAGAACCGCCTCACCGCCATCGAGAACGTCGCCTGATGCCCACCCCGGCCACCCCGGACGACCCCGCAGCCACCAGCGACACCAACCGCGGCGACCTGCTGCAACTCCTGCTCCAGATCTGCGAGGACTTCCTCGCCCGCACCACTCCGGCGACCCACCAGGTCGACACCCTCCTACGCGCCCGCGGCATCACCGGCGGACCCGGATGGCTGATCGACATGCTCGGCCTCACCCGCCTGCGCCTGCAAGACGCAACCCACCGTGACGAACAAGGCGCCCACCGCGACACCTGACCTCTGCAAGATCAGCCGTACTCACCTCTGCACTCCAACGAGTACCCCGACACACGGTATGCGGGTGGCATCGGCGACCCACAGCCGGTTCGGTCCGGTCGCGGTGAACTGCCGGTTGACCAGATCCGGCGCCGGCGTCGCCCGCGGGTCCTGCCGGGTGGAGCCGCCCCGCCAGCCGCGGCGCAGGAACGCGCCCCCGCAAACGGCGTTGATCTTGCGGTGCGGTGGGCTCACTTGCTGTGCTTGGACAGCAGTTGGTCGTACGGCTCGACGGATGGCAGCGGCCGAGGGTCGGCGGGCAGCCGGGCGATCTGGGCGTCCAGCCGGTTCTGGGCGAGCTGGGTTGGGACGAGTTCGGGTAGGGCCTTGTAGAGGGTGCTGCGGGACACGCCGAGGAGCTTGGCGATGGAGGACATCGACCGGTCGGGTTCGGCGAGCAGTTGCAGCGCGTACGCGAGCTTCTCGGGGGTCATCGCGGGTGGGCGGCCGAGGCGTTGTCCGCGGGCGCGGGCGGCGGCCAGGCCCTCGCTGGTGTTGGCGACGATGATGGTGCGGATGAACTCGGCCAGGGCGGCGAAGACGTGGAAGACAAACATGCCGCCGGCGGTGGTGGTGTCCAGCTTCTCGTGCAGGGACTGGAAGCCGACGTTCATGCGCTTGAGTCGGCCGACGATGGTGATGAGGTCTTCCAGGGAGCGGCCGAGCCGGTCGAGGGACACGACGGTGAGCGCGTCGCCGGGGCGTAGGTACTCGAACGCGTCGCGCAGGCCGGGCCGGTCGGCGTTCTTCCCGCTGGCCTTGTCGAAGAAGCACTTGGCGCAGCCGGCCGCGGTGAGTGCGGCCTGCTGCCGGGCGAGGTTCTGTTCCCGGGTGGAGACCCGGCCGTAGCCGACGAGTGCGCCGGCGAGCGGGGTGGGCGCGAGCAGGTCGCCCTGGCTGGGCGTGGGGGTGGCGGTCACCCGGTCAGGGTGCCTGTCAAGCGTCTCGCCGCATTGTTGGACACGCCGGGTTTTTGGGGCTCTTGTGATGTTCTCGTGGGTGGGTTGACGCCCTGATCGACAGGGCACGCCGTGTCCCGTCTAGGTTTCTGGCTTGTCGAAGGTCAGAAACTGAAGATCGGGAAACGGCGTGCGTTTGACCAGGGTATTGCATCGACAGGCAGGGCTGGAACGGGCCGTCGTCGAGGGCGTGCGCCTCGATGACGACACCGACGGTGAGGTCTTGGTGATCTCTGCCCGGCCGCGCAAGGGCGCGGCGCGTCGCTGCGGGCGCTGCCGGGCTCGCGCGCCGTGGTACGACCGCGGCTGGGGCAGGCGGCGGTGGCGGCACCTGGACTTCGGCACGCTGCGGGTGGTCATCGAGGCCGCCGTGCCTCGGGTCGACTGTGCCGAGCACGGGCCGACGGTGATCGCGGTGCCGTGGGCGCGTCACGGTGCCCGGTTCACCACGGCGTTCGAGGACACCGCGGCGTGGCTGGCCGCGCGCACGTCCGCGTCGGCGGTGACCGGGCTGCTGCGCATCGCCTGGCGCAGCGTGGTCGCTATCGTCGGCCGGGTCGTCGACGCTGCCGCCGCCGGCGCCGATCGACTGGCCGGACTCAAACGGATCGGTATCGACGAGGTCGCCTACCGCAAGGGCCAGCGCTACCTGACCCTGGTCGTCGATCACGACACCGGCCGCCTGGTGTGGGCCGCCGACGGGCGGGACAAGGCCACCGTCGCCGCGTTCTTCGACGAGCTGGGCGCGCAGCGGGCCGCGGCGCTGACCCACGTGTCGGCCGACGCCGCCGCCTGGATCGGTGACGTGGTGGCCGAGCGGGCGCCGCAGGCGGTCCGCTGCCTTGACCCCTATCACCTGGTCGCCTGGGTCACCGACGCCCTCGACGAGGTACGCCGGGCGGTGTGGAACACCGCCCGTGGCGGCAAAGGCGGCCGCACCGAGGCGTCCAAGACCCTCAAAGACGCCCGGTGGGCGCTGTGGAAGAACCCGCCGAACCTGACCGACAAGCAGAAGGCGACCCTGGCCACGATCCAGGCCACCAACCGGCCGCTGTACCGGGCGTACCTGCTCAAGGAACAGTTCCGGGAGATCATCGCGGTCAAGGGCGCCGACGGCAGGCTCCTGCTGCAGGCGTGGCTACGCTGGGCGAGCCGGTCGAAGCTGGCCCCGTTCGTCAAGCTGGCCAAGACGATTCGCCGTCACCTGCCCGCGATCCACAACATGCTCGACAGCGGACTGTCCAACGCCCGCATCGAGGCCAACAACGTCCACCTGCGCGTGCTGACCCGCCAGGCCTACGGCTACCACAGCGCCAAAGCGTTGATCACCATGGCCAACCTCCGCCGCGGCGGCCTCTGCCCACCACTACCCGGACGATTGTCCTGACCCAACACAACTGATCAGTGGGCACGCTTGTGACCAGCGAGATGTCAACTTCACTGGACCCGCCGGGAGCTACGGAGACCCACTCGAACTGATACGTACGGAAGAAGCCGAGGACCGTAGGACCCGGCTCCGGCGGTTGCAGCCTTGGGCAACTCCGACACGCAGAGCAGCTTCAGTGGGTCGGCTGGCCTGACTGCCGGGCCAGCAGGTCAACTTGACTGGAACATGTCACCTTCGCCGGGTCAGGACAACGATCATGAACCCGACCCACGAGAACGGCAGTAGACCCGTTTTTGAACGGGTTTTCTGTACGGGTCTGACCGCCCGCAGTGCCCGTGTTTGATCTTGTGCGGGAATCTATCGCTTCTTGGACAAGATCGGATATGGGATCTCAACTTTGCTTGCGGCCGACGCAATCTATTGCGATCATCGCAATTGGTTGCGCAGAATGTAGGACATGACTCGACGAGACATCTTCACCGACGTGGCCGCGATCCTGTACCCGATCCCGCAGCCCGACCCCGGCGAGGAACATGACGACGGCTTCCTCGCCGCACGGGACGAAGCCGCTGAAGACCAAGAACGTGCCACCGAGGACCTGCGGGCCGCGTGGGACGGAGGCGACCAGGATCCGCTCATCGGCGCGCTGGCCGGTGCCCGTCGCGCGAAGGAGGAAGCCGAGCAGCGGATCCGTGAGCTGATCGCCTACGGGCGCGAGTTCGTCCAACCCCGCCCCTACACGCTGGGCGACCTCGCCGCAGCCGCAGGCATGTCCATCTCCGGCACCCGCACCGCCTACAGCCACCGCGACGTCGCCCAAGTCGCCGATGCCACCGGCGCCAAGCCCCGAGAGTGGCGAGCCCCCGATCCCGAGGACGGGCGGGCAACGGCATGAGCACGCCGGCCTGCCTCTGCCCGATCCGCTGGCGGCACCTCTACGCCATGATCGACGGCATCCGCTACGAGGTGGGACCAAGTCCCGTCGACACCGCGACCAGTCTGCTGTTCCGGGCCTGGTGCGCCGGCTGCGGTACCGAGTACACCCATCCGTTTCGCCTCAGCGCCACGCGTCACCGGGCGGCCTGACCATGTGACGTGGGCCAGCTACACAAGCGCGGACCTAAGCGTTGTTTTTGGTCCGGAGACTACGGGCAGCCCGTCGGCGAACGAGACGCCGGCGGCCGACGCGGCCGCCGCCAGGACGGTCGTGGCGAGCGACGCGACGACGGCCGCGGCGACGCCGCGCTTCGCGAGCGGCTGCCGCTCGGCGCCGGGCGCGCCGGCGCTGCGGGCCTCCCGGGTGGTGTCCTGGACGGTCGGGTTCGAGACGGTGGCGGCCTGGACGGTGGCAGACATGGTGGGCTCCTCTGCTCGGCGGGGCGCCCGGTGCGCCCCGCTCCTGTCCCCACCACGAACGGCGGCCCCGGATCCGACAGAACACACGTCGGGAAAATAGATCCTGCGGCGGTGTCGTATCGACGCGGCGCCGTTCGTGGTGGGGTGGAAGACGGTCGTCGGACCGCCCGGAACGAGGAGACCCGTGATGACGCACTACCTGCTGGCCGTGCACGGCCCCGCCGAGATGGGCGAGTTCGGCAACTACGGCTCCAAGGAGGCCATGGAGGAGGCGTTCGCCGCCACCGACGCCTTCAACGACCGGCTGCGCGCCGCCGGCCACTGGGTCTTCGCCGGCGGCCTGGCGCCGGCCTCGACGGCGACCGTCGTCGACGGCCAGGGCGAGACCCCGGTGCTGACCGACGGCCCCTACCTGGAGACCAAGGAGGTGCTCGGCGGCTTCTGGGTCATCGACGCCCCCGATCTCGACGTGGCGCTCCAGCTCGCGGCCGAGGGGTCAAAGGCGTGCCGGGGCCGGGTCGAGGTCCGCCCGTTCGACGGCCTCGGCTGAGCCGGCCCGCCGCGAGGCATCGATGAAGGACGCGACGGCGGCCGTCGAGCGGGTCTTCCGCGAGGAGTACGGCCGCCTGATCGCCGCGCTGACCCGCCGCTTCGGCGACCTCGACATCGCCGAGGAGGCGGCAGCCGAGGCGCTCGTGACCGCGCTGGAGAAGTGGCCACAGTCCGGTGTGCCGGCCAACCCCGGCGGCTGGCTCACCACGACGGCGGGCAACCGCGCGATCGACCGGATCCGCCGGGAAAAGCAGCGCGACGCCAAACATCAGGCGGCCCTCATGAACGCCGACCACACACCCCACGAGCCGACCGGACCGGTCGAGGACGATCGGCTACGACTGCTGTTCACCTGCTGCCACCCCGCCCTCGCGCCGGAGGCGCGGGTCGCCCTAACGCTGCGGCTGCTCGGCGGGCTCACCATGCCCGAGATCGCCCAGGCGTTCCTGGTACCCGAAACCACGATGGCGCAGCGGATCACCCGGGCCAAGAAGAAGATCGCCGCGGCCAACGTGCCCTACCGGGTACCCACGGCCGCGGATCTGCCCGAGCGGCTCGGCGGGGTCCTCACCGTGCTGTTCCTCGTCTTCAACGAGGGCTACCTCGCCACCGGCGACGGCGACCCGGTCCGGGCCGAACTCACCGCAGAGGCGATCCGACTGACCCGGATCCTACGCCGGTTGCTGTCCGGCGAACCGGAGGTGACCGGCCTGCTCGCGCTGCTGCTCCTCACCGAGGCCCGGCGCGAGGCCCGGGTACGGCACGGCCAGCTGGTCCCGCTCGACGAGCAGGACCGCGCCGGCTGGAACCGCGCCCTGATCGACGAGGGTCACGACCTGGTACGCGAGTGCCTGGCGATCAACCAGCCCGGCCGCTACCAGATACTCGCCGCGATCAACGCCGTGCACACCGACGCGCGGACGGCCGCGGACACGGACTGGTCGCAGGTCGTGGCCCTGTACGACCAGCTGACCCGGCTCGACCCGTCGCCGATCGTCGCCCTCAACCGTGCCGTCGCGGTCGCGGAACTGGACGGCCCCGAGGTCGCCCTCGCCCTGGTCGACCGGCTGCCGCTGACCGGCTACCACGCATGGCACGCCACCCGCGCGGAGCTGCTCCGCCGGCTCGGCCGCAGCGGCGAGGCGAAACATGCCTACGACGCGGCGATCACCGCCACGCAGAACACCGCCGAGCGCGCCTACCTGACCAGGAAACGCGGCGAGCTGGTCTGAACACCGACGACCACCGATCAGCGGCCGTTCGACGATCGCGTGCCAGTGAGCTGGTCGGCAGGTTCACCACGGCCTGGACGGCGTGACGCGCCTAAACGCTCAGTGATCCGGCCGAACCCTCGACCACGACCGCACCAGCCAGCTCGAACGACTCGCCTACACCCTGCCCGCGTAACCAGGCCGGCTACAGGACCCAAGTCACCACCAACGCCGGACCTCAACGAGGCCGGATCTACTCGCCGACGCCGTCGATGACGGTGGCTCTCCCCCCGGTGGTGCCGGCACGGTCGTGCCGGCATGCGATGAACCGGTGGCCTGCCCCAGCCCCGGGTCCGTAACACGAACGGCTCTGGCTCACATCCGGTGGTAGCTGGGAGTAGGCGGCAAGCTCCCTGCTCGGCGGCGCCGGCTGGCTCCTCACCGGCGTTCGACGAGCCGCGGGCCCTGGCCGGCGGCCTTGGTCACGCGGTCGCCTTCGGTGACGGCGTTCCATAGGTCCCGGCCGACCCGGACTGTGATGGTGCTGCCGTCGGCCAGTCTGATCTTCAGGCGCCGGTACAGGGATGAGCCGTCCAGTAGGCCTCGTGACTTCTTGAGCACGATGCCGTCCCAGGCGTCTGTCGTCATCGCGCCTCCTCGGCCTGGAGGCGGGCTGGCTGGGCGGGGCCGTCAGATCCGTCGCGCGAAGTTCGCAGGATCGCGTCGCCCAGAACCGCGGTCCAGAGCATGAAGACGGCTCCGATGCTGGCGGTGCTCCCCCAGCCGTTGGCGGCGTAGAAGTTCGCGGGGTTCATGCCGTTGAACAGCGAAGGAACGAAGGCCACGTTCACTACCGCCAGCACGAGCGAGCCGATACGGACCCACCTCGGCAGCGCACCGGTTCGGCGGGCGCCGACGGCCAGGGCGGTCAGGAAGGTGGCGATGAGCAGACGGGCGATCGGGCCGTGCAGCAGGGCCATGCCGTGGGCCAACGGTCCGTCGACCGTCGGGTCCAGGGATCCGTCCGGATGCTCCAGCGCGACGCCGGTCTCCAGCGAGGCGGCGACCAGCGTCATCGCGGCGTACACGACACCGGAGACCGCGGCGATGTCGCCGGCCAGGCGGGCGGATGGTCCGAGCATCCGCCGCGTGCCGGTGACGAAGAGCAGGAACAGGGTGAAGATCACCACGGTGAGCAGGTTCCGGGTCAGGACGTTGCCGGCCGGGGGCGGTCCCGAATAGATGAAGTACAAGGGAATCATCACCAGTGACAGTGCGCTGGCGAGCAGGGCACAGGCGCCGGTCAGGCGCCGGTCCGCTCGAGTGAACATGCCTTCCTCCTTCGTCATGCGTCGATGAGTTGGGCGTTCGTCCGGCCGGGCGGCCGGCGCAGGACGGCGGCGCCGAACAGCGCCGTCAGGCCGGCGACGCCGCCCAGGAACAGTCGGTCGGTGAGGGTCTGCGCGTTGCCGACGAGGCCGAACAGCGTGTGCCCGAGCAGGGCGCCGATGGCCGCCGCGGCGAGGTCGCGGGTTGTCCAGGCGACGGTCCAGGCCGCGTACAGCAGACCCGCGACGATCAGCGCCCCTGCCGCCATGGGCAGCAGGGACCAGGTTCCGTGGGTGAACAGCGGCTGCTCGGCGCCGCCGAATGGCCAGATCAACGCGAGGAAGCCGAAGGCGGCGACGGCCGCGGCGACGGCGATGAGCGGGATCGGGGGCGCGGCCCGGCGGCGGGCCGGGTGCAGCGGTACGCGCAGGGCCAGCAGGGTCACCGCGGCCGCGAGCAGGGCGATGACCACGCCTGCGGTGAGCGGCATCGTGTAACCGGGGTCCTCGGACGGTGGCACGCTCATCCGCAGCAGGAGCGCACCGAGGACAGCGATCACTCCGGCCGCGATCACGCCGCCGCGCCTCAGGTAGGGGGCCGTGCCGTGCCGGGAGAACAGGTACTCCACCACGATCACCGGGACGGCGACGCTGAACACGGCGTGGTAAACGAGGTTCAGTTCGGTGTAGGCGGTGTTCACCCCGAGCAGCCTCGGCGACCAGCCGGCCGCCCCGTACAGGTGCGGGCTGGTCAGGCTCTGCAGCACCAGCCCCTCCTCGACCAGCCCGTAGGCCACGCCGAGCAGCAGCAGGTTCCCGTACCCGCCGCCGGTCCGCCGCAGAATCTCGCGCAGCGCCAGCGTCCCGGCGGCGTAGATCGGCGCGAAGATCAGCCACGCCCAGGCCATCCGCAGGGGAACGGTGCCGAGGCTCACCTCGGCGCAGAGCGGGGCCAGTACGGCGAGCGCGAGCGCGGCTCGCCGATTGTGCGGCCGCTCGTCCGGTACGGCGGGAAAGGCAGCCCGGACGATCGGCCGGTTGACCGCGACGATCAAGGCGGCCAGCACCGCGAGCTGGACGGCCTCGACCGTACGCAGCCAGGCGGGATGCCCGCCGAGGACGAGCTGCCCGGCCGCCGCGACGAAGCCGGCCACCGAGACGATCCGCACCCGGCGGTACGCGGTGGCCGAGCCGTTCCGCAGCCGCCGGATCACCCACCCGTAGCCGATCGCCACGAGCAGGATCAGGATCTGGTTCGCACGGAGCGGGACGGCGTGCCCGGCCAGCCCGGCGACGGTGGCGAGGACGCTGAGGGCGATGCTCACGACGAGCAACACGACGACCAGGCGCACCGCCGTGCGCTGCTCCGGAGAAGTCATGTCCCGACGGTAAGAATCCGCGGGGTCCGAGCACCTCCGGCAAGAGACGGGTTCCGGCTCTCCTCCTTCAGGACGAGGGTCTCGGCCGGACCAGTCCGAGGTCGTACGCCAGCACGACGGCCTGCACCCGGTCGCGCACCTGCAGCTTGCGCAGGATGGCCGAGACGTGCGTCTTGGCCGTGGCCTCGGTGACCGTGAGACGGTCCGCGATCTCGGCGTTGGAGGCGCCCCGCGCCAGCAACGTCAACACCTCCCGCTCCCGGTCGGTGAGCCGGTCCAGGGTGTCCGAGGGCGCGGCCGGAGTGAGATCGGTCGCCCGGAACCGGTCCAGCAGCCGCCGGGTCGCGGTCGGGGCGAGCAGGGCGTCGCCGCCGGCCACCACCCGGATCGCCTCGACCAGGTCGGCCGGCCGCACATCCTTGAGCAGGAAACCACTGGCACCGGCACGCAGCGCGGCGTAGAGCGGCTCCTCCAGGTCGTACGTGGTCAGAATGATCACCTTGAGGGCATCCGTCGCCGCGGTGAGCCGGGCCGTGGCGCAGACCCCGTCAAGCCCCGGCATCCGTACGTCCATCAGCACCACGTCGGGCCGGGTCTGCCCGGCCAGCCGGATCGCCTGCTCGCCGTCGCCGGCTTCGCCGACCACCTCGATGTCGTCGCGGGACTCGAGGATCATCCGGAAACCGGCACGCACGAGCGCCTGGTCGTCGGCGATCAGCACCTTGATGGTCACGACGTCTCCCGTACGGGAAGCCGGGCCTGCACCTCGAAGCCGGCGCAGCCCGGCCGTGGCCCGGCCTGCAGCGTGCCACCCAGCAGCGAGGCCCGTTCCCGCATGCCGACCAGTCCGTGGCCGCTGCCGCAACCCCCGGCCGGCCCCCGGCCGTCGTCGGTGATCCGCACCCGCACCTCCGACTCGTCGACCCGCACCAGCACCTCCGCCGCCGACGCGCCCGCGTGCCGCAAGGTGTTGGTCAGCGCCTCCTGCACGATCCGGTACGCGCCCACCTGTACTCCCAACGGCACCTCGCCGTCACCGTCGCACATCAGGGCCACCCGCAGGCCGGTCGCGCCCATCATCTCGATCAGCCGAGGCAGGTCGGCCAGCGTCGGTTGCGGAGCCCCGCGGTCCGGGCCCTCGTCCGCCTCGTCGTCCGCCCGGACCGTGCGCAGGAAGCCGCGCAGCTCGGTCAGCGCCTGCCGCCCGGCCTCCTCGGTGCGCCGCAGCGCCTCGCGCGCCCGTTGCGGATCCGACTCGAAGACGTCGTCGGCCGCGGCCGCCTGCACCACCATCACCGACACCGTGTGGGCGAGCACGTCGTGCAGGTCCCGGGCGATGCGGGCGCGCTCCTCCAACACCACCTGCCGCCGCTCGGCCACCCGACGCTCGCCGCGGGCCCGCGCCAGCGCGCCCCAACTCCAGGCCAGCAGCACCGCGCCCACCCACAACGCCGCCGTCGTCCAGCCCCCGTGCAGCACCGCCGGACCACCGACGCAGACCACCGCGAACCCGAGAATCCACAAAGTCTCGGCGGCCGGTCGCAGCCACGCGTGGGTGCACAGCACCACGAAGGCGATGTTCGGGCCAAACAACGGGAACATCAGCTGCAACCCCGCACTGGCCAGCAGCACCACCGCGGTGCCCCGGCGGGGATGGCGGTCGAGCCACCACAGGGCCGCCGCCTGCGCCACCGTCAAGACCAGGGCGGCCGTCAGCGTGAGAGGGCTCGCGGGGCATGCCAGCACCGGCACGGTCGCCGCTACGGACGCGAGCACCAGAAGCGTGCGCCACCGCCGGGGCAGCCTCCCGGTCGTCATGGCGCTGCTTCAGATACGTCCACGCGTCGAGCGTAGCTTCGCACAAGCAGTTCACCGTCGCCACCGGGGTGCCCGTCTACTTCTGCGACCCGCACTCGCCCTGGCAGCGCGGATCGAACGAGAACACCAACGGCCTGCCCGGCGCACTCGCCTCCGCCGGGTGCTTTGGTGATACAGCCGTCCACGGCGATGTCGTTCAGTACCAGGCCGACAAGCCGGTCGTAGGCGTCCACCGCGATCTGCTTGAGCTGGGTGAAGACCCCGAGGCGGATCCACTCGTCACGACGGCCCCGGATCGTGGCGGCCGAGCAGGTGGCATCGGCGATCGCCTCGTAGGAGCACCCGAACCGCAGCACCTGAATCAGCTTGTCGAACACGATCCGGTCATCGACCCGCCTGCGGTGACAGCCCAACGGATGCGTCGGGGCGTACGTCGGCCGGTCAGGTAGCAGCGCGGTGAACTGGACCCACAGTGGCTCGATCAGCCATGCTGGGATAGCAGGCACAGGATCTCCCGGTGATCACGAGGCGTAAGCACCTTCATGATCATGGATCCTGTGCCTGCACTCGTTCAGACACGCCTGCCCCACCTCGCCATTCTGCGCGGCCTCTAAGAGACCGTCGGGTAACCGGGTGACTACGTGGCGAGAAGTCGCTCGACGTTGATGCGTTGGGCGGCTTCGCGCTCGGTGGCGTTGGCCCAGCGGATCGTTTGACCGGCCAGGCGTATCGTCATGAGTCGAATCATCGCTACCTTGATCATGGCCTCTGTACGGCAGCCGCCATTGGTGGTCTGACCTCGCGGGACGCGGTGGGGGCGTGCAACGTGGACGCAGCCGCCTGTCGATCATGTGTTTGTGAGGACTACAAGATCGAAGGCGGCTGCGGTTGCCAGGGTAGCGGCTGGGCGCGCGGTGCGGGAACGGGCCGGGCTGTTGCAGCGGCTGCGGTCGTGCTTCGCCCGAACGCAGACGTGGCAGCACGCGGGAAGATACATATCGGCGCTGGTCAGCCAGGTGCCGAAGCGCAACGGGTGGACCATCGCCGAGCAGGTCGGGGACGCCACGCCGGACCGCACGCAGCGGCTGCTGAACCGGGCGGTGTGGGACACGACGGCCGCGATGAGCCAGGTCCGGCGGTTCGCCGCTGCGGGTCTGGACGAGGCGGCGCGCCGTCGGCGGCGGCGTGGCCTGGTCGTCGGCGCGTTGGACGAGACGGGCCAGCCCAAGCAGGGCAAGGCGACGTGCGGGGTGAAGCGGCAGTACATGGGGTGCGCGGGCCGGGTCGCGAACGGGATCAACACGGTGCACCTGTCCTACGTTCGGGAGAAGACGGGGCACGCGTTGATCGGGGCGCGTCAGTGGATCCCGGCCGAGCACATCACCGACCCCCGGGCCTCGGCCGGTATGGGACTGCCGCCGGAGGTGGAGTTCCGCACCAAGGGCCAGCTGGCCATCGATATCTGTGCTGATGCGTTCGCCGACGGCCTGGTATTCGACTTCGCCTGCGGCGACGAGGTGTACGGCAACTGCACACAACTACGGGAGTTCTTCGAGCAGCACGGGCAGGCGTACGTGCTGCGGGTCGCTGCCACCTTCATGATCGACCTGCCCTCCGAAGCGAAACTGACCTGCGCACAGGCCGTCACGCTGCTGGTCAAGGACAAGCGTCGGTGGGAGGTCCGCTCGGCCGGTACCGGGTCGAAGGGACAGCGCTGGTATGCCTGGGCGTGGATCGCCACCGCCTCGCCCCGCCATCATCTGCTCATCCGCCGTCACCTGCGCAGCGGTGAACTGGCCTTCCACTACTGCCATGTGCCCGAGGGGCAGATCCTGACCAAGACGAGGCTGATCCGCGCTGCCGGGCTGCGCTGGCCGGTCGAGGAAGATTTCGAGTTCAGCAAGGACCACTTCGGCCTGGATCAGTGCCAAGCGAGGCTCTACACCGCGATCCAGCGGCACACCGTGCTGGTCATGGCCGCCCTCGCGGTCTGCGCGGTCACCGCCGCCCACCTCGCCGACCGCACCGACACCCAGGCACCGCCGCCAAGCACACCGGACCAGCCGCCGCCACCCGAGCCCGGAATGATCCCGCTGACCGTCCCCGAGGTCAAACGACTACTCGCCAACGCCCTCCAGCATCCGAAACCACCCGGCCACGCCACGCACTGGCTCAACTGGCGACGCCGTCACCAGGCCCGCGCCCGCTGGTTCCACCAACGCACACGGCTGAACCGGGACTACACCCTGGTCAGCTAGCAACTGGCGGCTGCCGTACTCTGAGTTGACGGTCAGCCGTTCGTAGTCCCGGGCCAGGCGTCGGTTACGGACCAGCCAACCCAGCGTCCTCTCTACCACCCACCGGCGCGGTAGGACCTTGAAGCCCTTGACGTCGTCGTTGCGCTTGACGATCTCCACCAGGATGCCGAGCTGCTCTTTCGCCCAGGTCAGCAGAGTGGAGTCGATGCTGTTGGCGTAGCCGCCGTCGGCCCACACGAGGGCGATGGTGGTGAACGCCTCGGCCAGCCGCGCCAGGATCCGCCGGCCACCGGGACGGTCGTTGACCGAGGCGGAGGTGACCATCACGACCAGGATCAGCCCCATCGTGTCCACGACCAGGTGCCGCTTGCGGCCGGTGGTCTTCTTGCCCATGTCGAACCCACGGCATTCGCCGCCCTCACTGGATTTGATGGACTGGGCGTCCAGCACCGCCGCTGTCGGCTCCGGCTCACGACCGGCCGCTACCCGCACCTGCCGGCGAAGCTCGTCGTGGATCGCGTCCCACGTTCCGTTCTTCCGCCACGTCGTGAACCAGCGATGTGCCGCGTCCGGTGGCGCCAGATCCCGCGGCATCATCCGCCACGGACAGCCCGACCGCAGCACATAGAAGATCGAATCCAGGATCAGCCGATCTCCCCACTTGCGCGGCCGGCCGCCTTTACGCAGGTCGCGTACCGGCATCAAGGGCGCGAGGATCGCCCACATCGCATCGGTCAAGCTCGACGGATAGCATGAACGGGCGTCATCCCCGCCACAGTTGCAGTTGCGCACACAACGCGATCATGGCGGGGATGATCTATTTGTCGAGCACCTGGCATCGACGTGTCTCCCCGTAACAGAACGCTCGGAGCTGGTTACCCGACGGTCTCTAAGCCATCAGGTGTTGCGAGGACCCCCAGAAACCGCCCCCTCTGGGGCCGCCGCCCGGACGGCGGGTGCCGGATCCGGAAGCCGTCGAACGCGACTCCGCCCCGGCGGTTGGGTCCGCGCAACGTCCACGCGCAACGGCCCGCAGCTGCTGTGGCTGGGCATTGACCTTCCCCGCCGCTTCTTCTGGTTCGCCGGCTCCGCCGCGGCCTCGACAGCCGGGCTGGTCACGTTCGGGCTGATCTCGTATCACGCCAGCCAGACCGGATTGATCGCCGTCGCGGCGGTGCCGATCCTGTACGCCGGGGCGATGGCCGCCGCCGCGGTCACCGCGTTGGCCAGTGGGCACCTGTATGACCGCTGGGGCGCGGGAGTGCTGTACGCGCTGCCCGCCCTCGCAGCAGCGGTGCCCGCGCTGGCCCTGTCCCACAGCGGCATCAGCATCATCGCCGGGACGGTGCTCTGGGGCGCGGCTGTCGGTGTGCAGGACTCCACCGTCAAGGCCCTGGTTGCCGACCTGGTCCCACCGAACCGACGCGCCACCGCGTACGGCGTGTTCGCCGCCGTGCAAGGCGTGGCCGCACTGGCCGGCGGCGGATTCGCTGGAGCCCTCTACAGCCAATCCCTGCCACTACTCGTCACCGTCCTGGGCGCCGCTCAGATTCTCGCCGTGGTGCTGCTGACCGCGACCCTTGCCCCAAGGCCGGGTAGTTAGGGGCTGCAGATCATCAACACGCGGCTTTGGGCTCTGGCGGGGTGGTGATGCCTTCTGTGGTGGCGAGGGTGTAGAGGTCGTTTAGGGTGGCGAGTCGCTGTGGGCCGGGTTGGATGCTGTGTCCCGCCTGTTGCAGGAGTTGCCGGGTCTCGCGTATCCGCCTGTTGATTGTTTCGGGTCGGACGCTGAACAGGGCGGCGACGGCGACCTGGGACAGGGCGAGTCGGTGGTGCAGGATGGCGGCGATGAGCCGGTCGGCGAGGGTGAGGACGGGGCGGCGGCCGGTGCCGGGCGCGGTCAGTCGGGGACGGTGACCGCGTCGCTTGTTCAGGCGTGTTTCCCGCTGCTGGTCGTGCAGTGTCATCAGGGTGGTGATCAGTGCGTCCCACTCGTCGGGGGGTAGTCCGGTCAGGGCCGGATGCGCTAGCCAGGCCAGGTCGGGGCTGGGCTGGTCGAACGGGTCGGGGGCGTTGTTGACCTGTTCGTATTCCTCGGGGTGCAGGGTGTAGTTCCACTCACCGTGCCAGTCGTGGCGGCTCAGCGGTAGCGCGTCGTGTTGTCGGTCGCTGAGGCGTACGCCGGTGTCGTAGGTGTTGGTGTCGAGGGCGGCGTGTACGCGTAGGCCGGTGCGGGTCGTGGTGGCGGCGATGCTCTGCACGATCACGTCATGGCTGGTCAGCGGCCGGCCCCGCCAGTTCATGGTGATGTGGGAGAACAGCCGGTGTTCGACCTTGTTCCACTTTGAGGTGCCGGGTGGGAAGTGGCACACGGTGATGTCCAGCCCTGTCTGCACGGCGAGGGCGGCCAGTTCCGCTTTCCAGGCGCGGGTGCGGTAGCCGTTGGAGCCACCCGCGTCCGCGGTGATCAGCAGCCGCCTGGCGTGCGGATAGTCGCTGGAGCCGATGCTGTTCCACCAACGGCGGATCGACTCCACGGCGAACGCGGCGGTGTCGTGGTCGGTGCCGACGTTGACCCAGCCGGTGTTGGCGGCCAGGTCGTAGATGCCGTAAGGCACCGCCTTGCCCAGCTCGCTGTCGGGGAAGTCGTGAGTGCGGGTAGCGACCGGTTCACCGGCCGGCCGCCACTGGCGGCCGGCGTTGGCGAACGGGCCGACCAGTTCCTTCTTCTTGGTGTCCACGCTGACGACCGGGTCACCGGTGTCCTGATGGTCTCTGACCTGGTCGTTGATGTAGCGGAACTGCGCGTCGCGGTCCGGATGCTGCTTACCCTCGATGGTCTTGGCGTTGGCCTGCAGGCTGAACCCGTCGGACCGCAGCAGGTCGGCCACGGTGTCGGCGCCCACCGGGTGGCCCTGACGGGTCAACTCCGCGGCGAGGGTGCGGGTCGACTTGGTCGTCCACCGCAGAGGCGACATCGGATCGCCCCGCTCGTCCGGCTCGACCAGAGCCAGCAACGCCGGGCGCAACCCCGGATCCGTCTCGGACAGGCTTCTGCGGCCTCCGCCCAGGCGGCGTGCCCTACCCAAAGGGGGATCGCCCGCGTCCAAGTCGGACACGCCGCGAGAGACCGTGTTCTCGGCGACCCCGGCAGCCCGGGCCACCGCCCGGATCCCGCCGTGCCCCAACGCCCGCGCCTCAGCGCCCATCAGCAGGCGACGCTGCCGCTCATCCAGATGCGGAAAGATCGCTTCGAACTTCGCCGCCAGCATTTGTTCGGTTTCCACCGTCACGGCCATACCACATCCAACACGGCCCGGACAGGAAAACCTCTACTTATTTCTCGGCAGACCCTTAGGCGGCGGGCGTGGCTGTCAAGCCGATGGGCCCGGGGGCGGTAAAAGCAACGGAACTCCGGTAGAACTGGCGGTCGACCAAGATCCACCGTTTCTGCCCGGGAGTTCCGTTGCCGGATCATTCTGCCCTGTCCCGCACTGTGGCCGCCATCACCCGCACTGTCCGGGTCGCGGCGGGAGTGTTCGCCCCGGGCCATCTCGGGGAACTCACCTCGATCGTGCCCTTTGAACTCGTCGATGCGGTGCTGGCCGAGACCGGTACGGTGCAGGCAAGACTACGGAACCTGCCGTCCCGGGTCGGGGTGTACTTCGTGCTGGCGATGTGCCTGTTCCCGGAGGTCGGCTACCGGCGGGTCTGGGCCAAGATGATCGCCGGGCTGGTGGGGCTGGTCGTGGTCGTCCCATCGGGTAAAGGGCTACGTGACCTGCGCCGCCGCGTCGGTCCCGCTCCGGTGAAGGCCCTCTTCGAGGTCCTCGCCGGGCCTCTCGCGCAGCCACACACTCCCGGGGTGCGGTTCGGCCGCTATCGCACGGTGTCCTTCGACGGTTGTACCTCCCAACGCACCGCCGACACCGCCCGCAACCGTGCCTGGCTCGGCAAACGCACCGGAAACGGCTACCCGGCGGTGGAGTTGATGACGCTGGTCGAGACCGGCACCCGCGGCATGCTCGGTGCGGTGTTCGGACCGACCGCCGAGGGCGAGACCAGCTACGCCAGCAAACTGCTGCATCTGCTGGATGCCGGCATGCTCGTGCTGTGGGACAAGGGCTTCGACTCCAACATGTTCCTGACCGCGGTCGCCGGCACCGGCGCCCAATTCCTGGGCCGGCTGCGCGGCAACCGCCGCCTGCCGGTCCTGGCCCGCCTCGACGACGGCTCATACCTGAGCGTCCTCAACCACGTCCCCGTCCGGGTCATCGACGCCACCGTCACCGTCACCTGCGCCGACGCCACCACCTACACCGGCGTCTACCGCCTCGTCACCTCCCTGCGCGACCCCCGCCGGCACCCGGCACACCGCCTGGTCGAGCTCTATCACCAGCGCTGGGAACACGAATCGGCGTACTACGCCCTGCGCCACACCATCCTGCACGGACGAATCCTGCGCTCCGGCGACCCGACCGGCATCCAGCAGGAACTGTGGGCACTGCTGACCGTCTACCAGGCGCTGCGCACCGCGATGGTCCACGCCACCGAAACCCGGCCCGGGACCGACCCCGACCGGGCCAGCTTCACCATCGCCCTGCACACCGCCCGGGAACAACTCACCAACGCCGCCGACGTCCTGCCCGAGAACACCGACCTCACCGGCGCTATCGGCCGCGCCGTCCTCGCTGAACTCCTCCCACCACGCCGAGCACGCACCAGCACCCGCCGCGTCAAATCACCACTGTCCCGCTACGCCAAACACCCACCCGGCAGACCCACCACCAACCAGAAGATCACCAACCTCGCCATCACCATCCACGACGACACCACCGAACCACTCCCACCACCCACACCATCCCCACCCCGCAAACCCCGCAAACCCCGCTTGACAGCAGCCGCAACGCCCTAACTACCCGGCCTTGACCCTTGCCCGCCCATCGCCAGCGACGTAACAACAGCAGGCGTCGAACAACATTCGGTGCAGTGGCACCAGTTGGGCTTGCGGGCTTGCACCGGCTTGTCGGATGGCAGCGGCACGCCCCCCAATCCGTGACGAGATTCGCGATCGGGTCCAGCGACTCCGCGGTCTCGTACTCGAGGGGCTTGGGGATCTGGTACGTGATGTCGATGCCGACCTCGCGCATGGCTTCGACCGCGGCTGGCTTGACCTGGTCGGCGGGGCAGAGCCGCCGAACAGCCCTACCAGGGTCGGCGACGAGGACGTCTGGCCAGTTGGCTCTGCCGCACTGCGGTGATGACGCCGATACTGGCCATGGCGGCGGCGACGAGGACACCGGGGCGTCGGGCTGCGGACAGAACTGTTGCGGTCACATCGCGGATCTCCCGGAGTGCTTCACACTGTCACCGCTCTCTCGCATCATGTATAGATGGCGGGTGCTCCGTGCTGATCAGGCGGCCAACCGAGCGGCGCGGAGCACCCTGACCGACCAGGCAGTCAGCGTTGATCGGCATGGATGACTCTTCCCGGCATCCCTTGCGTCGGGAAAGAGGGTCCAGACAGACTCCCGACAACATCGACCGTTGTCTGGCTCGCCCCTCGTGCCTCAAGGACGATCGCATGAGTACCGGGCACCGCCCCGTGAGCCGCAACAGCCGCCCCTACGCGGTGGACGAGTCCACGATCCGCCGCCGGTGCGCCAACCCCGACGCGGCCGAGTACACCCTCTACGTCCGCAGCCTCATCGACGACTATCTGGGCCTGAACGGCCAGCCCCAGATCCTGCGCAACGCCCGCATGCGCGGCCTGCACTTTCCCGGCCTGAGCCGGCAGAAGCTGTCCGAACAGCTCAGCCGCTACCGCCTCGGACCTACGTGGGAAATGGTCGAGCTGATCATCGCCTGCCTCCCGGACAGCTGCGACACCTCGAGCATCCGTGTCCTGGCCGCCGGCTGGTACCAGTGCGCCCGCGGCCAGCTGCCCGACGGCTACACCGGCCCGGTCAGCAGGCCAGCGGGCAAGCCCGCGCTACGCAACGTGCCCGACAGCGGCCCGACCATCCCCAGCCTGCAACGCAGGATCGCCCGCCTGCAGGACCGCCTCCGGGAAGACACCGACCGGTACCTGGACAACCTGCGCCGGGTGGAGAACGGCCGGCAGAACGAGATGCGCCGCGCCAACCAGCTGGAGCAGCAGTTCCACCAGACACGCGAGGAACTGCTCAAGGTCCGCACGGTCGCCGCGGAGGTCGCCACGATCCGGGAGGAATACGCCCGCCAGTGCGTGACGCTCGAACTCATCGCCGCCCCGGGCCTGCGGGCGAAGCCCGTCATAGACCTTCCGGAGCTGCCGACCGCGCGACGGAGGATCCGCTTCGGGCACCTGGTCGCCACCATCGACCCGCAGGCGCCGCCCGCCCGGCGGGCCCTGGCCCGATACCTGTGCGTCTACGCCGAGTTCGCCGGGGTCTCTCCCACCGAACTCGCCGCCCGCGCCAACATCGACACCACGGTGATGATGGACGCCCTCGCCGGCCGAACCCTTCTGGCCGATCTGCATATCGCCAGCCTGACCCGCGTACTCGACTGCGATCCGGACACCCTGCGCCACCTCACCACCGCCGCCGGCCGCGACACCAGCCTCGACGTTTCTGGGAGATCGCCGCCACCGTCGGCGCCCCACCGCCTCCGGGCGGCTGGATCACCCCCACCGAGGTTGTCGGGGTGAATCCCGACAACCGTGCAACGCATCCCCACGCCACCCCGACAACCGAACCCGCCTCCACGATCACCGACCGGCTCCGACAGCTCGCCGACCTCCACCGGCAGGGGCTGATCACCGACGCCGAGCACGCCCAACAGCGCGCCCGCATCCTCGGCGAGCTGTAGACCGTCCCAGCCGCGCCGGCCAGGCAGGTTGACCTCCATGCCACCCCGGAAACGTGGGTCCAGATCAGCCAGATGTTGCCCACCGCCGCCTGCGACAGGTGGCGGGCGACAGGATCAGCACAGGCTCGTCCGCCCCGATCCGGCCGCCGTCACGAGGCCCGAGGCGTTGTAGGCGCTGGGGCCGGAGTCGTAGTTGCCGTTCGGGGTGTACTGACCAGCTCAGCAGCGTCCGGCGAGCCACCGAACGTGAGCCACAGCCGTGACTCACATGTGACTCACACAACGACAGGCAAGATAGCCAATCAGCTATCTTCCCTCGTCAGATAAAAGCGCGCCCCCGAAGGGACTCGAACCCCTAACCCGATGATCTTCACCCGAACGGAACGCCGGGGCCCTGTTCAGGTCGGCGGGGCGTGGTGTCGGGTTCTCGTTTGATGGGTGGGAAATTCTTCTCCGGGTCTTTCCCCTTGAAATAGAGAGGGCCGTAGTCGGGGATGACGATGCGATAGGGGTTGATGTCACGGTCGAACAGGTTGTCCATAGCGAACAATATTTTGATCGGTTGTCGGCGGATGTTGTTGTTGCTGTCGGGGATCCTGATGGTGTATTGCAGGAACACCGCGTTGGTGCGGTAGGTGTCGGGTTCCAGGGTGCCGGGTTTGAGTGCGGTGTTGGCGAAAGCAATGGAGTTTGCGAAGCCTTCGGCGCTCATGAAAATGTCGCGCTTGCGATGTCGTGGAGGCACAAGTCGCCGACCGCGAGACCGACGGCTATTGGCGAGAGGGCGGGAGGTTTCGACGTTCATCGTATAGGCTGGGTACAGCCGGTAGGTTTGTTTCCAGACTGCTTCTCGTTGCTGATCTTCGAATACGGCGCCGAGGTACGGGCCGAGCATTTCCATGAGGAACCGCCGCACGAAGGCGTCGTCCAGGACCAATCCCAACCTGCCTTCGAGTCTGTCGTGTCCGCGTTCGTGATCCTTCAGGTGGTCTTTGGTCATGGGGAGGACTTTGACTCGCGGGTTTTCCAATGATTCGCCGAGGACCAGTCGGCGCACCTCCGCTGCGACCATCTGATCGAGCAGGGGCCACAGGCGCTCCCACTCCTCGTCCGGTACGCGGGGTAGCCGGGGGTCTTCCGGGTTGTTGGCGATGTTCTTCAAGGTCTGTTTGCCCGAGTCCATGCTGGCGGTGATGCGGTCGGCGTTGGCGCGGACGACGGGGTGCACCTGGCCGTTCTCGTCGGCGAAGGGCGCATAGACCCGTCCGCGCGGGTCGTCATCGTCACGCCAGGGAAAAGCGTCGTCCATTCCCGGGACTGGTTGGACGCTGTCTGTGATCTCTCGCATCAGCACAACGTCTTGTTCGGCTGACACTTCCTCGGGCGTGGCCCAGATAATCTCGGTCCGTACCTTATCGAGGTGACGCCGCTCCAGCGGTGTGCGTGGTTCCGGGTTTTCTGGTTGGTCGGGGTGGGGCCGCGACCTGATGGTGGCCGTCAGTCGGGCAGGCGACGAGGTCCGCGCTGCCGGCGGCCCCTGACCGACCTGCACCTGCCGCGGCTGGGGGTCGACCGGCGCGGACGTCGCAGGGGAAACCCCGGCGCCCTGTCGACCGTCATGGACCGCGGCCGCGTTGTAGTGGTTGACGACGGTCGGATTGTTCGGGTCGGCCGCGACGTGGTACAGGTCGACCGGCCGGCCGGCGGCCGGACCGTACTCGGCGCTCACCATCGGTGGCGCCCCCCACCCGGATTCCCGCCAGATGGTGACCCGGCGGCCGGTCGCGTGGGCCAGCAGAGGGCCGAAAAACTCCCCGACCGGGGCGCCCCACTGCTGTTTCCAGTTGTCCACCGCCGCTCGGACCACCGCCAGCTCGTCGGGGTCGAGCTGACGGTCGGACTCGCTCAACACGACGACCAAGAAGTCACGGGCCGTGCCCGGTTCCAGGACGTCCACCGGGAAGCCCTGGCCGTGCCGGTTGAGGAAGTCCAGTTGCCGCTGCGGCGCGTCCGTCGCCTCGCCGAGGCCCAGCGGCCCGCCGGACAGCATCGCCTCGGCACGCACCGCCTGGTACCGGTGCGCGATCACGGCCGCAGGCAGCATGCTCGCTTCGGTGACGTAAGGGCTGTCAAGATAACGCAACCAATCCAGCACCTGCTGGTGGTCGTGCAGGGCCGCCACCTGCCGCACACGCTCTTCCCGGAAGTTGATCCGCTGCCTGGTCACATCCGCGGGCAACCGCCCGGCGTTACTGTCCAGGTACCCCCGGACGTGGCCCTGCAACAACGCGCTCACCCGCGCCAGCGCAGACTCCCGGGGCACCTCCGACCCGACCAGCCCCACCACACTGGCACGCACCCGACCGGGATCGGACAAAAACCGGGCCAAGTCCACCGACAGACGCGGATGCAACACATCACGCACCCCGATCGGATCCGTCGCGATGAAGGCGTACAGCATGCAGTACCCGTCAGCCGGCACCGGCAACATCAGATCCGGACCGGCCACCGACGCGACGGCCGGCCGCTGCACAGACACCAACGACGACCTGTCCACCACAACATCCCAGAACGCGCCGACTGATCTCTGCGTAACGCCAGCCTCCCCGGCCGCCTCCGGCCCACGCTCCAGCGGCTGCGGCTGCGGCTGCTGCGGCGGCGGCTGCGGCTGCGGCGGCGGCTGCGGCTGCGGCTGCGGCTGCTGCGGCGCGGGGGCGGCCGTCGGAGTCCGCACTGCCGGTTGCCCCCGGTCGACCTGCACGCTCGCCACCCCCGGCCGCTGCTGGCCCTGCGCCGGAATCCCGACCACCGGACGGGCCCACGACCCGGCGACCGGTGGGATCGGATCGTCTGTGTTGGGTCCGGGGACATCTACCGCGTCGTCCCGCGCCGCCCGGTATGCCACGCCCACGGATCCGGTTGACGCGGGTGCCACCGCCGCGGCATTGTCGCTGGACCCACCGGTCAGCAGCGGCGGGTCCCCCGCCGTCCCCCCGCCCGCATTCACGGGCTGGTACTCGTAGGTCCGCAGCCTGTCCAGGTCGCCCTCGGTGGGGGCCGGGTCCAGCCACCGCCAGAACGGGCCACCCTTCCGGTCGTTCAGGCTCTCGACCTCGATCCACGCAGCCGGCTCACCCTCAGGCAACCCGTCCGTGCGACCGAACCAGACCGTCGCCTCCCGGTCCGCAGCGACCACACCGATAATCGGCGCCTTGCCGCCCAACTTGATCGTCAGCCGCCCTCGCCCGTCGAGCGGAACCTTTTTGGTGTACCCGCCGGTCAGCTGCCGCGGGTTCCCTTCCGTCCACCCGTCCGCATGTACGGTCTGGGGCTTGTAGTTCTTCAGCCTCTTCAGGTCGTTCTCGGTGGGGGCCGGGTCCAGCCACCGCCAGAACGGGCTGCCGTCCCGGTCGTTCAGTCTCTCGACCTTGATCCACGCGGCCGGCTCACCCTCAGGCAACCCGTCCGTGCGACCGAACCAGACCGTCGCCATCTGGCCCGCAGCGGCCACACCAGCAACCGGCTTCTTGCCGCTTAGCCTGATCGTCAGCTGCCCTCGCTCGTTGAGCCGAAGCTCTTTGGTGTACCCGCCGGTCAGCTGCGGCGGGTCCCCCGCCGTCCACTCGGCCGCATGCACGGTCTGGGGCTTGTAGGTCTTCAGCCTCTTCAGGTCGTTCTCGGTGGGGGCCGGGTCCAGCCACCGCCAGAACGGGCCGCCGTCCCGGTCGTCCAGGCTCTCGACCTTGATCCACGCGGCCGGCTCACCCGCAGGCGACCCGTCCGTGCGGCGGCGGCCGAACCAGACCGTCGCCATCTGGTCCGCAGCGGCCACACCAGCAACCGGCGTCTTGCCGCTCACCGTGATCGTCAGCCGCCCTCGCCCCTCGACCTGGATTTCTTTGGTGTACCCGCCGGTCAGCTGCCGCGGGCTCCCTTCCGTCCACCCGTCCGCATACACGGTCTGGGGCTTGTAGGTCTTCAGCCTCTTCAGGTCGTCCTCGGTGGGGGCCGGGTCCAGCCACCGCCAGAACGGGCTGCCGTCCCGGTCCTTCAGGCTCTCGACCTTGATCCACGCGGCCGGCTCACCCTCAGGCGACCCGTCCGTGCGGCGGCGGCCGAACCAGACCGTCGCCATCTGGCCCGCAGCGGCCACACCAGCAACCGACTTCTTGCCGCCCACCGTGATCGTCAGCCGCCCATCCCCGTTGAGCCGAACCTCTTTGGTGTACCCGCCGGTCAGCTGCGGCGGGTCCCCCGCCGTCCACCCGGCTGCCACATCAGCTGGAAGTCCCGCCCGAGCGCCTGCATCCTGGACCATCGACTCGGAGCCGAACTCACCGGAGTCGGGCCGCCGTGCGCTGCCGCCGGTCCCCGGCCCGCAGACCGACGCAGGCGCCCCTGACCGGTGCCGGCACCAGCAGGGCCAGCACCCTGATCGTGCCTGACGGTCTCGCTGCCGGACACCGCGAAATTGATCCCGAACGCCTCCAGGACCAGATGCGGCAAAACCTGCGTCAGGCCGGGCACAGACCTCCCCCTGGAATCCAACGCCTGCCGCAACACCTCCAAGGAAGGACTGGACAACTGCAGACGCTGCCGGAGATCCGTACGCTGAACGATCCGGTCAAGCTCGATGGCCAGATAGTGGCGGACATCATCAACCTCCACCGTCGCCAGACCGAGCGTCTCCGCCACCTGGCCCCCCGCCCTGTCCAGCACCCGCTGGAAGAAGCCATCCCACGCCCGGGATGCCACGATCTCGGGCGGGGCCAGGGCCGTCGTCGCCGACGGTGGCACCGGCGTCCGCGGTTCGGCGTCCACCTCCATCACAACAACCCGCCCGGCGCCGGTCGGTGGCTCACCACCGCCGGGATTCAACGGCGCGTCAGAAACCCCCGACTCGTAACCGGGGAATCCTGGTGGCACGGCGTAACCATCGCCGTCCGACAGCTGCCCGCCTGCGTCAGAGCCAGCGTCCGCCGGGGGGTGCCACTCCATCGCCGCCGGCCGGCCCGGCAACGAATCAGAGACCGGGTCCGACGGGGAGGTGGTGTCCGCCTGCATGGCTTGGGACGGGCCGCGGGGTGGGGTGGTGGAGGCGAGCAGGATGGCGCTGGGGTCGATGCTGGTCGTGGTGGTCGGCTGCGGGTGTGCGGTGGTGCGGTCGGGAAGGAGGTTGGTGATGGTGGTGGGTCGTCCGGTGTTGTCGAACGCGGCGAGTCGGGTGCTCGACGCGAACAGGTGCCGCAACCACGGGTCGCGTACCGGATCGGATGGTTCGGGTCGGTCCTCGGCGCCGGGCACCAGGCCGTCGCGCACCTTGATGGTCGGTGGTCCGGATGGTTGTGGTTGGCTGTGGAGGGCGAACACGTGTTGTGGTTCGTTGGGTGGCGCGGCTTTGACCACGACCATCGAGCCCGGTGCCGCCCTGAGCGCGGCGAGTACGTCTTCTGGTGTGACTCCGTCGGGGTGGGTGACGCGTTCGGGTGTGGCGTCGAGGATGTCCAGGAGTTGCGGCCAGCTCGTGGTGGGGGCGAGTCGGCCGTCGGGTCCGAGGATCCGGTCGTCGGATACCGCCCGGTTGCTGGGCCGTCCGTAGGCGGTGGTGTAGGCGTCGAGGGTGGCCTGGACGCACCACCACCACGGGTCGCGGCTGTCGGGGGCCACCGGTGTCTGATCGATCCAGTCGGCGACCCGCCGCGCGGACTCGGCCGCCGCGGCGGCCTGCCCGGTCGCCGCGACCGCCGGCTCCGGTGCCGTGCTGGCCGGCTCGCCGCGTCCGGCCGGGTCACCACCGGCCGAGTCGCCCAACGAGGACACGTCACTGAACGGATCCCTGTCCCCGCTGTCGCGCTTGACCGGGGTCCCATTGATCAACCCGTCTCGCGAAGAGGCGTCACCGAACGAGTTCGTGGCCCAGAAATCGCGCCTGACCGGGTCACCATCGACCGAGTCGGCCGACGAGGACACGTCACTGAACGGATCCCTGTCCCCGCTGTCGGGCTTGGCCGGGTCGCGGCTGATCGGCTCGTCCATTGAGGAGAGGTCACTGACCGTAAAGGTGTCGTCGGGCCTGCCATCGCGGCTGAACATGTCGTCACCGGAGACGGACATGTCACTGACCGTGAAGGTGTCGTCGGGCCTGTTATCGCGGCTGAAGATGCTGTCGTCGCCGGAGGCGGACGTGTCACTGACCGACGTCCTGTCGCTGGTGTGGTCGTGGTTCGGCGTGCCTTCGGTGCGGGGGGCAACACCACCCGGCACCGTACTGGAGGCGCCGGCCGCATCCGGCGTGCCCGGCGCGCTGGGGGTGGCGGGCGTGGCGTTGCCGGTGGCCTGGGCGAGTACCTGGTGGTATCCGTTGACCCAGTCCCGTTGGAAGGCTCCGGCGAGGGTGTCATGGTTGGCCGGGGCGACGCCGTACTTGCGGGCCAGGGCGGTGAACTGATCTTCTGCCTGCCTGGTCGCTGCTGCGGTGTGCTGCTCGGGAGTCACCGGCGCCGGCGGCAGGTCGGTAGGCCGGTGTGCCGGGGTGTCCGTGCCGGATGGGGTGGTGTGCGGTGCGGTGGTGTCGGGGATGGCCGCGGCCGTGACCCGGGCGGGCAGGTCGGTGAACGCCTGCCGGACCACGTCCGCCACGGCGTTGACCTGCGCGGCGTCGGGCCTGACCACCGCAGCCGACGGCACGGCGGGCGGCACGGCCAGTGGTGCGGCGGGTAGTGGGGTGGCGGGTAGGGGGGTGGCGCCGAGGATCGCGTCGAGGCTGCGGTCCACGTGGGCCCGCACCTGCCGCTCGACCGCGGCGCGCACGACCTCCGACGGTGGTGTCGCCGCCCCGGAACCCCCCGGCACGCCAGCAGCCCCCGGCACGCCAGCGCCCCCCGGCGGGATGACGCCGCCTGGCGGGACGACGCCGCCTGGCAGGGGGACGGTCGCCGGTGTGCCCGTGGTGAAGTACTGGTCGAGGTGGTGCCCGACGGCCAGGTGCGCGATCGAGCGCAACGCCTGCCGGTCGAACTCCCCGGGCAGCGCCGCGACGACCTGCTCGGGGCGTACCGCCGCGGGGATCTGCCCGCCCGCCGGGACCTGCCCCGCGAGGGTTTCGGTGACCTGGGCGACCGCCCGGTCCCGGACACCGAACAGGAACTGGTCGGTCAGGGCGGTGGCGGGCAGACCGACCTGAGACAGGAAAACGGGCACGGCCGGGTCGTTCTGCCGGGCGTCGGCCCACTCGGTGAACACCCGCTCGACCGGCACCGGAAGCGCGGCCAGGAACTGCCGCGCCGGCCCCGTCCCGGCCAACAACCCACCGTAGCGGTCCGCCAGATCCTGCTGGAACCGCTGCCACTGCTCCACCACCGGCCCACCCGCTGCCGCGACCCACGCCGGCACCGGCGCAGCCGGCATCGACCACGACGGCACCGACCACGACGGCACCGACAGGTCCAGGTGCGGCGCGGGCAGGTCCAGCTTCGGCGTGGGCAGGTTCGCTGCCGGCAGCAGCGGCGGCGGGGGCGGCGGGGTCTGCCAGCCGGTCACCGCAGGCTTCGGGTCGTCGACCCCAGCCTCGTACCCGGTGGACGTGTCCCCACCCACCGGTGTCGGCCCCACCGGCAGGACCGGCTTACCGTCCGGCGTGAACGCGAGGTGAGGCACCTGCACCCGAGGCTGCATCACGGCGCGACTCACGACCAGCCCGAGCCCGCTCGCGGCCGCCCCGCCCGCCCCCGAAATCGCCCCGGACAGAAGATCCGCACCAAGATTATTGGGGTCCCAGTACCCCTCGACCATCAAGCTGGCACCGATACCGAACAGCCCCTCCCCGAGGGTCTCCGTCACCGGCCGCGACAGCACATCGGTCAGCAGATGCTTGGTGGCATCCGACACGCCCAGCTTGCCGACCGCGCCCGCGACAACACCAGCGGCCCTGCCCAACGCCGGCCCGCCCACCGTGCCGAGGAACGCCACCGCCCCCGCGAACGCCGCCTGCTTACCGACCGTCGACCAGTTCACCCCCGGCTGCAGACCATCGGTCATCATCGACACCTCGGCCAGCAACGCAGAACCCGGCATGAACAACATCTGCATCGCCGTGCCACTCGCCGCCGACCGCACCAACGCCGACCGCAGAATCGCCTGAATGATCGTCCGCGTCTGCGCGACGTGCGCCGCCGCCCCCACCGGATTCCAGAACCACATCGCCGCGGCGACAGCGAACTCGGCAATCATGAAGTTGAACATGGCCAACGCCGTACGCTTGCCGACCTCCGTCTCCACGAAGAACTTCTTCTCCGCATCGACCACGGCGAGCATCAGGTCGGCCGTCTCGGCCATCTTCCTCACAAACGGAGCGGTCTGCGCCACGAACCGGTCGAAGGCCTCACCCTCCCCCGCCTGCCGGACCGCCCTGATCGTCTGCTCCAGCAACGGACCCAGCACCGTACGCACCCGAAGCGCCAGCGTTCCCAGCGTGCCGATGTCATCCCGCAACAACGGCAGCTCCGCCCGGGACACCCTCATCCCGGTGAACGCTTCCAAAGCCCGCAACCAGCTCTCGTCGAGCTCAATGGTCGGACCGGCGGCGGCCAACGCGCAACGCTCCTTCCCCGCCCCGGATCAGCCGCGCCGACCGCCGCTCATATCCGGAACCACATCAGCGCCGGCCCCCTCCGTGGCGACCCCGACGATGACGGAGGCCCTGCTCACCGCCCACAGGACGACCGGCGAGATCGCCCACAAGGACGTCAAAAGCCCCGGCCCAGGCCACCCGGCGGCGGCACACCGAGCGCACGAACGCCCGACACAACGCCCTCAACCCGCTACAACGCTGCCACGAACGCAAAGAAGACGTGGCCAACGCTCACTTCAACCTCGCCGATGCCATCGTCACCATCCGTAGCCTCATCCGCCAGGCATGGTTCTTGTACCGGTGGAACACCCGCCCCACCCGCCGACCATGAAGGCCACCCACCTGCGCGACCGCTCAGCCAGTTGACCGAAAATGCCGAACACGATGCCGCCCCAGCAACTCCACCCGCTGCGCCAGCCTCGTTGAAGGGCACCTCTTCACTCATGACGCCGCCCGCATCTCGGCCCGCAGTCCCTCGTCGCCCGACACGCTCACCCTTACCTCCTCTGCAATCTCACGGCCGGGCCGTAGCAGCGGGTTCACTCGGCGCAACAACGTTCAACGACCCCGGTACCGGCGGCGTCCGTCCGCCCCCATCGTCGCCTGCCAGATCGGCACCGCCCTCGCCGCCCGCACCGAACGGGCCTCGCTCGTCGGCGAGCCGGCCCGGCAGCGCCGCGACCGTCGCGGCCCGACGCTCCAGCTCGGCGTCCGTCACGGTCCGCAGGCCGGCGCGGTACCGGTCCAGCACCGCGGTCACGTCCAGCGGTCGGGGTCGTCATCCCGTCACCCCCAGCACCCGCACCAAGGCCCGTGCCGTGCCACAACTCGTCGCACATGCTGTGAGGGGGCTGTCTCGCCAACGGCCCTGTCTCACATTCGGTGGTGACGGAGGGTGCTGCTATCCGAGGAGGATGCGGTGGCGAAGCAGGGTGAAGCCCGCTCGTCCGTGCATTTGGCGTGCGATCCGCTTGGTCTTGGTGTTGACGCCTTCGGTGGGACCGTTGCTGTAGGGAAGCGTGAGCGCGGCGTTCACGGCGTCGCGGTCCCGTTCCAGACCCCTGGTGAAGGCGTGCAGGTGAGGTAGATCGACCGCGCGGACTTGGCCGATCCAGAGCGAGAGCCGGTCGGCGTTTCCTGGCTGAGGCGTCAGGAGTTCAGCGAAGCCCCCGACAACGGTGGCCAGCCTGGTCATTTCTGGGCAGGCTGCGGTGAGCCGTGCGAGAAGGTCTCGATGCTCGGGCTTGAGGTTGTCGGGCCTGGTGAGGATCATCCGGGCGAGCCGGCGCGGGGAGATGTGGCTGCGGTCGGCGTCCGCGCGGCCTGTTCGGAAAACAAACGGTGACCACGTCGGGTGAGGGCCGCGCGGCATCGACCCGGGACCCTGTCATCGGTCCGGGCTGTGGGCGTTGGTCCTTGAGGTCAGGCGGCGGGTTGCAGGCTGACGGTGTGGCCGAGGATTTCGAGTTGGTGGACCAGGCTTCGGATTTTGCGGTCGGTGTTGACGCGGCGGGTGTGGAAGTCCGGGCCCAGGTCACGGAACCGGATGGTGGGGTCGGCCAGCAGGTGCCAGACGATGACCAGGATGGATCTGGCGACGGCGACCAGGGCTTTGAGTTTTCCTCGGCGTTTGACCAGGCGCCGGTACCGCTCACCGAGGAACGTGTCGGTTTTCGCGGCCGCGGCGGCGGCCTCCCCGAGGATTCCTTTGAGATACGGGTTGCCCTTGCCGGTCTTCCCGCCGCGCTGTCTGGCCCCGGACTGGATCGTGCGCGGGGACAGTTTTGCCCAGGACACCAGGTGCCCCGCGGTGGGGAACTGGGCCATGTCCAGGCCGAGTTCGGCGATGATGACCTGGGCGGTGTGCTTGGCGATGCCGGGTACCTCGTCCAGCCGCGCGATCACCGGCAGGGTGGTGGTGGGCTGCTGCTCGGATCCGCCACCGCCGGTGTCGGTGGGTGCCTGGTCGCTTGCTGCGGCGGTGGGCATCGCCGCGATCAGTTCATCGATGGTGGTGGTCAGCCGCTGGATCTGGGTGTCGAGCCTGTCGACCTGGTCGAGCAGGATCCGGGCCAGGTCGGCGTGGTGGGCGTCGAAGCGGCCGTCCAAGGCCTGGACCAGAGCTGCGTGTTTGACCCGCATCCGGCCCCGGGCCAGCGCGGCCAACTGCTTCGGGTCGTTGTTCCCGGCGATCAACGCCTCGATCATGTCCCGGCCCGGCTTGCCGAAGATGTCGGTGGCCACCGTCGACAGTTTGATCAGCGCGTCCTCCAGGAGTTTTTCCATGCGCTGCTTGTTGCGGGTCCGGTCGCGGGTCAGGTCCAGCCGCAGCCGGGTGTAGTCCCGCAGCCGACGGATGTCCGCCGGGGGCACGAACGAGGGGCGCAGCATGCCCCGCTCGTTGAGCTTCGCCAGCCACACCGCGTCCAGCTTGTCCGTTTCCGGCCGGCCGGAGACCTGCTTGACGTCGCTGGCGTTGACCAGCCACACGCACAGCCCGGCGGCCTCCAACAGGTAGAAGAACGGCCGCCAATAATCCGACGTCGACTCCAGGACGACCCGCTCGATGCACTGCTCGACCAGGTGCGCGGCCAACTCGCAGATCGCGTTGGTAGTGGCCGCCACATCCCACACCAGGGTGACCCGGCTGCCGGCCTTCGACTCATGCGGCACGCGGGTGCACACCTTCCCGGATGCCTTGGCCACATCGATCGCGGCGACCCGTTCCAGTCGCTGCTCATGCTCCTCGTCCTCGATCTGCTCGGGGACTCCCATCACCGGCACACGCGCTCCTTCACTGAACTTGCCGATAGGGTGGGTGGGCTGCCCGGGGGCCTCGGTAGGGGAGCCGAAATTCTGTTCGGCGTGCTCGAAGCAACAGTGTGTGACCCTTCTGGTCAAAGCCCCGGCGCCAGACTGAGACACGGCCTCAACGACCAAGGATGCGTCGGCGTCGACGGGCAACCCGGCCCCATTTTTCACGCCATCGTGGCGTCCCCAGGGGGTCAGGGTGACTGAGATGGTTGCGCAAGATCCGCCCCCGTAGGCTGGTCGCCCGTCCGAGGTACAGCAGCCGTAACGACGGGACGTTCTCATTCGGCAGCCCTGGGAGGTCGGGAAAGACCGAGGGAGCAGCCCACCAGGCGTAGACACCGCTGCCACGGCTGAGCCGCTTGACAGCGACGTTGAGCTCGACAGGCACGCCGGAGAGTAGCCACAGGGCGTCGTCGACGCGGGCTTCGTCGGTCGGGACGTCGTCGGGTCGTCGTTCGGAAATGGTCATCAAGCCCCATCGTAGGTCCCAGGTGGATCGTGGCCGGGACCGGAAGGCCGGATGCCCCCGAAACGGCACCTGTACCAGCCCGGCGGGACGCTGCCTAACGCGCCTCGCGGCAGATCCGCGCAGCCGAGTTGCGACATTCCGATCTTGTGCGGCGGCGGGTGGGAATGGCCGAATGTACGACGGCTCTGGCGCCGGCGTGAACTTGTGGCTGAGGGGCCGGGACGGTCGCTCGGCCAGGCTTTGGGAATGTCATGGAACGGTTTGAGAGACGTCGGCACAATTGACGGCGGCCGGCCCCGGCCCGCCGCGCCTCAGGCGCGGAAGCGCGTCGTCGCGCTCGATGTGCTTCGGGGCTTCGCCCTGTGCGGGATCCTGCTGGCGAACGTGAAGCCGATCGCCCACCGCGGCGGCGAACTCGGCACCGAGCAGGTACCGGAGACGACTGCGGCGTGGGTGCTGCATCTGCTGGTCGACCAGCGATTCTTTCCGATCTTCTCGTTGCTGTTCGGCGTCGGCTTCTCGCTGTTGCTGGAGTCGGCGCAGGCGCGGGCCCGGCAACCGCGAGTGGTGCTGCTGCGCCGGCTGCTGGCACTGCTGGCCGTGGGCCTTGTCCACTTCCTGGTGCTGTGGAAGGGCGACATCCTCGCCGTGTATGCGACGCTCGGCCTGCTGGTCCTGCTGCCCTCCACATGGCTGCCGCGGCGCGTGGTGGCGATCGCCGCCGGGGTGCTCATCGTGCTGTCGGTGGGTCTGCTCGGCGGCTGGTACTCGGTGGTTCCCGGTCTGTTCCTGCTCGGTTCGGCACTGGCCCGGTACGGCGTGCTCAAAAGGATCGACTCGGGCCCACGTACCACTGCGGTGTTGGGGTTGATCTTTGCCCTTGCCGCCGTGCCCACGACGGTGATCCAGTTGCGCGCCGGCTCGCCCGCCGCTGCGTTCAGGATCGCCTATCCGGCGGCCGGTTTGCTGACCGCCGGTGCCTACGTGTGCGGGATGTTGCTGCTGCTCAGGACACGGCTGGCCGGGCCGTTGACCGCCGTATTCCGGCCGCTGGGACGAATGGCGCTGACGAACTATCTGACCGCGACGATGCTGGTGCTGGCGATCTCCGGCGTGGTCGGCGACTCGGACCGCTGGCCGGTCGGCGGGGTGGTCGCGGTCGCCGCGGCGGTCCTCCTGGTGCAGTGGATGTGGTCGGTAGTCTGGCTGCGCCGGTGCCACCAGGGGCCGGTCGAGTGGCTGTGGCGTTGGGTGACGTGGTGGCAGCGGCCGCCGCTGCGGCGCCCGCGATGATTGGGCGCTGCTCCGGACCGAGCATGAGAGGCATCATGATTCTCGCCGGAAGGCGTACCGGCCTGCGTCGGGCCGGCGTGCCGAGCGTGCTGGCCGAGGCCGCGTTCGGAGTGCTGCTCGCCGCCGGTCTCGCCCTTGAGGTGGCGGTGGTGCTGAACCGCCGCCCGGCCTGGCCGGTGGGCGCGGCGCTGGTGCTGATCACGGCAGCGGTGTGCGGGGCGGCGCTGCTGCGACGACGGTTCCCCGCTCGGGCGGCGGCCGCGGCGATCGTCTTGTGCGCGGCCGCCGAGCTGATCGACTGGCAGCCCGACCAGCAGGGCCAACCCGCCCCGGTCGCCTTCCTGGCGCTACTGGTGGTGGTCGCCTCCGCAGTGCGGCTCGTGCCCGGTGCGGCCGGTGCCGTCGCGGTCGCCGCGTCGTGCGGGTCTCCTTCGTCACGCCCCCGGCGGGTGGGACTGAAGCGTCGACCCGGCGAAGGGCGGTGGCACGGTTCGAGCCGGGTCATCGTGTGCGCGCGAGCCGCCCCGCCAGGGCCGGAACCACGATCGCCGCGGCGATGGTGTGCAGCGTGATCAGGGTTGCTGCGGAGCCGGCGTCGAACCCGAAGGTGAGGTCCGGGACGAAGGACAGCGCGGTCAGCGCGATCGCCGTGCGCACGAAGGTGCGCCGCGGCCGGCGTACCTTGCGCGCCATGACGGCGGCGATGCCGACGCCGACGAGCGAGAAGACCAGCGTCAGCTGTGCGAACCCGGCGATCGGAATGCTCGCGCCGGTGCTGTCGGCGAACGAGATCCCGGCGGCCGACGCGACCGCCGCGAGGACGGTCGTGGCGACCGAGGCGACGACGGCCGCGGCGACGCCGTGCTTCCAGACCGGCTGTCGCTCGACGGTCAGGTTCGACGCGCCGGGGGTCTTGCTGGTGGGGACCTGGACGTTGGTGGACATGTCGGGCTCCGTTTCCTCGGCGGGCCGCCCGGTGCGACCCGCTCATACCCTCTCCACGAACGGGCGGGTCCGGATCCGACAGCTCGCGAAGAAAAAGTTCTACGGGTGGGTGCGTGTGCGTGGTGACGCAGCGTCGGGACGGGTCGGGTGCGGGTTCCGGCCCTGACTGATGCTGGCGCGGCCAGTCCCCGTCGGGCACGCCCTGCACAAAGACGCGGCTGAGGACCCGAACGTCCTGTGCTGTGCGCGGGCGTCGACCGCGCGGTTCGCCGTGAAGAAGCCGGTCGCAAGATTTTCTGTGGCAGGTTGTCGTATCGGCGGGATGCCGTTCGTGGTGGGGTGGAAGGCGGTCATCGGGACCGCCCGGAACTGAGGAGAAGTGGGATGACGCACTACCTGCTGGCCGTGCACGGCCCGGCCGAGATGGACGAGTTCGGCAACTACGGCTCAAAGGGAGAGATGGAGGAGGCGTTCGCCGCGACCGGTGCCTTCAATGACAAGCTGCGCGCTGAGGGCTACTGGGTCTTCGCGGGTGGTCTTGCGCCGGCCTCGACGGCGACCGTCGTCGACGGCCGGGCTGAGACGCCGGTTGTGACCGACGGCCCCTACCTTGAGACCAAGGAGGTCCTCGGGGGTTTCTGGGTCATCGACGCGCCCGACCTTGACGTGGCGCTCAAGCTCGCGGCCGAGGGGTCAAAGGCGTGCCGGGGCAAGGTCGAGGTCCGTCCGTTCGACGGTCTCGCCTGAGCAGGTTCAACCGGCGACTGATCGATGAACGACGCAACGGCGGCCGTCGAGCGGGTCTTCCGCGAGGAATACGGCCGCCTGATCGCTTCGCTTGTCCGCCGATTCGGTGACATCGATATCGCAGAGGAGGCGGCAGGCGAGGCGCTCGTGGCCGCGCTGGAGAGGTGGCCGGAGTCCGGCGTACCTCCCAACCCTGGCGGCTGGCTCACCACCGTCGCGGGCAACCGCGCGATCGACCGGATCCGCCGGGAGAACCAGCGGGACGCCAAGCATCAGGCGGCCTTCATGTCCCACGACGACACGCCCCACGAGCCCACCGGACCGGTAGAGGACGACCGACTGCGGCTGCTCTTCACCTGCTGCCACCCGTCGCTCGCACCGGAGGCGCGGATCGCGTTGACCCTCCGGCTCCTGGGTGGGCTGACCGTGCCGGAGATCGCGCAGGCGTTTCTCGTGCCCGAGACCACAATGGCGCAGCGGATCACCCGGGCGAAGAAGAAGATCGCGTCGGCGAAAGTGCCGTACCGGGTGCCCGAGACCGCCGACCTCCCCGAACGGCTCGGCGGAATACTGGCGGTGCTGTTCCTCGTCTTCAACGAGGGCTACCTCTCCTCGTCTTCAACGAGGGCTACCTCGCCACCGGCGATGGCGACCCGGTTCGAGCCGAGCTCACCGGCGAGGCAATCCGGCTGACGCGGATCCTCCGTCAGCTGCTTCCCGAGGAGCCGGAGGTGGCCGGTCTCCTCGGCCTGCTGGTGCTCACCGACGCCCGGCGTGAGGCACGCGTGCGGAATGGGCAACTGGTCCCGCTCGATGAACAGGACCGCGCCGGCTGGAACCGCGCGCTGATCGACGAGGGCCACAACCTGGTCCGCGAGTGCCTCACGATCAACCGACCCGGCCGCTACCAGATACTCGCCGCGATCAACGCCGTTCACACCGACGCCCCCACGGCGTCGGACACGGACTGGTCACAGGTCATCGCGCTATACGACCAGCTGACCCGGCTCGACCCGTCGCCGATCGTCGCACTAAACCGCGCGGTCGCGGTCGCCGAGCTGGACGGCCCGGAACTCGCCCTCGCTCTGGTCGACCGGCTGCCGCTCACGGGCTACCACGCCTGGCACGCCACCCGCGCCGACCTGCTCCGCAGACTTGGCCGCAGCGCCGCGGCGAAGCAGGCGTACGACGCCGCGATCGCCGCCACCCAGAACTCCGCCGAACGCGCCTACCTGAGCAGAAAGCGCGGCCATTTGGTGTGACTGGTCCCACCATTCGGCACGGGGCCGACAACGGCAGGCGCTGTCAAGCTGGTGACACTGCCCGGCGTCGGAGGCCGCACGAATCGTCTCCACGGGGTCTCTCGAGCCCCCCACCTGCCTGACCGCTCATCGGCACGAGCGTGCACGTCTGCACGGTTTGGCACGCCCGCTGATCACCACGGAGTGTGGCGACTTTGAGTCGGCCGCCGCGCGAGACCTGCGGCATGACACCACACCTGATGTCGGTGCCACAGCACGGATGATTGGTCGGCTGGGTCGGTTGGTCGGGTCACTCGCCCGCTGTTCGAACCGCCGGGTGATGACGCCGTCGCGCGGGTGTTGGAGTCGGACAGCGGCGTCACGGTGCCGATCGACATGCGGACCTGTACGCGGTGCACGGCGGTTCTACGCGCTGTTGCTGCCGTACGGGCGATGGTGACCTGCTGGCGCTCCTTGGGCCGGGTCCGTGGCGGAATTGCAGGGCGGGCCGCCGCAGCTCTCCGATGGCGCCACGTACTGCGACTGACCGGCGATCCGGTCGTGGCAACCGGTGGCGCAGGACGACGACAGCTCGGTCGTGCCGGACTTCCATCCTTGGCCACGGGGAACGGCCGGCCAGGGCTTGTTTCCCCTCGTTCCTCGCTCACTGCGGTGCGTCGGTAGCGTCGGCGCGAAAGACTGGGCGTGGAGAACTGCGAGACCATTCTTCGGCTGACACATGCCCGGCGTTTGATGAGTCAAGGAGCGAGTGAAGATGGCCAGAGTTGTCGTGCAGGCTGTGGTTTCGGTGGACGGCTTCATCGCCTATCCCGATGACACGGTCGGGCCACTGTTCGACTGGTACGGCAACGGGGATGTCACGGTCCAAGCCAACGAACAGTGGGCGTTCCACGTCAGCCGCGCCTCCGCCGATTACGTGAAGCCCTTCTGGGACGCCGTCAAGGTCACCGTGATCGGCCGCCACCTGTTCGACACCACCGACGGCTGGGCGGGCGTACCCGCCGCCGGGGACGAACTCGTCGTCGTTACCCACCGGCCGCTGCCCGACGAATGGCTCGCCAGGTTCCCCGACGCGCCTTTCCACACAGCCGACTCGGTCGAGGCCGGCATCGCACTCGCCAAGGAAATCGCCGGTGACGGTCTGATCTGCGTGACCGCAGGCGACGTCGGCGGACAGGCGTTCTCGGCGGGCCTCGTCGACGAGGTAGCGATGGACGTCGTCCCGGTGGTCATGGGCGAAGGGGTACGGTTCTTCGGCAGCCACACCGGCACCGTCCTGCTCGACGACCCGGACATGATGGTCCAGGGCGACCGCGTGCTGCACCTGCACTACACCGTCCGCCGCCGCTCGGCATAGTGGAAGGCGGCGAGCGTCAGGCACAGGAACAGCGACTCGGTCAGCGCCGCCTGGAACAGGAACGCGGCCGGCAGCAACACGAGATACCGGACGAATCGGCGGGCCGCGACGTCGTCGCCGAGCAGCCGCTCCCCGAGCCGATGAGCGTAGTAGAGCATCAGCAGAAGTGCGACGTTGGCCACTACCAGCAGCGCCATTGCGGTGTGCCCGCCCAGCAGTGGCGCCAGTGCCCGGCCCAGGAACGGGTAAAGCAGCGGGAAGCCGAACTCCTGCCACGGCCGGTCCAGCGGCAGCCGGGACAGATGATCGTAGAGGAACGAATCCCAGGCGAACCAGAACGATAGCCAGCGGTGCGGGGAGATCGCCTGCTGTTGGTGGCGCATGACCCACTCGTCGGCAGGCGGTGTCCAGGACATCCGGTCGAAGGCAATCAGCGCGAGCATTCCGGCCAGCGTGAGCACGGCCTTTGCACCGAGGAACACGGTGACGGCGAAGCGCCAGGAAGCAGGAACCCGGTCGACTCCGAGCGTGCCTCGACGCCCGGCCCAGCCGCCCCGCCGTCTGTTCCCCACAGCCTCTCCCGATCGCGCTGAACGAGCCGGGCGTCCCGGCCAGGACGGGCACGTCCCCCTTTGGTCGCCTTTGATACCTGAGCGAGCACGGAGACGGCCGGCGGACCGGGCGGCACCCGCGGTGAAAGCGCCTGCCGGCGCGGCGACGTGAGTGGCAGCCGGCGATGAGATCGGGCTGTTGCTGATCTTCCCCGTGGGTCGAACTGGCGCGTCTTCTGGGCCGCCGCAAGGAGTTGGGGCTGGGCGATCTCGGCGTGGGTCCAGCCGAGGCGCCGCACGGCTCGAGGGAAGAGGTGTTCGGCCGGCCGGGTTGCCCCTAGGGTCTTGTGCCCTTCGGAAACCCGGATTGGACAAAGCTCTCTTGGTCGACGTTACGGCTCGTCGTAGCCGATACCGCCGCATCGCGATGATCGTGGCGCTCGTCGTCGTCATCGCGGCGATGGTTGGCGGCGTGCTTCGGTCGTATGCCCCCGCGGTGGGATCCGTCGACCCGCGGAGCTTCGTCAACCCCGTCTACGCCGGGGACAGCCCGGATCCGCAGGCCATTCGGGTCGGCGCGACCTGGTACCTGGTGCACACCAACAGCGGCGGGCAAAACGTGCCGGTGCTGACCTCGCCGGATCTGGTGGCGTGGACGCCGGCCGGCGACGCGCTGCCAACCCTGCCGGGTTGGGCCAACCCCGGACGGACCTGGGCGCCGGAGATCATCGGCAGCACGTCGGGGGGCTACCTGCTGTTCTACAGCGCCGCCGACCACGGGTCAGGGAAGCAGTGCGTCGGCCGGGCGGCCGCCGACTCACCCGCCGGACCGTACCGGGACGACTCCACCAGTCCCCTGGTCTGCTCGCCGGATCAGGGCGGCGCAATCGACCCCAGTCCGTTCCGGGACAGCGATGGCAGCCTTTGGCTGGTCTGGAAGAACGACGGCAACGCCATCGGCGTGGATACCTGGCTGTGGTCGCAACGCCTCTCCGGCGACGGGTTGCAGCTGGTCGGCGAGCCGACGCGGCTGTTGAAGCAGACCAGCGCGTGGGAGGAAGCAGTGGTCGAGGCCCCGTTCTTCTGGCGCCACGACGGCCGTCTGTTCCTCTTCTACTCGGGCAACGGCTACGCCTCCAAGGCGTACGCCGAGGGGTACGCGACCTGCGACACGCCCGCCGGCGCCTGCGAGAAGGCGCCGGAGAACCCGATCCTGCGCAGCGACTCCGCAGCGTCCGGCCCCGGGCACGCCGGCATGGTCGAGTACGACGGACGCACCTGGCTGCTGTATCACGCCTGGCAACCGGGTGCCGTCGGAGCGAACTCGCCCGGCCGGCAGCTCTGGCTCGACGAGGTCACCTGGGAGGGGGATCGGCCCCACGTCCACGGTCCGACCGGCGCGCCCCAGCCGCGCCCGCTACCACGCGTGGACGCGGGTATAGCCGCCCCGACGGCGGGAACGAACGCCGCGCTGCCAGGGCCGGCAACGGCCCCGGGGGCCACCGGGCGGCGCCGCGTCGGAGGACGCCACCCCACCAGGTGACCGGAAGACCCTGCCCGCTTCATCCCGTTACCCCGGCTTGACGGACAGGGTGTGTCCGACGCGACCCTGCCAACTCGGCGGCTCGCTGCGGTTCGGTGCGCCCCAATCGGGGAAGGCACCGCCGTCGGTGACCAACAGCCTGGAGGCAGTGGGATGACGCACGGCTCGGGCCCCACCCCCGCGACGCGCCCGGGTAGATCAGACGGGGGCGACGCGGGGCGGACCGTGGTGATCGGCGCCGGGCCGGCCGGGCTGACCGCCGCGCTGATGCTGTCGCGCGCAGGGCAGCGGCCGCTGGTGCTGGAGGCCGACGGCGAGGTCGGCGGGATCAGTCGCACGGTGGAACGCGATGGTTGGCGCTTCGACCTGGGCGGACACCGGTTCTTCACCAAGATCGACGAGGTTCGCGACCTGTGGCACGAGATCCTGCCGGCGGAGGACTTCCTGAATCGCCCCCGGATGAGCCGCATCCTGTACCAGGGCCGGCTTTACGACTACCCGCTCAAGCCGACGAACGCGCTGCGCAACCTCGGCCCGCTGGAGGCCGCCCGCTGCGTCGGCTCGTACGTCTGGGCGCGGGTTCGGCCGCCTGAGGATCAGAGCCATTTCGAGGGCTGGGTCACGGCGCGCTTCGGCCGCCGGCTCTACGGCATCTTCTTCAAGACGTACACGGAGAAGGTCTGGGGAGTTCCCGGTACCGAGATTCAGGCGGACTGGGCCGCGCAACGGATCAAGAACCTGTCGCTGGGCAACGCGGTCCGCGAGGCACTGCGCCCCAGCAGACCCCAGCGCGACCAGGAGCAGATCACCACACTGATCAACGAGTTCAAGTACCCGCGCCTGGGCCCGGGGATGATGTGGCAGCGGGCCCGGGAACTGGTGGAGGCCGGCGGGGGCGAGGTGCGGCTGCATCGCCCGGTGACCCGCGTGCACCGCGACGGCGGCCGGGTCACCGGGGTAACCGTCGCCGGAGACGGGCAGTCCGAGCGGATCGACTGCGACTGGTTGATCTCCTCGATGCCATTGACCCAACTGGTGCTGGCGATGGACCCGCCAGAGGAGGTCGCGCGCGCCGCCCGGGCCTTGACCTACCGGGACTTCCTGACCGTCGCCCTGGCGCTGCCGGTTCGCGACGTCTTCCCCGACAACTGGATCTACGTGCACACCCCGGGCGTCCGGGTCGGTCGGGTACAGAACTTCGGCTCCTGGTCGCCGCACCTGGTCAAGGACGGCTACACCTGCCTGGGCCTGGAGTACTTCGTGAACGAGGGCGACGACCTGTGGAACATGCCAGACGACGAACTGATCGCGCTGGCCACCAGGGAGCTGACCGAACTGGGCCTGGTCCACGGTGAGGTGGAGGCGGGCTACGTGGTACGGGTCCCCAAGGCGTACCCGGTCTACGACGCCGGATACGCCGAACACGTCGACGTGTTGCGGGACTGGTTGGCGCAGGTGGCGCCGAACCTCTTTCCGGTGGGACGCAACGGGATGCACAAGTACAACAACCAGGACCACTCGATGCTGACCGCGATGCGGGCGGTGGAGAACATCGGCGGCGCCGCGCACGACCTCTGGTCGGTCAACGTGGAAGAGGACTACCACGAGGGCAAGTCGGAGCTGGGCAGCGGCGGTGGCCGGGCCGCCCCGACCAGACCAAGGGCGGATCAGGGCCACCGATGAGCGCCGCGGGCCAGGGTGCGCCCGCGGTCGGGCCGCCCGGGTTCTCAGGCAGGAAAGCGCTGGCCGCGCTCGTCGCGCTGGTCCTCGCCGCCGGTGTTGTGCTGCGCTTCTGCGCCACCTCGCCGCTGTGGTTGGACGAGGCGCAGAGCGTGGCGATCGCCCGCCTGCCGCTGCCCGAGTTGTTCGCCGCGCTGCGCGGCGACGGCGCTCCGCCGCTGTACTACCTGCTCCTGCACGGCTGGATGGGGATGGTGGGCACCGGGGACTGGGCGGTGCGCAGCCTGTCCGGGTTGTTCGCCACCGCTGCCCTGCCGCTCTGGTACGTCGCGGCCCGACGCTCGAACGCGGGTCTCGTCACACTCGTTCTCGCGGCCGGCAACCCGTGGCTGGTGCGCTACGCGACCGAGGCCCGCCCGTACACCCTGGTGATCCTGCTCGTGCTGCTCGGCGTGCTCGCTCTGGAGGGGGTCCGTCGGCGCCCCGGTCCGGTGCGGGCGCTCGGCCTGGCTATCGTCGCCGGCCTGCTGCTGCTCACCCACTACTGGGCGCTCTTCCTGTACGCCGTGGTCGGGGTCGGCCTGCTGGTGTCGCTGCTGCGAGAGCGCTCCCGCGCAGCTTGGTGGAGCCTCGTCGGACTGGCCGCCGGGGCCGTGCCGTTCCTTCCCTGGCTCCCGACATTCCTGTACCAGAACCGGCACACCGGTACGCCCTGGACGGGACGCAGCGGAATCCAGGTCCTGCTCTCCGTCGTGACCGAGTGGTCGGCCGCCAGCGTGCCACCCGCCACCGCGCTGGCACTGGTCACCTGGCCGCTCATGACGTACGGGGCAGTCGCGGACGGCCGCCGGGCCCGCCTGATCGGCGGCACCGGCGCCGCCACCCTCCTTCTCGCCGTCGCCGTCGCCTGGCTCACCGGATCGGCGGTGGTCACCCGGTACGCCGCAGTCGTGTTACCCCTGGCCGTGCTGGTGCTCGGTGTCGGCGCGGCACTGCTACCGAGACTCTGGACGGCCCTGGTGGTCGCCGGTCTGACGATCTCCTGGCTGGCGGTGGACGCCGTGCTGGTGACTCGCCCCCGCACCGACGCCGCTGTCCTCGCCGATCTTCTCAACCGGCAGGTCACCGACGCCGACACGGTGGTCTTCTGCCCGGACCAGCTCGGGCCCGACGTCATCCGGCGGCTGCGCCATCGGCCGCGACTGCTCAGCTTTCCCGAGCAGAAGTGGCCGGGCCGACTGGACTGGACCGACTACCGGCAGCGGATCGAGGCTCAGGACCCGGCCGGACTGGCCCGGCAGGTGGCAGCCGGGCGCGACAGCGGAGCAGTCTGGCTGATTCCCCGCTACGGCTTCCGCCCCTTCGGGGACCGCTGCCAGCAACTCGGTACCGCATTGGCCAAGGCACTCGGGCCGCCACAGCAGCAACAGATGCAGAGCCACGGCGGATCGGAGACGGTGTGGCGCTGGGCGCCGCTATAGGCCAAGTCCCGGCCAGCGCTGCCCGCCAGCGGTCAGTGCTCGAACGACGGGCACGCTGCGTTTGCGGGCGCGCAGATCAGAGCCGACGGGCTTGCCGGTGCGGCGCGGGTCGCCCCAGATGGCGAGCAGATCGTCGATTAGCTGGAAGGCCATGCCGAGATGGTGGCCGAACCGGGACAGCCCGTCGACCAGCTCCGGGGGGCCGCCGCCCAGCAGCGCGCCCAGTGCACACGAGCCGGCCAGCAGCGTGGCTGTCTTGTTACCGGCCATCGTCAAGCACTCATCGAGACTGCGCCACGGATAACATAGCTGGAGCCAACGGCAACGGCCGTTCCGTCCGGCTTGCCAAGAATGGGGGGGCACGGCCAGGGCATCGAGCTACTCGCGGGCGCGTCGATGCCCGTCAATCAGCCGTAACACAGCGCGAGGCAGGACATGTGCGCCGACCGCCAGCAAGCGCACGTCATCGTCGAGCAAAGTCTGCCGGCCGACGTCCGAGCCCTACACGTCCGGCACCTGAGGCACGGCGGCGCGCTGCCCGGTTCGGCACGTTCGTTGAGCAGGTTGGCCTGCCGATACACCCGCTGCAGCCCGCTGCTTCGTAAGAAGACGCCCAGGTGGCTGATCGCCTCGGCCTGGCGACCAGCCGAAGTAGCAGCATCCTAGCTAGAGCGCTGATCCGAACTCCGCCGGATCCACCGGTCAGAGCGCCACCGCCCGGGTGTAGACGATTTCGCGTTCCGCCGAGGCCACCGGTATCCGACGAAGATGGCCTACATCGATAACCGGCGGCAGGTCGACGTCCTTTCCCACCGCGAAGCAGCCACCCAGGCCGCCTGGCCGCAGGTCCACCACGCTGCGCCGTCCGGCATCCCGGTACGGGCCTGAGCACGCCAGTCACCTGCAACCTTGCGGACCGCCGCCACGAACGAGCCCGACCGCGGCTACCGAAAAGTCCACGGCTCATGGCCTGGCTGCTACGCCACCCCCGCCGACCGCATCGGCCTCGCCGAGATCCGCGTCGTGTCCCGTCAGCTGAACGCACTCCGCCGGCCATGTCAAACTTCGGGGAAATCTTCACCAGCCGCCACAGGCACCGCCTCAACACCTGAATCATCACCGTGGCCGCCGACGATCAACCTGACCTGCACTCATTCGTCGCCGGTCTACCATGACGCCGTCCTCAGCGGGCCTGCCCCCTGCCTCGCAGCTCCGGCAGCGTCGAAAGCCACGTCAACCGAATCAAATGACCAAACCACGGATGCACTGCCCGGCAACCCTCGACCTGCTCCATAAGCGCGTCCTGCTGAGCTGACAGTGCCACTCCGGTTCCCGGAAGGTGGGCCAGATCCAGGGTTCAGTGGCAGTTGACGCCAATTCCGCGTCACATTCCCAATGTAGCCACCCGTCACCAGTGAATAACCGCGCCCGGTCAGCAGTGGGTACGCCTGTGCACCAGCGCATGCGCGCGGCGAAGCCGCGACAACGAAGCGTTTACCTTTCGTACATTTGAAGACCATTCCCCATCGCGAAGAAGGTAGGAGCCCATTCGCCGACAAAAATCCCCCACCGATCCGCACGTTCGATGCCGGCGTGCTCGAATCGCTTGGAAAGCAGCCAGCTTGTGAACGCCAGCGCAACACTCGCCATGCCGGCCATGTAGCAGTGTTCCGCCCTCAGCCCCGCATCGTGCAACTTCTTCAACATCGAACCTAACTCCTCATCTTGCGTTTAGAGGTGACAACCTCATGGGTTTCGCGGGGGTTACCCCGCAAACTGCGATCTACACGCTCATCCCAAACAACGTCGCTCGCGACGCATCCAGCACCGAGCGCCCATGACCGCTGCGGCTGGCAAAGCTTCTCGCGGTGGGGGTGCCGACTTGGCGTGTCTGGAGGCAGTAGGTTCGTCCGGCTCGACGGACGGCATGCCGACGATCAGCGACTTGGACCGGGCTGACCGCCGCCCGCGACGAGACGGCTCGTATCGGGAGGAATCCACTTGTCGTCGCGCTGCTCCGGGCGCTCGCTGCCGCGGGCAGCACGGACGGCACGCCCAGAAGGCTCGACGACGCTGGGCACTCGGCTGCATAGGACGAGCAATCCCCTGCCAGTGCAGTGGTGAACGTACGCTGTCATCGACGCGTAAACTGGTTCTACTCATCAATTCCTCGGTCGGCACCCACAACCCGAAGATGCCGACGAGGCTGGCAAAGTCGTCGCCGAGGTCGATGACGCCGTCGAGGCCCGGCCTTCGGTGCGCAGGGCAACCACAGCGACGCTGCGGGCATCGCCCGGGTCGGTCTTGCGGCCCTGGCCGGTGGCGAACACCCGGGACCGGGCGGACAGCTTCGCGGGAACGTCCACCACGGTTCCGCCGTCAGCGACCAGCCGTTGAGCGATGTGCCGCCCGATGCCGTCGCAGCCCTTGACCGCCCAAAGGCGGTCTCGTTCCAGGGAATGGCGTGGTCGGCTGCCGTCATCCCTGGCCTGGCTCGGGCAAGGCCTGTCCGTCTTGTCCTCTGGCCAGCGGGTGGGGCTGGCCCGTCATGGCGGCGAGCGCGGCGGCGACGGCGTGTAGGTCGGCTTTGATGTAGGTGGTGGTGGCGGGTCCGCGGCGGTCGGTGTGGCCGGCGTAGGCGCGGGCCATGGCGGGGACAGCAGGGCGACCATGTCTCGGGCCTCGTCGATCCCGACGGCCGGGCGCCACCGGTGGCCGGTGGCGCATATACCGCTCCGGGTGGCACCTCTCAGCCCAAACGCCCCGCCAGGCCCCGGTGGTCTACCCCTGACCTGGCCGTTCGGCGAAAGGGCGCGATGGCCTCGGGTCAACCTGGGCCTACTACTCGGCGGGGTTGAGGGAGATGGTAGTCCTCCTCTTCCTGTGCCAGGTGCAGGCGGAGCAGGGCGTCCAGGCCGTACAGGGCGGCGAGCAGGTCGGGTATCTCGTCGTGGCGCAGCCGGCCGTCCGGGTGCTGGACCAGGTGGCCGCCGATCCGGTCCACCAGCCGGCTGATCTCCACGTGCCCCCGGCTCATCGTCGAGGTCGCCTCGTCGCTGCCGAGCGGGCCGGCCAGGGCCGGGTAGAGGTGCCGTTCCTCGGCTGCCTCGTGCGGCAGCACCTCGTCGACCAGCCGCCGGTGCACGTCCCGCAGGGCCGGTACGCACTCCGCCGCGTCGGGGCGGGTGGCCACCAGGTCGGCGCTGTCGCGCAGCCGGTCCAGCACGTCCCGTACCCCGCCGTGCTCACCGGCATAACGGTCGAGCATCGCCCGGGTCTCCGGCGAGACGTCGCGGGGGCGCAGGCCGCCGCGCAGGGCGCGGAGCGCGTTGACGATCACCAGCACGTCGATGCCCTCCTGGAGGAACGCGCCGGCGACCGGGGGCAGCCCGCCCGCGGCGGCCGCCACCATCGCCACGACGGCCAGGCCCATCCCGACGGTGGCGCTCTGCACCGCGATGCGGCGGGCATACCGGGCGATCTCGACGGCGTCGGCGAGCCGGTCCAGCCGGTCCACGGTAAGCACCGCGTCGGCCACGTCGGCCGAGGCGGTCGCCCCGGTGGCGCCCATCGCCATCCCGACGTGCGCCTCGGCCAGCGCCGGCGCGTCGTTGACGCCGTCGCCGACCATCACGGTCACCGCCCGGCCGGACTCCTCCTTCACCCGGTCGACCTTCGCCTGCGGCGAGCACTGGGCGATCACGTCGTCCACCCCGACGATCCGGGCGACCTGCTCGGCCGTGCGCGGCCGGTCACCGGTAACCATCACCAGACGGTTCAGCCCGGCCTGCCGGAGCCGCCGCACGGTACGTCGGGCGTCGGGGCGTACCGGGTCCTCCAGCAGGATCACGCCGAGCGGGCCGTGGTCGTCGCTGACCCAGACGGTGGACCGGCCGGCCAGCTCGGCGCGCTCGCGGGCCCGCTGCGCCCACTCGGGCGGTTCGCCGGCGAGCTGGCCGACGCGGACCAGGCGGCCGTCCACCCGGCCGGTCACCCCGCGGCCCGGCTCCTCCGTGACGTCCGCCGGCTCGGCCAAGGGCAGCCGCTGCTCGTGGGCCTGCCGAACCAGGGCGGCGGCCAAAACGTGTGGGGAGAGCTGTTCGACGGAGGCGGCCAGCCGCAGCACCTCGTCCCGGTCGCCGCCGGGCGCGACCACCGTCTCGGCGGCGCGCGGCCGGCCCGCGGTGAGCGTCCCGGTCTTGTCCATCAGCAGGGTGCGGGCCCGGCCCAGCATTTCCAGCGACCCGCCGTCGCGGACCAGTACGCCGCGGCGGGCCACCCGGGACAGCCCGGAGACGATGGCGATCGGGGTGGCCAGCAGCAGCGGGCAGGGGGTCGCCACCACCAGGACCGCCACCGCGCGGATGAACTGCCCGCTGAGCAGCCAGGCCGCGCCGGCCAGCAGCAGGGTGAACGGCACGAACGCGGCCGCGTAGCGGTCGGCGAGGCGGACCATCGGGGCCTTGTGCGCGGTGGCCTCCTCGGCGAGCCGGACGATCCCGGCGTACGTGCTCTCCGCCGCGTTCTTCCGGGCCCGCAGACCGAAGCCCGCGCCGGCGTTGACCACGCCGCTGGCCACCTGCTCGCCGGCGGCTCGGGTGACCAGCTGCGACTCGCCAGTGACCACCGACTCGTCCAGTGTCGCGGGCTCCTCGACCGTCCCGTCCACCGGCACCACGTCACCGGGCCCGACCACCAACCGGTCCCCCACCGTCACCCGCTCCAGCGGCACCACCTCGATCCCGCCGTCCGGGGTACGCCGCCGGGCCTGCCGAGGCGCGCGTTCTAGCAGTGCCCGCAGGTCCCGGCTGGCCCGCCGCTCGGCGTAGTTCTCCAGCGCCTGCCCGGTGGCGACCATCACGGCGATCACCGCGCCGGCCAGGTACTCGCGGACCAGCAGCGTGCCGACCAGCGCCAGCACGGCGATCACGTCCACCCCGAACTGCCGGCGCCATAGCTGCCGCAGCGTCGTCCAGGTGGCCGGCAGCAGCGCTGCCACGGTCACCGCCGCCCAGACCAGCTGGGCCGCGCCCCGCATCCCGGCGAGCCACAACCCGGCGCCCACCAGCACGGCCACCGTGAGCAGGGTCAGTGGTGCCCACTGCCGCCAATCCACCCGGTGCCCCGGCACCGGGCGCTCCGGTACGCACTCACGCGGTTCCGCTCCCACCTGCGGATCGTCTCAGCGGCACGGGTCGCCGGACCGCGTAAAAGGAGTAATCCGACGCGGATCGAAACCCGAGGCAGGGATCCTGCACACCGGGTGAACCGGCCTTTGTACCCCGGAGGATGGAGCGACAACACCGCCCGGGACGCGGCCAGCGTGCGGCACGATGAGAAAACCGGGGTGGGGCACGATGGGGGAAAATGGAAAGGTCGTGACGATGAGCCACGAGACGCCGGCTACCGATCGTCCGCTGACCACCGCGCTCACCGAGGCCGCCGCGACGTCCGGTCGCGCCCCCTCGGTGCATAACACCCAGCCGTGGCGCTGGAAGGTCCTCCCGGACGCGCTGGAACTGCGGATGGTGCGGGACCCGCAGCTCGCCGCGACCGACCCGGATGCCCGGCTGACGGTGCTGAGCTGCGGCGCCGGGCTGCACCACGCGCGCGTGGCGCTGGCCGCCGAGGGCTGGACGGCGCTGGTGGAGCGGCTGCCCGACCCGAAACAGCCGGAACTGCTCGCCCGACTCACCGGATTCCGGCACACCGGGGCGGACCCCGACGCCATGCGTCTCGTGCAGTGCATGCAGGTCCGGCACACCGACCGCCGGCCGGTCAGCGACGAGCCCGTGCCCGCCCCGGCGCTCGACGAGATCGCCAAGGCGACCGACGCCGAGGGCGGGCGACTCCAGGTGCTCAGGTCCGACCAGGTAATGGAGCTGGCCGCCGCGGCGGCTCAGGCCGCGGTGGTCGCGGCGGCGGAGCCGGAGCTCCGCGAGGAGCTGGCGTACTGGACCAGCCGGGCCGGCCCCGGCACCGGACTGCCGCCCGAGGTGCTGCCCGAGCAGGCCGCGCGGACCACAGTGCCGGGCCGGGACTTCGGCCGGCCCGGCACCCTGCCGGTCGGCCCCGGGCACGACCGGGCAGCCGTCTACGCAATCCTCTGGAACACCGACGACGAGCCGGACAACTGGCTACGGGCTGGCGAGGCGCTCTCCGCCGCCTGGCTGGCCGCCACCCGGCTCGGGCTCTCCGTGGTGCCGCTCAGCGGTGTGGTGGAGGTGGAAGGCACCCGGCAGACGCTGCGCGGGCTGCTGGCCGGCCTCGGCTTCCCGTACCTCGCGCTGCGGCTCGGGATCGCGGACCTGACGCACGCGGGCCCCCCGCACACCCCGCGCCTGCCCACCGGGCAGGTCGTCGACACCTCCGCGCTACGTGGCGAGGCCGCCTGACGGGGAAGCCGGCACCCTCGACCTTGCCGGCGGTCAGTCGCGGACGGCGCCTTGGGCGGCGCGGCGGCTGATCCGGCCGCCGCCGGGGCCGCGCAACAGTTCTGCCACGCCGACCGCCGGCGGCACCGCGAGCAGCGGTCCGAGCAGGTACGCCCACCGGGCCCGGGGCTGCCCGGGCATCAGGGCCGGGCCGAAGGGGCGGAAGACGTTCATCGACGCTCCGGTCAGCGGTGAGGCCCAAAGCCCGGCGAGGGCCAGGTATCCGCCGACGGCGAGGGCCGCCAGCGGTCCGACGTTCTGCGCGCCGGAGACGGTGCCGAGGATGGTGCTGATCAGCCCGACGGTGAGGATCAGTTTCCAGACCAGGGCAAGCGGGCCGCGAAGCGGGAGTTGGTGGACACTGGCGATGATCCATTGGTAGGTGTTTTACAGGCTTATGCTCCTTACCTTCGAGCGCCGGGATCGGCCGCGATGAGCCAGCCCCAGCCACAGCCGGTCAACACGCTGCGCGACTTCGGCGGAGCTTGCTGACCTTGCCGGCCTACCGACTGGCAGGAGCTTGCATTCATGTAGCGCGAGTTCGCCCGCCGTCTAGCCCTGTGATTACGAAACCGGGCTCAGAGACACCGCGGTGATCTTGTATTCGGGGCAGCCGGTTTCGGTGTCGGTGGCGTCGGAGGTGAGGGCGTTGGTGGGGGTGTCGGGGAAGTTGAAGGCGGTGAATAGCTGGCCGGGGGCGATCGTGTCGGTCAGGTGGACGGGGAAGGTGACGGTTGCCCGTCGGCTGGTCACTTCGACGAGGTCACCGTCGGCTAGTTCGAGCCGTGCGGCGTCGTCGGGGTGCAGGTCGAGGACCTCGTGTGGGTGGAGTTGCTGGTTGGGGGTGCGGCGGCTCATCGAGCCGCTGTTGTAGTGCACCAGCCGGCGCCCGGTGATCAGGACGTACGGGAAGCTGGTGTCTGGTTGCTCGCCCGGCGGCAGGTACGGCCGGACGGCGAGCGCGGCGCGGCCGTCGGGGGTGGCGAACGAGTCGAGGTAGAGGCGTCCCTCGCCGGGTTGGTCCGGACCACGGCAGGGCCAGTGCAGTGGCCCGTCGCGGTCGAGTCGGGTGTGTGAGATACCGGCGAAGGTGGGGGTCAGTGCGGCGCATTCCGCCATCGCGTCGGCGGGGGTGGGGCAGCCGAGGTCGGCGCCCATCGCGCAGGCGAGCAGGTGCAGGATATCGAAGTCGCTGCGGGCCTGTCCGGGTGGGTCCAGCGCCGGGCGGACCCGCTGGATGCGGCGGTCGAAGTTGACGAAGGTGCCGTCCTTTTCGAGGAAGGGCACTGCCGGGAACACGATGTCGGCGTGTTCGGCGGTGGTGGAGAGGAACAGGTCGTGGTTGATGACGAGGTCGCAGGCGGCCAGTGCCCGACGTACGTTGCCGCTGTCGGGGTCGGTCTGTGCGATGTCCTCGCCGATGACGTACATCGCCCGCACTCGTCCGGCGATGGCTGAGGCGAACATGTCCAGGATGCGCAGCCCGGGCCGGGCGGGCACCTCGGCCTGCCAGGCTCGGTTGAATCGGGCGCGGACGCCGGGGTCGGCAACGTGCTGGTAGCCGGGGAGCATGTCTGGCAGGGCGCCCATGTCGGAGGCGCCTTGGACGTTGTTCTGCCCGCGCATGGACAGGATGCCGCAGCAGTCGGGGGTGCCGACGGCGCCTTTGAGGATGGCGAGGTTGGACAGGGTGCGTACGCCGTCGGTGCCGTGGGCGTGTTCGGTGATGCCGAGGCCGTAGACGATCGCCGGGCGGCGTGCGGCCCCGTAGAGGCGGGCCGCCGCGACCAGCGCCTCGGGCGCGACGCCGGCGAGCCGTGCCGCGTGGTCGGGCGGGTAGTCGCCCAGCAACGCGGTGAGCTCGTCGAGGCCGCTGGCCCGGGTGCGGAGGAAGTCCTCGTCGGCGTATCCCTCGTCGAGTAGCACCCGGGCGATGCCGTTGAAGACGGCGACGTTGGACCCGGGTCTGGCTTGGACGTGCACGTCGGCCATTTCGGCGAGGTCGATGCGGCGGGGGTCGATGACGATAAGCCGTGCGCCGCGTAGCACCAGCTGTTTGATCCGGGCCCCGACGACCGGGTGGGCCTCGGTGGGGTTCGCGCCGGCGATCAGGATGCAGTCGGTTTGGTCGAGGTCATCGACGGAGTTGGTGCCACCGGCGTAGCCGAACGCGGCGGCGAGGCCGACCGCGGACGGGGCGTGGCACAGCCGGGAGCAGTTGTCGATGTTGTTGGTGCCAAGCACGGTGCGGGCGAACTTCTGGGCGAGGTAGTTCTCCTCGTTGGTTGCCCGGGCGGAGGAGATCATGCCGATGGCGTCGGGCCCATGGTGGTCGCGGATGGCGGCCAGCCGGGTCGCGGCGACGGTGAGGGCCTCCTGCCAGGATGCGGGTCGTAGCGGCGAGTCCCGGCCGCCGTCGCGGATCAGTGGGGTGGTCAGCCGCTCCCGGGACCGGGTGAACGCGTGCGCGAACCGGCCTTTGACGCAGGCGTGGCCGCGGTTGACCGGGGCGCCGTGCACGGGGGTGATCGCGGCGACGGCTGCGTCGCGGACGTGCACCCGCAGGGTGCAGCCCACGCCGCAGTACCCGCAGGTGGTGGTGGTCGTCCGGCTGATCGGGTTGGGGTCGGCCAGCCCTGGTTCGGACAGTGCACCGCTCGGGCAGGTGTCGACGCAGCCGCCGCAGGCCACGCAGGGGGACGACACCCAGGGCCCGCCGGTGCCGGCCACGACGACGGTGTCGAACCCGCGCCCGGCGAGGGAGAGCGCGAAGGTGCCCTGTACCTCGGCGCACATGCGTACGCAGCGGTTGCAGGCGATGCACAGGTCCCGGTCGAGTTTCACGTACGGGTGCGAGTGATCGACGCCCGCGTTCCGGGTCGCGCCGTCGAACCGGGTTGCGGGCAGGCCGAAGTGCTGGCAGGCGCGGACCAGTTCGCTGCGTTCGGCGGGGATGTCGAGCGCCCGTGCGGGCAGTTGGGACACGAGGAGCTCCAGGGCGAGCCGTGCGGACCTACAGGCAGCTGGGTCGTCGGTGTGTATCTCCATCCCGTCGACGGCGGGGGTGGTGCACGCGGGCATCGCCCGTCCCCGCACGCCGACGAGGCAGACCCGGCATGATCCCTGCGGGGTGAGCCGCTCGTCGTAGCACAGGGTCGGCACCACCGCCCCGGCCACCCGTACGGCGTCCAGCACGGTGGCACCCTCGGTCACCTCGACGCCGATGTTGTCGACGGATAACTGCATCTCTAGGCGCCCCTGTTGCTGGTGAAGGCTGTGGCCTGGTGCAGCTCGCTCGCGTACACCCGCAGCAGGCTGCGGACCGCGCAGGCCACCCCGCGCCCGAACGCGCACAGGCTCGCCACGTTCAGCACCTCGAGCAGCGGTTCGTGGTCGGCGAGTACCTCCGCCGCCTGGGCGGGTCCCCCGAGCCGCTCGACCAGTTCTATGCCGCGGCGGGTGCCCACCCGGCAGGGGGTGCAGGCTCCGCAGCTCTCCGCCGCCCCGAACGCCCAGGCATGCCGAAGGATCGCCGCGGCCGGCACGGTCGAGTCGACCGCGACGAGGCTGGCGTGCCCCAACGCGGCCCCGGCCTCCGTAAGCGGCCGGGTCAACAGTGGCAGGTCGAGCTGGTCGGGGGTGAGAAAGCCGCCGAGCGGGCCGCCGACCTGCACCGCGCGCAACTGGTACGGCTCCCGAAGCCCGCCGCCGAGATCCTCCACGAGGTGCCGCAGCGGCACACCGAACTCCACCTCGTACACCCCCGGCCGGCGGAAACGCTGACTCAGGCAGACCAGCTTGGTGCCGGGTTCGTCCGGGTGGCCCAGCCGGGCATAGGCCGCCCCACCATGCCGCACGATCCACGGCACCGCCGCCAGCGTCTCCACGTTGTTGACCGCGGTCGGCCGCCCGAGGAAGCCGTGGCTGGTCGGGTACGGAGGACGCGCCCGCACCGCCGCCCGCAACCCGGCCAGGGCGTGCAGCAACGCCGTCTCCTCCCCCGCGACATACGAGCCGGCCCCCACGACAATCTCCACGTCGAAGTCGACCGGCGAGTCGTGCACCCCCTTTCCCAGGTGACCGGCCTGGCGCGCCTGCGCCACCGCGGCACGCAGCCGCTCGGCCGCCGTCGGGTACTCCGAGCGCACGAGGATCAGGCCGTGCCGCGCGCCCACCGCGAACCCGGCCAGTGCCAGGCCCTCCAGGATCCGGTGCGGGTCGTGCTCCATCAGCAGTCGATCGCCGTACGAGCCGGGGTCACCCTCGTCGCCGTTGCCCACCACGTACCGGGGCGCGGGTTCGCCGGCGGTCATCGACCACTTCTTCGCCACCGGGAAACCGGCCCCGCCCCGCCCGCGCAAACCAGAGGCGGCGATCTCGGACATGACCTTCTCGCGGGAACCGGCCGCCACGACGCTGGGCCACACCGCCCACGGCTCCTCGCCACCGACCAGCCCGGCCAGCACCACCGGCCGTTCGACCGCGCTCGCGTACGGGATCTGCGCCGCCTGCATCTTCAACGGCTCGACCCAACCGGGCCTCGTCCGCCGCTGCGCGGCCAGCGGGTCACCGAACAGCCCACCCAGAGTCTCCCCGCTGGCTGGTAGCTCCCCGTCGAGCACGGCGGGCGAGTCGTAGCAGTACCCAAGGCACCGCACGCCCTGCAGCGACACCGACCCGTCCGCCGCGCACTCGCCCAGGCGCACGCCCAGCGCCCGCTCCAGCCGTGCGATGTGCTGGCCCTGGCTGCTCACCAAGCACGAGGTCCCTTCGCACACCCGGACGTGACGTCGGCCCCGCCGGCCCTCGGCGAAGTCCGCGTAGTAGGTCGCCGAACCGGTCACGGCCGCCACCGGCCAGCCGAACTCGCCAGCGGCCTGCGCCAAGTCGTCGGCGTCGACCCGCCCGTCCTCATCCTGCGCCTGCCGAAGCCGATCCAGCATCCGCGTACCCGGCCGGCCCAGGCGCTCCTGCAACTCGACGAACGCCTCCCGCGGCTCCATCGCACCATCCCCCGCGCGCCGCTGCCCTTGCACCCAAACTATGTCCGCTTCAAAGGAGATCGGGGTGAAATAGGCATGTTGCCTTGCTCTGACCGTCGGGTGGCTAGGGCGTGCTAGCCGGCGAGGACGAGGTGCTGCGGCTGATGGAGCAGCACCAGATCCGACGGCTGCCGGTGATAGACGACCATCGCCTGGTCGGGATGATCAGCGAGGCGGACCTCGCCCACCCGCCTGGGGGAACACAGGGCAGCCCAATCCACGGACCGGATCTACTCGACACCGCCGGACTTGTAGCCAGCCGCCGGCTGTCCGTCGCACTCCCCGTAACGGGGGAAACGGGCGATCGGTAGGCCGGAACAGCGGGTGGCCGGTCGGCGGCGGAAGGTACCGATCACCAGGTAGCCGTCCGGCCTCAGCGCATACCGTTAGCGGGTCCCGGTCGGCGGGGTCGGTGAGGACAGGGAGCAGTGCACGACTCGCGCTGTTGCCCGGCCGGCCAGCAGCGCCTCGGACAGCGTCTTGAACCAGCGCTCCAACGGCGACTTGTCTGTAGGGGCTCTGCGTACGCCGCTCATTGGTGCACCCTTGTCTCACTCGAGCTGATGTTGGTTCGAGTGCACCGGTGACCGTCGGGCCATCGCCCAGCTCGCTCGACCTTCGAGGTCCAGCGTGAGTTCTGCGAGGCCCGGCGGCCCGGGACACCCCGACTGGCAACAGGGCTATGCGCCATCGAGCGCCGCTCAATGAGCGACCGGCAGTGGTGTCCCGGAACCGCCAGGTGCTTCCCCACTGGTAGCGCAGCGGAGAGGCAACTATGAGTGTGACCGACACCGCCGCGTCGGCGCGAGGGAACTCGGCCGGGGTGGACTGGGCCAAGGACGACTACGCGGTCTGCGTGGTCGACGCCGACGGTGAGCCGTTGGAGCGGCTGACGCTGAAATACACCAGGACCGGCCTGAGACGGCTGATCGACCTGCTCGACCGGCATCGGGTGGACGCGGTCGGCATCGAACGCCCGGACGGGCCGATCGTAGATGCGTTGCTGGCCGCCGAGGCGACCGTGTACGTCAGCCGGCAGTTCCTGACCCTGTTCACCACCCAGGACGCCCTGGACTGGCTGTCGCCCAAGCGCCTGGCCGCCTGGCTGAAGAGCGTGAGCTACTGCGGCCGCACCGACCCAGCCGTGCTCACCGTCCGCGCCGCCCGGCTGCTCGCCGAGATCGGCGACGCCCGCGGCCGGTTCCCCACCCCAGCGTCCCTGGCCTGCCTCGCCGGCGTCGCACCCTCGACCCGCGAATCCGGCAAAGTCCGCATCGTGACCTTCCGCTGGGCCGTGGACAAACAACTGCGCGACGCCGTCTGCGACTTCGCCGGCGACAGCCGCCACGCCAACCCCTGGGCCGCCGACCTCTACCAACGAACCCGAGCCCGCGGCCACGACCATCCCCACGCGGTCCGTATCCTGGCCCGCGCCTGGCTGGACATCATCTGGAAATGCTGGACCACCAACACCCCCTACGACCCGGACCGCCACCGAGCCCTCCAACACCTGCTCAAACAAGATCATCAAGTGGCGGCTTGACACAGGGCAACTCACGCCCGTTCCACGAGGCTGCCACCGTCGCCGCCCACCTGGCAGCGCTCACCCGCAATGCCTAGGTGGTCGGGTGGGAACCGGCGTTTGGTGAGTTCGTTGACGACGATGTACACGACGCCGAACGCGGCGAGGGTGGCGAGCACCGGCAGCGGCGGCGGGGCGAACCCGAGCGGCCGGGCCAGCGGGCTGTACGGCAGGGCCACCGTGATCGCGGCGAGCAGCGCGCCGGTGCCGAGCAGGATGGTGGACGGGCGGCTGCGTAGGAAGGCGCGGTTGGTGCGCAGCACCATCAGCACGATGATCTCGGTGACGGTGAACTGGATGAACCAGGCGGCCCGGAAGACGTCGGTCGGCGTGTGCCACCACCAGCGCAGCACGGCGAGTGCGGCGAGGTCGAAGGCAATGCTGATCGTGCCGTAGACCAGCATGAAGCGGCGGATCGCCCGGACGTCGACGGTCCGGGGTTGCTGCAACTGCTCCGCGTCGGCGTGATCGGTGGAGATGGTGGTGTACGGGATGTCGGAAAGGAAGTTCAGCAGCAGTACCTGACGCGGCAGCAGCGGAAGGAACGGCAGGATCAGCGTCGCGACGCTCATGCTGACCACGTTGCCGAACGAGGCGCTGGTGTTGACCCGGATGTACTTGAGGGTGTTGGTGAAGGTTCGCCGGCCCAGCCGGACACCGTCGGCCACCACGTCCAGGCTCTTCTCGAGCAGGACGATCGCGGCGGCCTGTTTGGCCACGTCGACAGCGGTGTCCACGGAGATGCCGACGTCGGCGGCGTGCAGGGCGGGCGAGTCGTTGATGCCGTCACCGATGAAACCGACCACGGCGCCACGGGACCGCAGCGCGGCCAGCACGCGTTCCTTCTGCGTCGGATCGACCTCGGCGAACACGGCGGTGTCCCCGACCCGGGCGGCCAGGTCGGCGTCCGGGCAGGCGGCGATATCGGCGCCGAGCATCGGCTCGCCGGTGAGGCCGACCTCACGGGCGATGTGGGTGGCGGCGTGCCGGTTGTCGCCGGTGATCAACCGGACGCCGATACCCATCCGGGCCAGCCGGCCGATGGCCTGCGCCGCGTCGGACTTCGGGGGGTCCTGGAAGGTGAGCAGCCCGACGAGGGTCATCCCGGTCTCGTCGGCCGGGGTGGCGGTGGTCGCGTTCGGGAGGGGTCGGACAGCGATGCCCAGTACCCGGTGCCCCTGTGCGCTGAGTTCCTCAAAGCGCCGCTGCACCCCGTCGCGGACCTCGTCGACGGTACGACCCCGCGGTCCGTCCGGGCCGTGGCGCAGACGTCGAGCACGGACGACAGCGCCCCTTTGGTGATCAACGTGGGGATGCCGTGGTCTTGGATCAGCACGGAGAGTCGCTTGCGAGTGAAGTCGTAGGGAACCTCGGCGATTCCGAGGTGCTCGTCCGGGGGCGGCTGGCCGTGCATGATCGCGGTGTCCATCGGGTTGTGGAAGCCGCGTTGCAGGCCCGCGTTGAGCCGGGCGAGGCGGCTCACTTCGTCGTCCGGCCGCCCGGACACGTCGAGGCTGGCGGTGAGGGTCACCGTCCCGGTGGTGAGGGTGCCGGTCTTGTCGGTCAGCAGCATCGTCATGGCACCGAAGTCCTCGATGGCCTCGAGCCGTTTGACGATGACCCGCTCGGCAGCCATCATCCGCGCTCCGGCGGACAGGCTCACCGCGACAATCGCCGGGAGCATCTGCGGGGTCAGGCCGACTGCCAGCGCCAGGGAGAACAGCAGGGAGTCGATGATCGGGCGGCCCAGCACCAGGTTCGCCGCGAAAATCGCCACGAGGAGCACCACCATGATGCGGACCAGCAGCAGCCCGAAGCGGGTCAGGCCGCGCTGGAAGCCGGTGGCGGCCGGGCGGGCGGCTACCCGCCCGGCCACGCTGGCGAAGGCGGTGCCCCGGCCGGTGCACATCACCACGGCCCGGCCGGTCCCGCTGACCACGTGTGTGCCCATCCACACGGCGTTGGTCCGCCGGGCCAGATCCGCCTCCGCCGGGGCCTCCCCCGGCGTCTTCTCCACCGGGAACGCCTCACCCGTCAGCGCCGACTGGTCCACCTGCAACCGTTGGGCGTCGACCAACCGGCAGTCCGCCGGCACCACGTCCCCAGCGCGCAGCACCACCAGGTCACCGACCACGACCTCGGGCACCGGCACCGCCGCCTCCCGGCCGTCGCGGATCACCTCCGCGCACACCCGGACCCGCGCCTGCAGGGCGTCGACGGCCCGTCCGGCGGCGCGTTCCTGCCAGAAGCCCAGCCCGCCGCTGGCCACGATGATGGCCAGGATGATCACCCCGTCAAGGAGATCACCGAGGGCCATCGACAGCACCGTCGCGGCGACCAGGATCAAGATGATCGGGCTGGTGAACTGGGTCAGCAGCAGCCGCCACCCCCGCCGGCGGCCCACCTCGACCTGATTCGGGCCGTGCTCGCGCCGCAGCCGGGCGGCCTCCGCGTCCGAGCGTCCCCGGTCGGTGGCCCGGATCGCCCGCAGCGCCTCGGGCAGCGGCCCGACCCAGAACGCCCCGCTCCGCTCCCGCGGGCCGACCCCCGACTCCACCCACCCCTCCGGACCGCCCTGGCAGGCACCGCCCCGCCCGTGAACTGACGCTATACAGCGACTGCCGGGCCACGCGGCTAAGAGACCGTCGGGTAACCGGGTGACTACGTGGCGAGAAGTCGCTCGACGTTGATGCGTTGGGCGGCTTCGCGCTCGGTGGCGTTGGCCCAGCGGATCGTTTGACCGGCCAGGCGTATCGTCATGAGTCGAATCATCGCTACCTTGATCATGGCCTCTGAGTTGACGGTCAGCCGTTCGTAGTCCCGGGCCAGGCGTCGGTTACGGACCAGCCAACCCAGCGTCCTCTCTACCACCCACCGGCGCGGTAGGACCTTGAAGCCCTTGACGTCGTCGTTGCGCTTGACGATCTCCACCAGGATGCCGAGCTGCTCTTTCGCCCAGGTCAGCAGAGTGGAGTCGATGCTGTTGGCGTAGCCGCCGTCGGCCCACACGAGGGCGATGGTGGTGAACGCCTCGGCCAGCCGCGCCAGGATCCGCCGGCCACCGGGACGGTCGTTGACCGAGGCGGAGGTGACCATCACGACCAGGATCAGCCCCATCGTGTCCACGACCAGGTGCCGCTTGCGGCCGGTGGTCTTCTTGCCCATGTCGAACCCACGGCATTCGCCGCCCTCACTGGATTTGATGGACTGGGCGTCCAGCACCGCCGCTGTCGGCTCCGGCTCACGACCGGCCGCGACCCGCACCTGCCGGCGAAGCTCGTCGTGGATCGCGTCCCACGTTCCGTTCTTCCGCCACGTCGTGAACCAGCGATGTGCCGCGTCCGGTGGCGCCAGATCCCGCGGCATCATCCGCCACGGACAGCCCGACCGCAGCACATAGAAGATCGAATCCAGGATCAGCCGATCTCCCCACTTGCGCGGCCGGCCGCCTTTACGCAGGTCGCGTACCGGCATCAAGGGCGCGAGGATCGCCCACATCGCATCGGTCAAGCTCGACGGATAGCATGAACGGGCGTCATCCCCGCCACAGTTGCAGTTGCGCACACAACGCGATCATGGCGGGGATGATCTATTTGTCGAGCACCTGGCATCGACGTGTCTCCCCGTAACAGAACGCTCGGAGCTGGTTACCCGACGGTCTCTAAACCGGCCAACCTCCGGAGGGGGTACCGGCGCCCGGATCTTCGGCTGGCCTGCGGAGGCCCGCCCCACCACCCCGTGTTGGGGAGCCGCTCACGCTGGTCATTGGCGAAGCCTGGACGGGGACTATCCGCCTAGTACTGCAACGGCGGGTCGTGGCTTCGGCTGCTGATCGTTCGTTGACTGGTTGTGGTGGATGCGCAGTTGGTCGGGTCGTGGGATGCCGGGTTGGAGGAGTTGTTCTTCCGGTTCTCGCATCGGTTTACTCGAGTGGAGCCGCGGCGGCGGGCGTGGGCGTATGTGCGGGGGTTGCTGGCGCCGTTGGAGCGGCGCAACGGCTGGACCCTCGCGGAGCAGGCTGGGCATGTCTCGCCGGACGGGTTGCAGGGCATGTTGTGCAGCGCGGCGTGGGACCGGGACGCGGTCCGCGATGACGTACGCGACTACGTCGTGGAGCAGATCGGCGATGCGGCCGGGGTGCTCGTCGCCGACGAGACCGGGTTCGTCAAGAAGGGCCGCGCCTCGGCGGGGGTCCAACGGCAGTATTCAGGCACGGCGGGCAAGACGGAGAACTGCCAGATCGGCACGTTCCTGTGCTACGCCACGAGTCGGGGCCGGGCGTTGATCGACCGGGAGTTGTACCTGCCCAAGTCGTGGACCGGCGACCGGGACCGGTGCCGAGCGGCGGCGATCCCGGACGAGGTCGAGTTCGCCACGAAGCCGCAGCAGGCTCGGGCCATGCTGGAGCGGGCGATCACCGCCGGGGTGCCGTTTTCGTGGTTCACCGCCGACGAGGCCTACGGGCAGAACCCCGGCCTGCGGGGCTGGCTGGAGGAGCAGGACATCGCGTATGTGATGGCCACCCGATGCGACGACGAGGTGCCCTCCGGGTTGCATACCACCACCCGCGTCGATGAGCTGATCGCCAGAGTACGTGCGGGCGCGTGGCAGCGGCTGTCGTGCGGCGATGGCGCGCACGGACCACGCCGCTACGACTGGGCCCGGGTGCCGATCCGCCGCACCTTCGCCCACGGCCGCCGCGGCTGGGTCCTGGCCCGACGCTCGATCAGCGACCCTAGCGACATCGCCTACTACGTCTGCTTCGGCCCCGCGGCACCCGACTGCGGGAACTCGTGCGGGTCGCCGGTAGCCGTTGGTCGGTGGAGGAATCGTTCCAGACCGCGAAGAACGAGGTCGGCCTGGACCAGTACCAGGTCCGCCGCTACGACGCCTGGTACGGCCACATCACCCTGGCCATGGCCGCTGCCGCGTTCCTCGTCGTCACCCGCGCCCGCGAAGCCGCAAAGGGGGCACCACCGGCAGCGAGGGCAGCCTGATCCCGCTGAGCAGCAACGAGATCCGCCACCTGTTCGCCCACCTCGTCCTGACCATCCGCCACCACGCCAGCCACATCCTGCACTGGTCCAACTTCCGCCGCCTACGCCAGGAACAAGCCCGAGCCGCCCACTACCGCAAACGACTCGAACCGCCATAAGTCACGACCCGCCGTTGCAGTACTAGGCCCAAGGCCGGGTAGTTAGGCGGCGGGCGTGGCTGTCAAGCCGATGGGCCCGGGGGCGGTAAAAGCAACGGAACTCCGGTAGAACTGGCGGTCGACCAAGATCCACCGTTTCTGCCCGGGAGTTCCGTTGCCGGATCATTCTGCCCTGTCCCGCACTGTGGCCGCCATCACCCGCACTGTCCGGGTCGCGGCGGGAGTGTTCGCCCCGGGCCATCTCGGGGAACTCACCTCGATCGTGCCCTTTGAACTCGTCGATGCGGTGCTGGCCGAGACCGGTACGGTGCAGGCAAGACTACGGAACCTGCCGTCCCGGGTCGGGGTGTACTTCGTGCTGGCGATGTGCCTGTTCCCGGAGGTCGGCTACCGGCGGGTCTGGGCCAAGATGATCGCCGGGCTGGTGGGGCTGGTCGTGGTCGTCCCATCGGGTAAAGGGCTACGTGACCTGCGCCGCCGCGTCGGTCCCGCTCCGGTGAAGGCCCTCTTCGAGGTCCTCGCCGGGCCTCTCGCGCAGCCACACACTCCCGGGGTGCGGTTCGGCCGCTATCGCACGGTGTCCTTCGACGGTTGTACCTCCCAACGCACCGCCGACACCGCCCGCAACCGTGCCTGGCTCGGCAAACGCACCGGAAACGGCTACCCGGCGGTGGAGTTGATGACGCTGGTCGAGACCGGCACCCGCGGCATGCTCGGTGCGGTGTTCGGACCGACCGCCGAGGGCGAGACCAGCTACGCCAGCAAACTGCTGCATCTGCTGGATGCCGGCATGCTCGTGCTGTGGGACAAGGGCTTCGACTCCAACATGTTCCTGACCGCGGTCGCCGGCACCGGCGCCCAATTCCTGGGCCGGCTGCGCGGCAACCGCCGCCTGCCGGTCCTGGCCCGCCTCGACGACGGCTCATACCTGAGCGTCCTCAACCACGTCCCCGTCCGGGTCATCGACGCCACCGTCACCGTCACCTGCGCCGACGCCACCACCTACACCGGCGTCTACCGCCTCGTCACCTCCCTGCGCGACCCCCGCCGGCACCCGGCACACCGCCTGGTCGAGCTCTATCACCAGCGCTGGGAACACGAATCGGCGTACTACGCCCTGCGCCACACCATCCTGCACGGACGAATCCTGCGCTCCGGCGACCCGACCGGCATCCAGCAGGAACTGTGGGCACTGCTGACCGTCTACCAGGCGCTGCGCACCGCGATGGTCCACGCCACCGAAACCCGGCCCGGGACCGACCCCGACCGGGCCAGCTTCACCATCGCCCTGCACACCGCCCGGGAACAACTCACCAACGCCGCCGACGTCCTGCCCGAGAACACCGACCTCACCGGCGCTATCGGCCGCGCCGTCCTCGCTGAACTCCTCCCACCACGCCGAGCACGCACCAGCACCCGCCGCGTCAAATCACCACTGTCCCGCTACGCCAAACACCCACCCGGCAGACCCACCACCAACCAGAAGATCACCAACCTCGCCATCACCATCCACGACGACACCACCGAACCACTCCCACCACCCACACCATCCCCACCCCGCAAACCCCGCAAACCCCGCTTGACAGCAGCCGCAACGCCCTAACTACCCGGCCTTGCGCCTAGGCCGTGTCTCGTCGATCTTGGGCGAGGTCACGTAGCCAGATCTTCATCGTGGCGATGTCGACGGTGGCCCGGTACATGTAGTCGCGCTTGTCGTACCTGGTCGCGACCGCCCGGAACTGCTTGAGCTTGTTGAACGCCCGCTCAGCGGTGTTGCGCTGCTTGTAGCGCTCCCGGTCGAAGTTCGGTGGCCGGCCGCCGCGGGATCCCTTCTTGCGGCGGTTGGCCGCCTGATCGGCCTTGATCGGGATCGTGGCCTTGATGCCGCGGCGGCGTAGGTGAGAACGGATGGCCTTCGAGCTGTACGCCTTGTCAGCCAGGACATGCCCGGGGCGGGTACGCGGCCGGCCGACCCGGCGCGGGATCCGGGTAGCGGCCATGACCTGCGTGAAGCCGGTACAGTCGGCCCGCTGCCCGCACGTGGTGTGCCGGGCGATCGGACGGCAACGCCGGTCAGCGGCCAGGTGCAGCTTGGTGGTCAACCCGCCACGGGACCGGCCGAGGGCTTCCCTTCCGCCCTTTTCGTCCCTTGCGGCTTCCCCCTTTTCGGGTGATCAGCCGCTGAGGCGTGCCGCGCACCCGCCGCGTGCTGGTGCGCCCGGATCGAGGAGGTGTCCACCCCGACCGTCCACTCGTCGCCTTCCTCGGCGTCGCAGTCGATCCGCAACGCCGCGCAGATCCGCGACCAGGTGCCGTCCATCGCCCACCTGCGTTTCCGGGGTCTACTGCCGTTCTCGTGGGTCGGGTTCATGATCGTCCGGGTAGTGGTGGGCAGAGGCCGCCGCGGCGGAGGTTGGCCATGGTGATCAACGCTTTGGCGCTGTGGTAGCCGTAGGCCTGGCGGGTCAGCACGCGCAGGTGGACGTTGTTGGCCTCGATGCGGGCGTTGGACAGTCCGCTGTCGAGCATGTTGTGGATCGCGGGCAGGTGACGGCGGATCGTCTTGGCCAGCTTGACGAACGGGGCCAGCTTCGACCGGCTCGCCCAGCGTAGCCACGCCTGTAGCAGGAGCCTGCCGTCGGCGCCCTTGACCGCGATGATCTCCCGGAACTGTTCCTTGAGTAGGTACGCCCGGTACAGCGGCCGGTTGGTGGCCTGGATCGTGGCCAGGGTCGCCTTCTGCTTGTCGGTCAGGTTCGGCGGGTTCTTCCACAGCGCCCACCGGGCGTCTTTGAGGGTCTTGGACGCCTCGGTGCGGCCGCCTTTGCCGCCACGGGCGGTGTTCCACACCGCCCGGCGTACCTCGTCGAGGGCGTCGGTGACCCAGGCGACCAGGTGATAGGGGTCAAGGCAGCGGACCGCCTGCGGCGCCCGCTCGGCCACCACGTCACCGATCCAGGCGGCGGCGTCGGCCGACACGTGGGTCAGCGCCGCGGCCCGCTGCGCGCCCAGCTCGTCGAAGAACGCGGCGACGGTGGCCTTGTCCCGCCCGTCGGCGGCCCACACCAGGCGGCCGGTGTCGTGATCGACGACCAGGGTCAGGTAGCGCTGGCCCTTGCGGTAGGCGACCTCGTCGATACCGATCCGTTTGAGTCCGGCCAGTCGATCGGTGCCGGCGGCGGCAGCGTCGACGACCCGGCCGACGATGGCGACCACGCTGCGCCAGGCGATGCGTAGCAGCCCGGTCACCGCCGACGCGGACGTGCGCGCGGCCAGCCACGCCGCGGTGTCCTCGAACGCCGTGGTGAACCGGGCACCGTGACGCGCCCACGGCACCGCGATCACCGTCGGCCCGTGCTCGGCACAGTCGACCCGAGGCACGGCGGCCTCGATGACCACCCGCAGCGTGCCGAAGTCCAGGTGCCGCCACCGCCGCCTGCCCCAGCCGCGGTCGTACCACGGCGCGCGAGCCCGGCAGCGCCCGCAGCGACGCGCCGCGCCCTTGCGCGGCCGGGCAGAGATCACCAAGACCTCACCGTCGGTGTCGTCATCGAGGCGCACGCCCTCGACGACGGCCCGTTCCAGCCCTGCCTGTCGATGCAATACCCTGGTCAAACGCACGCCGTTTCCCAATCTTCAGTTTCTGACCTTCGACAAGCCAGAAACCTAGACGGGACACGGCGTGCCCTGTCGATCAGGGCGTCAACCCACCCACGAGAACATCACAAGAGCCGGATTACGGCCGCCCAGCAGCGCGGCGTCACCCCGTCGACCCTGCGGACCCTGGTCGCGCCGGTACGCCAGCTGGCCCGGTGGCTTGGCCGCCGGGGCGTGAACGCCTACGTCCTGCCCGCCGGGGTGCTGCCCAGACCCGCCCGTTACATCCCGCACATCTTCACCGACACCGAACTGGCGGCCCTGTTCACCCAGACCGACCGCTGCCACTACAGCTCGCAGGTCCCGCTGCGGCACCTGGCCATGCCGGTGCTGTTCCGCACGATCTACGCCTGCGGGCTACGCGCCTCCGAAGCCCGACTACTACGGGTCGACGACGTCGACCTCGACTCCGGCGTCCTACGGATCCGCAACGCCAAGGGCGGCAAGGACCGGCAGGTGCCCGTGTCCGCGCCGCTGCATGCCCGGCTCGTCGGCTACCACGCCCACGTCACCGCCCGCTCGGGCGGGGACTGGTTCTTCCCCGGCACGGCCGGAAATCCGCTGACGCTCGGCAACATCGACAAGAACTTCCGCCGGTTCCTATGGCAGGCCCGCATCTCCCACGGCGGTCGAGGCCACGGCCCCCGCGTGCATGACCTCCGCCATACTTTCGTCGTCAACAACCTGCGCTCGTGGTTCGCCCACGGCCACGACGTCAACGCCCTACTACCGGTCCTGCAAACCTACCTGGGGCATTCCTCGCTCGCCGACACCGCCTACTACCTGCGGCTGACGGCCGAGTCCTACCCCCACATCACCGCCCGGATCCAGCACGCCCTCGGCGACGTCGTCCCACCAGCCGCAGCCGGGCCAGGCCATGGCCACTGACTTCGCGGCCTTGCTGCACCGCTTCCTCACCACCCACCTGGCCGGGCTACGCGGCTGCTCACCCCACACCATCGCGTCCTACCGGGACACATTCAAACTCCTGATCGTCTTCTTCCGCGACGACCGATCCATCCCACCGGAGAAGCTCACCCTCAACCACCTCGACGCCACCGCGATCACCGAGTTCCTCAACTGGCTGCAGACCAGCCGGCACAACAGCGCGTCAACCCGCAACCAGCGCCTCGCCGCGATCAGCTCGTTCCACCGCTGGATGCAGACTCAGGACCCCACCCGGATGGCCCGCTGCCAGGACATCCTCGCCATCCCCGCCAAACGGCAGCCACAACCGGCCGTCAACCACCTGACCGTCGAGCAAACCCGCCGCCTGCTCGCCCAACCCGACCGGACCACCCGACCCGGCCGCCGCGACGCGACCCTGCTCGCCACCCTCTACGACACCGCAGCCCGGGTCCAGGAACTCGCCGACCTCACCGTCCGCGACATCCGCCTGCAACCACCCGCCCTGGCCGCCGTGACCGGCAAAGGCGACAAGACCCGCCACGTCCCCCTCACCGACAACACCACCACGCTCCTGCGCGCCTACCTCGCCGAGCACCACCTCGACCAGCCCGGCCGCGACGACCACCCGGTGTTCTTCAACCAGCACCGCAACAAACTCAGCCGCGGCGGGATCACCTGGATCATCCGCAAATAGCCAGACCCAGACCGCCGACCCGGCCCTCACCGACGCCGAGATCAGCCCCCACACCCTGCGCCACAGCAAAGCCATGCACCTCTACGAAGCCGGCGTCCCGCTGCCCTACATCCGCGACATCCTCGGCCACGTCGACCTATCCACCACCGAGATCTACGCCAGAGCCTCCACCGAAGCCAAACGCAAAGCCCTCGAAGCCGCCTACACCGACATCGTCACCGACGACCTACCCGAATGGAACCACGACCCCGGACTGCTCAACTGGCTCACCAACCTTTGACCCGGGCCACCCGGTTATGCGCAGCGCTCGACCCCCGCAACAGCCCTCACCAGGCCAGACGAGTCGACGCTGCGCATAACCCAGCACTGTTCATAGGGGTCGTTATGTTCAGCTGAACATAAGCCACCTTGCGGGGTCCCGGCGTTGGTTTCCCAAAGCTGCCGGTCCTCACCGAGTATCCCGGCCTTCAGGAACGCCTTCACCAGTTCCAGGACGCGCTTATCGGTGATCCGGCCACGCACCCGCCCCATCAGGGCGGCGTGGTCGATCTCGTCGAAGCAGGCCTTGATGTCACCTTCCACGATCCACTCGTAGCGTCGTGGGTTCGTGGCCAGGTAACGGATCTCGGCCACCGCGTCGTGAGCCCGGCGTCCCGGACGGAACCCATAACTACATGGGAGGAAGTCCGCCTCGAAGATCGGCTCCAGCACCAGCTTCACGGCTGCCTGGACCACCCGGTCGGTGATCGTGGCGATCCCCAGCCGGCGCAGCTTGCCGCCCGGCTTCGGGATCATCCGTTCCCGCACCGGCAGCGGCCGGAAACTGCGGTCCTTCAACGAGACCCGCAGCCCGTCGAGAAACTCCTCGACGCCGACTCGCAGCACGATGGACAGCGCCGTTCTGCCGTCCACCCCAGCGGTCTTGGCACCCTTGTTACTCCGCACCCGGTCCCACGCCACCAGCAGGAACGCGGGATCGGTGACAAGATTGAACAGGTCGCTGAACTGGCGATGGGGATCATCACGAGCCCAACGGTGCAGCTTGGTCTGGATCTCCAGTACCCGATCCTCAGCCCGCAAGAGGGCCAACTCCGGATCGTCGGTATTCACCGGCGACAACCCTCCTGGCATTCCAGCATCCGACACTGCGTGACTTACTGGCCACCTTCGCCCTGTGTCCGGCTCTCCCGGACCCCGACGGCGGGTCGTCACACCCGCGACTACTACGAGGCCTCCGCCCCGACCGGTCACCCATCAGCGGCAACACACCTGCCCGGCCCCGCCCTGGACGGACGGGCACCCGGCGGACGCCAGTCGGTTCCCACGTTCACCAACCATCGATCAGCCAGGGAGGCGCCCAGCTATACCCCGACAGCATCGCCACGGCTACGCCGCAGACCTTCACCATGGCCTCCCCACCGCCGGAGCTAAACGGCTTCGGAGTCGACCAACACCAAGATCGTGTTCGGTCGTGCGCTGTTCACCGGCCCATATCCACCAGGTTGGAGCCGGCTTCGCTGTTACGGGGCGTCGAACACTGGTTCACTTCCGTTACACCTTCTGGCCTCGCCTCGACGAGCCCGCACCGTCTGGCAGTCCCGGCACGACGTCGCCTTCGTCAGGGCCGCTTGCCACCCTCCCCACCATTGCGCAGGTCAGGCTGCCCTCAGGCTTCAATCGGGCCGCTGCGACAGCCCGGCGGGAAGGTCTTTCACCCTCCTCGATCAATCAGCGCTACGTGGCGCACAACTCCGCCGCGAAGAAAGACGCCGCGGACTTCAGGATCTGGTTCGCCCGCCGCAGCTCACGCACCTCCCGTTCCAACGCGGCGAGGCGTTCCGCATCGCTGCTGGTGGTGCCCGGCCGCTCACCGGCGTCGGTCTCGGCCTTCTTCACCCACGTGCGCAACGCCTCCGGATGAACCCCGAGCTGACCAGCGATCCGCCGGATCGCCCCGACCGCGGACGCCGGATCCCGGCGGGCCTCGACCGCCAACCGGGTCGCACGCTCACGCAGCTCATCGTTGTACTTCTTCGGTGCGGGCATCGCTGGTGTTCCTCCCAGGTTTCGATGTCTCCATCAAACCCGGTGCGGAACAGCAGCGGCCAACGCTGGATGCTGGCCACCGTCGCGGCGATCCTGGCCAACCCCCGATACACCGGACGCCAGGTCTGGAACCGGCACCGCACCCACCAGGACGACATCGAGCCCGACGGCACCATAACGCCGCACTACGCAGCCCCGACCCGGAGAAGATCGCCACCTACCTGCGCACCCTATGGGTTGGACGCGAGCCGCAGGTCCTCCTCTATGCGCTTGGCCGTCGCCAGCAACGGCGGCAACAGCTCCCGGCGGATCGTATCGGACGACCCACGGCTGGCATGCGCCGAGATGTTCAGTGCCGCGACCACAGTTTGGTTTTCGGCGCGGATCGGAGCGGCCAGCGAGCGGAGCCCCTCCTCCAGTTCCTGGTCGACGAGCGCATACCCCTGACTGGCGGTCTTTGCCAGCAGGACGCGGAGTTTGGCCGGGTCGACGACGGTGCGGCGAGTCATGGGCAGCAGTTCAACCCTAGCCAGGTAGTCGTCCAGCCATTCGGCGGGCTGCGTGGCCAGTAGCACCCGCCCCATGGAGGTGGCGTAGGCGGGGAATCGGCTGCCGACGCTGATTCCAATCGTCATGATCCGTTTGGTGGGCACCCGGGCGACGTAGACCACCTCGTCGTCGTCCAGGACAGACATCGAGCAGGACTCGTGCACCTGCGCGGCCAGCGCTTCCATGTGTGGTTGGGCGACCTCCGGCAGGCTGAGGCTCGACAGGTACGCATAGCCCAGCTCGAGGATGCGCGGTCGCAGCGAGAAGAGCCGTCCGTCGGTGCGCATGTAGCCGATCTCGACCAGTGTGATCAGGAAACGGCGCGCTGCTGCCCGGGTCAGTCCGGTAGCCCGCGCGACCTCGCTGAGGGTAAGCTGTGGGTGTTCGGCGTCGAAGGCTCGGATGACCATGAGTCCGCGTTCCAGCGACTGGACGAATTCAGGCGTCCGCGCTGTCTCTTCGCTCATCCCGCCTCCTGCCGCAGGCTCCGCTAGGCGACCTTGAACGCCTGCTCGACGCCACGATGCCAGCGTAGACGCCCACCGAGGACCGGGACGCGGCGGCCTCCCGCACCGTGAACGCTCACCGACTCGCCGTCGTGTCGTCGAAGTGCTCCTGGAGCAGCCGTGAGACCACCTCGGGCTGTTCGACGTTCGCCAGATGCGCCGCCTGGTCGACCAGGGCAAGCCGCGCCCCGGTGATCCGCTCGACGATTTCCACAGCGTGTTCGACCGGTGTGGCCAGGTCGTCCGCGCCGGCGATGACGAGCGTCGGTGCTGTCACTCTGCCCAGGTCGGCCCGCTGGTCCATGGCGGCGATCGCTGCGCAGCTCGCTGCATAGCCGGCTGCGGGTGTATTCGTGAGCATCGCACGATAGGTCGCGACGAGGTGCGGTTGGGCCGCGGCGAACGATGGGGTGAACCAGCGTCCTACCACCGCATCGGCGATTGCCTCGATGCCTGCCTCGCGCACCGTGGCCGCCCGTTGTCGCCAGCCTTCCGCCGGGCCAAGCGACGCCGAGGTGCACAAGAGCGCCAGCCGGTCGATCCGCTCGGGTGCGCACGTGGCGAGCCACATACCGACCATGCCGCCGAGAGATAGCCCGGCGTAGGACGCGCGCGGCACGCGCATCTGGTCGAGCATGGCCAGCACCTGCCGGCCGAGCAACTCGATGGTGTACGGGCCGGGCGGCACCGCGGAACGGCCATGGCCCAGATGGTCGTACCGGATCACCCGGTAGCGGTTGGTGAGGGCGGTCAGCTGGGGCTCCCACATGGCACCGGTGGTGCCGAGGGAGCTGCCGAGCACCAGCACGGGCGCGCCGGGTGGGCCGTCAATGGTGACGTGCAGGCAAGAGTTCACCATCGCTGCCCCATCCGGTACGTGGTTAGCGCCCGGTCGCCCGATCGTCCCGCGGTGCCGAGCCCGTTGCCGTTGCGGCCGACCGCGTCGTGGGTCACGGTGTTCTCCTCAGGCTTCCAGCACAACGGCGAGTCCCTGGCCGACCCCGACGCAGATCGCGGCGAGTCCCCAACCACCGCCGCGGCGGTGTAGCTGCCAGGCGAGGGAACCGAGAATCCGCGACCCGGACGAGCCCAGCGGGTGTCCGAGGGCAATCGCTCCGCCCTGCGGGTTGACGATCTCGGGGTCGAGTTCCGGCCACTCCGCGAGGCAGGCCAGCGACTGGCTCGCAAAGGCCTCGTTGAGCTCGACGACACTGAGGGCGTCCCAACCGATGCCGGCTCGCCGCAGCGCCTCCCGGGCGGCGGCCACGGGGCCGATGCCGAACAGCTGCGGCTCGATGGCGGTGACTGCACGGGAGACAATCCGGGCCAGTGGGGTCTTGCCGATCTTGTCTGCGCCGGCGGGGTCGGCAATCAACAGCGCGCTTGCCCCGTCATTGAGCGGTGACGAGTTGCCCGCGGTCACGGTGCCGTCTGGTCGGAAAACCGGCTTCAGGCGGGTAAGCGCTTCAAGCGTGGTGGTGGGTCGGATGCTCTCGTCCCGCTCGACATCTGTGCCGGGCACGGGGCTGACCTCGTCGGTGTAGCGGCCGGCTTCCCACGCGCGGGCGGCCAGCTGATGGCTACGGAGCGCGAAGGTGTCCTGCGCCTCGCGGCTGATCCGGTAGCGGTCGACAAGGATCTCCGCGCCCTCGCCCAGCGGCACGGTCCAGTCCTGAGGCATACGGGGGTTGGACATTCGCCAGCCGAGCGTCGTCGAGTGCATGACTTCGTGTCCGCGCGGGAACGGCTGCTCCGGCTTGGCAAGGACCCATGGTGCCCGGCTCATCGACTCCACACCGCCGGCGATGCAAATGGAGGCGTCGCCGAGTGCGATCGCCCGCGCGGCACCGATCACCGCTTCCAGCCCGGAGCCGCAGAGCCGGTTGACCGTGGCGCCGGGCACCGACGGGGGCAGACCGGCCAGCAGGACCGCCATCCGTGCCACGTCGCGGTTGTCCTCGCCGGCCCCGTTTGCGTCGCCGAGCAACACGTCGTCGATCCGAGCCGGGTCGAGCCCGGGACTGCGGCGGACGATCTCCCCCACCACGTGTGCGGCAAGGTCGTCCGGTCGTACGCCGGCCAGTCCGCCGCCATATCGGCCGATCGGGGTGCGTACGGCGTCCATGATGTAGACCTCGCCGCTCAATGAAGCACTCCCTCTTTTGTGGACTCGAGGGCGCGCAGCACTGTGAGTTCCTGCTCGGTCGGCTGAGGGCTCCTCGTCAAACGTTCGGCGACCGCGAGCTCCCAGCCGGTGGCGGCGCGGACCCTGTCGACCGTCACGCCGGGATGCAGGCAGGTCAGCGTCAGTTCGCAGGTGTCCGGGTCAGGCTCCAGCACGCCGAGGTCGGTGATGACCACTCGGGGTCCCCTGCCGTGAAGCCCGAGCCGCTCGCGATGGCCTGGACCACTGCCGTACCCGGCCGAGGTGACGAAGTCGACCCGGTCGGTGAAGGTCCGCAGGTTCTGTCGCACGACCACTATGACCTCGCCACAGGACGCGGCGATCTCGGGTGCGCCGCCGGCGCCGGGCAGCCGCACCGTGGGGTCGCGGTAGTTCTTCCCGATTACTGTGGTGTTGATGTTTCCGTATCGGTCGAGTTGGGCGGCGCCGAGGAATCCGATGCCGATCCGACCCGGCTGCAGCCAGTAGTTGAAGACCTCGGGAACGGAGACGACCGCGTCGGCGGTGTCGGCGAGTACTCCGTCACCGATGGAGAGGGGGAGCCTGTCGGGCTTCGCCCCGAGGCAACCTGACTCGTAGACGAGCACGAGATTTGGCGCGTGGGTGGCCCGGGCAAGGTTCGCCGCCGTGCTGGGCAGACCGATTCCGACGAAGCAGGCGGTGCCGTCTCGGAGTTGGCGGGCCGCTGCGACTGTCATCATCTCGTCAGCTGTCCATCCCTCGCTCATGCCGGTGTCTCCACCTTCAATACGTGCTGCTCCAGCCAGCCTTGGAAGGTGTCGCGATCCCGGCTGATCGTGTCCCAGGCGAGGTAGAAGTCGTTGTCCCGAACTGAGTACCCGTGGGCGTATGACGGGTGTGCGCCGCCGGGCACCTCGGCCACCGCGGTCACGGCCCAGGACGGCAGCACGACCTGGCCTGGCACCGGTTCAAGGTGATCGACGATCTCCTCGACGGTCACCAGCGATTGGCGCGCGGCGAGCACCGCCTCCTTCTGCACTCCCGTGATGCCCCACATCTGTACGTTGCCGGCCCGGTCGGCGCGCTGGGCGTGCACCACCGTCACGTCGGGGCGCAGCGCGGGGACTGCGGTAAGCACCTCCCCGGTGAAGGGGCAGGCGATGGTTCGGATGTTGGTGGTGTGTCGGGGCAGGTCGGTGCCGGTGTAGCCGCGCAGTACCGCGAACGGCAGGCCAGAGGCACCCGCGACGTATCGGTTGGCCATTCCCGCGTGGCTGTGCTCCTCGAGCTCAAGTGGAACCGGCCAGGAGTTCTGCACGGCGTCGCGGAACCGGTGCAGCGACCCGACGCCCGGGTTGCCGCCCCAGGAGAAAATCAGGCGGCGGGCGCAGCCGGCCCCGATGAGTTGGTCGTAGATGACGTCGGGCGTCATCCGTACCAGGGTCAGGTCCTTTCGTCGCTGACGGATGATTTCCTGGCCGGCAGCAAAGGGTATGAGGTGGGTAAAGCCCTCCAGGGCCACCACGTCGCCGTCGCGGAGCAGGTCCGCCACGCCCTGGGCCAGCGAGACGAGCTTTGCCATGAGCCTTCCCGTCTTTTCGGATTGGGTGATGTTCGGTATACGTACGGCCGTACTCATCTCGAACGTAGCTCCCGGCGCGCCGCCCCGTCAACCGCGTCCGGCCTGCGCGGCTCGTCGACCACCTGGGCGCGTCTGCATCATCGCGGCGACCCGTTGACGAGCCACGAGTTACGTGCAAAGTTCTAGATGGGAACGATCGTTCGGCCTGCGAACGCACTCGAAGCGCACAGGCATGCAGGGGCGGCACGCACCCGCAGAGCCGCCGCACGCCGAGGCAAGCCGTCGACCGCGTCCGCCGCCAGCCCCGCAACGCCGGGCCACCCGCGACGCTCCCAGACGCTCACCACCATCCATCGTCACCAAGCGGCCGAAGCTGCCCGAATCGCCAGCCGGCCCTCCCCTGGCGACCGGCTACCCAACCCCAGGCCGGCCCGCCCACCGCACACGACCTCCGACCAGGCATTTCATCGCGGTCTCGATTCGATTCCCCGCACCAAAATCCCAGACCGAAGCCCTTGACAGCTCCTCGTCGACACCGTCAGGATCTGGTATCCGCAAGTCAACTTTCATTATCCGAAAGTCAGGCAATGTCGCGAACACCTCCGATCGTTCAGTCAGCCATCAAGGTTCTCGCTGCCCTCGAGTACCTGTGCCGGGCTCAGCATCCGGTCTCGCTGGAGGAGCTCGCCATGCATCTCGACGCCACGACCGCCACCACGTACCGGGTGGTCAACACGCTCATCGAAACGGGATACGCCCAGCTGAACGGTTACCGTCAGGGCTATACCGCCACACTCAAAGTGATGGGCCTGGGCGCGCAGATGCCCGGAGCATTCGACCTACGCGAGGCCGCGCGCAAGGCATTCCGCCCGGTCGGAATGCGATTCGGTGAGACCATCACGGTTGCCAGACTGGACGGGCTGAGCGCCGTGTTCATCGACAAGATCAGAGCCGGTGACAGCCTGGTCTTCTACTGCGATGTCGGACGTTCGCTCCCCCTGCACATCGGGGCCGCCGCACGGTGCATGATGGCTCACCTCACCGACGAGGAATTCGAGGCCCTCCTCGCCAACGACCTCCCTCGACGCACCAACGCCACGATCAACTCGCCCGAGGCGCTCCGGGCGGCTCGTGCTCAGATCCGTCAGGACGGGTACGCGCTCAGTGTCGACGAAGTCGACGTGGGTGTCAGCGCGATCGCCGTGCCGCTGCTCGGACCGACCAGGAACCTCCTCGGAGCGGTGGCGATCGCGAACACGTCGAGCGCCTGGTCACCCTCGGACCACGCCGACCGGATCGAAGCGATGATCGCCGCATCGAGACGGGTCTTCGGCGCCACGACGCCCGGAGCGGCCGCCGTATGACCCACCCACTCGACGACCTGGTCGCCCTCACCCGCTTCGAGCAGACAACGTTCGCCTACCAGCTGTCTCCCGTGACGCCGACCATCGGCACTGTACGCCCCGGTCATCCGTTCACGCTGATGGCGCAGGATGCCTCAGGCAATCAGCTACGCCGCCACACCACACCGGAGGACATCGACCCACACCGCTTGTTCCCGCTAAGTGGACCGGTACGGGTCGAGGGTGTCCCGGCCGGATCGACCGTGGGAATCGGCATCCTGGACATCCGTTGCGAGCCGACCGGGCACGTCTGGACTCGCCCCGGACTCGGATTCGAAGGTCCGGACCGGCTGGCGGTCCGATCGCTGCGAATCGAGCCACCCAGAATCGTTGACCCGAGCGGACTGGAACTCACCTATCAGCCACACACCGGGGCGCTCGGCGTCCTCCCAGCCAGGGAGGTTGCTGGCCGAACCCTCGGTGAGTACGGCGGCAATCTCGACGTCCCGAACCTCGGTCCAGGCTCGGCGCTATGGGTGACATCGGCAGTGGAAGGCGCCGGCATCTTCGCGGGAGATGTGCATGCAGCCATCGGTGACGCGGAAGTCTGTGGCACCGGTGTGGAAACCCCCAGCGAGATCGACCTCGTCGCGCTCACAGCCAACTGGACCGTCGATCATCCCACCGTCATGACACCGGTGCAGACCTGGCTCATCGGCATCGGCGAGTCGCTCGAAGCCGCGATCGCAGACGTGCTGCCGACCGTCATCGACAGGCTTGCCGCCGACCGGGGCCTTCTCCGGGACCAGGCTTATCTGCTCGCCTCTCTCCTGCTCGACATCAAGATCTGCCAAGTCGTCAATCCGCTCACCAGCGTCGCCGTCTCCCTCCGTCAGGGCCTTGATCGCTGCTTGGTACCTGCCCAGGCGCACACGGACTTCACCACCTTTCGTCACCGCTACATCGAAGGGGCACACAATGCTCACCGCTGAACAGAACGAGTTGCTCACCCGAACCAACGCGGGTACCCCGATGGGCGAGCTGATGCGCCGGTACTGGATTCCGATCACCGTAGGGAACCGTCTGAAGGCCGGTGGCGCGCCGTTGCAGGTCAAGATCCTCGGGGAGTCGCTCGTCGCGTACCGCAGCCCCAACGGCGCAGTAGGTCTCATGGGCGAGTTCTGTCCGCACCGCAACGCCTCGCTCGCACTGGCCCGCAACGAGGATTGCGGCCTGCGTTGCCTCTACCACGCGTGGCTCATCGCCCCGGACGGCCGCGTCCTTGAGACCCCGCCTGAGCCGCCGGAGGTCAACCTCTCCGACAAGTTCCGGCACACCGCCTACCCCAGCCGGGAGGCCGGCGGGATCGTGTGGGCGTACATGGGCCCCGAAGAGGCGATGCCGGAGTTCCCTGAATGGATCTTCAAGCCGTACGACGAGGCCAACATCTACGTCACCAACGCGTTCCAGGAGTGCAACTGGCTGCAGGGGGTGGAGGGCGACCTCGACGCGCAACACGGCCCGTACCTGCACTACACCGACGACGAGGCGCACACCCAGGACGGCCTCCAGAACCGGGCCAACGAGTACATCTACGACCAGCGTCCGAAGGTGGCCGCGGCCAAGAAGCCGTGGGGACTGCAGACCGTGTTCCGTTACCTGCACAAGGACGGGAAGGCGGCGACCTACTGGATCCACCCCTTCGTCATGCCCTTCTTCACCTTTTTCGAAAGCAACCTTCTCGACACCGAGGGTGCTCTCATGCACGCGTGGGTTCCCGCCACCGACGAGTCGCACTGGGTCTGGTCCGTGCTCTTCTGCGAGGAGGCCATGACCGACGACTACATCGAGTTCGTCGACCGGACGCGCGGCTACGGCATGACCGACCCGGAGAACAACTGGCGGGTCACTGCCTTCACCGGCAAGGGCGTCGGCTTCGAGCAGGACCGGGAGGCGATGGCGAGCGGCCGGACCTTCTCCGGGATCGAGGGCATCCTGCAGCAGGACCTGGCCATCCAGTACAGCATGGGACCGATCTCGGACCGGACCCGCGAGCACCTCACCTCTGGCGACATCGCCATCGTGCAGCTTCGCAAGTACCTGCTCGACGCCCTGGCCGCCTTCGACAAGGGCGGCCCGGCCCCGGGCACGGAGCCTGGTTCTCAGGACAGCGTCTACTTCGAGGCGCTGACCTCCACACCCGACCACTCCATGCGTGAACTGGCAAACCGATGAAGGACCCGGCCGCGTCTCTCCGGCAACCCGAGCTCGACCAGATCCTCGCGCGGGTCGACCGGCTCGAGAGTGAGTCAGAGATCCGGAGACTCATGGCGAGCTACCAGCGTGTCAACGACGCCGGATCAGCGAGTGGGGTCATGCCGGCCTGGGGCGATCTGGACGTCCCGGCCGGTGACGGCACAGCCAGGGAGCAGCTGGACACGTTGCGGTCCGAACATGGCTGCACCTGGACGGGCGTCGGTCTCTCGCCGGAGGGCTGGCCCCACCACGACGGTGTCGCCGTCGATCAGGGCGTCCCACGTCCTGACTATATGCCGCGAATGATGCACTTTCTCACCAACGAACGCATCGAGGTACACGACGACCACACCGCGACGGGCAGTTGGTACTGCTGGGAGCCGGCTGTCGTTCAGATCGACGGTGCACCGACGCCGATCCTCATCGTTGGACGTGCGGACCAGCGGTTCGTCCGAGAGCACGGCCGGTGGTTGCTCGCCCACGTCGATTTCGAAGAGGTCTTCTCGACCACCTTCAACGGGCCTGGCTGGGTGGCACAACCGCACGTCGCCTACGGTCCGGCCCAGGCAGACGTCGACCGGCCCCGGGAGACGCGATGAAGACCGCCATCGGTGCTTCACCTCCCGGCCAGGTCGCCAGGGCTCACACTCCACGGCGAGTCCGCTCCCACGGGCTACTTCGGTTCGTTTTCCGCCGCGCCGTCGCTGCGGTCCTCACGCTCTGGGGTCTGTCAATCGCGATCTTCGCGCTCGTCCAACTCCTGCCCGGCGACCTGGGCCGCAGCATCCTCGGTCCGTACGCCAGTGACGCGGAGGTGGCGCGTCTCAATCAGGACCTCGGCGTCGATCGGCCGTTCTGGGCACGCTACGCGGACTGGCTGAGCGGCTTCGTCACGGGCGACTGGGGGCTTTCCCTGCGGCTCGGGGCACCCGCCCGTGACGTCATCCTCGATCGTCTCGCCAACTCACTGATCCTCGCCTTCGCCGCCCTGCTCGTCGTGGTCCCACTTGCGGTTGCCGCCGGCGCCTGGGCGGCTCTCCGCCAGGGCCGTCTGGTCGACCGCGCTGTGTCGATCTGCGGCGTGGCGCTGATGGCGATACCAGAGTTCGTCAGCGGCGTCTTCCTACTCGTCATCTTCGGCGTCTACCTGGACTGGTTTCCGGTCCAATCGACCGTACCCACGCTGAGCCCGGTCGACATCATCCGACAACTGACGCTGCCAGTCATTCCGCTCTGCTTCATCCTCTTCGGCTACATAGCCCGAATGATGCGCGCCTCGACCATCGATGTCCTCGACCGTCCCTATACCCGAACCGCGCGGCTCAAGGGATTGAACATGCGCGAAGTCTTCGTCCGCCACGTCTTCCGTAACGCGGTGCTGCCCACCATTACCGTGATCGCTGGTCAAGCCGGCTATCTCATCGGCGGACTGGTCATCGTCGAGACGCTGTTCACATATCCCGGCATCGGCAACTTCGCCTACGAGTCGGCGCGCTTCAACGACGTCGAGCCGCTGACCACGAGTGTCGTGATCATCGGTGCCGCGGTGCTGGTGCTCAACCTCCTTGGGGACATCGTGGCCGCGCTGCTCAACCCCCGCGCCATCGTCGGAGGGACGAGGTGACCACTGTCGGCAGACCCCCGAGCCTCGCTCGCGTCTCGGGGCGAGGAACGTTCGCCACTCTGATCAGGACTCCCACAGTTGTGATCGGGGGTTGTGTCGTCCTGCTATGGGTCGTCGTCGCGATCGCCTGGCCGATGCTCGTCCTCGTCAGCCCCGATCGCACCGATCCGCTCAGCGTGCTCGCCCCGCCGTCCGGCCAGCACTGGCTGGGTACCGACCACCTCGGCAGGGACGTGTTCTCACGCGTCCTCGCCGGATCGACCAGCGTCCTGGTCATGGCTCCGTTGGCCACGCTCGTCGGACTCGTCCTCGGCACCATCATCGGTGTCACCGCCGGCTACTTTCGGGGCTGGTGGGACATGGTCGTCATGCGGGTGTTGGAGTCGGTGCTCATCGTGCCGGTGATCCTCATCGCGATGACGGTCCTCGCGCTGTTCGGCAGCTCTCGACTGAATGTCATTCTGACGGTGGGCATCCTGTTCACCCCGCACATCGCCCGCACGGTCCGCTCCGCGGTTCTGGTGGAACGGCACCACGAGTACGTCGCGGCCTCCTGGCTGCAGGGGTCGAGCTCGGTATACACGATGTGCGGAGAGATCCTCCGAAACGTCACCGGCCCCATCATCGTCGAGGCCACCGTTCGGCTCGGCTACGCGATCTTCGTCGCCGCCGGCCTCGCGTTCCTGTCGCTGGGCGTGCAGGAACCGTCGCCTGATTGGGGACTCACGATCTCGCTCGGCCGCCCGTACGTGCAAAGCGCCCCCTGGATGGTCCTGGCCCCGGCGGCCGCCCTCACCACGCTCGTCATCGCCGTGAACCTGCTCGCCGACGGAGTGAAGGAAGTGCTTGAACAGTGAACGCATCCAGTCCCGTACTCGCGGTCAGCAACCTGAGCGTGGGTTATCGTCGCCGCAACCAGATCATCCCAGCGGTTCACGATGTCAGTTTCGCCATCGCACCGGGCGGGCGGATGGGTCTGGTCGGGGAGTCAGGTAGTGGCAAGACCACCGTAACCATGGCCGTGCTGCGCTACCTACCCCGCAATGCGGTGGTCACCGGCGGGTCGATCGAACTCGACGGCGAGGACCTTCTGTCGATGGGCGAAGCGCGGCTCGGCCGGCTGCGCGGCAGGAAGATCGCCGCGGTCTACCAGGACCCCGGCTCGAGCCTCAACCCGACGATGACCATCGGCCGCCAGGTCGGTGAGGTGTTCCGTAAGCACTTCGACATGGACCGGCACGAGGCCGATCGCGCCACTGCGGAGGCGCTCGGCCGGGTCCAGCTCCCGTCGCCCGAGCGGATCGCCACCCGGTACCCGCACCAGCTCTCCGGCGGCCAGCAGCAGCGGGTGATGATCGCCATGGCACTCAGCACGAATCCGGCATTGCTGCTGCTGGACGAGCCCACCACAGGGCTCGATGCCACGGTTGAGGCGGCGGTCATCGAGCTCGTCGAGGAACTCGCGAAGGAGCTCGGGACCGCGCTGCTGATGGTCAGCCACAACCTTCCCCTCGTCCGGTACCTGTGCGACGAGACGATCGTGATGAAGAGTGGACGCCTGGTCGAGGCAGGCCCGACCGGACAGCTCCTCAGCACACCCCGACACCCGTACACGCAGGCACTCGTCGCATGTGTCCCCACCCGGGCTCACCGGAAGCTCAGCAACGCACTGCGCGCCGAGGGGCAGCCCGAACGCCCGAACGGCTCGCGCCGGGCGGCTCAGCTCGAACGAGCGCTGGCCGCGAGCGACCCGGTCCTGGAGATCACGGACCTCGTCAAGGACTACGAGACCCCGGACGGCATGGTTCACGCTGTTCGCGGCGTCTCCCTGACGATGCGCAGGGGCGAGGTGCTCGCCGTGGTCGGCGAGTCCGGCAGCGGAAAGTCCACTCTCGCTCGGTGTGTGGTGGGCTTGGAGTCCTTTACCCACGGGTCGGTGGTCATCGACGGCAAGTCGATGCCCGCGAACCACCGTCAGCGCGACCGGTCGGCAGGTACCCAGCGCCCCACTCTGGTTTTCCAGAACCCGGACACGTCGCTCAACCCGACCAAGACCGCGCGTGCGGTGCTGCGCCGTTCGCTCCGCCTGGCCGGCACAAACACGTCCGCCGTCGAGAAGATCGCGAGCGAGACCGAGTTGCGTCCGGAGCACCTGGAAAGCAAGACCCGACGGCTCTCCGGTGGGCTCAAGCAGCGGGTGGCCATCGCACGAGCCTCGGTTGGCGAACCGAGCATCGTCGTCTGCGATGAGCCGGTCTCCGCGCTCGACGTTTCCGTCCAGGCCGCCATCCTGAACCTGCTCGCGCACCGACAGGCCGAAACGGGCGTGTCCTACCTGTTCATCTCGCACGATCTCGACGTCGTTCACTACATCGCCGACTCCGTAGCCGTCATGTACATGGGTGACATCGTCGAGCGGGGCCCGGCGCAGGCCGTGTTCAGCGGGCCGCACCACCCCTACACCGCCGCCCTGATGTCGGCCGCGACCCCGATCGGCGACGAGACCCGACGCGAGCGCATCAAGCTCATGGGCCCCACCCCCAGCGCCTACGAGCACATCGACGGCTGCGTCTTTGCCAGCCGCTGCCCGGTGACCTTGGCCGACGGCCGATGCACACGTCACGTACCGCCGTGGCGAGAAGGTCCCGGCGGCAAGTCCTACAAGTGCCATCGCACCCCCCAGGAACTGCATGACCTTCTCGGCCTTTCCCGGAGCACGCTGACGCCGGCGGCGGCCGAACTCGTCGCAAAGGAGCATCAATATGAATAGGTCATTTCCCTCGCCGTTCGCGGGCGCCGCGATCGACCGCCGCAGGTTCCTCCAGCTCGGCGCGCTGCTCGGTGCCGGCGCGACGATCGCGGCCTGCGCTCCCGGTGGATCGGCCGGCACCAGCGCGGCGTCCGCGCCCACCAAGGCGGTGTCCGGCGGAAAGATGACCGTGGGTTTGCCCACGCCCAGCGGCCCGGTTGATCCGGTAACCATGAACGACATCGGCGCCGTCGACACGGTACTCGTCGCCGCAGAATATCTGACCTTCCCCCGAGCCGACGGAAGCCTGGAGGGACGTCTGGCCACCACATGGACGGCCGACGACGCATCCACCTGGACCTTCACGCTCCGTCAGGGTGTCAAGTTCCACGACGGGAGCGAACTGACCGCCGCCGACGTCGTGGCGACGTTCGACCGGGTCACCGATCCCGACGGCGGGTCGGCGGGACTACAGAGCTTCGCAGGCATTCTTGCCCCCGGCGGGACGACCGCCGTCGACGACCACACGGTGCGGTTCAAGCTGGACCGGCCCTACGCCGACTTCCCCTACCTGGTCTCGGCGTACGCCTACAACACCGCCATTCTGCCCGCGTCCTACCGGACTGGCGACTTCGTCAAGGGCGGGTTCGGCACCGGTCCCTACATCCTCACCAGGTTCATCCCCGGAAGCGGCGCGGTGTTCCGGCGGAACGAGAACTACTGGCTCGATGAGGCCGCCTACCTCGACACCCTGGAGGTGAAGTACTTCGCCGACACCAACGCCCAGGTGCTAGCCGTGCAGAGCGCCTCGGTCGACCTCGTTCCGTCGGTCGAGCCGGCCACGCTGCGCACGCTCAAGCGGTCGACGAACATCGTCCTACAGGAAGCGGCCTCATCGTCGTTTCAGTCACTGCAGATGCGCACCGACGTCGCCCCGTTCAACGACAAGAGGGTACGCCAGGCGCTGGCGCTCTGCCTGGACCGCACCAAGCTCATCGCCGGCCTGATCGACGGCAAAGCGTCCCTCGGGAACGATCATCTCTTCGCACCCACCTTCGAGTCCGCCGAGAGCGTCGCCCAAGCCGTCGAACAGCGCAACCGCGACATCGCCGCAGCCAAGCGGCTGCTCAGTGAGGCCGGCCACCCCAACGGTCTCGACGTCACCCTGACCACGACCCGAATCTTCGAGTGCGTCGACCACGCCACCCTCGTCAAGGACATGGCCGCCGACGCCGGATTCAGGATCACGCTCGACATCATGACGCCCGAGGAGTACTTCGCGTCCGGCGACAACTCGCCATGGCTCACCGTCCCCCTCGGCATCACCAACTGGGGATCACGCGGCTGCGCGTCCCAAGTCCTCGAGGCCACCGTAGCCACCACCGCCCCGTACAACTCCGCGCACTTCTCGAATGCCGAGTTGGACAACCTGATCAAGAAGTACGACGCCGAGCCAGACGCGAAAGCGCGCGCCGGCATCGCCGCCAGCATCGCCGAGCTCCTCCACGAGGAGGTGCCGATCATCGTCTCCTACTTCAAGAGTCAGGTACGAGTCGCCACATCCCGTGTCGGTGGCATGCCCGCGGGTCCGGGCGACTTCCCGGACTTCCAAAAGGTCTTCGTCTCCGCCTAGTCCTGGATTCGCCCGCGCAGCGGTGCGGTCGGGCGTCCATCTCCCGAAAGGTCTCCACGACAGTGAAGTTCATCCAGTTCAACGGCTCCGGCGGCAATGAGATCGTGTCGCTCCAGGAGGCGCCGGATCCCCGTCCAAGCCGGGGTCAGGTGCTGATCGCTGCCCGCTACGCCGGCGTGAACCCCGCGGACGTGTTGCAGCGCAACGGCGGCTACCCCGTACCCGCGGACGCTCCTCAGGACATCCCCGGACTGGAGGTCTCCGGGACGGTCGTCGAGGTTGGCCCAGGCGTACGCAAGTGGAAGATCGGCGACAGCGTGCAGGGCATCGTCGGCGGTGGCGGCCTCGCCAACCGAGTCATCGCCGACGCCGAGCACCTGTGGGCCGCCCCCGACGGAGTCGACGAGCAGTCACGCGCCGCGCTCCCCGAAGCGGTCGTCACCGCCTTCGACGCGCTCAACCGGGCCCGCGCCCAACTGGGCGACGTCGTCCTGATCCGAGGTATCAACGGGGCCGTCGGTCTCGCCGCGCACCAGATCTCGACGGCGCTCGGTGCCACCGCGATCGGAATCGGCCGCTCTCAGGCCGCTCTGGATGCTCTCGCGGCCCAGGGGATCACGGCTGTCACCCAGGGCGACGTCGCCGCCGCCGTGGAACCACTGGGCGGAGCGTCCGTGGTCATCGAACTCGTCGGCGGCGCCTATGTCGCAGAAGATCTGAAGCTCGTCCGGGTGGGCGGACGGATCGTGGTGGTCAGCACCGCCGCGGGTGCGACCCCGGAGGTGCCTCTCAACCTGCTGATGGCCAAGCGTGCCGATCTCAGCGGGACCGTCCTTCGGGGCAGGCCCAATGCCGAGAAGGCCGTGCTCGTCGCCAATCTCGAGCAACGACTCGGCCGCCTCCTCGCGGCGGGAGGCATCACCATACCCATCGACCGGGTGTTTCCGGCGGCAGACGCGACGGCGGCATTCGACCGCCTCAGCACTCCAGGCAAGGTCGGGAAGGTCCTGCTCGACTTCGGCGCCTGACCGGGCCGAGCTGATGAGGAGTGGAGCGAGGATGTCCACCACGAACGGCACCGTTGCGGTGCGGGTACGAAGCGCCACCTGGTTGGCCGACCGGGTCATGGGACTCGACCTGGTGTCCTTGGATGGCACCCCACTCCCCCTGTGGGAGGCCGGGGCACACATCGATCTGATCCTGCCGTCCGGGAAGATCAGACAGTACTCCCTCCACGGTAGCCATGAGGACCGTCGCGTCTATCAGGTCGCCGTACTCCTCGAAGCCGATGGGCGCGGAGGATCGAAAGAGGTTCACGAGACGGCTTTGGTGGGCCGCGAAATCGCCATTCGCGGCCCACGCAACCACTTCGCCCTGGTCGACGCCGCCGATTACCGCTTTGTAGCTGGCGGGATCGGGATCACACCCATCCTGTCCATGATCCGGCAGGTCGCCGGCCAGGGACGACGCTGGTCGCTCATGTATGGCGGCCGCAGCCGCGGCAGCATGGCCTTCCTCGACGAACTGCAAAAGATCCCTGGTGGGGACGTCACGGTCGTGCCCCAGGACGAAGCTGGCCTACTCGACCTGGCGGCGCTGCACGCCGGCGCCACCCCCGAGACAGCCTTCTACTGCTGCGGCCCGGAGGGCCTCCTGCGCGCCCTCACTGCCACCCTCGAAGCCGTCGGGCGGGCAGACTCCCTGCACGTGGAGCGCTTCAGCGCCCCTCCGGCTCCTGCCCCTGCCGGCACCGCTGGTGGGCATGTCAACACCGAGTTCACCGTCGAGCTGGCCGCATCGGGAATCTCCGTGACTGTCCCGCCCGACCGGTCGGTACTTGAAGTCGTCTCCGAAGTTGCTCCCACGGTCCTTTCGTCTTGCGCGGAAGGCTACTGCGGAACCTGCGAAACACGCGTGATATCAGGGATCCCAGACCATCGCGACACGCTGCTAACTCCAGCCGACAAGGCCACCAACGAAACCATGATGATCTGCGTCAGCCGATGTCTCGGATCGAAGCTGGTGCTCGACCTTTGAGCACCGCTGGCCTGCCCGGCTGCTCCGCGACCCGCAAGACCACTCCGTTCAGACTCCCGAACAGAACTCCCAGATGAAAATAACCAAGGTTGAAGCGATCCCCTTCGCCATCCCGTACGTCAAGCCACTGCGATTCGCCAGCGGCGAGGTCCGCGTCGCCGAGCATGTACTCGTGCGCGTGCACACCGAGGACGGCGTCGTCGGCATCGCCGAGGCACCACCGCGACCATTCACCTACGGCGAGACCCAGGCCAGCATCATCGCCGTTGTCAGTCAGATCCTCGCCCCACAAATCATCGGCCTGTCCCTGCTCGAACGCGAGACCGTGATGGCCCGGCTCGCTCGCACCGTCGGCAACCCGACCGCCAAAGCCGCGATCGACATGGCCATCTGGGATGCCCTCGGCCGGACCCTGCGGGTACGGGTCACCGACCTGCTCGGCGGCTACACCGACCGGATGCGGGTCTCCCACATGCTCGGTTTCGACGAGCCGGCGGCAATGGTCGCCGAGGCCGCACGGATACGCGACATCTATGGGATCACGACCTTCAAGGTCAAAGTCGGCCGCCGGCCGGTCACCCTCGACACCGCAGTGGTTCGGGCACTACGCGAGGGCCTCGGGGAGGCGGTCGAATTGTACGTCGACGGCAACCGCGGCTGGACCGCCGCGGAATCTCTCCGCGCGATGAAGGAGATGGCCGACCTTGGCCTCATCTTCGCCGAGGAACTGTGCCCGGCCGATGATGTACTCGGCCGGCGGTGGCTGGTCAGCCACCTGGACGTGCCGTTCATCGCCGACGAGTCCGCCGTGACAGCCGCTGACGTCACCCGCGAGATACTGGGCGGTTCGGCGACGGCGATCAGCATCAAGTGCGCGCGCAACGGTTTCACCAATGCGCAACGGGTTCACCACCTCGCAGAAGGCCTCGGCCTCGCCGCGGTCATCGGCAACCAGATCGACGGTCAACTCGGAACCGCCTGCGCGGTCGCGTTCGGCGCCGCGTACCGGCTCACCACTCAGTTCGCCGGCGAGCTCTCCAACTTCCTCGACATGGACGACGACCTGCTCGCCGAGCCACTCGACATCCACGACGGCGAACTACTGGTTCCCGCCGGCAATGGACTGGGCGTCGAGATCGACCCCGACAAGCTAACCCACTACCGGACCGACCACTAGGACAAGTAGCAGGAGGAGCACGAATGCCCACCACCGAACAGGCGGCCCAGACCACGACGGCCGCCGCCTCGGGAGCCTCCGCAACGGAGCGCTTCCACACCGACAAGTCGCCGTTCGAGGCAGTCAAGGATACCCCCAAGGAGCGGGTCGACCTGCTGGCCCGCGAACTGCTCTACGCCGCGCAGGAGACCATCCGCAAGCACAAGGTCACCTACGACGAGTTCAACGCACTCAAGGCATGGCTGATCCAGGTCGGCAGGGACGGCGAGTGGCCTCTGTTCCTCGACGTCTGGCTCGAGCATGTCGTTGAGGATGTCGCCACCGCGCACCGGGACGGCAGCAAGGGCAGCATCGAGGGTCCGTACTACGTGCCGAACGCCCCCGAGCAGGGTGCCGATGGTGCCGTGCCGATGCGCGCGGACGAGCGCGGCACACCGCTACTCTGGGAAGGCACGGTCACCTCCACCGACGGAACCGCCCTCGTCGGCGCGACTGTCGAATTGTGGCAGGCCGATGCTGACGGCCTCTACTCACAGTTCGCGCCGGGCATCCCCGAGTGGAACCTGCGCGGCACCTTCACCGTCGGCACCGACGGCAGGTTCCGGATTCGCACCATCGAGCCGGCACCGTACCAGATTCCCACGGACGGCTCGTGCGGCAAGCTGATCGCCGCCGCCGGCTGGCACGCCTGGCGCCCGGCCCATCTGCACGTGAAGGTCTCCGCGCCTGGCCACGAGTTGCTCACCACGCAGCTCTACTTTCCCGGCGATCCGCACAACGACGACGACATCGCCAACGCCGTCAAGCCGGAGCTGATGCTTGAGCCGGTCGACCGGGCCGACAGTGGACGCACGGTCGAATACGGTTTCGTTCTCGACCCTGCCAAATGATGCTGTTCCACGTACGGATGGACGTCCGGCTCCCCCACGACCTAGCCCCCGAGGCCCGGGCCGAAATCGTGGCCAGGGAGAAGGCGTACTCCCAAGAGCTGCAGCGAACCGGTAAGTGGGCTCACCTCTGGAGAATCGTCGGCAAACACTCGAACTACTCGATCTTTGACGTGGAAAGCAACGACGAACTCCACACCATCCTGTCCGGGCTTCCCCTCTTCCCATACATGGACATCCACGTCACGCCACTCGCCACCCACCCCTCGTACGTCGCGGCCGCAGACCACGAGAGGTAAGGGCCGGGTCCGGCAGTCCGGGCGCGGTCTACGGAATCGGGCGGCCACCACCGCAAGGTCGCGCCGACATCGGTCGTGACCAGCACCGTCGCGGCGGACGCCAGCACCAACCAGCGCAGCCACTTTCGGCGGCGGCAAAGCGCGGTCAGCGTTGCCGACGTGCGTTCAATGCCGCCAGGTGATGCGCCGTCTGCTGTTCACTACCGGCGGCTGGCTGCCGCCGGACGTTCCGTGAGCACCCGCCCCTGGTCCTGCAGCACTGCCAGCCTCGCACCCTCGCCTGATCTACATGATCAGGCGAGGGTGCGAACGGCGGCGGCAAGGCCGACCCCCGCGCCCCGTGAACGCCGAGATCAGCCGTCCTCGCACTGCACGGCATCGTCGGCGTGCAGCAAACCACCTACGACCTCGGCGCCCCATGCATCGGCGCGTAATTCCACCTGGCCACCGACAAGGCCCGGGGTGCATGGCGACATGCCATAAGCGGGGACGCGGACGCATGGGACACCGGCATGGAATGCGGTCAAGGTCGACGCGCTCGGTGACCCGGGCGGAGTACTCATCCTCGACGACACCGGCGACGTGAAGAAGGGCACGTAATGCCGAGTTCGGCATTACGTGCCCTTCTTCAGGTCGCCGGTCTCGTCGACCACCAGGACCGCGTCCGGGGCGCCGAACCGGTCGGCGACCAGTTGCCGCAGGTCGTCGCGGACGGCGTCGGCGTCCCACACCGCCCGGTACAGCAGCCGCTGCATCGCGTCCGGCCGAGCATGACCGGCATGCTCGGCCAACTGCCAGCACGTCTTGACCTCAAGCTCGGACAACAGCCCCGTCACGAACGCCGCCGCCGCACGACGCGGCTCCACCCGCCCGAACCGGCCAGCGAAGCAGCCCAGCACCCCGGCCAACACACGTTCCCACAGAGCAACGGCTACGCTGTGGCACGCGGCCACCGCAAGATCTGATGTTTTGTCCACAACGCACAGACGATCACGCGGTGGCCGCCTCGTGTCCAGCCCACCTGACCAGCGACATCACAAACGGCGGCTGCCGTACTAGTCGCGCCAGCGGCAGAGGCGGTCGCTTCATCGCGGTACGCGAGTCGCCGCGGATCTTGAGCCCGCCTGATGGAACCACCGCCGGGATCACCGAATCGATCGGCCGGTCTGTCATGACCCACCTCGCCGAACGACGAGGCTGCCACCAACGGCGGTAACAGAGAGTGAAATCAGGTGATCAAGCATGCTTGACCACCTGTACGTCCAACGTCGCACGGTTGCTACGCGGGAGTGTCCGAGGGGGGAGTTGAACTCTCCTACGTAGCACCCGTTATACAAACGGGTGCTCATGCGTTAAGTCTAGCACTTCACGATGCGTAACACTACAGGCGTGAGCTGCCGCGTGGCGCAATTTCAGCAACCAATTCGATCTGCCTGCGCCGGTGAAGCGCACTCGTCGATCCGGCCACAGAGAAGGGCACCTCCAGCAGGCAGAGTCTGCACTGGAGCTCGCGCAGGCGAGGGCACAGGCACACAATTTCAAAGGGGCGCTGGAGCTGTCAGCCCCGTCGGGGGAACGCGCCCTTGAGAACAGCCAGCAGAAGGTTGCGCAGGCAAGATTCTGGACCAATCTCGCCGACCAATCTCGCGTTCGCCGCAACCCATTCTTCCTCGAAGACTATCGGATCGTGCGCGGCAGCCAGGTCAGGGTCGATATTCACCGCATAGAAGGGATTGCCGATCGTGGCCGCAACGTCACCGGGATCCATCCCACGGCTTCGGCCGCCCTCGATAGTTGAGCCTCCTGACGGAACGCAGGTCCAGTCGCGCCGGTTTCGCTCATCCCCAGGCTCGCGACCGGACCCGCCGCTTCGTGCGGGGTCCAGGGACTGCTCCCCCACCCGCCACGAAGCGACAGGTTCATCCGAAACAGTCGATCAACGGCGAATGGTCGTCGGCCAGGCGTGCAAGGTTCCTTCCATCGTGGCGAGTGGGTGTGGTTGGTCGGTCATCGCCGACAGTGCGTCAGCGACGGCGTGTAGGTCGGCCTTGATGTAGGTGGTGGTGGAGGATCCTGGGCTGTCGGTGTGGCCGGCGTAGTACGGCAGCCGCCAGTTGCTAGCTGAACAGGGTGTAGTCCCGGTTCAGCCGTGTGCGTTGGTGGAACCAGCGGGCGCGGGCCTGGTGACGGCGTCGCCAGTTGAGCCAGTGCGTGGCGTGGCCGGGTGGTTTCGGATGCTGGAGGGCGTTGGCGAGTAGTCGTTTGACCTCGGGGACGGTCAGCGGGATCATTCCGGGCTCGGGTGGCGGCGGCTGGTCCGGTGTGCTTGGCGGCGGTGCCTGGGTGTCGGTGCGGTCGGCGAGGTGGGCGGCGGTGACCGCGCAGACCGCGAGGGCGGCCATGACCAGCACGGTGTGCCGCTGGATCGCGGTGTAGAGCCTCGCTTGGCACTGGTCCAGGCCGAAGTGGTCCTTGCTGAACTCGAAATCTTCCTCGACCGGCCAGCGCAGCCCGGCAGCGCGGATCAGCCTCGTCTTGGTCAGGATCTGCCCCTCGGGCACATGGCAGTAGTGGAAGGCCAGTTCACCGCTGCGCAGGTGACGGCGGATGAGCAGATGATGGCGAGGCGAGGCGGTGGCGATCCACGCCCAGGCATACCAGCGCTGTCCCTTCGACCCGGTACCGGCCGAGCGGACCTCCCACCGACGCTTGTCCTTGACCAGCAGCGTGACGGCCTGTGCGCAGGTCAGTTTCGCTTCGGAGGGCAGGTCGATCATGAAGGTGGCAGCGACCCGCAGCACGTACGCCTGCCCGTGCTGCTCGAAGAACTCCCGTAGTTGTGTGCAGTTGCCGTACACCTCGTCGCCGCAGGCGAAGTCGAATACCAGGCCGTCGGCGAACGCATCAGCACAGATATCGATGGCCAGCTGGCCCTTGGTGCGGAACTCCACCTCCGGCGGCAGTCCCATACCGGCCGAGGCCCGGGGGTCGGTGATGTGCTCGGCCGGGATCCACTGACGCGCCCCGATCAACGCGTGCCCCGTCTTCTCCCGAACGTAGGACAGGTGCACCGTGTTGATCCCGTTCGCGACCCGGCCCGCGCACCCCATGTACTGCCGCTTCACCCCGCACGTCGCCTTGCCCTGCTTGGGCTGGCCCGTCTCGTCCAACGCGCCGACGACCAGGCCACGCCGCCGCCGACGGCGCGCCGCCTCGTCCAGACCCGCAGCGGCGAACCGCCGGACCTGGCTCATCGCGGCCGTCGTGTCCCACACCGCCCGGTTCAGCAGCCGCTGCGTGCGGTCCGGCGTGGCGTCCCCGACCTGCTCGGCGATGGTCCACCCGTTGCGCTTCGGCACCTGGCTGACCAGCGCCGATATGTATCTTCCCGCGTGCTGCCACGTCTGCGTTCGGGCGAAGCACGACCGCAGCCGCTGCAACAGCCCGGCCCGTTCCCGCACCGCGCGCCCAGCCGCTACCCTGGCAACCGCAGCCGCCTTCGATCTTGTAGTCCTCACAAACACATGATCGACAGGCGGCTGCGTCCACGTTGCACGCCCCCACCGCGTCCCGCGAGGTCAGACCACCAATGGCGGCTGCCGTACTAGGGAAATATATCGTAGATCCCGACTTTGAGCCAGACATGCAACTTTTTATCGAAGCGCTCGAAATTCTGCGAGACATTCACCGCTTTTGGACGAAGATAGAAATTGATCTCGGCACTTTCGAGACACACGGCGAGGTATCCGTGGACGACGTGACTCCGGGCACAATCCTACTGCTACAGATGTGCATAGATGCGCATGCAGAAGGACTCAAAAATGACAGCGCCGACCAGGACCGCGTTAAAATATTTGCGCTGTGTCTCAGCCGCCAGCACGCTCCATCAGCACGCCAGCTACCTCACCCATGCCCGTAATCACCACATCCGCTCCGGCGGACCGGAATGTCTCTACCTTGGCTGGTCTGTTTGCGTAACCCACCACCCGCACTCCGGCCGCCCGCGCACCGTCTATGTCCGAGAGCGAGTCACCAACCAGCAGGCACCGGGTCGGTGGCTCGCCGACGGCCCGCACGGCTTGCAGGATCGGCTCTGGATTGGGCTTCATCTGGACTGGGTCGGCGTACGCTCGGCCGACCACCGGCGAGACGTACGCGGCGATCCGATGTGCTGTCAGGTAGGCGCTCACTGCGCCGGCCGAGTTGTTGCTGACCACCGCCACCGACATGCCGGCCTGCCAGGCAGCTGCTCGAGCCTGAGGACTACGTCGACAACAAGCCGATGATCCGGGTGCTGGCGCTGTCCGAGGAAAAAGCTCAGGAACCATCATCCAGCTGCGCGCCCAGCACGACACGATTCGGCGGAGCCTGGAGCGCAGCCAGCGCGAACTCAACGAGACCAAACTCAGTCATGTGCGGCACAACGGCACCCAACAGACTGAGATTGCGCGGTTGACCGGTGAGCTCGAGGCCGCGAAACAGAGCCTTGCCGAACTGGGTCGACAGTCGATCATCGCGGTGGTGGTGGCCTGGGTAGGTACGGTACTGATCGGCTTCGGGGTGAACTTGGTGACCGGGGATGATCGGCAGGCGCTTGGGGTGGCGCTGATCGCTATGGGCGCGTTGGTGGGAGCAGCGGCATTCCTCATCCCCCGGCGGAAGCGGTAATCGCGGCCTCTGCGGTACTGGTTGGGAGGCACCGCCCCAGGTCTTGCCTCGCAAAACGGGTCCGCTCGCCTACCTCGCCCAGACACCCGCCACCGGCACCCGAGTTCGGTCAGATTAGTGCGCACCTTGGCGGTGGTGGATGCGGTCCAGGGCGTTGCGGAGGTCGTCGGGTAGGGGGTCGGCGGCGGTGATGGTGTGGGCGCCGGCCTGGATTTCGACGGTGCGGTAGCGGCGGGCGGTGCGGACGAACTTCTTGATCGACCAGCCGGTCCGGTCTTCGATCCAGCGGCTGACCGCGAGGGCGGCGAACACGATCGTCAGGTGGGCCTCGATCGAGTCGCGGGTGTGGTGGTAGATCGGTCGGGCTTGCAGGTCGTGCTTGGACATCCGGAACGACTTCTCGATCTGGAACAGCCGGTGGTAGGCGTCGATGACGAAGCTGGCTGTGACGGGGGTGCCGTCGGGGCAGGCCGCGAGGTTGGTGACATACCCCTTCAGGCCGGCCAGGGCCCGGGCCTTGGCCTCCAGGGTCCGGTTGACCGTTCGGGTGCCGCCGGACAGTTGGACGAACCGGTTGCGCTTGACCGCCGTCTGTCCGGCGATGGCTTTCTCGGCCTTGGCGACCTGCTCGTCGATGCCGCGCAGGGTCCGCCGGGCCCGATCCGCCTTGTACTGGTGGTAGATGACCTGGTCGCGGCGCCGGTCGGCCGGCCCGGCGGGCCACGGCTGGCAGAACACCTGCCCGTCCTCAATCTCCTGGTCGGGGTGGGCGTTACGCCATTCGGCGACGACGTAGGGGACCTCGGGGATCCGGGCGCCGAGGATGAACGACAAGCCCGCGGCCTCGATCGCTTTCTGGTTCGCCGCCGACACCATGCCCGCGTCGGCCACGACCGTCACATCGGGCAACTGGTGGGCGTTCATGAACGCGTGGATCGTCGGCAGCATCGTGGTCGTCTCGGCCTTGTTGCCCTCGAACGCGTTGACCATCAACGGGAACCCAGCCTGGTCGGTCAGCAGACCGATCGTGATCTGCGGTTCCAGGCGCCGTTCCTTGGAGAACCCGGGCTCGCGGTACCCATCTGCGGCGTCGGTCTCGGAGTACAGCGTCGACACGTCGTAGAGCACCAGGCTCGCCGGACCCAACCCCGCATGCGCGGCGCACGCCGCGGCAAGCTGCTGCCGCCACGACTCCTTCGCGAACACCGGCAGGCGTCGTGTGACAGTCCGGTAGGACGGTGCCGACACCCCGACCTCATCGAGAACCCGCAAGGCATCGAGCTTGCTGGTCGGCTCGATGATCCGAGCCAGCACCAACTGCCGGAACACCTCGTCGTCGGCAGCCTGGGCGAACCCGAGCGTGTCGTAGGCATACGACAGGGCATCCCACAGGACCGCCATCCGCGACGCCGTGATCGGCAACAGCCCACCCGCCGACGCCGAACCGGACGTGCCCGCCACACCGAGGTCGAGTTCACCCTGCCCGGCGGCCATCCGCTGCCGAGCGGCCGCTCTCAAAACCTCCAGCTCGGCATCATCGTGCGCCGAACCGATGTGCTCGATGTCCCGCGACCCACGCCGCGAGGAGTACACGATCTGCACCGCTCTGGCACCCGAGGCCGTCTTCACCGTCCGCACGTACGGAGACACCAGCCCACCCTACGGCCCAAAATTAGTGCGCAAATCCGCGAAGCACGGACACCAAACGCCCAGATCAACGCCCCGCCAAACCCGATCACCGCGAAACGTGACCCAAGTCAGGCAGATCGAGGACCTTGCGACGAAACTCGGGCGGATATCTTCTCGGCACGTCTCTCCTCAACGAGCGACGAGCCTGACGAGTCAACCAACCCGACTCCACCGAACCCGGGGAACATCACATCGAAATCTGGGAGGAACACCGGTAACGCCCGCATTGAAAAGTACAACGATGAGCTGGACCGCCACCGCCACCGCTGCCGCCAGCCGTAATGTCGGTCTCCCGAGTAAGGGACGCCTCGTAACCCCAACCGGGCGCTGTTGGTGGCCGCCTACTGGCGTACGACCTGATCATGCGGCAGATCGGCCCGCTGTTTGGGGTGTCGCACTCCGCCGCCCACCGGGTCATCGACACCCTCGACCACCTGCTCACCCTCGCCCCGGTCCGGCGGCGGCCGGTCGACCAGGTCGCGATCGTTGACGGCACCCTGAATTCCGACCCGGGACCATCACCTCGCCGCACGGAGAAGAACTACCGCTATTCCACAAACCTGCAGGTCGCCAGCGACACCAGCACCCGCCTGGCCATCGCCGTCGGCGATCCCCAGCCCGGCAACCACAACGACGCCATCGCCTACCGCACCAGGCGCTTCCACAATCAATCTCCAGCCGCCCCCACCAATTCCTACAGGGTGCCCATTCTCGCGTCAAAGTATTGCACTATATCGTCCATCGACGACTTTGGCTCACGCTTGCCGGAAAGTTCTAGATAAATTAGGTACTGCCCATATCTGGCCCAATAGCCCCACACTTGGCAGTCCTCGAAGTCCTTTCTCTTCGAGTGCCCAACATTTCCGCAGAAATATCTATAAGAGTCAGCATGCAGAGCCTTCAACGGGTCAACGTCAACCAGCAGGTCACCCCCACCCTCCCGCGCAAACCTTGATTCCGGGTTTTCGGACCGGAATTTCCACCACGCATCTAGAGGATCCTCCAGCGCCCACACCTCCTGATGAAAGGAAAGACCTCCGTCCGCATACCAATCAACAATCAGTTCACCCGGCAAGCGAGCACCGGTGCGCTTTCCAGCGAAATCGATACCGTCGACCTGATACTTCGCCTTAAGTTGCCTACCTCCTAGACCAGGAACGGCATCGGGTGAATCAACCGCAATGCGCTCGGGAGAGGCTACGGTACGGGCAGAGGAACTGATACCCAGCACAACAACACCGATCGCAACAGCCGCCGTCACGGCTAGAACTCCTATGGCGGCTTTCCAACGCCTCGCCACAGCCATCTGCCCACCCCCTTAACGAACAGATGCTACAGCATGAGACAGTGGTCCGCCCGTGCACGGTGGGCACGGGCGGACTTTATATCACTTCTGCGGGAGCACTTTCCTCTCCCCTGTCGCCTGAATTGCAGGCAGCGAGTCCATGAGAGCCGCCACGACCAATTCTTGCGTCAACTCCCGCGGCCCGTATTGCTGACGCAAGCGGATCCCAATGTCAACAGCCATGGCATCAGATTGGTCACGTCTCCCAGTAACAGGGTTGGAGGGTAGATTCTGGGCTGCGACTAGCGCCTGCCTATCAATACCGATATGCGTACCAACGTATCCGTAGTGGATGTTTGACCACACGTCGTAATTGACTCGCAACTTGGTTCCAGGAACATCCATCATCAGGGAATCAAGGTCCGCCAGATCCATGCCAAAAAGCTTCTGCAGTTCCGGCTTCTGATCCCACGGACAGTCCTGGCAGACCAAACCGGCCCATTGGGTCATGCCCGCGATCAGGTCTTCCTGGCTTTGCCTCTTGACGCAAACGCCCGCGATCCTGACATGACATCCAGGATTGAGCAGGTACGCCATAGCGGCAGCTTCCTGGCCAAGGCTGTTGTTGTGCATGTAGTTGAGGATCATGTCTGCGGAAGTGCAAAACGCAGATCCGGGTGCGGCATCGCAAGGATTAGACGGCTTCTTTGGCCCACCGTTTCCTCGACTAGGACTTGAGGCACGAGCCCTTTCCCAATCGTCGTCGCCACAGCGCCCACCGCATCCGTCGTTGTCACCCTTGACCGAGACATAGTCGCCGTACAAATCTTCGTAGTCCGCACCAGCGCCGCAGCGGTCATCGGAGCAAGCCTTAAGCCCAGTTGGGTCGGAGAACGTCACTGGTGAGTTGTTGGCGTACGCGTAGGCGTTCCATTGCTGTGGGTCGGCAAGGTCCATGATCGGGTCGACCGAAATGAAGCGGCCAAGCATTTGATCGTATTTTCGGGCGCCGATGTTGACGAGGTTGGTGGGATCGTTGTCGCCGCCGACGAAGCCTTTGTTGTTGACCCAGATGGGGTTCGATCCGCGTGGCGTGCCGTAGGGGGTTTGCCGGCGGATGTCCACCTTTTGGGTGCCGGCGTTGATGGCGATCTGCTGGGTGCCTTGATGGTCGCTGTAGAGCCAGGTCAGGTTGGTGATCGCCGAGCCACCCGTCCGGCTGGCGCAGGTCACTCCGGCGAAGTCGTAGTAGCGGGTGCCGGTATTGACGGTGCCTTCGCGGCGGATCTCCTGCCCGGGCAGGTACAGGGTGGTGCCGGTGGCGTCGCGGCGGACGAGGCGGACGCCGTCGGCGTCGTAGATGTTGGTTTCGATGGTCTTGCCGCCGGAGGTTACGGTGGCGAGTTTGCCTTCGGCGTTCCAGCGGAGGGTTTGGCTGTTGGCACCGGTGGTGCACTCGTTGGCGGTGTTGCCGGCGGGCCGGCAGGTGGTGTTGCCGGTGGCGTCGTAGGCGTAGGTGTTGACGAGGTTGCTCTGACCCGGCGCCTGCGTCGTCATCGCGGTGACGGCGTGTGGGCGTGCGACACCCTGACCGCCGCTGGGCATGGCATACGTGCGGGTCGTCTCCCCACCGGCGGTGTGGCTGGTCTCCGTCTCCCGGGATCCGGTCGTGGTGAACGTCCAGTCCTGCCAGTAGGGCGCCGGGCCGCCGAGATCAACCACGGTCGGGTCGGCTTGGCAGGTCACCCCAGTCTTGGGAGCCCAAGCAGTCTCGAGCCGTCTAAGCTCGTCGTGCCGGAAGCACTGCGTGTCCGCCGAGCCGACCTCCGGGGTTTCCGCTATCGACAGAATGTTTCCGGCGTGATCGTAGGTGTAGTTGCGGTCGGAAACGGTGCCCGTGACAGTTTCCCGGTCGATGGTGGTGCGGGTGATCCTGCGGGTTGCCTCGTCCCGGTCAACGATGTCTCTGGTGAACAGACCGCCGGGCATCTTGTAGATCGACCCGCTGCGCTCTCCATAGGTGGTGTAGCTGGCGGTGGCCATGGTGCCCACCCAGCCAGTCAGGCTGGTGCCGATGCTGGTCGGCATCCCGGTGGCGGCGTCGTAGTCGGTGGTGATCTTCTCGGTGACCAGACCGCCGGCAGCCGGGTAGGAGATCGACACCGGCTGGCCGGTGGCGTCGGAGTACTCGTAGCCGTAGACGTAGGTGGAGTCCAGCCCGGCCTCGACGGCGGGGATCACGTAGTGGAAGCCCTTGGGCTGATAGCGGGCGTCGAAGCTACGGACCTGCCACTTGTAGGCGTTCGCCGATCCGGCCGGCTCGTACCGGATGGCCTGGGTCAGCTGGCCCTTGTATCCGGGTTGGCCGGTGTACAGGGTGTCGTACTTCCATTCCGCGCGTAGCTTGCCGGTTTCGGAGCCGTCCCGCAGCTCTTTCTTCCGGCCGAGGGTGTCGTAGCCGTACCACAGCGCCTCACCGCGGGCGTCCTCGGTCTTGATGAGCTCGTTGGCGTCGTTGTAGGTGTTCGTCGTGGCGCCCTTGTCGGGGTCGGTGGTCCGCCACTGGCGGCCTTTGGCATCGAACTCATACACCCACTCGTTGCCGTCCGAGTCGATGGTCTTGACTGCCTGGCCCTTGCGGTTGAACTCGTACCGGGTTTCCAGATAGGCGCCCGCCACGCCGGCGGGGGTGTTGTGCTGCCGCAGCCCGATGGTGCGGCCTTCGATGTCGGTCACCGTGGTGGTGGGGGTGCCGCCGGCCGGTGGCGTGACCTTGGTCAGGTCACCCTCATACACGGTGACGGTGCGCCACTTCTCCACCAGGTTGATCTCGTCGTCACCGGACAGGAAGACATTCACCGTGGCTCGTGACGCCCGGTCGAACTCGGTCTTGGACACCGCAGGCACTGACCATCCCGGTTCCCCCCATAGGGTGCCGGACGGGGCGCCCGGTTCGGCGTGTGCCGCGTAGCTGGTGGCAGCCCGGCCGAACTCGTCGTAGATCGTGTCGGTGACCATCCGCGAACCGCTACCGCTCATCGACAGGCTCTGGGTCTGCCGTGGCCGCAGCAGGCCGTCGACGATCTGGTAGGAGGTCACATAGTTTCCATCCGCGTTCAGCACCTCGCTGGTCACGTATGGGTAGGCGTCGCGGTTGGGCGCGAACGTGTAGGTGTACTGCGCCGACGGCTTGGTCGGATTGCTCGCATTCGACCAGCCCAGCTTCCACACCTTCGACACGCGGCCCAAGGCGTCGTACTCGACCTCGTCGGTCACCTTGTTGTTCGGGTCGACGGCCTTGGTAGAGGATCCCCAGTACGGGTTGGTCTCCACTGACGAGGTCCAGTTGAACGGTGCCGGGCCCGTCGTGGTCACCTTGGTGACCGGGCCGCCCACGGTCGGGGTGTACGCGGTGGTGGTCACGTTGCCCTTAATGTCGGCGGCAGTCACCACGCGACCAGCGGGGTCGTAGCTGGCCTGCGACACGGTCTGCCACACCGTGCCGGTGCCGGGCGCCCAGTCCTTGAGCTGCTCACTCTTGGTGACGGCACCGAACTTGGGTGCGGTGTCGATGCTGTCCGCGCCGTCGTAGTAGCTCCTGACGTCGGAGATCACGTCGTCGACGCTGGCCGGGCTCGTACCGCAGGCCAACGCCGTGGCCGTGCTCTGCTTGACCACCTCCGTGAGGTTCTTGCTCAGGTTACGGTTGTAGCTGTAGGTGACACACTTCTCGTCGCCGGTCTTCGAGATGTCACCGTCGTCCTGGGACCAGTTCTGCGTGCCGTACGTGTCGTCGAAGCTCGTCGTCTTCCGCGAGGTACGCCAACCCCGCGAGCCGTCCACACCCAGCGCAGTCGAGGTGTAGGTAGTCTGCGTGTCCACGAACCGCGCCTCGACGGTGTCGCCGTTGATCGTGCGGCTGGCAGTCGAATTCGACCGCCACGGCACGTTCACCGTCTTCGACACCGGCTTGGTCTCCACACCGTTGTAGACGACCCGTTCCCGGATTTGGCCCGCGAACTGGTCCTCGTCGTAGACGGTCTCCGAGCCCACCGATGCAGGGACGGTCACCGTACGTGTTCCGCCGGAGGGGCTGGCCTTGTCGCCGTGCATACCCCGCATGAACTTTGTGACCGTCAGGGTCTGGATGGCGGGGTCGGACCCGACTCGAGTGTTGACCTGCGCGTAGCCCCGCCACTGCGACCAGGTCTTACGGTCCGGCTTGGACAGGCCGTCGTCGTCGGCGTAATGCCACGCAGGCGCACCCACATACTCGTACCAGGTGTGCTTGGCATCGGCCTGACGACTGTCAACAAGCTGGACATCGTTCTCAGCGATGTGTTCGACCCGGTACTTGTGCCACCACTCCGTAACCAGCCGTTCCCCGGTCGCGTCATTCGGATCCGGTACCCGCACTGGGTAGCAGCGCTTTGCATTCGAGTGTGGCGCCAGAGACTCGGTGTTTGCCGATGTGCACTCCGGCTCGCTGTAGTCGACGTGGATGATCGCGCCGGTCTCGGTCTTAATGTCGGAAATCCGCAGCCAGTTGTCCGTGGTGCCGTGCTCGGTCAGCACCCGGTTGGCGAGCGTCGTCGCGGTGAACGTCACCGGCGGCAGGGTGCTCGTGCCGCCAACAAGCCCGGCGTGGTCGATCTTGTCAAGCCACAAACCGGTGTGCGTGGAGTCCGCGGTTGCGGTGAACGTGTGTGTCAGGGTCCACGACTCCACGTCCTGCCAGGCCGGGGTCGGCTTGGTGGTGTCCCACACCCTCGTGGTGATCTTCTTCAGCCGCTTCGTCGTCCAGAAGGTCGGTGAGTACTGCTGCGGACACGACGTCGCGGACGCTTTGCACTCCTGATCCCAGGGGGTGTCCTTCCAACTGTCCTTGACTGGGCTCGACTCGGTGCCGCAGTTGGAGACACAGCGCTTGTCGGTTTCGAACACCACCTGCGCGTAGGGGTTGACGTTACGCTCGGTAACCCCGTGCGTAGTCTCCGTCCGATCGTAGGTGCCGTAGTCGATCCGGGTCAGGTAGCCAGCCCGATCGTACGACACATCGTCGGAGTCGGTGGCGTTGCGGGCGTATTTGTTGGTTTCCTTGCCGTACCACAGCGACATGGTGTTGCCCCGGACGTCGACGGCGTAGTCGAGGTTCCACCGCCACGCCTGCATGCAGTCGGAGCTGGTGAAGGCGCTCTGGTGGCAGGGCTCGCCCGAGTGGTTACCAAAAACCGGAACGGTCAACGTCGAGTTCGTCTTGACCGTCTGACCCGGCAGCGAGTGTAAACCGAAGAAGTACTGGGTGCCGTCGGTCGCCGTCACCTTCCAGTACTCTCCGTTGTCGTCGCCGTTGCCCGACGCACCGGCCAGCTTCTCGATCTTCGAGCCGTCCTCAGAGCGCGAGTGCCAGCCCTTACCCGCCTGGAACACGAGCTCGCCACTGCTGCCGCTCAGGCTCATCGTGGCGTTGTCAGATCGCCAGCACAGGTCACCGGTCCGCTGGCTGTTGTTCGCGCCGTTCTTCATGTCCTCCAAACACGGCACATAGCGGCGTTCGATGAACCCAGGCGAGTAGTCGAAGCCCTCACCGATCCACGAGGGCTGGTTGTTGGTCACCTCGGAGCGGCCATCCACCGAAGACGAGGAGTAGGCCAGCGCCACCGACGGCGCAGGGCCGGTAGCCGGTGGCGTGCGCATCGGGTACTCCCAAGAGAAGTCGCCCGAAGAACCCCCCGCCGACCAAGTCGACGACGCAGCCAGACTGGTCGCGGTGAAGTCCCCGTCCTCACCCGATGGGCCGGCAGCCAACACCACCAGCGAACCCACCGACTGCTCGGCTGGAGCATCACCCGACAGCCGTCCGCCGACCGTCGGCGCTGCGGGCGACTGCGCGGAGGCGATCATCATTTCAGCGGTCGCGACACCCGCGGCGAGATCATTGGACGTGCGCAGCGGCACCGACCGGCAGCTCGACTGATCTGGAGTGGTCAGCGCGCACTCGGGCACTTGCCACAACCGCAACCGCGACGCCCACTCACCACCAACCGCGTAGCGGAACGTGCTGTAGTCCACCGAGATCTTCGCGGTGCCGGTCACTGCGTCAGCGGGGGTGGTGACCTTCATGACTACGCCGTCGCGCCAGGACTGCGGTACGACTGCCCGGTCGAACACCTGCACATCCACGGCGGTCAGCCGTTCGCCGGCCTTACCCGCGCCACGGCTCACCCATACCGGCAGACCAGCCGCCTTCGCCCCCCGACTACCGGCGGCGCGGGCGGCAGGGGCGCCGAGTTCCACGCGGGTCGCACCGGCCTTCGGCCATACCGGAGCAGGCGCGGGCGCATACTTCACCCGCTGCTGCGGCCAGCCCTTACCCGCCACCGGCCCGCCGTCGGTGTCCAGCGTCTCGGCCGGCACCTCCCGCGGCTGGGCATCGGGCTTGGCCTGCGCGGGCACAGCGACCAGCAGCGACGCCACCAACGTGGTGGCCACCGATCCCGCCATCGACAGCCGACGCGTTGGCGACCCGAAAACCCGCCTATGCAGCCGGCGGAGGAAAGACCCCGTCAACATGTGTTCCCTTCCCCGGAACCAGGAGCCATCTCGATGAGAAGACTGATGCGACCAGGTGGCGCAGGCCACCGCCACCGAAGATCAACCTTTGAGGGGTGAGGTGGTGCGCGGCACCACCCCACCTCGAAGGGCTAGCTAGCTGCCTGAACCTCATGCATGGCCAGCACTTGGGCGTCTGTCATCGCGCCCTGGTAGATGCCGAGATCGTCGACCGTGCCGTACAGCGGTTGCCAGTTGCCGTTCCGGCCCACGACCAACGGGCCGTTCGCCTGCCATGGCTGCCAGGCTGCCCGGAGCGCCGTCGTGATTTTGAGCTCGCCGTTGACGTACAACCTGAGCTGTCGGCGGCCGACATCCAGGACACCGACGATGTGCTGCCAACTATCGGTGACATCCGGAGCTGGTGCCGTCGCGATGGTGGCCCCGGTGCCGTCGTCGGGTGTGGCGGCCGTGTCGAGCATCTTGAGCTTCCATACGCCACCGTTGTCTGTGCCGTAGTAGAAGTAGAAGCCCTTGCTGCCCACCGCGTTCTGGACCAGCAGCGTCTGGTAGACGTCGGTGCGGTCGAGCCTCGCCCAAACAGAGACAGTGAACGACTGGTCGGTGCGCAGTACCGACGTGTCCTGCCACTGCGCTACCTCGCCCACCGGATCCAGTTTGTAGGCCGAGCGGGCGAACTCGGTCGTCGGTGCGGGCGGGGTGCTCGGGTCAGCGTCGTCATCCAGGCCATCGTCAAGCAGCAGGCCACCGCTGCCGTCCCCGCCTCGGCCGGTGCTGATCTCCGAGCCCTGCGACAGGGCCAGCCATCGATCCCACGCGGTCGTGGTGTCCTTGACCTCGCACGAGTTCACGATTGTCGGGTCCCAGCACGCGCCTTCCGGGTCGGTCTCGAAGTCCCAGCTACCGACCTGGATCGGGGTCAGCATGCCCGGCTCGTCGAACCCGCCAGAGTTCGGGTCGTCCTTGAGCATTCCGGTGAAGTCGTGCTCCACGATGGCCCGGTCGAACACCTGAACGTCGGCGATATCACCGGCCCACCAGTTGCCTGCGGCTCCCCAGAACGAACGCCCGACGGTGAACCGGCCGGTGGCCGCCCACGGCGTCACCGTACGAGCCGCCTCACCGGCCTTCACCCCATTGACAAAGAGACGCATCTGCTTTTCAGCGGCGTCATAGACACCAGCGATGTGCACCCACTTGCCCACGTCCGCGCTACCCAACGTCGGTGCAGCGTTGACCGTTGCGGTGCCGCTGTCCTTATCCAGCGAGTTCCGCATGTGAAACGACCAGTGCGGTCCTTGGGTATCGCGCCGTGCACCCAGGTAGAACCCGCCTGCCATGGTCGCGTCCGCAGTCATCGCAGGGTCCTGACCCAATGCGTTACGGTCAGCCGAAGAATTGATAACCGATGGCCGGACCCACGCTGCCACGGTGAACGACTTGGTGGTGTCCACCACTGGCGCCGATGACACCGCCTGGCTGCTGGAACCATTGAAGGTCGCGGTCTTTCCGTCGACCATGCGCACATCTTCAGTCCATGTGACGTTGGTGGTCGTCAACGGTGTGTTCCCGGCCGCTGCCGGCTGTCCGTCCGCCACGGCTGCTGCCTGGTCGACACCCGGATAGGTTTCCAAGCCCCACTTGGCAACCGCCGGTGACGGGCGGCCCACTGTGAAGGGGAACCCGAATTCGTTGCTTTCGTTCAGCGTCCCGTCGACAGCCTTAGCCTTGAAGACATTCCTGCCATAGCTCGGCGCGGTAGCGTCAACCTCGACATACCTCGGACTGGTGCCCTGCGCCGGCTTGGAGAACTCCCCCGCGCTGCCCCACCCGTAGGTGAACGTCGTCACCGTCGTGTCCGACGACTCGATCCGGAACCTACCCGACTTCCCGGGACCCGACGGCGCGGCCACCATACTCACCGTGACCGGGGGTTTCGTGTTGTCCACCGCGAACTGGCACCACGACGACCACGCCGACTGGCTGTACGTGTCCGTGTTCTTCACGCGGAACGCGTACGTCTTATCCTTCACCAACCCTGACAACGCGGCACTGGTCGCCACCGTGTTCGGGGTGATACCCGTCTTGTCGCCAGGTCCCGACTTCCGCGCCGGAGAGGTGTCAGTCACCGTCCCCATGCCGCCGGCCGGCACCTCGATCCATTCGAAGTGGGCCGTGAGAGAGTCCCATGAATCGGCGTCCGGGAACGTCGCCCGCAGCGTCGGGGTAGATGTTCCGATCATCAACACACCGGTGTTGCAGGCGACCCCGGCCACCTGCAAACCTGTCGGCGCGCCCGGCTTGCTGTCGTAGTCCACGAACAGCTTGGCGTTACCTGGGAAGTACTTCTTCCACCGGCTCTGCGTCGACTCGCCGTCGCCGTTCTTGTCCTCGGCGGCACTGAATCCGAGCGTGAGCGTGGACCAACTATTGCTGGCCACCGCCCGCAGTTGGGTTGTCACCGCCGCCCCCTCGAACTGCACCACCATGTCGTCCTGGATCTCACCACACCCGCCAGTTTCGTTAGCGTGACTGGCCGCATAATCCAACTGGGTGGACAACGCCATCTTCGACCAGGTTGCCCGCATCGTCTTGTCGATCGCCGGCACCAGATACATCCAGTTCCCGGTGTCGGTACACGACCAGGTGTGGTCAACTTTCATCTCCACCCGCGCCGCGGAGATGTACTTCCCCTTGAGCGACACACCGTTGTCCGCAACCGTCGGGAACTCGAAATACGACCGGTAGATCGCCCCAGTATCCGGGTTCAACCCCACCCGAGCCACACTATAGTCGCTGTTCGACGACCCGTTGTTAGTCGAATACGCCCACTTGTTACGCAGATCCGACCAACGCCACTGCGGATCGACAAAAATCGGAAAGTGGGCGTCCGGGGAATCCAACAACGACGTGTCGGGGGTCAGCCTCGATTCGTCAGAGGGCTTTGCTGCCCGCCTGAGCGTCTTGGTTTGACCGTTTTGTCCGTCTGTGGTGGGTGTTGATCAGCCACGTGGCGCTGTGGGCGCGCGGGGTCTCCGGGTCCCGGGGGAATGGCCTTTCTGCTGGTAGAGGCAGGGGCGGGTGGTCAGGTGGCCGGTGGTAGCAGGGTGAGGCGTTGCCAGCAGAGGGCGAACGCTTCGGCCCAGGGCCAGGTGTCGGGGATGGACAGGACGCGGCGGCGGGCGTGGGTGGCCAGTTTCGCGGGTAGGTGCAGCAGCCGGTAGCGCAGGGTGTCGGGTTCGGCGTGGGCGAGGTCGGGTTGGTCGTGTAGGCCGAGTAGCCGGGTCCAGGCGGTCAGGTCGGCGGCGATGTTGGCCGTGAGGACCCATCCGCGGTTGACGGTCCAGGCTTTCGAGGGCAGGTTACGCAGGCCCATGGCCTTGTTCGTGCGTACCCGGTCTTCCACCCCGGCGTGCGCCCGGTGCAGTGCGTCGAGCCATTGCGGCTGGTGGGAGCCGGGCATCCCGGCGATGCGGGTGATGTTGGTGGCGACGATGGCGTAGCGCCAGCCGGTGCGTTTCTCCAGGTCGGTGAGGTTCTTGGTGTGCCGGGCGGAGGGTTTCGTGCGTCGTGCGAGTAGCCGTAGTGTGCCGGTCCAGGCGTGCAGGCGCGGGTTGAGGCCGGTCAGTTCGGCGACGTGCGCGGTGTCGGTGGCGCAGCCGTCCTGGGTGAGGCTGTCAGACCAGGCGCCGGCGGGTAGTTGTTCGATCGCGGTCTCGTCGGCCGCGGTGATGCTCCAGCCGACGGTGAAGCGCACGCTGCGCCACAACCGGTTCATCTGCTGGAGGTGTTCGAGCAGCTCGTGAGTGGCGCCGGCGCCGTCGACGCGGATGAGGATCTTGCGCCGGTAGGCGACCGGCAGTTGGGCGATCGCGTCGCCGAGGACCCGGATGTGGTCGGTGACCGTGTTCGACCCGCTGTTGCCGGGCCTCAGCAGCATGGCCAGGCATTCCGCGGTGTTGGCACACCACGCGCCGAGCGGGTGGAAGCCGAAGCCCTTCTTGAAGGTGGCCGCCGCGCCCTGCTTGGGCGAGTGGGCGGTGATCAGGGTGGCGTCCAGATCGATGACCACCCACCCGGAAAGGAGTTTCCCGGCGACGGTCAGCCACGGGAATCCCTGCGGCCGGCGGGCGAGCAGCGCCCACACGTGGGCGCGGACCTTCGCCCGCGCTTTCCCGATCCGTTTCAGCGCGGTCTCGTCGAGCCCGGCCAGGGCCCGCCGGACGGTCGCCTCCGACGGCGGATCACCGAACACCAGCCCCTGATGAGCGAGCAGCGCGATATCGGACATGCTGGTCGCGCCGAGCACGATCGCCACCGCCAGCGATACCAGGACCGTTCCGCGATCCCACCAGCCCGGGCCCTCGCCGCGGGGCAGAACCTTGTTCAATCCGCCAGTCAGACCGGTCCGGTCCGCGCATTTGCGCAGCAGGACCGCGCCCGCGTGACCGACCAGGCCCTTCCCGCCCGAGCCGACGACCAGCCGCTGATCCCACCCGCTACCCTTGTTCACCAGAAAGGTGCACCCGATTCTGCTGTGGACATGGTCTAGACACCCACATCCTCGCAGGTCAGGCGCACCTTTCGTCTACCGCCCTCGATCAGTCAAATTCCCTCTGAACGGGGGAGGTCAGCAGCAGGTCTCCGCTGCCGGTGACCTGTGCGGCAACCGAAGCCACCTGCGCGGCGTCCCCCGGCGACTCGACGGACGACGTCCCACCATCCGCCGCCGGCGCTCGTCCCATCACCCGAGCTGGCTGCGCCGAAGGGCGCGAATCCCACATCACCGCCGGCTCCGCCGAGGCCACCACCACTCCGCCAGCGACCGCCTTCAACGCTCCGCTCGGGCTGTGCCGCACCTGCGCGTCGCCATCGAGGTCGAACCGGATCTGACGCACTGCGGGATCCGCCGCTGCGGCGGCAGACTTGATGACAAGGACGTGTGCAAAACCGACACGTGTGGCCCGCACCACCAGATCGACATCCGTCATCACATTCGGGAAGGTAGCTGAATCACCATCCACCACCGGCGCCGGCAGACTCCCGCCCGGCCACGACATCGTCATCGTCTTGCCAGCATGCGTCACGGTCACCAGCGGACCGGCCCCGCCGCCGCTGAAGGCGATATCGGCAGCAGACGCCTGCGGCCGCAACAGACCATCGGCACCGGGGAGCAGCTCAAGGTCGATGTCGGTCCACTTGCCGGCCTTACGGGTCCGCTGCGGCACCACCGACGACTCGAACGTCATGCGCCCATCCGGCTGGGCAACCACCTGCGCAAACTCCGACCGAGATGCATCAACCACCACCGCCTGTCCACAGGCGAGAGCCATAGCCGCAGCTGCCGCCTCAGTCAGCGCCTCGCTCGAACACGACGCGGCCGCCGGTGTAGCGACTGCCGGCACAATGACACCGGCGCCCGCCACGACCAAGGCCGCCGGCAATCCCAGGCCCGCCATCAGCCATCTGAGCCTCGACCAGACGAACCCTCGGGCCCGTCGCCCTGTCCGCGAACCAGACTCGGCTCTGACACGACGAAGATGTGCAGCAACCACCGCAAGGCCCCCGTTGATCTCGCTCGATGAACGGTCGAACTGTAGAGAGATTGGTGATCATCCGTAAAGAGGTCGTCACAAACTGCTAGGATCAAACGGGCAGAAGGACATTTATCAGGCAGCAGAGTGACCGAAGGTCACCACGAGAGCGGACGGGAGTATTCCGGTCGGAGGCACACATGGGATCGGGCCGATCACGTAACCCTCCAACCCAGGCCACCTATGATCGTGTGGGTCCGTCGATGTCGCTTGCGACAGATGCGCGTAAGAGCGTCGGTGTGGCTGGGCCGGAGCCGGCATGCCGGCGCGGGTCAGACTGCCGGGGTGGCACTCCCGCCATGCCTCACTCCTCGGCCCACGTCCCGGGGAAGCGGGCCCGCACCAGCTCGATCAGACCCGGGTCGACCTGTCGGATGACCCGAACGACGGGCGGGCCGTCCAACCCGTGGAGCACGTACATGCCGAGCGCGTAGGAGGCCTCAAACGCGTCCGGGCCGGAGTAGCCGAGGAGGTCACGGCAGAACAGGCAGAAGCGCCGGACCAGGTCACGGTCGAGGTCGACCAGGCCGAGGTCCCGGGTCAGCGGACCGACGGCGTGCGTCGCGTATTCGAACTGGTCCACCGGTTGCGGCATCCGGTCGGCGTCGATCGCGCGTTGCAACGCGTCGCAGACCAGGTCTGTGATCTGCTCCCGGGCCTCCGGGAAGTGTTGCCACGCGAGGTCTCCTACCGGGCCGAAAGTCCAGGGCTGAGCCGACATCCATCATCTCCAGGCGAGGCTGTATCCGGCAGGGAAAGGCCTTCCGGCCGTCACCGGTAGAGGCAAGCTTTACCGGTGACGGCCCGAGGCGTTGCTCACTGCTCCGACAAGCATCGACCAACTCCTGTCGACAAGCGGGGCGCAGCGACGTGCCTGCCACCACTCGACCGCCACTGTTGAAACTGGTGGCCGGCCGCGACTGGGTGGAACCGCGTCGCAGCGTTGATCTCAGTCGAGCACCTGAGCCTCGACGACCACGGATGAGCCGGTGGCTGTCTTGCGCACGTGTAGGCGCGAGGGTATGCGCCTGCGCAGTTCCGCGACGTGGCTGACCAGTCCGACGGTCCGGCCGCCGGCGCGCAGGGCGTCGAGCGCGTCGAGCACCTGATCGAGCGCTTCTTGATCGAGACTGCCGAAGCCCTCGTCGACGAACAGGCTACCGAGTTGGGTGCCGCCTGCCTCGGCCAGGACGACATCGCTGAGGCCGAGGGCAAGACACAGCGAGACCAGGAAAGTTTCCCCGCCGGAAAGCGTGGCCGGGCGGCGCTCCTGGCCGGTCCACGCGTCGATGACGGACAGGCCGAGCCCGTTCCGGCCAGCGCGGCGGCCTGTGTCTGACTCGGTGACGTGGCGCAGCAGGTAGCGGTTGTAGGTGACCTGTCCGAGGCGGGTGTTCGCGGCCGTCACGACGTGCCGGAACCGGTGGGTCAGCACATACGTGGAGAGGGTCATCCGGGTGTTGCTGTCGGTGCTCTTGCCCTCGACGAGTTGGGCGAGCCGGTTGGCGATCTCGTACTCCGCGCGGATGGGCTTCCATTGGGCGAGGGCGTTGACCAGGTCGGGGCCCATCTGCTTCAGTCGGTCGTGTTGCTCGACGGCGAGGCCGTGCTGGGCGTGCAGCTCGGTGGCACGTTGTCTCGCGGTTTGGTAGGCCTGTTCGCTGCCCTCGACGTCTGGTGGTGGTTCGTGCGCGGCCGCGAGCAGGGTGGGGTCCTGCACTCGTCCTGCGATCTTGCTGTACTCGCTGTCGAAGGCGTCAATTCGTTCCTGCAGTTCCACCAACTCGGGATCGGCCAGGGCTGCGCTACGCGCTGCCACGGCGTCAGCAAACTCCGACAGGTGCAGGTGGTGGTGCGCCTCACGGTGGGCCTCGGAGAGTTCCTTTGCTGCCTGTCGCCACTCCCCCAGGCTGCTCGCTGCGGCCTTGACCTCAGCGAGTTCCCGATCCAGTCGAGCCACCCGTAGCCGCAGGCTCTTGTCCTCGCCGCGGATGGCGTCGATGGTTTCGGTGAGTTCGGTGATCTGCTCGGTCAGGGCGGCCTGTTGGGTGGTCGCCGCTGCCTCATCGCGGTCGATCTCGGCGGCCTCGCGGTGTTGATCGGCCAGCAGCACGTCGAGGGTTTCCAGTTGGGCGCCGAGATCCTCGGCCAGTTTCGCTGCCTCCGTCGCGGCCCGGACCGACTTGCGTGCCTCAGTGCCCTTCGACGTCGCCTGGGCTGTCGTCAGGTCGCCGACCGCTTCGGTGACTTCCTTGAGTTGGGCATGTATGCGCTCGACGGTGATCTCAGCGCTCCGACGTTCATTGAGCCGCTCGCCCGCCTCAGCCTCGGCGAGTTCCTCGTCAGCGGCAGAGACGCCGTCGGCCGCGGCCCGGGCGGGATCGGGGTGTTCCGGAGAGCCACAGACCCCGCAGGGCTGTCCAGGCCGCAGCTCACCGGCGAGTTCTGCGGCCATGCCGGCCAGTCGGCGCTGCCGCACATCAAGGTGCCGGGCCTCTGCGGCCTGGTGGCGGTCGACGGCGGCACGCCGTTCCTCCTCGGCGGTCGTGAGCTGCCCGGCGAGGTCGTCCCGCCGCTTGCACGCCTTGGTCTGCTTCTGCGCCTCGGCCAGCAATAGTTCGGCGGCTGCCTGGCCAGCGGCCACAGCGAGGGCCTGCTCCTGCCGAGCGGCAACCTCGGCATGCTGGGTAGGCAGCTCAGCGAGGAGGGCGTTGACCTTCTCGCTTCTGCTGGCCAGATCCTCAAGCTTCTTGCTGACCGTCGTCTGCTGACGCAGCAGTTTGGTCCGTCGGGCCTCGCTGTCGATCGCGCCTTCGGCCGCATGAAGTTGTGCGGTACGGGTCTGCTCCGCGCGGGTCAACGCGTCGAGGTCGAGGTTGGCTACGTCGACGGCGTCCCAACCGTTCGGACCAGGCGACGAGGTATGGTCCGGCAGCACCGCTACGTCAGCGGGCAGGGATCCGAGGCGTTCCAACGTCTTCCGGCGGAGCCGGTCAAGGTGATCCTGTCGGCGGTCGACCTGGTCGAGGTACGGCTTCAGCGCCGCTGCAGCGCGGGCGGAGTCGAGCTGGCGTTTCCACTGCTCACGCTCCGGCTTACGCATTGTCAACTCGTCGCGCTGCTGGACCGCCGCACGGTACTCGCGTTGCTGACCGGCGAGTGTTGCGGCTGCCTGCCGGACCTGGTCGAGGCGCTGTTCCTCTGCCGCACCGACAGCAACGCTGTGGGTCAGGGCTTCCACCAGAACACCGACCCGGTCTCGGTGCGAAGCAGCCCACACCTCCAGCTCGACCAGGGCATCGGGCTTGTCGATGTCCGCGGGCACCTCTACCTTGACCACCTCGGCGAAACGCTGCGTCAGCTCGCGGATCGCGCCAAGGGCCGCACGTTCATGCTGGCCGAGTTGCGTACGGTGATCGGCCAACCAACACTCGGCGCGAGTGAAGATATCGATGTCGAAGAGGTGCCGCAGAAGCCCTTGCCGGTCATCGGGAGATGCCTGCAGGAATCTGGCGAACCCGCCTTGGGGCAGCAGGACCACCTGACAGAACTGGTGGACGTCGAGGCCGATCTCGGCCGTGATCAGGTCAGCGGCTTCCCGATGGTCACGGGTGACAAACGACTGAGTCTGATCCGGCAGCTGCTCGATGATCTCGACATGTGCGCCTTCGCGCGTGGTTCCAGTACCGCGCTTACGGGGGCGGGTCCATTCCGGGGTACGAGTGATCAACAGTCGCCTGTTGGTCAGGGTGACGTCCAGTTCGACACTGGGGCCGCGACCAGGGCTGGCGTGGTGGGAGTGCAGCGACTTGGCGTCGTCCCGTGAGCCGGGTACGGCTCCGTACAAGGCGAAGCAGATCCCGTCCAGAATTGTGGTCTTTCCCGCACCGGTGTCACCGTGGATCAGGAACAGGCCGTCAGCCGTGAGCGCCTCGAAGTCGACGCTGACCGTTTGGGGAAACGGTCCGAACGCGGTCATGGTCAGCCGGTGAAGTCGCATCAGCGGGTCGCCTCCAAGCGGCGCAGCTCGTCGAAGGTGCGATGCAGCAGCGCGACCTCGTCGCCGTCGGCGGGTCGCCCGCGTACCTCGGTCACGAAGTCGAGCGCAACCTCGACCGGAGCCAGTCGATCAAGGTCGGCGAGATCCCGGCTTCCCACGTCGGCGGTCAGGCTCGGCACGACGAGCTTCAGCAGATGCGGGAACCGGCGTTTGAGCCGCTCGTGCGGCGACAGCGGTCGTACCTGGTCGGTCAGGGTCGCCTCGACCCAGCACTGCTCGTACGCGCTGTAGGCGGGGCTGTTCAACAGTTCCTCAACGCTGCCGGTGAGCCGGGCCATCCGCCTGGGTATCGGGGCAGGAACCTCTTCGACGCGGCGCAGCCCGTCAGCGTCGAGGTCAACCAGGTAGGACGACTTGACGTGAGCGGCCTCGGAGAAACTGAAAGCCAACGGTGACCCGCTGTATCGCAGCCCGTCAGCCAGACGCTGACGGCCGTGCAGATGGCCGAGCGCCACGTAGTCGACGCCTTCGAAGACCGCACTGGGTACATGCTGCACGCCACCCACGCTGATGTCCCGCTCGGTGTCGCAACCCTGTCCGCCGAAGACGAAGGCGTGCGCCATGACGACAGACCGATGGCCAGGGCAGCCGGCGAGATCCGATCGAACCCGGTCCATCGCGGCACGCAGGGCCGCGGCATGGCTCCGCTCCTCGAGCCCCCAGTCGGCTACCGCCGCGGCTGGTTCGATAAACGGTACCGGGTAGCACGCAACCGCCGTGTGCTCATCCTTTAGGAGCACCGGGGTGCCCACAGCACCTGTGCCCACTCGCACGTGGACGCCGGCTCTCTCCAGCAACCGGGAGCTGACTCCCAAGCGGGCCGGCGAGTCATGGTTGCCGGCGATGACGACCACCTGCGTGCGGGCCTCCAACACGAGCCGGGTCTGTGCCTGGTCCCACAGACCGACTGCATCAGGCGGCGGCACCGCCCGGTCGTAGAGGTCACCGGCGATGAGCACGGCATCGACCTGTTCACCGCGAGCAATCTCGACCAAATGATCGATGAATGCCTGGTGCGCGTCGTGCAGGCTGAGGCCGTGCAGATGGCGACCCAGATGCCAATCCGAGGTGTGAAGGAATCGCACGAACGGTGACGCTAAGACATACGTCGACCGCAGCACATCAACTCAGCCGACCACACTCCCAGCCGAAAATCGGGTGTGTCCCGGCAGCCTAACCGTGAAGCTTCTGGTATCAGGCGGCATGAAAGCCGAAACCGCCAATAGAGAGCCGCGGGGTGCCTGCGGCCCGGAGCTGCTCACGCAAGCGGGTCCTACGATTTGGCTCGGCGTCGGCGTGCCGCCGCCGAGCGCTCGGCCAGTTGCAGCATGTACGCGGTCCTCGCGTGTTTGGCCATGGCGGTTCGGACGTCCTCGGGCAGCGCGCCATCGGGGTCGACCTGGCGCTCGAACCGGCCGAGAAACGCCTTGGTGCCGGAGGACGTGCGGGCAGTACGGTCAGTGGTGTTGGCCCAGGACGCATGTGCGGCGATGCGGGCACGGCGGCGACGCTGCTCCGAGGTCATGCCCGCTTCTCCCCCACGCCTGCCTGTATGCGGCTTCTTCTCGCGGTCAGACACGTTCACCGATCCCCATTCGGGCTTGCACTTCCTGGGCCCGCTCGGCGGCAGCGCTGGCCCCGTAGTGTCGCGGCATGTCGTCGGATGCCCAGCCGAGCACCAGCATCAAATCGCCGGTGTCTCCCCCGGCCAGCTTCCACTCGTGTGCGTAGGTGTGCCGCCAGCGGTGTGCGTGCACGCCATCGACCCCGGCGCGCAGGCCACGCCGTTTGAGCATCAGTTTGATGCCGTTGGAGGTCAGCGGCTGTGCACCGCGTACCGCTAGCCACAGATGGGGTAGCCCGGAGGCTTTGTGCCTGCTTCGGGCGCGTAGGTAGCGGCTGACCGCCCGGGCGGTTTTGGGTCCGAGTCGGACCCGGCGGTCCTTGGCGCCCTTGCCGTGGTAGCGCACCGTGTCCAGCGACAGGTCGATGTCGTCGAGTTGCAGGTTGGCTACCTCGGACAGCCTCGCTCCGGTGTTGGCCAGCATCCGAATAATCGCTAGGTCACGGGTGTGAACGAAGTCCTTGCCCTTGCACGTATCCAGCAGCCTCTTGGTGTCCTCGTCACGGATGATGGGGATGAGTCGCTTTGCTGTCTTGGGCTGGCGTACCCGCAGCATGGGCGACTGGTCGATCTCCTCCTCATCGACCGTGAGCCACTTGAAGAACTGCTGCAGGGCCTTGTGCTTGTTCAGGGCCGTGGCCGGCGACCGGGTCTCGATCATCCATGTCTGGAACGCCTCTACGTGCCGCCGCGTCACGGCGGTCGGAGTGACTGCAGCCTCCCCCGACTCCCCTCGGCTGTCGCCCGCGAGGTACCGACCCAGTTGCGCAGCGGCCAGCAGGTAGTTGTAGCGCGTGGTCGATGGGTAGTTTCCCGACCGCAGCGACCGATCCCAATCAGTGAGGAACCCCGCCCACGCCTGGGGCAGACCCGCCATAAGCTTGGTCAGATCACGGTTCATGGCCACCCACCCCGCGGCGTCAACACCGGGCACCGACGTTGGTGCTGCGTACTGCCTCCTTGACGTTTCCGAATACCGGGTTCCTCGACACGGCCACCCCACGCCCACGCGACCGCATCGACCGTCACCACCGGGCCGGGATCAGCATGAGCCAGCAGCCCGCCGAGCTCGACGGTCAACACCCGATCGCCCCACCCCGCTTGTCCGCCGAGGATACGCACACCAGCGGACAGCACGAATGCAGCGACGCCGCTCGCCACCACAGCGTCTCCACCCGGGTTCCTGCGCCGAACTCTCGCGGGATCTCCCGTACTGCCGCCTTACCGACAAAGCGCGGCCCCGAAGGCATCGACGCCAACGCCCGAGCCGCGATCTGTTCGGGGGTGGGAACCAACGGGAGAGCCCTCTCCCTGCCCGCCGACTCCCCCTGCTCACCGCCACGCCCGCCCAAAGGCGCGCGGGCGGCGAACTGTTCGGGCTGCTCGTCCGATGGACTTTGCACGTCCGCCTCCCCGTAAGGCTTGCCGTACAGCACTGATCGACGTCGACATCGACGCGGCCGGCCCCCGTTACTGTCACGGCCTGGACGCTGCCCCAGACGAAGCAGGCCCCGCAGCGACGACGTATCCACTCCTACGCTGCCGCTCGCGTGCCGGGCTGCCATCTCGCGCACGACGTCCCGATCCGCTACGCTCCAGCCAACTCCAGTTCACTTGAAGACGAACCACAGTTGTTGAAGCAATACGGAGAGCCAAGCACGGTCAACAGAACGGCGTCAACCTCAGTTTGGGTTGCAGCCAACTGTGGTTGGAGTTCGGCAGTTCCATGAAGGACACACGAGCGGACCAGGCCGAGGCCGCCTCACACCTGATCCAAACAAGGCTCCGAACCCTCTTCGAAGCCCGCGCGGAACGTCAGCCGCCCTACACAGAGGCCGAGGTCGCCCGGGAACCACCTCGACCGAGCTGCACCTGCATGGCCCGAGACTACCGGGCCCGAGATGCCATATTCCTCGGACGGACCCGGATGCCAACTCAATCTATGTCTCGTATGGGTCCAGTAGGAGGCGTAGCGCAGCAGTGAGCGGGCCAGGTCGGGGTGGGCCGCCGCCCACCGGGTGTCGAAGAGGAACCACTGGTCGAACCCGAAGAAGCCATCGATATACCGGGCAACCTGCGCGATGTGCGGGTCGAGCCGGATCAGCGACTCGGTGGGCCGCTCCGCGGGCAGCAGTTCCAACATCTCCCGTTAGATCGTGTCATGCGCGGGCGCTCGGTCGAGGCCGGTGGGCGATGGGGCGTATCCGGGCAGCCGGGCGTAGCGCTCCAGCGCCGGGCCGACGTCGTTCTCTCCGGGGGCGACGATGGCCCGCAGCAGCCGGACGTCATGCGGCCAGCGGTGGGCGCCGGGGTCATCAACGCTGCGCAGTTGGGCGGCGAGGTCAGGCCGGGGAAGACGATGGCGCCGGCCAGGTCCAAGTTCCGATAGGTATCGGGCGATGCCCAGCACAGACGGACCGAGAAGACCGACTCCGGCCCGGGCGGGGACAGCCGGACGGTACGGACCGAAACATCGTGGTCGAAAACCGCGCCGGGCGCGGCCGTGCTGGCCGGCAGGGGCCAGGTGTCGTGCAGCAGGAACGCAAGCCGGTCGGGCGACGCGGCGGCGGCCTCGTCGTCGACGAGTAGTAGGCCAGGTCCACCTCGTCGTCATCGGTACGCACTCTCAAGGCGAGTCAGATTTGACAGCCTGCCCAGGTACGTGACTCTGCTCGCTGATCACGATTGCCCCTCGGATTCGATGAGGAGCAATTCCCATTCCTTCTCCAGGGCTTGATTGATTCGATGATCGCGGGCGATGGCTTCCTTGAACCAGGCGATGGTGGCGGGCGCCATGGCGAGAATCTGGTTGTAGTTGAGGGCGGCCGGGTTCATGCCAAACAGCAGCCCGGTCTTGAAGAGCGTGCCTGAGGTGGCGATGGTGTGCCCGAGCAGCAGCATGGAGGTCAGTTTGGCGTGCTCCAGCTTCCGTTGCGTTGCGGTACCGCCGGTGGCGTAGCTCTTGAGAAGCCAGTACCCGCGGATGATCGCGGACACGACGGCAGGAGTAATGCCCATCGTCAAGAAATGGCGCAGGTCGTAGCCGTTCGTATACATGTAGCGGGCGACGTCGGTCCAGGGCACCTTGACACCGGAGGGGACCAATGCGAACGGCGAATTGACCTGGCCGAGTTGAAGCAGGCTGAAGAACGGGGGCTGCAGGCCGGCAGGTGTGTAGACATCTGAGAGCAGATGGCGCACCTGGGTGATGAGGGCGGTGATCAGGCCGACCGGGTCGTGGTCGGTGGCGACCTGGACCAGTTTCCCTGCCTTGTCGATGTAGGTGCCGGTGCCGTGCATGAGATCTGCCACGCCGTAGAGGAATCCCAGGGCCGGATCGTGGCCGAGGCTCTGGAGCCGATGGATAGCCGGCCGCATGCCGCTGACCAGGCCACCGGTGGCCTTCGTGGTGGAGGCGTCATAGGGCACTTTGGCCAGCTTTTCGAAGCCCTTGAGGAATCGGGCGTGGACGTCTTGAGCCCGATCCTTGTCCTTGAGCCATTTGGTGAGCGGCGATCCCGTGTACTTCTTGCCCAGTACGGCAGCCGCCAGTTGCTAGCTGACCAGGGTGTAGTCCCGGTTCAGCCGTGTGCGTTGGTGGAACCAGCGGGCGCGGGCCTGGTGACGGCGTCGCCAGTTGAGCCAGTGCGTGGCGTGGCCGGGTGGTTTCGGATGCTGGAGGGCGTTGGCGAGTAGTCGTTTGACCTCGGGGACGGTCAGCGGGATCATTCCGGGCTCGGGTGGCGGCGGCTGGTCCGGTGTGCTTGGCGGCGGTGCCTGGGTGTCGGTGCGGTCGGCGAGGTGGGCGGCGGTGACCGCGCAGACCGCGAGGGCGGCCATGACCAGCACGGTGTGCCGCTGGATCGCGGTGTAGAGCCTCGCTTGGCACTGGTCCAGGCCGAAGTGGTCCTTGCTGAACTCGAAATCTTCCTCGACCGGCCAGCGCAGCCCGGCAGCGCGGATCAGCCTCGTCTTGGTCAGGATCTGCCCCTCGGGCACATGGCAGTAGTGGAAGGCCAGTTCACCGCTGCGCAGGTGACGGCGGATGAGCAGATGATGGCGAGGCGAGGCGGTGGCGATCCACGCCCAGGCATACCAGCGCTGTCCCTTCGACCCGGTACCGGCCGAGCGGACCTCCCACCGACGCTTGTCCTTGACCAGCAGCGTGACGGCCTGTGCGCAGGTCAGTTTCGCTTCGGAGGGCAGGTCGATCATGAAGGTGGCAGCGACCCGCAGCACGTACGCCTGCCCGTGCTGCTCGAAGAACTCCCGTAGTTGTGTGCAGTTGCCGTACACCTCGTCGCCGCAGGCGAAGTCGAATACCAGGCCGTCGGCGAACGCATCAGCACAGATATCGATGGCCAGCTGGCCCTTGGTGCGGAACTCCACCTCCGGCGGCAGTCCCATACCGGCCGAGGCCCGGGGGTCGGTGATGTGCTCGGCCGGGATCCACTGACGCGCCCCGATCAACGCGTGCCCCGTCTTCTCCCGAACGTAGGACAGGTGCACCGTGTTGATCCCGTTCGCGACCCGGCCCGCGCACCCCATGTACTGCCGCTTCACCCCGCACGTCGCCTTGCCCTGCTTGGGCTGGCCCGTCTCGTCCAACGCGCCGACGACCAGGCCACGCCGCCGCCGACGGCGCGCCGCCTCGTCCAGACCCGCAGCGGCGAACCGCCGGACCTGGCTCATCGCGGCCGTCGTGTCCCACACCGCCCGGTTCAGCAGCCGCTGCGTGCGGTCCGGCGTGGCGTCCCCGACCTGCTCGGCGATGGTCCACCCGTTGCGCTTCGGCACCTGGCTGACCAGCGCCGATATGTATCTTCCCGCGTGCTGCCACGTCTGCGTTCGGGCGAAGCACGACCGCAGCCGCTGCAACAGCCCGGCCCGTTCCCGCACCGCGCGCCCAGCCGCTACCCTGGCAACCGCAGCCGCCTTCGATCTTGTAGTCCTCACAAACACATGATCGACAGGCGGCTGCGTCCACGTTGCACGCCCCCACCGCGTCCCGCGAGGTCAGACCACCAATGGCGGCTGCCGTACTAAGCCCGGATTCGAGCCTGGCCCCGAGCCAGGCCCAACGCCTGATCCTGACCCTGGTACCGGACCCGGGCCTGGCCCTAGTCGTGGGCCGGGGCCCGAGCCAGCACCGAGGCCGAAGGTCGACTACTTCTTCGGGAGCAAGACCCTCGACGCGACGCACTACGGACTAGATTTCAAGAAGCTCATGGATGAGGTGATTCAGCACTTGGCCGCCTCGCCGGGAGTCAACTTAAAGGTCCGCGTCGAGATCGAGGCCGAAGCCGTTCATGGATTCTCGGAGTTTCAAGTCCGCACGATCTCGGAGAACAGCAACGCTCTGAAGTTCGACCAAGCTGGCTTCGAAGAACAGCACTGAGCGACGGGCCTGGCACAGAAGCGTCCGGCTTGCCCAGCCTCGCTCGGCGGCCCGGCAAGGCCTCTGCGCTTACGATGGGTTGGAAGGCAATCAGGGACCGTTACGTCTGCATGTGCACGCCAGCGCAACGAGGCCATCCGCCGCAGGGCAGGCATAATGCGGGCGCCCCCGTCGCACTCCGCCCGTCGACTCCTCCGTCGCCGCTCATGGTGGAGATAAAATGCGCAACTAGGGCTACGGGATTCGTCTGCCGTCACCAAGGAGGAAAGAGACTTAAACAGCGATTCGGCAAACCTGCGCACTTGGCTCTCAGAGGTAGACAGCAGCTGGATTGAAGGCGATGACGAAGGCCGGCAGATCTGGCAATTTCCCAGCGACGAACTGCTAGACGAATACCTGTTGTCGATAAAGAGTCGACCCGAACACGATGTTCGAGCTGTTCTAACCCGACTGCTCATCCCTTCAGTCTCATTAGGGCTCGATCACATGAACTTCGAGCTGTATCTTGGACTGAAGTCTCAGGCAGATCCACAGGCGAAGGAAGCACTCGAAGCCTTCAACAATCAGCACTTCAGCAGAGTTCTCCGTTATTACTCTGGAAAAACCGACCAACCGCCCTGGGAGGGCATCACTTGGGTGATGGATTTACTGCCGCGACACCCCGTGTAGCACTGGAGGTTCTGGAGGCATACTTTAAGGCACATGCGTTACATCTCTCCGATTCGATGATTCACGCACTATCCGATGCAGAAGAAATCATCCGCGCCCGCTACATCGGTTTACCAGACTCAGCCGAGGAGCGACGGCAGCATCTACTCAGTTTATCCTCTCGGCAATTCGAGCAAATTGTCGAACATTTGTTTGATGCGATGGGGTATGACACTGAACTGACCCCGCCTCAGCGCGATGGCGGGCGTGACATCATCGCGACGAGGAGAGACGCGGGTCGGCAAGAGCACATATTCATCGAATGCAAGAGATACGAGGCCAAGATAGGCGTCCGACTCGTTCGGGAACTGGTGGGCGTCGTGTCTTCGTCGCTAGCAAACAAGGGCATCCTGGTAACAACGTCTACTTTCACGGCAGGCGCCCACGCCTTTGCTCAACGCGATCACCGGATCGACTTGCTGCCGGGGGCAGAGCTTGTAACTCTGATTAACGAGCATCTTGGCTGGGACTGGCCGGCGCGGCTCGAGCGTCTAGGAGGACATCGACCGTTCGGAAGGCTCAGAGCCGCCCGCGCCTAATCGCTGACCGTGGAACGGGTTGGGCCGTGATGCATAGGTCGGGTTAACCAGGCGGAGTTAGTGGCAGTCACTACAATCTTTCAACAGGACTCAATATCCAGGCCGAGTAAGTACTCAACCGCTGGCGGCTACTTACCGTCAGGAGTCTGCCGGATGACTCACACCGAATTTAATTGGGCTAGATTGATCCGGGTTCGAGGGTCAGACGTACAAAAAGCCACCTGACCCTGTGGGACTGTGCTAAAGAATGCCGATACCTCCGAGGCCGGCGACGCCAAGGTCTCGATCATCACGGCTAAGGGCTCAAGCCATGCCGGACTCGGAGGTCGGGAACTCCCTCGCGGAGGCAGACCCTCTGCCTCTGCGCCTCTGCGGTAGCTACGCCAGGGGATGGGCTTCGTTGGTGAGGGCTGCGAGCGCCGCGGCGACTTCTTGGAGGCTCGCCCGCACGTAGGTCGTGGTCGTGCCTACGTCGCCGCCGCTGTCCGAGTGACCAGCGTAGGCGCGAGCCACGGCATAGCCGAAGTTCCGCTCCACCCACGTCAGCGTCGTGTGCCGCAACCAGTGCGTGCTGATCTGCTGCACATACACCCACGGCAGGTGCTCACCGATACGAACCCACAGGTGGTCATACCGTCGGTACGTGATCGGCTGCCCGTTCCGGTACCGCAGCAACTGGCCCATTCCTGTGGCGTACCGCTCCTCGGCATGCCGCTGCAGGTATCTCATCAGGGTCGGTGACACCGGCTGCCACCGCACCGTGTCCCCCTTCTCCCGCAGCAGGATCAGGCACTGGTCCGGGTCGAGGTCGACCGGACGCAACGCCAGCGCACCGCCGCGCCGGCACGCCGTCTCGGTATGCAGCCGCAGCAGCAGACTGTCCAACGCCGGATCATCACCGGTGCTGGCGGCCACGGCGTTGATCTCCGCCAGCCGGCTGTCCGCCACCGCACGCCGGGTGCTCGGCAACCGCCGCGGCTTGGCCACCTTCAGCGCGGGATTGTCCGCCGCCGCGATGAACCCGTCGGCGACCGCCCGCTTGTACAGGCACCGCAGCGCCGCGATCAGATGCTCCGCCGCACTGCGCCCGCCACGGGCGTTGCGCCGGGCCACCACGTGCGTCTTGACGTACTCCGCCAACTGCTCGATCTCCGACGGGGTGGGCTCGTCGAGCCGTCGCTGTCCCCAGTGCTCCAGGACCCGATTCCAGTACGAGCCATACGCCCGCCTCGTACCGGCGGTGACCGCCGCGGACACGACCGGAACGTACTCGGCGAACGTCGGCGCCGGTGGGCGCTCCGCCGCCGCCTGAACAAGATCAGCCGGCGAGATACCCATCCGCGCCAGCAACAACCGGGCGGCATCCAACTCCGCTCGCCCCGCCGGGGTGTCGCTCATGCGCGATCACCTCCAAGGGCCGCCGCGTGGGCCTGGGCGATCATCGCATCCAGCGCAGCCGGAGGGTGCACCACGAGCCGGGAGGTGTCCGGCTCGGCCGCCAGGAACACGCGGTCGCCGGCGGTGAGCCCACACCAGTGCCGGACCACGGCCGGCAGCCGCAGGTGCCCCTCCTTGGTCACGGCGAATACGCCCTGCTGATCGGCGGCTACGATGATCAGTCCGCGATGTTCCCGGATGTCGAGTCGCCGGCCGGGAGCCCAGCCGAGGGCCTTCATCGCGGTCCGGTCCGCGACCCGCCCACGGGAATCGAGGGTGACCAGGCCGTAGACGGTGCTCACAGCGCGACGGGAGACGAGTCTCGCCAACGGCAAGGGCGGTCGCTTGATTGCGCCTGCCGATGACTTCCTGCGGCCAGCGCTCAGCTGACCTGGCAGAACCACAGCCGGGATGACAGCGGAGACAGCCTGGTTACTCACTCCGCCCACCACCCCGCATGCGGGGCCGCCATGGGCTTACAGAGAGTGAACGATGGTGGTTGAAGCCGCTCAACCACCGGTCCGCAAAACGTCGCACGGTTGCTACGCGGGAGTGTCCGAGGGGGGAGCTGAACACAAATTTGCAGCACCCATGCTCAGCATGGGTGCTCATGCCGCAATTTTAGCAGTCTGCCGAGAGGAAGTTGCCTCGCCCGAACCGTCTCGCTAACGTCGACGGCGTGATCGTCAAATCGGGACGGGAGACTGGGGACTCCTATGGGCAGACTGTTATCGAGCGGTCAAAGCCCTGACTAGTACGGCAGCCGCCAGTTGCTAGCTGACCAGGGTGTAGTCCCGGTTCAGCCGTGTGCGTTGGTGGAACCAGCGGGCGCGGGCCTGGTGACGGCGTCGCCAGTTGAGCCAGTGCGTGGCGTGGCCGGGTGGTTTCGGATGCTGGAGGGCGTTGGCGAGTAGTCGTTTGACCTCGGGGACGGTCAGCGGGATCATTCCGGGCTCGGGTGGCGGCGGCTGGTCCGGTGTGCTTGGCGGCGGTGCCTGGGTGTCGGTGCGGTCGGCGAGGTGGGCGGCGGTGACCGCGCAGACCGCGAGGGCGGCCATGACCAGCACGGTGTGCCGCTGGATCGCGGTGTAGAGCCTCGCTTGGCACTGGTCCAGGCCGAAGTGGTCCTTGCTGAACTCGAAATCTTCCTCGACCGGCCAGCGCAGCCCGGCAGCGCGGATCAGCCTCGTCTTGGTCAGGATCTGCCCCTCGGGCACATGGCAGTAGTGGAAGGCCAGTTCACCGCTGCGCAGGTGACGGCGGATGAGCAGATGATGGCGGGGCGAGGCGGTGGCGATCCACGCCCAGGCATACCAGCGCTGTCCCTTCGACCCGGTACCGGCCGAGCGGACCTCCCACCGACGCTTGTCCTTGACCAGCAGCGTGACGGCCTGTGCGCAGGTCAGTTTCGCTTCGGAGGGCAGGTCGATCATGAAGGTGGCAGCGACCCGCAGCACGTACGCCTGCCCGTGCTGCTCGAAGAACTCCCGTAGTTGTGTGCAGTTGCCGTACACCTCGTCGCCGCAGGCGAAGTCGAATACCAGGCCGTCGGCGAACGCATCAGCACAGATATCGATGGCCAGCTGGCCCTTGGTGCGGAACTCCACCTCCGGCGGCAGTCCCATACCGGCCGAGGCCCGGGGGTCGGTGATGTGCTCGGCCGGGATCCACTGACGCGCCCCGATCAACGCGTGCCCCGTCTTCTCCCGAACGTAGGACAGGTGCACCGTGTTGATCCCGTTCGCGACCCGGCCCGCGCACCCCATGTACTGCCGCTTCACCCCGCACGTCGCCTTGCCCTGCTTGGGCTGGCCCGTCTCGTCCAACGCGCCGACGACCAGGCCACGCCGCCGCCGACGGCGCGCCGCCTCGTCCAGACCCGCAGCGGCGAACCGCCGGACCTGGCTCATCGCGGCCGTCGTGTCCCACACCGCCCGGTTCAGCAGCCGCTGCGTGCGGTCCGGCGTGGCGTCCCCGACCTGCTCGGCGATGGTCCACCCGTTGCGCTTCGGCACCTGGCTGACCAGCGCCGATATGTATCTTCCCGCGTGCTGCCACGTCTGCGTTCGGGCGAAGCACGACCGCAGCCGCTGCAACAGCCCGGCCCGTTCCCGCACCGCGCGCCCAGCCGCTACCCTGGCAACCGCAGCCGCCTTCGATCTTGTAGTCCTCACAAACACATGATCGACAGGCGGCTGCGTCCACGTTGCACGCCCCCACCGCGTCCCGCGAGGTCAGACCACCAATGGCGGCTGCCGTACTAGCATGTCGCTCGTCAGGGCTTTGCTCTGTCGCATCGACTCTGGGATATGATTTGTCTACCGGCTCTCTTCATCCAGCAATGGTTCAAGTTGCCGAAGCAGGGTCGCTCGGTTGACGTTGGGCGGTAGCTCGATCCGCAGGCTGATGTTCGCTCCCTCGACTGTCAGCACCGCCGGCTTCTGATGGTTGCGAAGGCGCCAGTTGCGTATCGAGGTGACCAACGCCTCCGCCTGTGGCTGCAGCGTGGCCAGGGTGGCGAGGTTCGCCAGCACGGCAATCCCCTCGATCGCCACGGTGATGGCACCGCTGTCGCGAACCCCGTCATAGGGCAGGTCGAGTTCCTCGATCACTTCCGGCGGTAGCAGTAGCTTGACGCTCGTCACTTTTCCCCTCTCACGAGTGATGCGATCCGTTCCTGTACGGCTGGGTCCAGTTCGCGCAGCGTCGTCGAGGCGACCGCACCGCTGAGGTAGCCCTGCACGTGATGGATGCCCAGGCGGAAAATCTCGTACAGACTGACTGGTGCGTCATCGTCGAAGCCCTCGACGATGACCGTCCTCGGCTGCCCGGCCTGTCCCTGGTCGCTGGCGTAGCGAGCGACGCGCGCCACCAACGTGAGTTCCTCCAACGCCATGGGATGGTGCAGGATCGCCCGGTCGACCTTGATCTGGGTGAGCGGCAACTCGGCCATACGTGCCAGCGATGCGTAGCCAACTCCGAAGTCGTCGACCGCGAAGCTGATCCGCAGCTCTCTCGCGAGCGTGGTGAGCCGGTTGTGGAAGTAGACCAGGGGCTCCTGCGGCCATCGCTCGCCCGGCTCCGGTGTGATCGGGTCCTGCTCGGAGATTTCCAGTGTCAGGCTTCGGGGCTGCAACCCTGCCTCGGTGAGCGCCTTGCTCACCTGGTTGAGGTACGCGTCGCTGAGCAGTGAGCGGACCGCCACGTTGACCGACAACGGCTTGGTTCCCTGCCATCCGGAGGCTGCGTCGGCTTCGGCGTAGGAGTGGATTGCTTTGGCTACGAGGATTGCGTCGCGTTCGACGACGAATCGGTCGCCCCAGTCATGGGCCATCCGCAGCGCAGACCAGGGAGCGCGCAGCTCACCGTCGTTGCGGCGGGCCAACGCCTCGAAGCTCTGGACGCTGACACCGGTCGCGCGTTGGTCCAGCTCGACGACCGGCTGGAACACCATGATCATCGACCCGATCAGCTGTTGGTAGAGGCTGAAAGCATCGTCGTACAGCTTGAGTGGGAGTCGGCCGAATGAGGTGCGCAGGGCAGTCAGGACGGTCATCTCCGACTGCAGAGGATCGGCGGCCGGATCGGATTCCCAGACCGCCCGGAGCATGACGGCCAGCGGTTCGCCCATGTCCAGCTGGGCAAGTGCCGGGTCGACCACCACAAGGGTGAGAGTACGGTCGCCAGCGAACGAGAGAGGCACGCAAAGCATCCGGCGGCCGACCCCATGCGAAACAACATATCCCGGCGTCGCCCTGGGATGCTTTACGCCGTCGACGGCCGCGATCTCAAGCATCGGCGACAGCGTGTCCTTGTCGAACCGAGCCGTTCGGTTCACCACACCGAAGCTGCTGCCGACGAACTCCACGACCGCGGCCGATTCCGCATCGAGCGCGTGTCGGATGAGTTCGACGCGTCCGTCTCGTTCGCCCTGATGAGACTGGTGCGCTGAGCGCACGTCGGCGCGGAACATCCGATCCAGCAGCTGCCGGATCGAGCTCGTCTGGTCCTCAAGTGGGTTTAGGCAGGGACGCGAGATGCCTGGGTTCGCCGGGCTGCTGAGCGCTTGGCGATCGTGCCGGGACATGGGCGGGTGGGTCAGCACCGTGGTGGCTCCGTAGACGTGCGCTGTGTGCACCGGCGGCGGATCCATACCCTGCTCGGCGACAAACGTCGCCATCTGCGCAAACGATACCCGTCCCGCCTCGTCGCCTGCCCTGCCCCGCAACGCTCGCAACACATGGTGGGTCAACGTTCCGTGGCCATACTCGGCGCTCTCCCGGGTCACTGATCCACTGGGGCAGGCGAGCAGAGCATTGTGCCGGGGTCGGTCCACCGCCTCCGCGTACGACTGCAGAACCTTGATGTTGCGTCGGTCCGCATCGGTGTAGACACCCGCGTGACAACAGTCGAGCACCAGGAACGAGGCGCCCGCGAAGGCGTCGAAGATATCCCGCTTGAGGAAGGACATCCGTAACCCGCTGTCGGGCTCGCGGGCAAGTACCTCCGGATCAAGGTCAGCCGTGACCAGATAGGCATCGAGTTGATCACTCCATTGCGGGACCAGCGTATGGCCGGCGAAGTAGACAAACAAGACATCCGACGGCGCAGACTGCAGGGCCAGATCACGCAGAAATATCTTGATCTCGCGCCAGGTGGCGTCGGGACCTACGAACATCTTTACCGCGCCGTCGTCGAAGGTGCCGATGTCCTGGTCCAACAACACGTCTCGCAGCGCGAGAACATCACTCTCGGCGTACCGGAGCGGAGGTAACTGGACGTTGCGGCCACACTGGTCGAGTCCGATCAGGACCGCCCAACGTCTGCTCGGCGCCATCAGCCCCCCAAAGGCGATCCGCTGCGGTAACAGCATGAGTTCGATTCGGTGCCGCGAGTGACACTATCGACAACTCGGTGATCGCGCCGCCCTGAGCGGTAAGTCAGATTTCCGTCACGTTGCCGTAGAAACGAGACACGAAGCCATCGATCATGTTTGCCGGACGCTTGGGCACCAAGGACACAATTCGATAGGCGACCGGTCCAAGGGCAGTAGGCAAGATCCAAGAGCGTCTGGCACACAGCGTGGGAACGGGGCCCTCTTCCCAGCAGGCACAGCAGCAGTGGCCGGTCGCTCCCCTGCCTTCGCCGGACCGACATGGCCACATCTTGCCGGCCCGCTACGGCAGACTGGGCCGACCCGGCATAACCGCGAGGTCGGAGCATGGGGACCTGCGATGCTGCCGTCTGTGACACCCATCGTGCTGACGATCGCCCGAATCGTCCTTCGTGGCGTGCTGCCGTATGCCGACTTGCTGCGCCGCGCCCGCGTCCGGCACCGCGCCCGCGACCTCGCTACCCGCACGCCCAGCCGCAGGACGAGACGGCCGCAACCGGGGTGGACTTCGCCCAATTGGCGCTACTGCGGCTGCTCTGGCTGCAGCGCGAAGCTCGCCGTGCGGTACGGAGACGCCAACGGGAGGCCGCGGCGCTATTGGCGCGCAGCTCCTTGGAGACGTGCATCCTCGGTCTCTGGTGCCTACACGATCCCACCGCCGCCAGCAAGCTACGCACCTCGGAGATCAAGACCGCGCCGGCGATGCTGACCTTTCTGTCGAGCACCGGGCTGATCCCCGGCCAGGGCGATCGCCAGCCGGCCTGCACGCCAACGACGACAGCATGCCGACCAGGAGGTAGGCGCCTACGGCTAACCAGATCGTTTGGTTCAGGGTCCGACCGCCTCCGAAGAAGCTGATCAGAGCTACGACGGCAAAATCGATCGCCAGAATTAGGAGGACATGTCAGGTGATGACCACGGCCGCGAGGGCCACGACGCCGACCACGAGGGCGCGGATGGACCAGGTGATTCGGGTGAACTTGCGGTACGCCACCATGTTTGCAGCCCAGATCTGTCCGGCGATCGCCCGCTCGAACGCGTCCTCGTCAGCCGCCGCCGCCACCCAGGCATCGACGAAGGCTTCCCGGTCCTTGCCGTACCGACGGGCGACGTGGTCATAGTAGTGCAGGGACCACGCGGGTGCAGCCTGCCGTCGTGGCGCCAGCGTGTAGAGCGCCAGCAACGCGCTGAGCACGATGCAGATGCCGGCGACGGACAAGACGCCTTTGGCCCAGGATCCGTGAGCCGACGGCAGCTGCCCAGCCAGGACCCCGGCGGCGGCCAGGACGGCGGCAGCCTTCACGTCGGCGAAGCGGATCATCTCGTTTGCCTGTTGCAGGGAGGCTCGTTCCGCTTCCCTCATGAGGCTTCCAGCCGTTCCGCCAGGTCGGGTCGGTCATACGAGGAGAAGAACTGCCCCAGCTGCTCGAGCAGGTATCGGCGTTCACCGTCCTCGAGCCGCCCGAGAAAGTCACCGATCAGCTTGGCGATCACCAGGAACCGGGACTCGCCTACCTCTCCGAACTTCTCGGCGATTTCCTCGAACCTGATGGTGAGTAGCTCTTCCGGCCGGTCAGGGTGGTGGTAGAGCCAGTAGCTGCGGGCGACGTCGGGACGGGAGTAGACGCTCTCCCGCAGGTAACGGATCCGCTCCAACTCGGCCCGCTGCTTCAGGCGTTCGAGGGCGGACTGCCGGTCGATCTCCAAGATGGCTTCTGCAGCGATGCGGGCTTGCGGGCTGACTGCCAGTTGGACGCGGGCACCATAGGGGTTCCGGGTGTTGATCTCGTTCTCGGCGTTGCCGGCCTGGGTGACGCAGTATTGGGCGGTCACCCGGTCGGCCCACTCCGTGACCCTTTGTCGCGTCGTCCAGATGGCAGCCTCGTCGTTCCCCTGCCACCAGAGCTGGAGGGTCGCGTCGAATGCGATGTGTGGGTGGCAGCTGCGCAGCTCGGCGGGAAAGGTGACCGGATGTGCGGGTTCCTCGGGTCTCGCCCAGAGGCGGGACAGGCGGCCACGCCAGTTCTCACTCATGCGGCGCCCAGCGGGTTCGCTCGGTGGAGCCGCTCGTTGAGCCGGTCACGCAGGTCCCTGGCGGCCGGCGCCTGGGCGTCGCGGGCGAGTGGCTGCCAGTCGTACAGCAGGTCGGACATGCGGGCGAAGCGGCTGCTGGCGCCCTGACCGGTCCCGCCGGCACGGACGATCAGGTCGGTGATCAGGTCCTCGTAGACGGGTTCGTCGGCCGCCGCGTCCAGCCAGCGGAAGAGCGCCTCGCGGGATTCGCCCTGGGGCCCTTCGCCGGTGAACAGGAGCGTGAAGGCGTGTACCAGTCGGGTCTGCCGTTCCGCATCGCCAGCCAGTTCGGCGAGAAGGCACCCGGCCCGGTCCGGGGTTTCGGAGATCGCCGCCAGGGCGCGCAGTCCCGCGTCGTGCCGCTGGTCCTGCCCGGCCGCCCAGTCGACGACCTGGCGCAGCGTCGCCTGCCGGTGCAGCGGCCGGCCCCAGAGTGACCGCACGGCCTCCACGACCCCGTCGGTGACGACGTCGATCCCCCGCCCGGCCAGGTTGTTCAGCCGGGTCAGCACCGCCTGCGGATACGCGTCTGCCAGCGCTCCGCCGCAGACTGCGGCGACCGCGCAGAGCAGCGTCATCCTTCTCGACTGGGCGGCCCACTGGTTGAGCCGCCCACGCATCGCCGCTCCGGCCTCGGGGCTCATCGCCACTGCGGTTATCAGGTCGACGACCAGCGGTCGCAGGGTCTGGTAACCCCACCACCGTTCGATCAACGTGCGCACTTCGGGCGCGTCGGCCCCGGGAAGCGCCAGGGTCACGGCGAGCATGGCCGAGGCCACCTGTCCGGCGACGCGGGCGTTGGGGGCGCCGCCGCGGCGTATCGGCAGGTCGGACGCCCAGCTCCAAAGGTTCGTACGGAAGGCCTTGGACTGGTCGCCGTGCACGTAGCGCAGGATCGCGACGTCGTAGGACGGCAGGGTGAAAAAGATCCGATGCTCGTCGTCGATCCGGGCGTTGACGCTTTTGGCGAGCTGACGGATCCCCGGGGCGCCGATGCCGCCGCGCACGTTGGCCGGTTCCTCCAGTATCTTGGCGAGCTTCTCCATGGCGTGCAGGACGTTGGTGGCCTGTCCTCCTTGCAGGAAGGCCAGGGCGATGAGGAAGAGCCGGGTCCGCGGATCGGGGTTCGTCTCGAACCAGGCGACCAGTTCTTCGTCCCAGTTCTGGTAGGCCTGGACCGACTTGCGGGCGATCTCGGCAAGCGGTTCCTGCGGATCACTCGCCGCGGCCCTGATCCGATGGGACAGCCTCGCGATCTGCGCCGGGGTTGCGCCCTCCAGCATCGCTGGCAGCGGCGGCGTCTTGAGCAGCATGTCCACGTCCAGCCGGGCGCACTGGTCTTCCAGGAGCCGGCTCAGCAGTTCCTCCCGTACAGGAGCGGTGACCGTGAGGGCGGTGAAGCCCGGAACGTCCTCGGGCCTTTCGAGGCTCTTCCGGTCGACCAGCACGACGAGGTACGAGTCCCGCTTCTCCACTGCCTCTCGATAAGCGATGAGCAGCTCCCGCAACCGCCCGTTCCGGCTTCCGGGCGGCACCGTGAGCAGGTAGGCGCAGCGGCCGTAAGACGACCACGGCACCTCGTCGATGGGCAGGAGCCGCTGCTCGTCGTCGTCGATCGGGATCTCTCGCCGAGGCGAAGGAACGCCGCCGAGCAGACCGACCGCGGCGGTCCGCCGTCCGGTGCCGGGGTCGGCAACCAGCAGGACGTGACGCCGCTCCCGCAGGATCCCGGCCGCCGCTTCCCTGGACAGCCCGTCCGGGCCGTAGACGCGCTCCACGAAGGCCTCGATCGTCTCCTGCACGAAGGCGTCGGAGAGTTCCCGGGCAGCCTGGTAGCGCCCGAGCCAGTTGTGGACGTTCTGCACCATGTCGCGGCCGACACGCGAGGCGACCTGACCGCTGTTCTCGTCAACGCTGAGGCCATCGTCGATGTCATCGGCGTAGGAATCGTCGATGTCCGGGTCCACGGGCTCGATCGCATCGGTGGTCATCGGTCACCGCCTCGGTGCTGCGTCATGCTCTCGACCGTGGTGGCGACCTGGCCGTCGTTCCGCTTCACCCGCGGCCCGGAGACCTGAGGCCGTGCGGGCTTCTCGGTCATCGGCGGCGGTGGCGCGGCCGGCAACACGCCGAGCAGATTCCCGGAGACCTCCGGGAGGTAGAGCCATGCCTGCTGGCTGAACGCCTTGCCGTCGACCGTCGCCGTGACCGGGAGGCAGCGGTCAGGCTGCATTCCGGCGTACCCGGCGGCGATGACGTCCTCGAAAACGCGCTCGGAGAAGATGCAGGCCACGAACGTCACGCGCGGGCTGGCCGCGGCGAGCACGGCCTTCACCGGCGCGGAATCGAGCAGACGGTGGGTGTCGTTGCGCGAGTCACCGTTGCCGGTCCAGTGGGGATTTTCCGGGTCGGCTGGCAGCGGCCCGACGTGCAGGCTGACCCGCAACTGAAGGCGCGCTCGGGCCTCGCGGTTGTGCTCGGCAAGGCGTTCCTGGAGCAGGCGCGGGAACGGGTCCACCAGGTAGGGCAGGACGCGCGTCGGGAGCCCGACGGCGAAGCCGTCGCCGGTCGGGCCGAGGAACGCCGGACGCTCCCACTCGGCCCGCAGCCCGGCGCCGTTAAGGGCGTCGCCCACAAGATCGAGCAGACTTTTGCTGATCGCCTCGTGGGTGCTGCCCGGTTCGGCGGTGAAACCCTTGGCGTCCACCGCCAGGATCGCCCGGTACGGCGGCAGGTCGATCGAACGTGCGAACGGGATGTGTTCCACAGGAGTCCTTTCTCGAGGACGGGACCCCTTCAGCGTCAGCCGGAACCGCGTGGTTCTCTGCCCAAATCTGGGCGGAGACCGTGTGACCGGCCGCTCAGTGCCACCGGGTCCACGATGATGACCTCGCGCCGCCCGGTGGCGACAATGCCGGCCTCGCGCAGGACCGTCAGCTCGGCGACGACCGCGTTGCGCGAAGCGCCGACCAGTTCGGCGAGTTCCGCCTGGGACAGCCGGATCGCGGGCCGCCCGTCCGCGCGCCGGCTCTCCCGGTCGAGCTGAAACAGCGCCCGGGCCAGCCGCTCCCGGACCGGCAGCACGGCAAGCGCCGTACGTTGGGCGTCCGAGGTACGCAGCCGGCTCACCGTGTAGGAGGCGAAGCCCGTGGCGAACGCAGGCCGGGTCAGGAAGCGCCGGAACTGCGGGCCGGTGAGCAGCCGAGTGACCGTGGTGGTGAGTGCTGTGACCGTGGCCGAGCGCGGTTGCAGGTCGACGGCGGCCAGGTCGCCGACGACATCGCCGGCGGCCCGCAGCGTCAGGATCGCGCGGCTGCCGTCGCTCTCCGACCGTACGATCTTGACGCAGCCGGCCAGGACCACGTGCACGTGCTGGGTGGTGTCACCCTGGCGCAGGAGCACGTCGCGGGGTTCGAAGCGTACGGGGATGCCAGTATCCTGCACCCGGTGCCACTCGTCCTGTGGGAGATGAGCGACGAGTCCGGATCCACCGCGGTCATACATGTACAGAATGTATCGCCGACGCCCACAACGGGTAGCGGCGAACCAGTAGCGTTTCCCGGCGCTTGGCTCGGTTGTCAATGACGTTCGAAATTGTCACGCGCCGTCGACATCGGTCCCGATAACGCAGAGGGCTCCGAGCCGGGGGAACCTCAAGGTTCCCCGGTAGCTCGGAGACGTCCACGTTATCGGGGGGAAGCTCACCCGCACCGTCAAAGCCGTCACCGTCGCCACGCCCGGCGGCATCACCTTCCCGCACGCCCAGCAAGCCGTGCGGATCACCCGCACCCGCATCGTCGCAGACAAGACCAGCCGCGAAACCGCCTACCTCACCGTGTCACTGCCCGCCGGCCAGGCTCTGCCCCGTGACCTGCAGACCTGGATCCGCCGGCACTGGCACATCGAGAACCGCCTCCATCACGTACGCGACGTAACGTTCCGTGAAGACCTCCACCAAGCCCGGACAGGCACCGGACCCGCCGTCATCACAACCCTGCGTAACACCGCGATCGGCTGGCACCGCATCACCGGCGCGACCAACATCGCCCGCGCCACCCGCCAAGCCAACCGCCCGGTCACACGACCTGATCACCGCCGTGACCAGCAGCTACCCCAGAACGCAATGACCCTGCCCAGAACGTGCCTGCGGTGGCGTACTGGGTGCTGGTGCGCCAGTCGTAGCCCGGATGCCGACGGTACAAGCGCAGGAGCCCACGGGTGCCGATCCCGTAGCCCTTGTATGCGCCGTCAACGCTGATCTTCCGCAGGTAACCGCGTCGGCAACGCTCGCACACCTGGTAGTCGACCCGCCCGACCAGCAGGGAACCCAAACGCAGGGACAGCCGCTGGATCCCGGCCTGCGTGCGGGACGGCTGCTGGGTCACGCGGACACGCACGGCGGCCAACCGGCGCAGCCACCATTCGGGAGCCCGTCGCCGAGCGGTGTCCCACCGAAAGGGCCCGGGGTCCGGGAATAACTGCCCGAGGAGCCCGTCGCGAGCTGTGTCGCTGGTGTTGGCACCGGCATCGCGGACCATCAGCAGGGCTCGGTCCAGCAGCTCGGCAGTCTCCCGCCAGCCGTCGTCGTATCCCTCACCGTCGCGGCGCGGTGACACCGCAGCGGCCGCCATCGGCCGGCCCGCGTCAGCCTGCCCCGCCGACGCTGACGCCCTCGCCAAGCTCGCCCACCGCGGCCAGGTCGACAAGGCCGGTGGGCCGTACATCGAGCACCCGCGTGCCGTTGCAAAGATGCTGGCCGAGCACGCCGACCACGCGGTGATGGCAGGGTTGCTGCACGACGTCGTCGACGAGGCGCGATGGCCGGGAATCCGCCCGCCGACTGAAGGGGTAGGGGTCACGGCGGTATGCGGCCTGACGCTTGCCAGGCAGACCTGGCGGTCATGAGGTCTGAATATCAGGCGAAGGCTATACACCTACGTCGCGGCATGGGACAGCGTAGAGGACGCGAGCAGGAGCTAACTTCCGACGGCGGGCCGAGGAAGTATTAAGCCAGGTATCCAGTCATCCCCATTGAGGGGCGGACAAGAGGCTTGTCGAGTCGATCGGCGGTAGGCCGTCGTCGAGGCCGCGAAGCCGTAGGTAGATGTCGCGCATCATGGATCTGTCCGGGATGTGCCCAGTTCCCGCAGCACGGTGCAAGATAGTCAGGGTATTAACCAGCTTGATCGATCCCACAGCGCGGCCTTGGGCGCGTAGCCGTTGCAGTCGGCGGATCTCCGAGGTGGCGATCACCGCTCCCGCCCCATCGTCGATGAGCACGGTTACCGTCTCGCCGGTCTCGGCGGCGACTGCGGCGTGCGCCACCACCATGATCTCGCCCAGGTCCTTGGGGTGCCTCAACCGGTCTCGCATGGATTGTTGAGTGATTCGATGGACGGCTGCGGCCAGTTCGGGTGTCTCGTCGTCGGACAGTACGTGGATCCAGCGCGGTGTCAGCTTGCGCCAGACCGTTGCAGCGGGCCGGAAGCGTGGGTCCTCTCGGGACTTACGCATTACTTCGTCCTGCACCGTCTCTGGGACGCTGAGCGGCCCGAGGACACTGATGAGGAGTCGCTCCTTGTTAATCGAGAGGAAGTTCAGGCTGGGCCCAGCATCGATGATTGGCCGTTGGTTCATCGCGGCGTTGTTCCGCCGGTCGGGTGCTCGGGTTCGTCTGGTGCGCCGAGGTCTGTGTCCAGGGCGGCCCAGTCCATCGGCACGTCCGGCAGGTCGGCGGGGTCGGCCCAGGCGACGGGGTGCTCAACTGGCGCGATGCCCGCCTCCCGCAGCTCCGCTTCCACGGCATCCAGGGTGATGCCACGCAGGGTCGCGATGGCTTGGGCTGACAGCACCCCCTCCACGTATCCCCTTGTCGCGCGGGCGAGCAACTTCTGGGGCGCTCTGCGCTTGTTGGAATCGGCTTGCAGTGCCTGATATTGGTCGATCCAGCCGAAGCGGACAGCCAGCTGGGGGGCGGACAGGGACATCCACTCCCCCTTCGTCGCGGCGTCGATGTACCCGGCCTTGTACAGCGCGATGGCGGCCATAGCGGGTGACACCACGAACCGCTGAACGACCGCGGAAAGGGTCGACTCGGTTATCTGACTCTTGTTGGCGAGGACTTCCCGCAGCCCGTTCAACGGCAGGAGAAGGTGCCTGGCGAAGGCATCGGCGCGGATCTCGGCAGGAGACCGTTCACTCCAGTTGCCCGCGTCGGCATCCGCCCAGTCCCCGAACCGGATGTGGCAGAGCTCGTGAGCGAGAGTGCTGCGTTGCCGCATCGGGTACAGAGTCCGCGCGACACCGACGAACATGGTGTCGCGCTCAGGGTCGCGCATCGTCAGGCCATGCTCGTCCGGGCCGACGTCGAGCACCGCCACATCGATTCCCGTGGTCTGCTCGATGATCGCGATGAGGTCACCCAGAGGCTGCACCCCCAGGCGGTGCTCCTCCCGGAACCGGCCGGCGGCGGCGGCCCCTTCGTCTTCAGCGCTCACAGTCCTCTACCCAGGTCAGATCGTGGCAGGAATCGCCTGTTCATCGAGGTAGTCATCCAGTTCGAGGAAGTGCAGCAGCGCTTGGCGCATGCCGTCCATCCCAGAGCCATTGGTAGCCCGGGCCGCGCACTGCACCCGGTCGGCTACCGCTCGCCCCCCGGTGAGTTGGGCCACGGTGCGCCCGGTCGCCCAGGCGATCGCCACGATTTCCGGCATCTTCGCCGATCGGTCGCCGGAGATTATCCGCGACAATGTCGGCTGAGAAATTCCCGTTTTGTCCGCCAATGCACGCTGGCTAAGGCCAGCCTCCACCCGAGCGCGCTCGATGAGCTCTCCCGTGCCACCCTCGATCATGATCTACACCCCCAGCAGTGAATCATGATTCAGCTATTTGATTCAGACTACATGCCGGCTGCCTCGCTGTCGAGATCTGCGGAGCTTCGCCGACTCCGGCCGATCCGGACGTCCCGCCCGCGAACTCGCCGCTCGGGAGGCAGCGAGCTCGGCGGGATCGGCATGCCGGTGAACGTTCTGGCCGACCGCTCGTACGGCGACCCTGGTCAGCACCATCGGGGTTCTGCCGGGCATAGGGGCCACTCACCGACGCCTTTTGGGTCGCGGGACGCAAGGGCCGTGCAGGTCGTGCACCTGAACAAGGCGGTGGCCGCCACGCTGACCAGACTCGATGAGCGCCCGGAGCGCGACGTGAAGGTAGCTATGACGAGCGCGGCTGTCTCGCTTGTGGATCGTCGATCAGGGCTGCCATTGGATGTGGTTGACCGGTCATAGCCGCCAGGGCAGTGGCGACGGCATGCAGGTCGGCCTTGATGTAGGTGGTGGTGGCTGGGCCGGTGCTGTCGGTGTGGCCGGCGTAGGCGCGGGCTACCCCGTAGCCGAAGTGGCGTTCTACCCAGGTGAGGGTGGTGTGGCGCAGCCAGTGGGTGGAGATGCCCTGGGCGGCGACCCAGGGCAGGCGTTCGCCGATGCGCTTCCATAGGTGGTCGTAGCGGCGGCTGGTGAGCGCACCGCCGTGGCGGAATCGCAGCAGGGCGTCGGTGGGCAGGACCGCGCCGCGGTGTCGGGCGTGGTCGCCGAGGCTTGCTGCCAGGTCCAGGGTGATGGGCTGCCAGCGTAGGGTTCCGCCCTTCTCGGTGAGGCGGATCAAGCCGCGATCCTGGTCGAGATCCATCAGGCGGAGGGCGAGCGCGCCGCCGCGCCGGCAGGCGGTCTCGGTGTGCAGGCGCAGCAGGATGGCGTCGAGGACCACGTCATTGCCGCTGCTGCGAGCCGCCAGGTTGATCTCTTCCAACTCCTCGGGCGTCAACGCGCGTCGAGTACTGGGCAACCGTCGCGGCTTACCCACCCGATGTGCCGGGCTGTCGGACGCCTCCAGCAGGCCGTCGGCGATTGCCCGGTTGTAGATCGCCCGGACCGCGGCGATGACGTGTTCCCCGGCGTGCCGGCCGCCGCGGCCGTTGCGGCGCGGCCGGGCGACCGCGGCGGCCTGACGTTGCAGCGCCTCGATGTCCGTGGCAGCGATGCTGTCCAACCGGCGATCCGCCCAACGGGCGGCGATCCGGTCCCAGTAGCTGCCGTAGGTACGGCGGGCACCGGGACCCGCCGCGGCGATGACGCGAGGCAAATATTCGGCGATGGTCGGCACCCGCGGCCGCTGCGCCTCCCGCAGGTCGGCCACGCTCACGCCGAGTTGGGCCAGCAACCGCTGCGCGTCCGCGATGCGCTGGGCATCAACCATGGTCGCCGCCCGCAAGGCGAATGTGGTGCTCGGTCAGCAGCCGCGCCATGGTGTGGACCGGGTGGACCACCAGAACCTGCTGGGAGGGCGAAGCTGCCAGCAACACTGGTACGCCCGGCAGCAGCCCGCACATCTGCCGGACCGGGGCAGGCAGGCACAGACCGCCCCGGCCGCGCACGACATGCCGACCGGTGGACGCCGAAGCGGCCACCAGCACACCCGCCACGACGCCGATATCGACCCGACTACCGGGCCTCCAGCCCAACACACCGAGCAGCTCACGGGCCGACAGCCGCCCGGACCGGTCCAGGCGGGCCATCCCCAACACCAGAGCGTCCGCGCCGTCGGCCGGCAGACTCAGCCTCGGCAGCACCGGCAACGGCGCCGGAGCCCGGACAGCCGGCCTCATAGTCTTGGGCGGTACCAGGGCAGCAATGAGCTGTTCACCACCGGAGGGCGGCAGCCGAATCGGACTCACGTCCACCATCGTCGGGCTTCCGGCCGGAGGCAAACCGACTTTCCCTAAACATCCGCCACAACCAGGCGGCTACAGGTATAGTGACCGGTCACGCAAAACGTGAATCTTCACCAAAACTGGTGTCCGAGGGGGGGACTTGAACACGCGTTGTCCGTGCTGCTCGTCTCTGCGGCACGAGCAGCATGGGCGCCATCATCCATTTCGTCTCCGCCGCCGCCATCTGGCAGACGAGCGGCTACGGTGCCACGACGGCGACGCCTGGCGTGGCCGCTGGCGCGTGCGTCTGCCGCTCGCGCCCAATGCCTGCCTGCTGCCTATTTGCGGTCTTCAAGATCGAGTCGGTACCGGTCAGCAGCAGCCCGGGCTCGCACTTCGCTACGGAATGCTTCCTCGAACTCGTCGTCCAGTTCGTCGCCGGACACGGTGTCCTCAAGGTCGGTCGAGGAGACGGCGTACTCGCGGTAGAGGAGCCAGCATCCGCGAATGCCGGACAGTAGGTCCTCGAGCATGCCGCGGGCGGGACGCAGCGGGTCCAGAGTGGTCAGCCGAATCGTCGCGATCTCGCCAACCGCTTCGGCTCCACTCGGCCTGACCTGCTCAGCTTCTTCCTCGGCTTCCTCGATCTTCTCTCGCAGCTCATCGATGTCGGGCGCCTCGCCCTCAGCGATCGCCATGGCATCGCAGATCATCCTGGTCACCACGTCTGTCGGCGACAGGCCGATCTCCATCAACTCCAAGACCGCGGTGGGTGTCGCGTGCGGCAGGGCTTCGATGTCGTCGGCCTCTACCAAGACATCGCTTGCGGCACCTTTGGATGCCTCCGCCGCCACGTCGGCGGCCGCCTGCAGCCAGTGCACCGCCGCCACGCATGCCGAGGTCGGATCGAGCTCCAGAAACAACTCTTCTCCGCCAAGCGGATCATTCATCAGAATCCGGTCGGCAGCGGCGACCTGAACCGGCGACGCAGCTTGGCGCGTCAGTTGCACGGCCTGCGCCGAGCGTCCCGACAGATCCCCCAGTTCGGCAGCCTCCACCGCCGCGACCTCTGCCTCAACATCGGCGACCACCGCAGCAGTGAGATCCGCGTCCGCGGCAGCGTGCAGGCAACGGCCCACTCGATGGGCGCGTTCCTCCATCGGGTCGTACGACACCATCAACATGCCGTTGCTGTCGAGCAGGCTCGGCTTCCTGATATGGGCGGCCACGGAAGCGAACTCGTTCCGGGTCTGCTCTCGCCGCCACCCCTCCGTGTTGATCTCCAAGCTATCGGCGGCGCTCGCTGGATGCGTGTAGCAACGCCAGAGCGCCTCGGACAGGCCCGACAACTCGGCCGCCAGCGCCAGCCGCTGTCTCGGCTCGATACTCGCCGCCAGCGACGCGACCCGAATCGCGACACACCCGTAGCCGGTCTCCCAGGTCGCCAACAGCTCACTGCGACTCTCGTCAACTGCGTACCGCGTCATCGCCACCCCTCCCCCGAAAACCGCCGCAGCCTACCGATAATGACGCGATCACGCACGGCCCTCTCCGTGCGTGATCGCGTCGACCAGCCGACCTACACGCGCTCGCCGATACCCAGTCGGGCCTGCGTCTCCTGCGCCCGCTCGGCCGCCGCGCTCGCACCGTAGTGACGGGGCATGTCCTCCGACGTCCAGCCCAGCAGGAGCATCAGGTCTCCGGTGTCTCCGCCGGCGCGCTTCCATTCATGGGCAAAGCTGTGCCGCCACCGGTGCGCGTGCACGTCCGGTACCCCGGCCGCCTTACCCAACCGCTTGAGAAGGATCTTGATGCCGTTAGGATTCAAGGCCGCAGTGCCTCGTTCCGCCAGCCACAGGTTCGGCAGCCCGGCGCCCTTGTGCTTGTCCCTGGCGCGCAAGTAGCGGCTCAGGGCCCGGGCGGTCTTCGGCCCGAAACGTACCCGCCGATCCTTGGCACCCTTGCCGTGGAAGTGCACCGACTCCGTGTTCAGGTCCACGTCGGCAACGAGGAGGTTGCCGACCTCGGACAGCCGAGCACCGGTGTTGCAGTACAGCCGGATCAGCGCCTCGTCGCGCAGGTTGGCGAAGCCCTTGCCCTTGCACGCGTCGAGGAGTTTGCCGGTGTCCTCGTCGCGCATAACGGGGATCAGCTTGCGGGGTGTCTTCGGCTGCCGCACCCGCTCCATCGGCGACCGGTCGATGGCCTGCTCGTCGACGAGCAGCCACTTGAAGAACTGCTGCAACCCCTTGTGCTTGTTCAACGCGGTCGACGCGGACCTGGTGTCGATCATCCACGCCTGGAACGCCTCCACGTGTGCCCGAGTCACCGCGCACGGGTCGTCGGCCGCGTCCTCGGCGTCCGGGTCCGGCGAGTGCTCCCCGAGATAGCGGCCAAGTTGCGCGGCGGCGAGCAGGTAGTTGTAGCGGGTGGTCTGCGGGTAGTTCCCGGCCCGCAGCGACCGGTCCCAGTCGCGGAGGAACCCGGCCCAGGTCCGGGACAGTCCGACGGTGAGCTTCTGAAGATCCAGTAGTGGCATGACAACCTGCCCGAGTCAAGGAGTCCAACAGCGGCGTGCTAGACCGGGCATCCATGCCAAGCAATAAAAGTAGGGCTCCCGCAAGTCGCTGACCTGCGGAAACCCTTTCGCTGTCGGGACGGCCGGATTCGAACCGACGACCCCTTGACCCCCAGTCAAGTGCGCTACCAAGCTGCGCCACGTCCCGATGCTCCCGCGCGGCGTTTACCTCCCCGCGACAGCCGGTACAGCTTAGCGCACGATCTTCCCTCCGTCCGCACGGGCCCCACCCGATCCCCGGCGCGCCGTGTGACCGGCGCCGCAACCGGTAGAGCGTCCTAGGGGGGTGGGTGAGGGCGGGGCTGCGGGGCCCCGCCCTCGGGTGTCGGATCAGCCGTGCGCCTTGCCCCGGCCGCCTGGGCCGAGCTTCTTGCGCGGGCGTACCGAGATCTCCACCGGGCTGCCCTCGAAGCCGAACTCCTCGCGGAGCTTGCGCTCGACGAACCGCTGGTATCCCGCGTCGAGCGGGCCGGTGGTGAACAGCACGAATCGCGGCGGGCAGGTGCCGGCCTGGGTGGCGAAGAGGATGCGCGGCGCCCGCCCGCCCCGCACCGGATGCGGGGTGGCCTGCACCAGGGCGGTCAGCCACTGGTTGAGCTGCGCGGTGGGCACCCGGGTCTCCCAGCTCGCGAGCGCCTTGCGCAGCGCCGGGGCCAGCCTGTCGACGGCCCGGCCGGTCTTGGCCGAGACGTTGACGCGGATCGCCCAGGGGATGCGGCGCAGCTCCCGCTCGACCTCCTTCTCGAGGTAGTACCGGCGGTCGGCGTCGACCAGGTCCCACTTGTTGAAGGCGAGCACGAGGGCCCGGCCGGAGTCGGTGACCATCGACAGGATCCGCTGGTCCTGCTCGCTGATCGGCTCGCTGGCGTCGAGCAGCACCACCGCCACCTCGGCCGCCTCGATGGCGGACGCGGTGCGAAGGCTGGCGTAGTACTCGGTGCCGCTGGCCTTGCCCACCCGCTTACGCAGGCCCGCGGTGTCCACCAGCTGCCAGGTCTCGCCGCCGATCTCGACGAGGCTGTCGACGGGGTCGACGGTGGTGCCGGCGACGGAGTCGACGACCGCCCGTTCCTCGCCCGAGAACCGGTTGAGTAGGCTGGACTTGCCCACGTTCGGCCGCCCGACCAGGGCCACGCGGCGCGGGCCACGCGGGCGGTTCTCCCACACGGGCGGCGCGTCGGGCAGCGCGTCCAGGATTGCGTCCAGCAGGTCGCCGGAGCCCCGGCCGTGCAGCGCGGAGACCGGGTGCGGCTCGCCGAGGCCGAGCGACCAGAGCGAGGTCGCCTCCATCTCGACGGCGCTGTTGTCGGCCTTGTTGGCCACCAGGATGACCGGCTTGGCGCTGCGGCGCAGCATCTTCACCGCCGCCTCGTCCACGTCGGTCGAGCCGACCACGGCGTCGACCACGAAGAGGACCACGTCGGCCGTGGCGACCGCCGCCTCGGCCTGCGCGGCGATGGCCGCCGCCCGGTCCTTCGCGTCCGGCTCCCAGCCGCCGGTGTCCACCACGGTGAACGCGCGGCCGGACCACTGCGCGTCGTACGGGACCCGGTCCCGGGTCACCCCGGGGACGTCCTCGACGACCGCCTGCCGGCGGCCGATGATCCGGTTGACCAGGGTGGACTTGCCCACGTTGGGCCGGCCGACCACGGCCACCACGGGCTGCGGGCCCGCCTGCTCCTCGGTGTCCAGGTCCGGCTCGGCCAGCTCCACCCAGCCCTCTTCGGTGCTCACCGTGCCAGCCTTTCATTCGCGACTGTGGGGCTCGCAAGCTCACTCCTCGCGCTCACGCCACTCCTCGCGCTCACGCCACTCCCCGCTCGGTCAGCAGCGAGCGCAGCCGGTCGACGACCTCGTCGATGCCCAGCTCGGTGGTGTCCAGCACCACCGCGTCGGCGGCCTGCTGCAACGGGTCGGCCTTGCGGGTGGAGTCGAGCCGGTCCCGGCGGGCCAGGTCGGCGGCGGTGGCGGCCACGTCGGTGGCGTCCTCGGCGCTGCGCCGCTGGGCTCGGGCCTCCGCGGAGGCGGTCAGGTAGACCTTCAGGTCGGCGTCCGGCGCCACGACCGGGCCGATGTCGCGGCCCTCGACCACGATCCGGCCGGCCTGCTCGATCAGCTCCCGCTGTCGGGCCACGAGCAGCGCCCGCACCGCCGGTACGGCGGCCACGGCGGAGACCGCCGCGGTCACCTCGGGGCCCCGGATCTCGCGGTCGACGGACACGCCGTCGACGGTCACGCCGTACCCCTGGGGGTCGGTGCCGATGCGCAGGTCGGCCTCGGCGGCGACCTTCGCCACCGACTCGGCGTCGGTCAGGTCGACCCCCGAGCGCAGGACCGCCCAGGTGACGGCCCGGTACATCGCGCCGGTGTCCAGGTAGCGGGCGTCGATGCCGGCGGCGAGCCGCCGGGAGACGGTGGACTTGCCCGAACCGGACGGCCCGTCCACAGCGACCACGCAGCGCCCGGCCCGTACGTTTTCCTCCACCGTGTTCCTCCTCAGCCCGTACCTCGCGGGGCCCGGCGGCCCGCCGCGAGCGGTTGTCGTCGTCGTCAATCATGCCCGCGCCCCTGCCGGGCCGCGCGCGACGCCGCCGTGACGCCCCGTCGCGGGCGTCACGGAAGCCTACCGGTTGTGGTACCCGCGTCCGCGGGTCAGTCACCCACCGCCTTGAACAGGGCGGCGACCTCGGCGTTGGTGAGCCGGCGGGTCCGTCCGGCACGCAGGTCGCCGAGCCGGATCGGCCCGATCGAGGTACGCACCAGCCGCGCCACCGGGTGGCCGACCTCGGCCAGCAGCCGCCGGACGATGTGCTTGCGCCCCTCGTGCAGGGTCAGCTCCACCTGGGCGCTCTTGCCCAGGCTGTCCACCACCTTGAATGAGTCGACCTTCACCGGGCCGTCCTCCAGCTCGACGCCGGCCGCCAGCCGCTTGCCGAGGTTGCGCGGGATCGGCCCGGCGACCTCGCACAGGTACGTCTTCGGCACGCCGTACGACGGGTGCATGAGCCGGTGGGCGAGGGTGCCGTCGTTGGTGAGCAGCAGCAGGCCCTCGCTGTCGGCGTCGAGCCGCCCGACGTGGTAGACCCGCTGCTCGACGCGGTTGCCGAGGAAGTCGGACAGCGCGGCGCGCCCCTTCTCGTCGGCCATGGTGGAGACCACTCCGCGCGGCTTGTTCAGGGCCAGGTAGACCAGGCGGGTGTCGGCCTGCAGGCGCTCGCCGTCGACGTAGATGACGTCGCGGGTCGGGTCGGCCCTGTCCCCGAGCTGGGCCACCCGGCCGTTGACGGTGACCCGGCGGCGGAAGATCAGGTCCTCGCAGGCACGTCGGGAGCCCACGCCGGCGGCGGCGAGCACCTTCTGCAGGCGCTCTGCGCCCTCGTACACGGGGGCGTCGGGCTTCGGGGCACGGTCATCGCGTCGCATCGGCAAGCTCTTCTACGTCGTCGGGGAGGAACGGGGCGAGCGGGGGCAACTCGTCGACGGAGTTCAGCCCCAGCTTCTCCAGGAACATCGTGGTGGTCCGGTAGAGGAACGCCCCGCTGTCCGGTTCGGTGCCGCACTCCTCGACCAGGCCACGGGAGACCAGCGTACGGATCACGCCGTCGCAGTTGACGCCCCGGATGGCCGAGATCCGCGACCGGGTCACGGGCTGCTTGTACGCGACCACGGCGAGGGTCTCCAGCGCCGCCTGCGTCAACCGTACCGACTGCCCGTCCAGCACGAACCGCTCGACGTACGTCGCGTATTCCGGCCGGGTGTAGAGCCGCCAGCCGCCGGCGGCCCGGCGCAGCTCGAAGCCGTGCCCGGCGGCGGTGTAGCCGGCCGCGATGTCGTCGAGCGTCGCCCCGACCCGCTCCGCCGGCTGCTCCAGCACCTGGGCGAGCGTCAGCTCGCTGACGGGCTCGTCCACGACGAGGAGGATCGCCTCGAGCGCCCCGCGCAGCTCCCGGTCGTCGAGCTCGGGCGGCGGCTCGGGCGCGGGGTCGCCCGCCGCCGCCCCGCCGGCTGCTTCCCGGGTACGCCCGCGGCGGTGTCCCGATCCCCCGCCTCGACCTGCCGCTCGCCGGCCTCCGACCGCGCGGCGCCGGGCTGGACGCCCTCGGCAGGGGCGGTCTCCGGCAACACGATCTGGGACGGCGCGGCGTCCGACGCGACTACCGGCCTGGCATCCGGTGCGGCTACCGGCGTGGCTGCCGGTGCGACGTCCGACGCGACTACCGGCCCGGCATCCGGTGCGGCTACCGGCGCGAGATCCGGCGCGGCTGCCGGTGCGACGTCAGACGCGACTACCGGCGCGACGTCCGACGCGTCCGGGTCCGAGCCCGTGGAAGGATCGGGCCCCTCTGGGGGCCGTTCGCTGCCGAGATCTTCCTCGGGTCGACGGGCGGCGGGGGGCCGGGGGCGCTCCCACGGCGGCACCCAGGCGGCCGCCTGGTCGGCCAGCGAGTCCCGGCGCTCCTCGTCACTCATCCCGCTCCTTCCATCGACTCCATGTCGCCGACGTGGTCCGGTCCCGGTGGCCCGGACCCCGCCACATCGCCGATGTTGCGCGGCGGGCTCTCGGCGGCGCCGGCGTACTCGTCGATGTGCAGGTCGGTGCCGCCGTCGGCGGGGCCGGTCCACCGCACGGTCAGCTCCGCCAGGGCCTGCTCCTGGACGAAGGAGACCAGCCCCTCCCGGTACAGCTCGAGCAGCGCCAGGAACCGGGCGACCACCTCGAGGGTCGCCTCGCAGTCGGCGCAGAGCAGCGAGAACGTGGCGATGCCGGCCCGGCGCAGCCGCTCGCTGATGATCGCGGCATGCTCCCGGACGCTGACCCGGACCATGTGCACGTGGGCGATGGAGACCTCGGGCACCGGCTTCGGGGTCATCGCCTTCACGGCGAGCTTCAGCAGCCGTTCCGGGCCGATGCCGAGGACCAGGTCGGGCAGCGCCTCGGCGTACCGGGGCTCCAGGGTGACCGACCGGGGGTAGCGCCGCCCGCCGACCGCCTCCAGCTCGGCGAGGTGCGCCGCCGCCTCCTTGAACGCCTTGTACTGCAGCAGGCGGGCGAACAGCAGGTCCCGCGCCTCCAGCAGCGCCAGGTCCTCCTCGTCCTCGACCTCGGCGGCGGGCAGCAGCCGGGCCGCCTTGAGGTCGAGCAGGGTGGCCGCGATCAGCAGGAACTCGCTGGCCTCGTCGAGGTCCCACTGGTCGCCCATCGCCCGGATGTACGCGATGAACTCGTCGGTGACCTTGTGCAGCGCCACCTCGGTGACGTCGAGCTTGTGCTTGCCGATCAGTTGCAGCAGCAGGTCGAACGGGCCGGTGAAGTTGTCGAGCCGGACCGTGAAGCCAGCCGGCTCCGGGCCGGCCGCGTCGACCGGGCCGGTCGCGTCGACCGAGGCGGTCGCGTCGACCGAGGCGGTCGCGTCGACCGAGGCGGTCGCGTCGACCGAGGCGGTCGCCTCGGCCGAGGCGGGCGCGTCGACCGTCGCGCCGTCGGCGGGCGGTTGCCCGGCGGGCGGGTCGAGGGGCGGCGCGGTCACCGGACGACCGTAGTCCACGCTCCGGGGAGCCCGGCGGGAAGGTGCACCCCGGGCCGGGGGCGCCCGCCGGCCGTACGGCGCACGGCCTACCGTTCCGCCTGGGCGGCGATCACCTCGCGGGCGAGCTGCCGGTAGTTGCGGGCGCCCGACGAGGCCGGATCGAGGGTGGTGATGGGAGCGCCGGCCACCGTCGACTCGGGGAACTTCACCGTCTTGGTGATCACCGTCTGGTAGACCTTGTCGCCGAACGCCTCGACCACCCGCTGGAGCACCTGCCGGCAGTGGGTGGTGCGACTGTCGTACATGGTGGCGAGGATGCCCTCGAGCTCCAGGTCGAAGTTGAGCCGCTCGCGCACCTTGTCGATGGTGTCCAGGAGCAGGGCCACGCCGCGCAGGCTGAAGAACTCGCACTCCAGGGGGATGAGCACCCCGTGGGCGACGGTCAGCGCGTTGATCGCCAGCAGGCCGAGGGAGGGCTGGCAGTCGATGAGGATGTAGTCGTACTCCTTGCGGATCGACCTGAGCACCCGGGCCAGGGCCATCTCCCGGGCCACCTCGTTGACGAGCTGGATCTCGGCCGCGGAGAGGTCGATGTTGGCCGGCAGCAGGTGCAGGCCCGCGACGTCCGTCTTGATCAGGACGTCCTCGGGCGTGACGTCGTCCTGCATGAGCAGGTTGTAGACCGACAGGTCGAGGTTGTGCGGGTTGACCCCGAGCCCGACCGAGAGGGCGCCCTGCGGGTCGAAGTCGACCAGCAGCACGCGGCGGCCGTACTCGGCCAACGCCGCACCCAGGTTGATCGTGGTCGTGGTCTTGCCGACGCCGCCCTTCTGGTTGGCCATCGCGATGATCCGGGCGGGCCCGTGCCGGTCGGTGGGCATCGGCTCCGGGATCGGCTTGCGCATCGTGTACGCCGCCGGGTCCGCCGGGCCGAGGTCCGAACTGAGCGCGGCCTGCTGCTCGCGGAGCTCCGACGTCCAGGTCTCGGCACGGTCACCGTTGCCAGCCATGTCCTCGTTGCCCCCTTCCGACGACCACCCGGCGTCGGAGCCGTCCGACGTCCCTCGCGGCGCCGCTGCGCACCCGGTCCGCCATCGCCCCGCCAGGTCCGCGCCATGCCGACTGTACGCCACCGGCCAGCAGCGCGTTCGGCACCCGTGCGGCGTGTCGGCCGCCTGGCTGGCCGGGGCCGGTGTGCCGGGCCGGACGGGGCGGACCGGCGAGGCGGCGGCGGGTCGGTCAGCCGCGGGCGCGGGGATGAGCGGTGGCGTACACCTCGCGCAGTCGCTCCACGGTGACCAACGTGTACACCTGGGTCGTGGTCACCGAGGCGTGGCCGAGCAGTTCCTGCACCACCCGCACGTCGGCGCCGCCGTCGAGCAGGTGGGTGGCGTACGAGTGGCGCAGCGTGTGCGGGGACACCGCGCCGGGGCCGTCCACCGGCAGCCCCGCCCGCTCGGCGGCCCGGCGCAGGATGGTCCACGCGCCCTGCCGGGTCAGCGCTCCGCCACGGGCGTTGACGAAGACCGCCGGGGTGCCCCGACCGGCGGCGACCAGGGCGGGTCGGCCGCGCACCAGCCAGGCGCGCAGCGCCTCGACGGCGTACCCGCCGACCGGGACGAGGCGGATGCGCCCGCCCTTGCCGCGCAGCAGCGCCGCGCCCTCGTCGGTGTCCAGGTCGTCGACGGCGGCGCCGACCGCCTCGGAGATACGCGCCCCGGTGCCGTACAGGAACTCCAGCAGCGCCCGGTCGCGCAGCGCGAGCGGCGCGGCGTCGCCGGCGGCGGTCAGCGGACCGGCGGTCTCCAGCAGCCGCACCACCTGCTCGACGGCGAGCGCCCGGGGCAGCCGGCGCGGCGGGGCGGGCGGGCGGACGTCGCGGCTGGGGTCGCCGCCGGCCAGGCCCTCGCGGACGGCGAAGCGGTGCAGGCCGCGCACGGCGCTGGCGGCCCGGGCGGCCGAGGAGACCGCGAGCGGCGGGTGGCCGTCGGCGCCGGCGCGCAGCCGGGCCAGGTGCGCCTCGACCTGGGCGGCGTCGACGGCGGCCAGGTCGGCCACGCCTGCGGCGGCGAGGGTGGCCAGGTAGCGCTCCAGGTCCCGCCGGTACGACGCGAGGGTGTTCGCGGACAGGCCACGCTCGACGGTGAGGTGGTCGAGGTAGCCGCGCACGGCACGGCGCAGGGCCGGCGCGGGCTGCCCGCCCACGCCGGCCCCGTCCGGTGCGCCGGTCCGCGTGCTGTCGGTCAGGCCAGCACCTCGGCCAGCGGCAGGTGCGCCATGCCGTGTGCCTCGGCGACCGGCCCGTACACGACGCGGCCGTCGTGGGTGTTCAGGCCCAGCGCCAGGGCGGGGTCGCGGCGCAGCGCCTCGCGCCAGCCGTGGTTGGCCAGCTCGAGGGCGTACGGCACGGTGACGTTGGTCAGCGCGTACGTGCTGGTGTGCGGCACCGCGCCGGGCATGTTCGCCACGCAGTAGAAGATCGACTCGTGCACCTTGTAGGTCGGTTCGGCGTGCGTGGTGGGGCGGGAGTCCTCGAAGCAGCCGCCCTGGTCGATGGAGATGTCCACCAGCACGCTGCCGGGCTTCATCCGGGAGACCAGCTCGTTGGAGATCAGGGTCGGGGCCTTCGCGCCGGGCACCAGCACCGCGCCGATGACCAGGTCCGCGTCGAGCACGGCCCGCTCGATCTCGTACGCGTTGGAGGCGACCGTCTGCAGGTGGCCCCGGTAGATGGCGTCGGCCTGGCGCAGCCGGGCGACGTTCTTGTCCAGCAGCAGCACCTCGGCCTGCAGGCCGAGCGCGATGGCGGCGGCGTTCATGCCGGACACGCCGGCGCCGATGACCACGGTCTTCGCGGCGTAGACGCCGGAGACGCCGCCCATCAGGATGCCGCGCCCGCCGCCCTGCCGCTGCAGGTGGTACGCGCCGACCTGCGGGGCGAGCCGGCCGGCCACCTCGGACATCGGGGCGAGCAGCGGCAGCGACCGGTCGGGCAGCTCGACGGTCTCGTACGCGATGCCGGTGACCCCGCGGTCGAGCAGCGCGTCGGTGCAGGCCTTGGACGCGGCCAGGTGCAGGTAGGTGAAGAGCACCTGCCCCGCGCGCATCCGGTGGTACTCCTCGGCGATCGGCTCCTTGACCTTGAGCACCATCTCCGCGGCGTCCCACACGTCGTCGGCGGTGGCCAGGATCTTGGCGCCGGCCGCGGCGAACTCCTCGTCGGTGATGCTCGACCCGGCGCCGGCGCCGGACTCGACGAAGACCTGGTGGCCGCTGCGGGTGAACTCGTTGACGCCCGCGGGCGTGATCGCCACGCGGTACTCGTGATTCTTGACCTCGCGTGGGATTCCGACCTTCACGTGCAGACCCCTCTCTCCGGGGCCGTCCCACCCCGACTGTCGGTGCGCGCCGGCCCCGTTGCCGCCGCGGTCCACCGGTCCCGCGGCGGCAGTCTAGGCCCGCCGCCTTTCCGGGACAGCCGACACAGTGACATCCGGTGCCCGGCTGGGCTGACGATGTGTCAGGCGTCGGCGGGGCCGGCGGTGGGGAACGCCTCGGCCGTCGGGACATCGTTCGTCCCCTATCGTCCCACCTGGGGGACCCTGCTGCGGACGGGATCGCCCGAGATCACTAGGGTGTCGGCCCATGACCACTCCGTATCAGCAGCACCCCCAGGGCGTCTCCGACAAGAGCAAGGTCGTCGCGGGCGTCCTCGGCATCCTGCTCGGCAGCCTCGGCGTCGGGCGGTTCTACATGGGCCACACCAAGATCGGCGTCCTCCAACTCGTGGTGACATTCGTGACCTGCGGCATCGGCGGCCTGTGGGGCACCATCGACGGCATCCTGATCCTGGTCAACGGCGGCGTCGACGGTCAGGGTCGCCCGCTGCGCGACTGACCCCCGACAGTAACGAGGGGCCGTGCGGTGGCACGGCCCCTCGTCGTCGGCCGCCGGTCAGCGCGGCAGCGGCGCGTCCGGGCGGCGCAGCACCGACCAGCCGGCGTCGCGGGCTCGGGCGGCGGCGAGCAGCCCGGCCACGGCGGCGGCGTTGGTGATCTCGCCGTCCAGCACCATCCGGACGGCCTCGTCCAGGTCGACCCGGACGATCTGGAGGTCGGCCTCCTCCTCGCGGCGCTCGTGCCGCTGCCCGGCCGGCACCTCGGCGAGGTCGCGGGCCAGGAACACCCGGACCACCTCGTCGGAGAAGCCGGGCGAGCTGTGCAGGTCGACCAGCACGTCGATGGAGCCGGCCGTGAGGTCGGCCTCCTCGGCCAGCTCCCGGGCCGCCGCCGCGGCCAGGTCCTCCCCGGAGACGTCCATCAGCCCGGCCGGCAGCTCCCACAGGCGCTTGCCCACGGGATGCCGGTACTGCCGGACGAGGACCACCTGACCGGCGTCGTCGAGCGCCACGACGGCGACCGCGCCGACGTGGCGGACGTAGTCGCGCGCGGAGGTGCCGCCGCCGGGCATGGTGACCTCGTCGGTGACCACAGAGAAGATCTTCCCGGCGTAGCGTTCCCGCCGCCCGGCCACCTCGTAGCGGTGCTCCACGGCGCTCACGAGGCCGCCCCCGCCTTCGCGGTCGCCCCGCCGCCGCTGCGGCCGGGCGCCGCCGCGCCGTCCAGGTCCACGGGGAGCTGGTCGGCCTCCGAGTACGCCACCGCGGCGGCGACGAACGCGGCGAACAGGGGGTGCGGGCGGGTCGGGCGGCTCTTCAGCTCCGGGTGCGCCTGGGTGGCCACGAAGAACGGGTGCAGGTCGCGGTCCAGCTCGACGAACTCGACGAGGCGCCCGTCCGGGGACGTGCCGGAGATGTGCAGCCCGGCCTTGGTGAGCTGGTCGCGGTAGGCGTTGTTCACCTCGTACCGGTGCCGGTGCCGCTCGCTGACCTCGGTGCTGCCGTACGCCTCGGCGACGATCGACCCCGCCGCCAGCTTCGCCGGGTACGCCCCGAGCCGCATGGTGCCGCCCAGGTCGCCCTTGCCGGCGACGATGTCCTCCTGGTCGGCCATGGTGGCGATGACCGGGTGGACGGCCTCCTCGTCGAACTCCAGCGAGTTCGCGCCGTCCAGGCCGGCCAGGTGCCGGGCCACCTCGATGGTCATGCACTGCAGGCCGAGGCACAGGCCGAGCAGCGGTACGGCGTTCTCCCGGGCGTACCGGGCGGTGCCGATCTTGCCCTCGATGCCGCGCACGCCGAACCCGCCGGGAATGACGATGCCGTCCACGCCGGTCAGGGCCGCCGCGGCGCCGGCCGGGGTGACGCAGTCGTCGCTGGGCACCCAGCGCAGCTGCACCCGGGCCCGATGGCCGAAGCCGGCGGCCCGGATCGCCTCGCTGATCGACAGGTACGCGTCGGGCAGGTCGACGTACTTGCCGACCACCGCCACGGTGACGGTGTGGCGCGGCTGGTGCACCCGGTCGAGCAGGTCGTCCCAGCGGCTCCAGTCCACGTCCCGGAAGGACAGGCCGAGCCGGCGCACCACGTACGCGTCCAGGCCCTCGCGGTGCAGCACCTTCGGGATGTCGTAGATGCTCGGGGCGTCCGGGGCGGCGGTGACAGCCTCCCGGTCGACGTCGCAGTAGAGGGACAGCTTCTGCTTGACCTTGTCCGGGATCTCCCGGTCGCAGCGCAGCACCAGGGCGTCCGGCTGGATGCCGATGCTGCGCAGCTGCGCCACCGAGTGCTGGGTCGGCTTCGTCTTCAGCTCGCCGGACGGGGCCAGGTACGGCACGAGCGAGACGTGCAGGTAGAAGCAGTTGTCCCGGCCGAGGTCGTGGCGGACCTGGCGGATCGCCTCCAGGAACGGCAGCGACTCGATGTCGCCGACCGTGCCGCCGACCTCCGTGATCACCACGTCCGGGACCTGGCCGTCCGCGTCCGGGTCGGCCATGCCGAGGATGCGGGACTTGATCTCGTTGGTGATGTGCGGGATCACCTGCACGGTGTCCCCCAGGTACTCCCCGCGCCGCTCCTTGGCGATCACGTCGGAGTAGATCTGGCCGGTGGTCACGTTCGCCTTACCCGAGAGCGCCCGGTCCAGGAAGCGCTCGTAGTGCCCGACGTCCAGGTCGGTCTCGGCGCCGTCCTCTGTGACGAAGACCTCGCCGTGCTGGAACGGGTTCATCGTCCCCGGGTCCACGTTGAGGTAGGGGTCGAGCTTCTGCATGACGACGCGCAACCCGCGCGCGGTCAGCAGATTGCCGAGGCTGGAGGCGGTGAGGCCCTTACCCAGCGAGGAGGCGACGCCCCCGGTGACGAAAATGTGCCTGGTCGTCCGTGCTGTAGGGGCCAAGGCCTGCTCCCGTGTCGTCCGTCGCGGTCGTGCAGACCGCCGTGCCGATCAGCAGAGTGATCACGCGATCCACGGGATTCCACGGTAACACCTCCCCAACCCGGGGCCGCAGGCCGCACCCGAGGTCGCCTGGCCGGCGAGGTGCCGGTCAGGCCCTCGCCACCTCGGTCGACGCGTCGGCGGCCCGCTCCGGCGCGGCGTCGCCGCCGGCCGGCGTGGGGGTGCGGCCCGCCGGGATCACGGGAGCGCCGCACTCGGGTGCGGGCGGGGGCGCGTCGTGCTCCGCGCCGGGCCGGCCGGCGGCGGGACGGCCCTCGCCGGGCCGGGTCCGGTCGGTGGAGTGGTCCAGCACCCGCAGCGCGGCCAGCGCCGCCATCGGCACCACCAGCGCCCCGGCGGCACCGGCCACGTCCAGCGCCGAGCCGCCGAGCACCCCGCCCATCCCGGCCGCCACCGCCGTGCCCGCCATCGCGGCCCGCATCGTCGGGTAGATGCCGAACAGCCGCATCAGCCCGCCCCACGGCTGCAGCAGGGCGAACCAGACCAGCAGCGCGCCGGCCAGCGCCAGCAGGGTGAGCGGGCTGTTCACCAGGGTTTCCAGGTTGGCGGCGCTGGAGCGGTGCACGGTCAGCCCGCCCGTGCCGTCGCCCAGGGCGGCCAGGAAACGGCCGAGGCTGCCCCGCTCGGGGGCGGGCCGGCGCAGATCGACGACCGCGAAGCCGACGGTCACCGCCAGCCCGGCCATGCCCGCCCAGGCCAGCCGGCTGACCGTCAGCCAGCCGCCGGTGGTGATCGCGGCGGCCACGCTCACCCCCGCGGTCAGCGCGATCGCGCCGATCGAGTCCGCCCCCAGGTACGGGCTGCCGACCACGAGCACGGCGGCCCCGCCGACGGCGACCACCACGACGGGGCGCAACTCCCGGCGTACCCGTTGGGCCAGCCAGCCGGCGCTGAGCAGCGCCCCGGCGATGAACACGCCGAGCCCGACGGTGCCCAGGCCCGCGTACCGGCCGCCCTCCAGGGCCGAGTAGCCGACCACGCCGTTGAGCTGCAGCCGGGCGCCGGTGAGCACGTCGGCGGCGACCACGAGGGTGGCCAGGCCGGCGACGGCGCCGAGCGGCCCCAGCGTCGCGCCGTGCCCGGGGGCGAACCGGACGACGGCCGTCGCCCCGACCACCAGCAGCGCCGTCACGCCGGCGAACCACCAGCCCGCGTGGTCGCCGCGCCACCATGGCACGGCGTCGGCCAGCAGGGCCGCCGGCACCGCCAGCGCGGCGCCGATCAGCAGCAGCTCCACCGTCGCCACGACCCGCCGCGGCACCGGCGCGGGACCGACCGGGCCGGCATGCCGGCGGGCCCGGCGCAGCAGCGGCAGCACCGCCACCGCGAGCAGCACCTGCGCCCCGGTGAGCAGGGCGAAGAACCAACCGGCCACCCGCCGCTGGGCACCGGCCTCCCGGTCGGCGTCGGCCGTCGCGGCGATCGCCGCGGGCAGATCCGCTGGCCGGCCGCCAACGGCCACGGCGGGCCGGCCGAGGAACAGCCGCTCGGGCATCGGCCGGCCGAGCGCCGCGAGGGCGGTCGGCGCCAGGTCGACCAGTTGCAGATATCCCTCCCGGCCCGTGCTCGGCGAGGTGAGCCAGCCCCGCTCCCAGCCCGGGCCGTCGGCGATCGCGACGTGCAGCCGGGACGGCAGCTCGGTGTCGGCGACCCCGGCGACCAGCACCAGGGAGTTCGGTGGGCGGGCGGCGAGCACCCGGGCCAGCTCGGCGTCGGCGCGCCGGGCCTGCGCCGCCCGGGCCGCCGGGTCTTCGCCGGTGACGGCGCCGAGGTCGACGATGCTCAGCACGCAGGAGCCGAGCAGCGCGGCCGGGTCCGCGGGCAGCCCCGGAGCGTACCGGTCGACCCGGCCGAACGGACGCGCCGCCGCCACGGCCGCGCCGGGCCCCACCGCCACCGAGCAGCGCACCGACTCCGACAGCGAGCCCGGCACGGCGCCCCAGGGCAGGCGCGCCTGGTTGTGCTGCACCACACTCTCCTGGCCGGGCAGGTTCGCGCCGATGCCGTCCGGCTGCTCCACCGTCACGGGCGCCGCCGGGCAGCCGCCCGCGACGCGGCTGCCGTTCGAGGCGGCGAAGTTGCCGGCCCCCAGGGTCAGCCAGCCGTCCACGGGGCAGGTGGGCCGGTGCGCCGAACGGACCGACAGGGAGCCGATCGAGCCCTGCCGGGCCAGTGCCCACAGGGTCGGGGTGTCCCGCGCGTCGACGTCGTCCCAGCGCAGGCCGGCGACCCCGGCCAGGACCACGAAGTCGGCGGTGCGGCGCGGCGCGGCCGTGTCGGGGCGGGCGGCGAGGGCCGTGATGCCGAACGCCACGACCAGGAGGGTCAGCAGGAGCGGCGTCAGTCGGCGCAGCATCAGCGGCGTCCCGTCGAGGGGGCATCGGCGTCGGGCTCGCCGAGGTCGGGGCTTGCGGTGCGGGGGGCGGCCGGCCCGGCGTGGGGCGCCAGTTCCGCGTACAGCGCGGCGAGCTGCGCGACCGTGTCGGCCTCGGTCGGCCAGGTCGCCGCCCGCTCGGCGCCGCGCCGGGCCAGCTCGGCGCGGCGGGTCTCGTCGTCGAGCAGCTCGCGCACGGCCGCGTCGACGGCGTCGACGTCGCCCGGCGGCACCAGCACGGCGGCGTCGCCGACGAGCTCCGGCAGCCCGCCGACGGCGGTCGCCACCAGCGGCACGCCGGCGCGCAGCGCCTCCTGGGCGAACAGCTGGCGGGCCTCCCAGTCGCTGGTCACCACGGCCAGGTCCGCGCCCGCGAGCAGGTCGGCCACGTCGGTGCGGTGGCCGAGCAGGGCCACCGGGGCCCGGGCGGCGGAGATCCGGGCGGCCAGCGCCAGGTACGCCGGCCCACTGCCGGCGATCACCACGACCGGCGGCGGCGTACGGCGGCGCCACCGGGCGGCGGCGTCCACCAGCACGTCGTACCGCTTCTGCGGGTGCAGCCGGCCCACCGACAGGACCAGGGGCTGATCAGCCGCCGCCCCGAACTCGGCCCGGACGGCGGCGCGGCGCCGGCGCGGCGCGGGCAGGGCCGGCGCGGCGACCGGGGCGAGCCGGGCGTCGGCGGCGCCGAGCGCGGCGACCCGCTGCACGAGGTCGGCGGAGGCGCCCAGGGCGACCCGGACGCCCCGGACGACGACACGTTCGGCTAGCCGGGACAGCCCGCCGCGCAGGCCGCGGGCGAGGACCGCGTTGTGCCAGGTGACCACCAGCGGGGCGGCCGGCCGGGCGAGGACGGCCACCAGCCCGGCGCGCAGCCCGTGGGCGTGCACCACGGCGACCGGCTCCTCGGCCAGCGCGCGCCGCAGCGCGGCGACGGCCCGGGCGTCGGTGGGGGCGGGGCTGGCCGGGATCTCGACGGGCCGGAACCGGGCGCCCGCGCCGGTGAAGTCGAACTGCTGCTGGGTGGCGGCGGGCCCGCAGACCAGCACGGAGGCGCCCGCGTCGGTGAGCCCACGGGCCAGGTAGCGAACGTGCTGGCCGACGCCGCCGGTGCTGGAGGCGAGCACCAGCGCCACCGTGCCGGGCCAGCGGACGGCCGGAGTGGCGTCGGTCACCGCGCCCACCCCCGGTGCGCCGCTGTCGGTCGGTCGGTCGTCGTCGCGCTCACCCCGACACCGTCTCCTTCCCGTCGCCCCGCTCCCCGGGGACCATGTCCTCCCGCCGCGGCCCGTCGCCCGGCCCGGCCCTCCGGCCCGCCCGGGTGAGGCGGCGGCGCACGGCGGCGAGCAGCGGTCGCACGTCCCGGCGGTCCGCCAGGTACGCCACGGCGAGGAACGCCACGCCGACCGCGGCTGTCGACAGCATGCCCTGCACGACCGCCGCGGGTCTCGTCGGGGTGCCGGCCCCGGCGAGCCAGCCGGCGGTGGCCGAACCGGCGAGAGCGGCGAGCGCCCCGGCGAACAGCCCGGCCGCCCCGACGCGGGCCGCGCCGGCCAGCGCCGCCGGCCCGGCCGCCCGGCGCACCGCGAGAACGAGCAGGGCGCCGAGCAGCAGCATCCCCACCGAGTTGGCGAGGGCGACCGCGAGCACCCGGTCGGCGCGGGGCAGCAGCCCCGCCAGGGGCACGACGGCCACCGGGACCGCGAGCCAGCCGACGGTGATCGCCAGGGTGGCCGGCCGGGTGTCGCCGCGGGCGTACAGGGCGCGGGAGAGCACGGCGAACAGTCCGTAGCCGAGCAGCCCCGGGGCGAAGCCGGCGATCGCGGCGGCCACCGGGGCGGGGTCGTCGGCGTAGAAGAACGCGGCGACCGGTGCGGCGGTGCCGGCCAGCGCCGCCGCGCCGAGGCAGCTGAACAGGAACACGCCCCGCGCGGTCGAGGCCAGCGTACGCCCGTACGCGGCCTCGTCGCCGGCCGCCGACGCGGCGGCGAGCGCCGGGTACGCGGCGACCGCGAGCGGCACGGCCAGCACCGCCCAGGGCAGCAGATACATGGTCTGGGCCACGTTGAACACCTGCGGCGACCCGGTGGGCCCGCCCGAGACGCTCTTGATGATCACGGCCAGGGCGATCTGCTGGGCGGTGACCGTGACCGCCCCGGCCACGGCCAGGCCGCCGACGCGGGCGCGGGCGTCGGCGGGGAAGCCGTACCCGGGGCGCAGCCGCAGGCCCAGCCCGCGCAGCGGGATCAGCAGGGACAGCGACAGCACCACCACGCCGAGGGTGGTGCCCGCGGAGAGGATCAGCTCGCCGCCCCGGCTCACCTCGGCGACCGTGGCCCCGCGCCCCTCGACGCCGCCGAAGGCCAGGTACACGGCGATGACGGTGACGCTGGACAGCAGCGGCGCGATGACCGGCCAGGCGAACCGGCGGTGCGCCTGGAGCACCCCGGTGAGCACGATTCCCACCCCGTACAGCGGCAACTGGGGGGCGAAGACGCGCAGCATCCGGGCGCCGGCCGCCAGCTCCGCCGGGCTCCGGCCGGAGCTGATCGCCTCGACGATTGGGCCGGCCAGCAGCGTGACCGCCACCGCCAGCGGCACCAGCAGGGTCAGCGTCCACGTCAGCAGCGCCCCGGTGGTGGCGCCCACCGCCCGCCGGTCGCCCGCCGCGACCGGTCCGGCCAGCAGCGGTACGACGAGACTCGCCAGCGCCCCACCGGCCACGATCTCGAAGATGATGTTGGGCACGGTGTTCGCGATCACGTACATGCCGCCGAGGTCGCTGCGCTCCACCACCCAGGTGAACACGACGGTGCGCCCGAAGCCGGCGAGCCGGCTGAGCACGGTGAGCACGGCGATGAGCGCGGCGGCGCCGGCGACGCGGCCGGCGCCGGCGAGGGGTGCCGGTTTCTTCACGTCAGTCGGTTCGCCGGCCCAGCTCGTCGAGCTCCCGCAGCCCCGGGGTGGCCTGGATGACCTGGGTGAAGCTGACCTTCTCGCTGGCGGCGGTGAGCCCGGCCAGCACGGCGAGCACGGCGGCCCGGCCGAGCGGGCCGGTGCGGGCGGCCAGCGCCACGCCGAGCACCGCCCCGAGCCCGTTGGCCCCGCTGTCGCCGACCATCACCTGCTCGTCGAGGTCGTCGGGAAGCAGCCCGGCGGCGGCGCCCACCGCGCCCGCGGCAATCCCGCCGTGCGGGCCCCTGGTCAGCGGCGTCCCGAGCAGCAGGCCGGACTTCAGCGCCCGCCCCGGGCGCAGGTCCAGCAGGTTGACCAGGTTGGCGGTGCCGGCGACGATCCCGGCGCCGAGCAGCACGTCCACGGTGCGGCCCAGGGCGCGCTGGCGCCGCCGGCGGGGATGGGCGGCCACCGTGGGGTCGGCGGCGAGCAGCGCGGCGGCGCCGAGACCGGCCGCCCCCACCCCGACGATCTTGACGAGGCCGGCGGTGACCCGCCCCTCGCGCAGCGCGGCGAGGTGCCCGGCGAAGCCCTTGGCCGCCTTCTGCTCGGGCCGGGCGCCGACCACGTCGTCGTAGAGCCCGACCGCTCCCCCACCGAGCCCGGCGACGAGCGCGGCCGCGCGGGCGGCCGGCCCGGACGCGCCGAGCGCCCCGGCCGTGGCGGCGCCGGCGGCCAGCGCCGGCCCGGCGGCCAGGGTGACGGTGCGGCCCCGGAAGTTGGTGCGCTCCAGCGCCGGGGCGGGCGGGGCGGTGCGCACCTGGCGCAGGGCGTACCGGGCGGCGGCGGCGCCGGCTCCGGCGATCAGCAGGCGGCCCAACAGGCTCATCGGTTCACCCCGTTCGGCACGCCCCAGGGGCGGGGGTCAAGGTCGGACATCCGGGTAGGTTGTTCGCTCACTGGGGCAGTTTAGGCAGCAGACTGGCGGCGTTGTCGCCCACGCCGTACTGGCCGGCCTTCTTCTCGGTCAACTGCTGCACCAGGGCCAGGCTGGTGACCAACTGGCCCTGCACCGTGTTGGCGTCGTCGACGGTGGAGATGGTCTGCGACAGCACCGGGTCGCCCCGGACGACCGCGACGACGTTTCCGCCGGTCGAGCCGATGCCGGCGACGACGATCGCGCCGCTGCGGTCGAACTGCTCGGCGACCTTGACCACCGACTGGTCCTTCTTGTCGGAGTCCTTGTCCACGTACGGCTGGCCGCTGACCAGCACCACCGCCTCGGCCGGCCCGGTCACCTTGTCGTCGGTCGTGACGTACCCCGCGTTGCTGTACGAGGCCAGCACCGCCCCGCGGTCGGCCTCGGTGGCCGGCTCGACGCCGGGGGCCCGGTCCAGCAGGACGCTGGCGAGCATGGCGCTGGAGGTCTCCACCCCGTGCCCGTTGCCCGGCAGCCCGGACGCGGGGGCGGTCGGCCGGGCGGCAGTGACGGCCAGTTCCATCAGGTCGCCGTTGTTCTCGGGGTTGATGAACTTGTCCTGCAGGTCGACGCGCCCGGTGACGGTGGCGCCGGCGGTCTGGAGCATCTTGAGCACGCCCTCGGTGTGCTCCCGGCCGCTGGGCAGGGTCAGCACCACCACCCGGCGGCCGGTGAGCTTGTTCGGCAGGACGACCTGCGCCATCTCCGCCGCGAACTGCTCCTCCATGTCCAGTTCTTTCTGCATGTTGCTGACCTGCTGGCGCATGAGCTGGTTGTCCTTGCTCAGCCCGTCGACCCGCCCCTTGAGCGAGTCGGCCACCGGCCCGTTGAGGGCGGCCGTGCCGACCACCAGGCCGATGGCCAACGCCAGGAAGACCGCGGTCAGGGACACCACGTGGTAGCGGAAATTGATCACGCTTGCAGCCTCTTGATCGGTCGGGAGCTAGAAGAGCTGGCCGAGCTGGAACACGAAATTGTTCCACCACTCGCTGACCACGCCCAGGTACGCCTTGCCGACGGTGGAGACCGCCACGGCGGAGGCCATCGCGGCCACCGCGGAGAGGACCAGCAGCAGCAGTGAGGAGCCGGAGATGCTCTGCCGGTAGAGGCGGCTCACGCCCTTGGCGTCCACCAGCTTCCCGCCGACCTTGAGCCTGGTCAGGAACGTGGAGGCCATTCCGCCCCGGCCCTTGTCGAGGAACTCGACCAGGGTGGCGTGCGTGCCGACCGCCACCAGCAGGGAGGCGCCCTTCTCGTCGGCGAGCAGCATGGCCAGGTCCTCGCTGGTCGCCGCCGCCGGGAAGGTGATCGCGGACACGCCCAGCGCGGTCACCCGGGCCAGCCCGGGCGCCCGCCCGTCCGGGTACGCGTGCACGACCACCTCCGCGCCGCAGCGCAGCACGTCGTCGGTCACCGAGTCCATGTCCCCGATGATCATGTCGGGTGTGTAGCCCGCCTCGACCAGCGCGTCGGCGCCGCCGTCGACGCCGATCAGCACCGGCTTGAACTCCCGGATGTACGGGCGCAGCACGTCCAGGTCGGCCTTGTAGTCGTAGCCCCGGACCACGATCAGGCAGTGCCGCCCCTGCACCTGGGTGCGGATGTCCGGCACCCCGACGCCGTCGAGGAGCAGGTCGCGCTCCTGCTTGAGGTAGTCCATGGTGTTGGCGGCGAACGCCTCCAACTGCACCGACAGCCCCTCGCGGGCGTCGGCCATGGCCTTGGCCACCGTCTCGGCGTCCTGGAGCACGCCGTGCGCCACCGGCTCGTCGCCGACGAGGACGGTGTTGCCCTCGATCCGGACGACGTCGCCCTCCCGGACCCGGTCGAAGATGCCCTCACCCAGGTCGTCCAGGAGCGGGATACCGGCCCCGATCAGGACCTCCGGCCCCAGATTGGGGTAACGGCCGGAGACCGACGGTTTCGCGTTGAGCACCGCGGCGACGCCGACCGCCACCAGCGAGTCGGCCGCCACCCGGTCCAGGTCGACGTGGTCGATGATCGCGATGTCGCCCGGGCGCAGCCGGCCGACCAGGCGCTTCGTCCGGCGGTCGAGGCGCGCGGTGCCGGAGATTGTGTCCGGTTCCGCGTTCCGGTTCCGGCGCAACGTGGGTAGACGCATCGTGACCATCCTGGCATGTGAGGCAGGCTTTTCTGTCGCGACATGCCTGAGCAGGGCCGCCTACCCAGGGAAGCACACCCGGACGCGCACCGGTGTGCTTGCGCTCACAATCGCCCGCGGTCAGGGCCGCCGCTCCCGAGCCGCCACGGCCAGTAGCTCCTCCGCGTGGGCGATACCCAGATCCGAGTCCGGCAAACCCGCCAGCATCCGGGCCAGCTCACGGGCCCGCTCGGTGTCCTCCACCACCCGCACCCCGCTCGTGGTCACCGCGCCGCCCGTGTCCTTCGCCACCACGAGGTGCCGGTCGGCGAACGCGGCCACCTGCGGCAGGTGGGTGACCACCAGCACCTGGTGGCTACGGGCCAGCCGGGCCAGCCGGCGGCCGATCTCCACCGCCGCCTGGCCGCCGACCCCCGCGTCGACCTCGTCGAAGACCAGGGTGGGCGGGCCGCCCGACCCGGCGAACACCACCTCGATGGCGAGCATCACCCGGGACAGCTCACCGCCGGAGGCGCCCCGCTGCAGCGGCAGCGCCGGGGCGCCCGGGTGGGCCAGCAGCCGCAGCTCCACCTCGTCGCCGCCGTCCGGGCCCACGCCGACCTCGACGCCGTTGACCGGCAGGCTCGGCTCGGCCCGGCCCGCCGGCCGGGGCAGCACCGCCACCTCCACCCGGGCGTGCGGCATGGCCAGCCCCGCCAGCTCGACGGTGACCTGCTCGGCGAACCGGGTCGCCGCCTCCTGCCGGGACACCGACACCCGCCCGGCCAGCTCGGCCACCTCGGCGGCCAGCCGGGACGCCTCCCGGTCCAGCTCGTCGAGCAGGTCGTCGGACGTGTCCAGGTCGGACAGTCGGGTGCGCGCCCGCTCCGCCCAGGCGATCACCCCGTCGACGTCGTCGGCGTACTTGCGGGTCAACGCCCGCAGTGCCGCCCGTCGCTCGTAGATCGCCTGCAGCCGCGCCGGATCCGCGTCGAGGGCGTCCAGATACGTCGACAGCTCCGCGGAGACGTCGGCGACCAGGGTCGCCGCCTCCTCCAGCCGGGCCGCGAGGTCGCCCAGGGACGCGTCGGTGCCGGCCTGCGCCTCCAGGGTGCGTCGAGCCAGCCCGAGCAGCGAGGTCGCGTCCGGCGTCTCGTCGGTCGGCTCCGCGCCGCCGGCCACGCACTGGTACGCCGTCTGTGCGGCCGTGCGCAGCCCCTCGGCGTGCTCCAGGCGCTGCGCCTCCGCCCGCAGCTCGTCGTCCTCCCCCGGCTGCGGGTCGACCCGGCTGATCTCGTCCAGCCCCAGCCGGAGCAGGTCGGCCTCCTGGTTGCGCTGCCGGGCGTTGCGCCGCCGGTCGGCCAGGTCGTCGACCACCGTCCGCCACCGCGTGTGCGCCTCCCGCAGCGCCTCGAGCAGCTTCTCGTGCTCCGGGCCGGCGAACCGGTCCAGCGCGGCCCGCTGCTCCGCCGGGCGCAGCAGGCGCAGCTGGTCGGACTGGCCGTGCACCGCCACCACCTGCTCGCCGACCTCGCCGAGCATGGCCACCGGCATGCTGCGCCCGCCGACGTGCGCCCGGGACCGCCCCTCCACCGTCACCGTGCGACTCAGCAGCAGCGAGCCGTCCTCGTCGGGCTCACCGCCGGCGTCCGTCACCCGGGCGTGCACCGCGGCGGCCACCCGGCCGTCGAGCCGCAACCGCCCCTCGACCACCGCCCGGCCCGGCTCCGCCCGGACCCGGCCCGCGTCGGCCCGGCCGCCGAAGAGCAGGCCGAGACCGGTGACCACCATGGTCTTGCCGGCGCCGGTCTCGCCGGTGATCACGTTCATCCCGCCGGCCAACGGGAGAGTCGTGTCCTCGATGACGCCCAGTCCGGTGATGCGCAGCTCCTCCAGCACAGCACCCGACACTAGACGCGGGCCCCGACAGTTGACCAGCCGGCGCGGCCGGGGCGCGGTGACGTCCGTGCCGACCGGCCCGGCCCGCGTCCGGCGCGGACCCGACCGTCAGCGCCGCCCCGCCGCCGGGGAGAAGCCACCAACCTGCGGCCGGCCGGCGGAAGAGCCCCGCTCACCTGCGGCCGCCCCGCCAGCCGTGGACCGGCAGCCCGAACTTCGCCACCAGCCGGTCGGTGAACGGCCGCGCCCGCAGCCGGACCACCCGCACCGGCAGCGCGCCCCGGCGCACCGTCACCCGGGCCCCGGGCGGCAGGTCGTAGACGCGCCGCCCGTCGCACGAGAGCACGGCGAGGGTGGTGAACGGGTCGACCGTGATGGAGAACGTCGAGGTGGGCGCGGTGACCAGCGGTCGGCTGAACAGCGCGTGCGCGCTGATCGGCACCAGCAGCAGCGCCTCCACCTCCGGCCACACCACCGGCCCGCCGCCAGAGAACGCGTACGCGGTGGAGCCCGTCGGGGTGGCGCAGACCACGCCGTCGCAGCCGTACCGGGACAGCGGCCGGCCGTCGACGTCCACGAGCAGCTCCAGCATCTGGGCCCGCTCGCCCTTCTCGACGCTGATCTCGTTGAGCGCCCAGGACTCGATCGTCGGGCCGCCCTCGAACTCCGCGGTCACGTCGAGGGTCAGCCGCTCGTCCACGGTGTAGTTGCGCCCGACCACGTCGCGCACCGCCACGTCCAGATCGTCGATCTCCGCCTCGGCGAGGAAGCCGACCTTGCCCAGGTTGATGCCGAGCAGCGGAGCCTTGGCGGGACGCGCCAGCTCCGCCGCCCGCAGGAACGTGCCGTCCCCGCCCAGCGCGAAGACGATCTCCGCCCCCTCGGCGGCCTCCAGACCCGTCACCGGCACCACACCGGGCAGGTCCAGGTCCTCCGCCTCCTCGGCCACCACCCGCACCTCGAACCCGGCGGCGATGAGGTCCGCCGCGACCGCCCGGGCGTGCTCGGTGCTGCGGCGCCGGCCGGTGTGCGTCACCAGCAGCGCGGTACGGCTCACCGGGCCCGCCCGCCGTTCGCGACCGCAGCGCCCGCCAGCCTCGCGAGCTCACTCCTCGCACTCACCGATGCCGCCTTCCGTTCGTGACTGCGGGGCTCGCAAGCTCACTCCTCGCACTCACCGATGCCGCCTTCCGTTCGTGACTGCGGGGCTCGCAAGCTCACTCCTCGCACTCACCGATGCCGCCTTCCGTTCGTGACTGCGGGGCTCGCAAGCTCACTCCTCGCACTCACCCTGCCACCTCCTCCGTGGCCGCGTCCGACACGTCTCCGGACGGGATCGGACCCTGCGGGCCGGCCGCCACGACGGCCCGCACCCGCTCCGGGTCGGCCGCCGCCGCGCCCCGGCGTAACCATACGAAGAACTCCACGTTCCCGCTCGGCCCCGGCAGCGGGCTCGCCGTCACGTCGGCGAGGCCCAGACCCAGGTCGGTCGCCGCGGCGGCCACGTCGAGCACCGCCTCGGCGCGCAGCGCCGGGTCCCGCACCACGCCGCCCGCGCCGACCCGCTCCCTGCCCACCTCGAACTGGGGCTTCACCATCAGCGCCAGGTCGCCGTCGGCGCTGGTGCAGGCCGCCAGGGCCGGCAGCACCAGCCGCAGCGAGATGAACGACAGGTCGGCGACCGTCAGGTCCACCTGCCCGCCGATCACCTCCGGGGTCAGCGTGCGGACGTTGGTGCGCTCGAGAACGCGTACCCGCTCGTCGTTGCGCAGCGACCAGGCGAGCTGCCCGTAGCCAACGTCGACGGCGACCACCTCGGCGGCGTCGGCGCGCAGCAGCACGTCGGTGAACCCGCCGGTCGAGGCGCCGGCGTCCAGGCAGCGCCGGCCGGCCACCCGCAGCCCGCCCGGGGCGAACGCGGCCAGCGCCCCGGCCAGCTTGTGCCCGCCCCGGGAGACGTACTCGGAGGTGGGGTCGGCGCCGGTGACCAGCAGCGGGTCGGCGGGATCGACCAGCGCGGCGGCCTTGCGGGCCTGGACCCCACGCAGCTGGACCCGGCCGGCCTCGACCAGCGCGGCGGCCTGCTCCCGGGATCGGGCCAGGCCGCGGCGGACGAGTTCGGCGTCGAGCCGGTTGCGACGTGCCATGGGGTGGTTCTCCGGTGGGTCAGGACTGGTCGATGGTGGCGAGGGTCTCCCGCAGCGTCTGGTACGCCGCCTCGTACTGCGGGATCTGGTCGGCCGGGGAGAGCGCCTCCGCGTTGGCCATCGCCCGCACGGCGGCGTCGACCGCCGGGTGACGGGCGTCCTCGACGTCGCCGACGGCGGCCGGCCGCGGCGGCGCGGGCCGGGGACCGGGCGGCGGCACGGGCCGCGCGCCCGGCGGCGGCCCCGGCCGGAACGGGGCGCTCACCGCCCCCCTCCGAGCACCGCGGGCGCGCTCACGCCGCGCCGCCCGGCTGCTGCCTGCGGCCCGGCGCCTTCTTCGCCGGCCGGGTCGGCTCCGCGCCGGGCGCTCCGTCCTCGGTACGGCTTATCGTGGCGGGCGGCCTCCGGGCGATCGCCTTCTTGGCCACGGTCTTCTTGGCCACCGCCTTCTTGGCCACGGTCTTCTTGGCCACCGCCTTCTTGGCCACGGTCTTCTTCGCCACCGCCTTCTTGGCCACGGTCTTCTTCGCCACGGTCTTCTTCGCCACCGTCGCGGACCCGGGCGGCGTCGCCGGCTCGGCGGTTCCCGTCGCGGGCCCGCCGGAGGGCGCTCCCCCGCTCGCGGCGGGCGGGCCGGCCTTGGCCTCCCGGAGCTGGCGCTCCAGCTCGCGCACCCGGCGGGTCAGCTCGGCCACCTCGTCGGCCGTGGCCAGCCCCACGACGCCGAGCGCACGGTCCACCTCGAAGCGGACCAGCTTGGTCAGCGCCTCCCGGTTGGCCAGGCCGGTGGACAGCAGTTCCTCGGCGAGCGCCTGGATCTGGGCGGCCGTCGCCCCGCCGGACCCGACCGCCCGGCGGACCACCTCCCGGGCCTTCTTCCGGGGCGCCTCCGTCAGGCCCATGGCCAGTCCGAGGTAGGCGCGCCACGCGTCCTGCATGCCTGAGTCCTTCCACGGGTGGGATCTGCAGGTGCCACGCTACCGGGCCCCCCGCGCCGCCCATTGCGGTACGGTGCCGGGAACGGGCGTGGCGTGCGTGAGGAGACGATGTGGCCAGCGTGGACGAGTGCCGGCAGGCGTTGCAGGAACTGGCCGGCCGGCTGGAGCGCAACGCCGAGACCGTACGGGAGCACGTCGACCTGGACCGGACCCTGGCCTGCCGGATCACCGACCTGGACACCGCGTTCCACGGCCGCCTCGCCGACGGGTGCCTGGTCGACCTGGCCGACGGCGACGACCCGAAGGCGAAGATCGCCCTGAGCACCAGCAGCGACGACCTGCTGGCCCTCGTCCGTGGCGAGCTGGACATCACGCGCGCGGTCGCGTCCAGGCGGGTCTCGATCAAGGCGAACCCGTTCGACCTGATGAAGCTCCGCAAGCTGCTCTGAACACGGCCGCGACGGTGCGGTCGAATCTGGACCCGGCCGCGACGGTGCGGTCGAATCTGGACCCGCCCGCGACGGTGCGGTCTAGGCGTCAGCCGGCCAGGCCGAGGGCGGCCAGGGCCGCGCCGGCCCCGGCGAGGCGGGCCGCACCCGCGGACCAGCCCCGGCGGCCCAGCCGACGGCGCAGAGCGCCGCGAGGGCGTCCAGGGTCCGGCCCGCCCCGGCCAGCTCCAGCCCGCCGTCGCGCACCGTCACGGACCAGCCGCCCGTCTCCGCCGCGCCGGGCACCCGCACCGCGGCCGCCGGGTCGAACAGCCCGGCCAGGTCGCAGGACACGTACGTCGGGCGGCGCTGCGGCGGGGCGGCGAGCAGCTCGGGCACGTCGCTGACGCCGGTCAGCACCAGCAGGCTGTCGAGGCCGGCGCGGCGCGCCCCCTCGATGTCGGTGTCCAGCCGGTCGCCCACCACCAGGGCGCGTCCCTGTCCCGCCCGCCGGGCGGCGGTGCCGAACAGCGCCGGCTCGGGCTTGCCGACCACCACGTCGGGCTCCCGGTCCAGGGCGGTCCGCAGCACGGCCACCAGGGACCCGTTGCCCGGTAGCGGGCCCCGCCCACTGGGCAGCGTCCGGTCGGTGTTCGTGGCGATCCACAGCGCGCCGGCCCGCACCGCCAGGGACGCCTCGGCCAGCTCCGCCCAGCCGACCTGCGGACCGTACCCCTGCACCACCGCGGCCGGGGACTCGTCGGCGCGCGACACGGGTCGCAGCCCCACGGCGGCGATCTCGGCGCGCAGCGCGTCCGCCCCCACGACCAGGACCGCGGCCCCGGCGGGCAGCCGGTCCCGCAGCAGCTCGGCGGAGGCGGCCGCGGACGTCAGCACCTCCTCCGGGCGGGCGGGCACACCCATCCCGGTGAGCAGGTCGGCGACCTCACTGGAACGGCGCGAGGCGTTGTTCGTGGCATAGACGACCGCCCGCCCCTCCGCATGCAGCCGGCCGACCGCCTCCACGGCGCCGGGAATCGGCCGGTCGATCAGGTAGATCACCCCGTCCAGGTCGAAGACGACCAACGAGTACCCGTCAACCAGCCGACCCCCGGCGTCCCGCGTCACCGCTGGTCCGCGCCCGAGGAGCGGGAGTCGGCGGGCCGCTCCGAGTCAGTCGTTTCCGACTCCGCGCCCGCCGGCTCCGCAGCCTCCGCACGGGTGGCGGCCGCGTCGTCGGTCAGCTCGTCGGCGGCCAGGTCGTCGGCGTACCCGCCGTCCCGGTCACCGTCCTCCTCGCCGCCAGCCGCCGCCGGCCCGTCGACGTCGTCCCGGCCCCGCTCGTCGGGGTGCGCCTCGTCCTCGGTCGCCGGCCGGTCGGCTAGGCCCGTGAGGTCGGCGTCCGGCTCGGCCGGCACCGCGCCCGGGGTGCCCGGCCCGGCGGCGATCTCCTCCGGCTCCTCGTCCTCGTCGCCCTCGATCAGCACCCCGTCGAGCTCCAGCAGCCGCTCGGCGGCGTCCGTCTCGCCCTCGGCGTCGACTTCGGCAGCCCGGGAGAACCACTCCCGGGCCTCCTCGCGCCGGCCCACGGCGAGCAGCGCGTCGGCGTACGCGTACCGGAGCCGACCGGCCCACGGCTCGGTCGCCTCGTTGGTCAGCTCGCGGACCTGGAGCATCGCCACGGCGGCGTCCTTCTGGCCCAGGTCACCGCGCGCCCCGGCGGACACGATCAGCAGCTCGATGGCCACGGACTTGTCCAGCTTCTCCCGGTCGGCACCCCGGAACAGGTCGATCGCCCGCTCCGGGCGCCCCAGCGCCCGCTCGCAGTCCGCCAGGACGGCCAGGTGGCTCTGCAGCCCGGTCATCCGGTGGTACGTCCGCAGCTCGGCGATCGCCGTCTGCCACTCCCCCGCGTGGTACGCGGCCAGCCCCACCGCCTCGCGGACGGCGGAGATCCGGGACGCGAGCCGACGGGCGGCCAGCGCGTGCGCCAGCGCCTCCGCCGGGTCCTCGTCGATCAGCTGACCGGTCGCGACCAGGTGCCGGGCGACGGTCTCCGCCACCGGCTTGGCCAGCGACAGCAGTTCGGCGCGGACGGTCGAGTCCAGGTCGGTCGCGACGATCTCGTCGGGCAACGCCGGAGCGTCCGGCCCACGGTCAGCCCCGGCCGTCTCGGCCCGTTCCCGGCGGTCCTGCGGAGCGCCCTCGCGGCGCCGCTCGTCGAAGCCCCGGCGCTCACCCTGACCGGGCCGCTCACCGCGGAACCCACCCTCACGGCGCTCACCGCCCCGGAAACCGCCCTCGCGGCGCTCACCGCCACGGGAACCGCCGTCACGGCGCTCACCGCCGAACCCGCCCTCACGCCGGTCGCCACCGCGGAAACCGCCGCCTTCGCGGTCGCCACCACGGAAACCGCCCTCACGGCGCTCACCGCCGCGGAACCCACCGTCGCGGTCCCCGCCACGGAAACCGCCCTCACGGCGCTCACCGCCACGGAAACCGCCGCCTTCGCGGTCGCCACCACGGAAACCGCCCTCACGGCGCTCACCACCACGGAACCCACCGTCACGGTCACCGCCACGGAACCCACCCTCGCGGTCACCACCGCGGAAGCCGCCCTCACGGCGCTCACCGCCACGGAAACCACCGTCACGGTCGCCACCGCGGAACCCGCCCTCACGGCGCTCACCGCCACGGAACCCACCATCCCGGTCGCCACCGCGGAACCCGCCCTGGCGGCCCTCACCATCCCGGCGGTAGCCGCCCTCGCGACGCTCACGGAAGCCACCGTCACGCGGGCCATCACCCTCGCGGCGGAAACCGCCCTCACGCGAACCCGAGCGGAAGCCGCCCTCACGGCGCTCGCCGCCGAACCCGCCCTCACGCCGGTCGCCACCGCGGAAACCGCCGCCTTCGCGGTCGCCACCGCGGAACCCGCCCTCACGGCGGTCACCGCCACGGAATCCACCGTCACGGTCACCGCCACGGAAACCGCCCTCACGGCGCTCACCGCCACGGAAACCGCCGCCTTCGCGGTCGCCACCACGGAAACCGCCCTCACGGCGCTCACCACCACGGAAACCGCCCTCACGGCGCTCACCGCCACGGAAACCACCATCCCGGTCACCGCCCCGGAACCCGCCCTGGCGGCCCTCACCATCCCGGCGGTAGCCGCCCTCGCGACGCTCACGGAAGCCACCGTCACGCGGGCCATCACCCTCGCGGCGGAAACCGCCCTCACGCGAACCCGAGCGGAAGCCGCCCTCACGGCGCTCGCCGCCACGGGAGCCACCCTCACGGTCACCACCGCGGAAGCCGCCCTCACGGCGCTCGCCGCCACGGGAGCCACCCTCACGGTCACCACCGCGGAAGCCGCCCTCACGGCGCTCGCCGCCACGGGAGCCACCCTCACGGTCACCACCGCGGAAGCCGCCCTCACGGCGCTCGCCGCCGCGGAAGCCACCCTCACGGTCACCACCGCGGAAGCCGCCCTCGCGGCGGTCGCCGCCGCGGAAGCCACCCTCACGGGTGTCACCGTCACGCCGGAAGCCACCACCGGCAGGCCGGGCGTCGTCCCGGGAGCGGAAGCCGCCCTCGCGGCGGTCACCGCCGCGGTAGCCGCCATCCCGGCCACCGCCGTAACCGCCGCGCTGATCGCGCGACCGGTCGTCGCGGTCGCCACGGTACGGCTGGCGGTCGTCGCGACGTGGCGCGCCGCCGCTCCGCTCGGTTCGGTCTTCGTAACGACGGGGACGGTCTCCGTCCCGCGGTCCTGAACTCACAGGTACATCCTTCCTGATTGCACCGCGACCGGCGCTACGCAGTCGAGGGCCGACCCTGCTGGGGCGGCCCTCGACTGGAAAGAATGTCCGGCGGTGTCCTACTCTCCCACACCCTCCCGAGTGCAGTACCATCGGCGCTGGAGGGCTTAGCTTCCGGGTTCGGAATGTAACCGGGCGTTTCCCCTCCGCCATGACCGCCGTAACACTATCGACATATCAAACAACACCAAAAACATGGTCTGCTGTTCGCTTGTCGGGAATCACACAGTGGACGCGTAGCACCTTTGATAATCAAGTCCTCGGCCTATTAGTACCGGTCAACTCAACCCGTTACCGAGCTTACATCTCCGGCCTATCAACCCAGTCGTCTAGCTGGGGGCCTTACCCCCTCAAAGAGGGGTGGGATACCTCATCTTGAAGCAGGCTTCCCGCTTAGATGCTTTCAGCGGTTATCCCTTCCGAACGTAGCCAACCAGCCGTGCCCCTGGCGGGACAACTGGCACACCAGAGGTTCGTCCGTCCCGGTCCTCTCGTACTAGGGACAGCCCTTCTCAAGTATCCTACGCGCACGGCGGATAGGGACCGAACTGTCTCACGACGTTCTAAACCCAGCTCGCGTACCGCTTTAATGGGCGAACAGCCCAACCCTTGGGACCTGCTACAGCCCCAGGATGCGACGAGCCGACATCGAGGTGCCAAACCATCCCGTCGATATGGACTCTTGGGGAAGATCAGCCTGTTATCCCCGGGGTACCTTTTATCCGTTGAGCGACACCGCTTCCACATGCCAGTGCCGGATCACTAGTCCCGACTTTCGTCCCTGCTCGACCCGTCAGTCTCACAGTCAAGCTCCCTTGTGCACTTGCACTCAACACCTGATTGCCAACCAGGCTGAGGGAACCTTTGGGCGCCTCCGTTACCCTTTAGGAGGCAACCGCCCCAGTTAAACTACCCACCAGACACTGTCCCTGAACCGGATAACGGTCCGAAGTTAGATACCCAAATCAACCAGAGTGGTATTTCAACAATGCCTCCACCCATACTGGCGTATGGACTTCACCGGCTCCCACCTATCCTACACAAGCTAATTCAGATACCAATGTCAAGCTATAGTAAAGGTCCCGGGGTCTTTCCGTCCTGCCGCGCGTAACGAGCATCTTTACTCGTAATGCAATTTCGCCGGGCCTGTGGTTGAGACAGTGGGGAAGTCGTTACGCCATTCGTGCAGGTCGGAACTTACCCGACAAGGAATTTCGCTACCTTAGGATGGTTATAGTTACCACCGCCGTTTACTGGCGCTTAAGTTCTCCGCTTCGCCCCCAAAGGAGCTAACAGGTCCCCTTAACGTTCCAGCACCGGGCAGGCGTCAGTCCATATACATCGAATTACTTCTTCGCATGGACCTGTGTTTTTAGTAAACAGTCGCTTCCCCCTGCTCTCTGCGGCCATACAACGCTCCACCCGCAAGGGGCTTCACGTCTCCGGCCCCCCTTCTCCCTAAGTTACGGGGGCAATTTGCCGAGTTCCTTAACCACAGTTCGCCCGATCGCCTCGGTATTCTCTACCTGACCACCTGTGTCGGTTTGGGGTACGGGCCGCTCAGAACTCGCTAGAGGCTTTTCTCGGCAGCATAGGATCACTGACTTCACCTGAATCGGCTCGGCATCACGTCTCAGCCCACATGTGCTGCGGATTTGCCTACAGCACGGCCTACACGCTTACCCCGGCACAACCACCGGCCGGGCTCAGCTACCTTCCTGCGTCACCCCATCGCTTGACTACTACCCACCAGGATCCCACGCTCCCCACCCTCAACCCGAAGGTCTTGGATGGCTTGGGTGGTTAGCACAGCAAGGTTCATCAGGGACGCTCTTTCGCGGGTACGGGAATATCAACCCGTTGTCCATCGACTACGCCTCTCGGCCTCGCCTTAGGTCCCGACTCACCCAGGGCGGATTAGCCTGGCCCTGGAACCCTTGGTCATCCGGCGGAAGGGTTTCTCACCCTTCATTCGCTACTCATGCCTGCATTCTCACTCGTGCCGCGTCCACGACTAGGTCACCCCGTCGCTTCACCCCCGGCACGACGCTCCCCTACCCATCCACACACCTGCACCAGATATCAAGACCTGGCGAAGTAAAAATGTGAATGCCACAGCTTCGGCGGTGTGCTTGAGCCCCGCTACATTGTCGGCGCGGAACCACTTGACCAGTGAGCTATTACGCACTCTTTAAAGGGTGGCTGCTTCTAAGCCAACCTCCTGGTTGTCTATGCGACCCCACATCCTTTTCCACTTAGCACACGCTTAGGGGCCTTAGCTGGTGATCTGGGCTGTTTCCCTCTCGACTACGAAGCTTATCCCCCGCAGTCTCACTGCCGCGCTCTCACTTACCGGCATTCGGAGTTTGGCTGATTTCGGTAAGCTTGTGGGCCCCCTAGACCATCCAGTGCTCTACCTCCGGCAAGAAACACACGACGCTGCACCTAAATGCATTTCGGGGAGAACCAGCTATCACGGAGTTTGATTGGCCTTTCACCCCTAACCACAGGTCATCCCCCAACTTTTCAACGTTGGTGGGTTCGGCCCTCCACGCGGTCTTACCCGCGCTTCAGCCTGCCCATGGCTAGATCACTCCGCTTCGGGTCTAGAGCATGCGACTCAAACGCCCTATTCAGACTCGCTTTCGCTACGGCTCCCCCACACGGGTTAACCTCGCCACATGCCACTAACTCGCAGGCTCATTCTTCAAAAGGCACGCCGTCACCCCGCAAGGCTCCGACGGATTGTAGGCGAACGGTTTCAGGTACTATTTCACTCCCCTCCCGGGGTACTTTTCACCATTCCCTCACGGTACTCGTCCGCTATCGGTCACCAGGAAGTATTTAGGCTTACCAGGTGGTCCTGGCAGATTCACGGCAGATTACAGGAGTCCGCCGCTACTCGGGAACACCCACAGAAGACCAGCCACTTTCACCTACCGGACTCTCACCGCCTACGGTCAGCCTTCCCAGACTGTTCGGCTAGCAACTGGCTTTGTAACTCCTCAGGTGGTTGTCAGCCCACCTCGCAGGGTCCCACAACCCCGACCACGCAACCCCTGACAGGTATCACACGCAACCGGTTTAGCCTACATCCGCTTTCGCTCGCCACTACTCACGGAATCACATGTTGTTTTCTCTTCCTACGGGTACTGAGATGTTTCACTTCCCCGCGTTCCCCCCATACACCCTATGTGTTCAGGTGCAGGTGACATCACATGACTGATGCCAGGTTTCCCCATTCGGACACCCTGGGATCACAGCTCGGTTGACAGCTCCCCCAGGCCTATCGCGGCCTCCCACGTCCTTCATCGGCTCCTGGTGCCAAGGCATCCACCGTTCGCCCTTGACAACTTGACCACAAAGATGCTCGCGTCCACTGTGCAATTCTCAACAAACGACCAACCCACAACCCACAGCCCCACACCAGCCCGACACACGTCGACGGTATGCGAGACCAGGCCATGCCTGGCAGCCCCCAGAACTCACGTCCTGGCCAAGGCTCCGAAAGAAACAACCCACGGTTGTTCCTTCAGGACCCAACAGGGTGCTATCCATCCTCCCCAGCCGCACCACAACCAACCGTTCCACACCACCGAAGTGGCCGTACCAGGCGTCGTAGCCGTTGCCAGGATCGAACTCACCAGTGTCTCCGCCATCGAGCACCCCGACCCGACATTCGCAGGTCGCGGGCTCCATACCGTCCTTCGACGGATGGTGCTCCTTAGAAAGGAGGTGATCCAGCCGCACCTTCCGGTACGGCTACCTTGTTACGACTTCGTCCCAATCGCCAGCCCCACCTTCGACGGCTCCCTCCCTTACGGGTTGGGCCACCGGCTTCGGGTGTTGCCGACTTTCGTGACGTGACGGGCGGTGTGTACAAGGCCCGGGAACGTATTCACCGCAGCGTTGCTGATCTGCGATTACTAGCGACTCCGACTTCACGGGGTCGAGTTGCAGACCCCGATCCGAACTGAGACCGGCTTTTTGGGATTCGCTCCACCTCACGGTATCGCAGCCCATTGTACCGGCCATTGTAGCATGCGTGAAGCCCTGGACATAAGGGGCATGATGACTTGACGTCATCCCCACCTTCCTCCGAGTTGACCCCGGCAGTCTTCGATGAGTCCCCGCCATAACGCGCTGGCAACATCGAACGAGGGTTGCGCTCGTTGCGGGACTTAACCCAACATCTCACGACACGAGCTGACGACAGCCATGCACCACCTGTCACCGGCCCCGAAGGACCCCCCATCTCTGGAGGATTTCCGGCGATGTCAAACCCAGGTAAGGTTCTTCGCGTTGCATCGAATTAATCCGCATGCTCCGCCGCTTGTGCGGGCCCCCGTCAATTCCTTTGAGTTTTAGCCTTGCGGCCGTACTCCCCAGGCGGGGCGCTTAATGCGTTAGCTGCGGCACAGGGAACCGGAGAGGCCCCCCACACCTAGCGCCCAACGTTTACAGCGTGGACTACCAGGGTATCTAATCCTGTTCGCTCCCCACGCTTTCGCTCCTCAGCGTCAGTATCGGCCCAGAGACCCGCCTTCGCCACCGGTGTTCCTCCTGATATCTGCGCATTTCACCGCTACACCAGGAATTCCAGTCTCCCCTACCGAACTCTAGCCTGCCCGTATCGACTGCAGGCCCGCAGTTGAGCCGCGGGTTTTCACAGTCGACGCGACAAGCCGCCTACGAGCTCTTTACGCCCAATAAATCCGGACAACGCTCGCGCCCTACGTCTTACCGCGGCTGCTGGCACGTAGTTGGCCGGCGCTTCTTCTGCAGGTACCGTCACTTGCGCTTCGTCCCTGCTGAAAGAGGTTTACAACCCGAAGGCCGTCATCCCTCACGCGGCGTCGCTGCATCAGGCTTCCGCCCATTGTGCAATATTCCCCACTGCTGCCTCCCGTAGGAGTCTGGGCCGTGTCTCAGTCCCAGTGTGGCCGGTCGCCCTCTCAGGCCGGCTACCCGTCGTCGCCTTGGTAGGCCATCACCCCACCAACAAGCTGATAGGCCGCGAGCCCATCCCAGGCCGAAAAACTTTCCACCACCAGCCATGCGGCCAGCAGTAATATTCGGTATTAGCCCCCGTTTCCGAGGGTTATCCCAAAGCCTAGGGCAGGTTGCTCACGTGTTACTCACCCGTTCGCCGCTCGAGTACCCCGAAGGGCCTTTCCGCTCGACTTGCATGTGTTAAGCACGCCGCCAGCGTTCGTCCTGAGCCAGGATCAAACTCTCCAACAAAAACTTGGAAAATCATCCTGACAACAAAAATGTTGCCAAAGGAATCCACACCAGCCGAACCAAAGCTCGACCAGCGCGGGGGTAAATCATAATTGGCACTGGCTTATCAAGCACCCTGTTGAGTTCTCAAAGAACAACCACACACCAACCAACAACCCCCCATCAGGAGGACCACCAGCCGGGGCATCTCGTCCCGCACCCGCCGCTCCCGCGCCGGGCACTTTTACTACGTTACCCGCCGGTTTCCGCCCTGTCAAACCGGAACCTCCCGATCTGACCCGCTTCCACCCGAATCACGGGCGCCATGGACACGAAACGGCTGCCGCCGTATTTGCTCCATGACTTCCGGCAGGCCGGCCGCCGCGGTAACCCGCAAGGCCGCCCGGTTCCCCACCGGCGATGAACCATACCCGGTCGGCTCCGCCCCGCCAAATCCACCCTCCGGTGGATCCGGGGCCCCGCCCGGCCGGGTCCGCGAGGTGCAACCCCGCGACCCGGAAGCCCATTCCCGCGCCCGGCCTCCCAGGGCTTTCGCCCCGTTTCGTCCGTTCCGCGCTGGCAGTAGAAAAGTTACGCCCCCGCCGGATTGATCGTCAAATCCGGCGGGGGCGTCCCGCGTCACACGTCGCCGTACGGCCCTATCCGCGCAGCTCCACCCCGGCGAACGACTTCTTGCCGCGGCGCAGCACCAGGTACCGGCCGTGCAGCAGGTCCTCCGGGCCCACCGTCGCGTCGACCTCGGCGATCCTGCGGTTGTTCACGTACGCGCCGCCCTCGGCGATGACCCGCCGGGCCTCCTTCGTGCTCGGGACCAGGCCCGACTCCTTCAGCAGGCCGGCCACGTCGGGCAGTTGGGCGACGTGGACCAGGCCGGCCTCGGTGAGCGCGGCCCGCAGCGTCTCCGGGGCGAGGTCGTCCAGCGAGCCGCGGCCGAAGAGCGCCTGGCTGGCCACCACGGCCTGGGCCATCTCGCGCTCGCCGTGCACGAGCGAGGTCAACTCCTCGGCGAGGGCCCGCTGGGCGAGCCGGGCCTGGGGACGCTCGGCCGTCTCCTTCTCCAGGTCCTCGATCTCCTCCCGCGAGCGGAAGCTGAAGTAGCGCAGGTAGCGGGTCACGTCCCGGTCGTCGGCGTTGAGCCAGAACTGGTAGAACGCGTACGGGCTGGTCAGCTCCGGGTCGAGCCAGACCGCGCCGCCCTCGGTCTTGCCGAACTTGGTGCCGTCGGCCTTGGTCACCAGCGGGGTGACGAACGCCTGCACCGGGCCGGCGCCGCGGCGGCGGACGAAGTCCACGCCGGCGGTGATGTTGCCCCACTGGTCGGAGCCGCCGAACTGGAGCTGGCAGCCGTGCCGGCGGTGCAGCTCGTAGAAGTCGTTGGCCTGGAGGAGCTGGTAGCTGAACTCGGTGAAGCTGATGCCGCTCTCCAGCCGGGCCTTCACGACCTCCCGGGCCAGCATCTTGTTCACCGGAAAGTGCTTGCCGACGTCCCGGAGGAACTCGACGACCGACATCTCGCCGGTCCAGTCCAGGTTGTTGACCAGGTGCGCGGCGTTCTCGCCCGTGTACGAGACGAAGGGCGCGAGCTGCTCGCGGATGCGGGCCACCCAGCCGGCGACCACCTCGGGCGGGTTGAGCGACCGCTCGGCGCTCTCCTTCGGGTCACCGATCTGCCCGGTGGCCCCGCCCACGAGCAGCAGCGGTCGGTGCCCCGCGAGCTGGAGCCGGCGGGCGGTGATGACCTGCATGAGGTGGCCGACGTGCAGGCTGGCCGCCGTCGGGTCGAAGCCCACATAGAAGGTGGCGGCGCTGCCGTCGAGCAGCGCGCGCAGCTCGTCGGGGCCGGTCGAGTCCTGGATCAGGCCGCGCCACCGCAGGTCTTCGGTCAGGGAGTCCCGCCCGGACGGCGGGGGGCTGCTGTCGGTCACGGTCACCGATTCTCCCCCATCGCCGGGGGTGGGCCGCACCCGGTTTCGCTCTGAGCACTGCCGTTAGGCTGGGCCCGCTGCGCGGACGCGAGGAGGAGCCGTCGTGGAGATGTCGAACCTGACCGGTGGGTTCGTGGCCCTGCTCGGCCTCGAGTTCGACGAGGTGGGTGGAGACAGGGTCGTCATCCGGTGGCGGGTCCGCCCCGAGCTGCACCAGCCGTACGGGATCCAGCACGGCGGGGTGTACTGCGCGGTGGTGGAGACGGCGGCGAGCATCGGCGGGGCGCTCTGGCTCGGCGACAAGGGCCGGGTCGTCGGGGTGTCCAACCAGACGGACTTCCTGCGCGCGGTTCGCGAGGGCGAGCTGACCGCGGTCGGCACCCCGGTGCACCGGGGCCGCAGCCAGCAGCTGTGGCAGGTGGAGATCGCCGACGAGGCGGGGCGGCTGGTGTCGCGGGGGCAGGTCCGGCTGCAGAACCTCGCCCCCGCCTGAGCATCCACCGGATGCCCGGTTCCGGGCGAAAACGGCGGTTTCACCGGTTAGGGTCGCGGCGATGAGACGACCCGACCCGCATCCGGCGTGAGGAGGCTCCTCGCCGCCACGCTCGGCATCCTCTCCGCCGTGGGCGGCTTCGTGGACGTCGGTGACCTGGTGGCGGCGAGCCAGGCGGGCGCCCGCTTCGGCATGGCGCACGCCTGGGTGTTGCTGCTCGGGGTGGTCGGCATCTGCGCGTACGCGGAGATGGCCGGGCGGATCGCGGCGGTCAGCGGGCGGGCGGTGTTCGACCTGGTGCGGGAGCGGCTGGGGCCGCGGGTGGCGCTGCTCAACCTGGTGGCGTCGTACCTGGTGACCGTGCTGACGCTGGCGGCGGAGCTCGGCGGGGTGGCGCTGGCCCTGCAGCTGGCCTCCGGGCTGAGCTACCTGATCTGGGTGCCGGTCGCCGCCCTCGCGGTCTGGCTCGTGCTCTGGCGGGTCGGGTTCCAGGTCATGGAGCGGGTGTTCGGGCTCGCCGGGCTGGCCCTGGTGGTGTTCGCCGTGGCGCTGCTCTGGCTGCCGACCGACTGGGCGGCGCTGGGCCGGGGGTGGTGCACGGCGGCGCGGCGGGACACGGCTGGGGGGCGTACTGGTTCGTGGCGGTGGCGCTGTTCGCCTCGACGGTCAGCCCGTACGAGGTGTTCTTCTTCTCCTCCGGCGGGGTGGAGGAGCGCTGGGGCAGTGCGGACCTGGCCAACGCCCGGTCCAGCGTGCTGGTCGGCTTCCCGGTCGGCGGGTTTCTCGCCCTGTCGCTGGTCGCCACCGCGGCGGTGGTGTTCCACCCGGAGGGGGTGACGCTGGACTCCCTCGCACAGGTGGCGCACCCGGTGGTGCTCGCGTTCGGGGGCGTCGGCCTGGCGGTGGCGGCGCTCGCGTTCTTCGCGGTGACCTTCGGCGCCGCCCTGGAGACCGGGCTGTCGGCCGCGTACGCGGCGGCACAGTACTTCGGCTGGCAGTGGGGCAAGTGGGTCCGGCCGCGGGAGGCGGCCAGGTTCCACAGCGTGCTGCTGGTCAGCGTGCTGCTCGGCGTGCTGATGCTGCTCACCACCGTCGACCCGATCCAGCTCACCGAGTACATGCTGGTGCTCAGCGCGGTGGTGCTGCCCCTGACGTACCTGCCGATCCTGATCGTGGCGAACGACCGGACGTACCTGGGCGACCGGGTCAACGGCCGGCTGGTGAACCTGCTCGGGTCGGTGTTCCTGCTGGTGATCGTCGTCGCGTCGGTGGCGGCGATCCCGCTGGCGGTGGCGACGGGGATGGGACGGTGAGACTCCAGCTCGGCGGCCGGCTGCTGGACCGGCAGATCGTCGACCGCGACGGGCTGCTGGTGGGGAAGGTGGACGACGTCGAGTTCGCCGCGGACGCCGACGGCGTGCCGTACGTGCACGCGCTGCTGACCGGGCAGGTGGCGCTGGGACAGCGGATCGGCGGGCGGATCGGGCGGCTGCTGGTGGCGGTGGCGGAGCGGTTCGCCGAGGACCCGCCGGCAGGCCCGCTGCGCATCCCGTACGAGATGGTGGATCGGGTGGACAGCGCGGTGCGGCTGCGGGTGCCGCTGGACGAGCTGCCCTGCTCCCCCGTCGAGACGTGGCTGCGCCGGCATCTGATCGAGCGGATCCCGGGGGCGGGCCGTGCGAGCCGGTGAGCTGCTCGGTCGCACGGCGTACGACCCGCAGGGCCGGCGGCTGGGGCGGGTGGTGGACCTGGTGGTGCGCGGGGGGCCGGACGGGCGGCTGCGGCTGACGGACCTGGTGGTCGCCCGGCACTGGTACAGCCGGGTGAGCGGGCGGCTGATCGGGGCGGAGCGGCACCCGTCCGGGCCGTGGCTGATCCGCGGCGTGGCCGGGCTGCTCGCCCGAAGCACCCGGCAGGTGCCGGCCGACCTGGTCCGGCTGGTTCCCCCGGTGCCCGGTTTCCCGTCCGGCCCGCCGGGCGGCGGCCCGGACTGAGCCGTCGTTCGCCGACCGCCGCCGGGGCCGCGCCGCCGGCCCGGACCAGCCGCCGGCGTCACCCTCGGGCCGGGTCGAGCAGCGGTGCGGCGCCGCCGCCGGGGCTCCGCGCCGGGTGCGGGGCGCGGCGCACCCGTACGGCGGTGATCGCACGGTGGTCGATCGCGGCGACCTCCAGGCGCCATCCGTGGATGGTGACGTCCTCGCCGGGAACGGTGGGAATGTGGCCGAGCAGGGTGAGCACCAGGCCGGCGATCGTGGTGTAGTCGCCGGTGGGGCGGGCGGGCAGCTCGACGCCGACGTCCGGCAGGTCGTGCACCGGGAACGTGCCGGGCAGCAGCAGGGCGCCGTCGGCCTCGGTGCGCACGGCGCGCACGTCCCGGTCGGTCTCGTCGTAGATCTCGCCGACGATCTCCTCCAGGATGTCCTCCAGGGTGACGATCCCGTCGACCGCACCGCGCTCGTCGACGACCAGGGCGATGTGCTGGCGTTCGGCCTTGAACTGGCGCAGCGCGTCGACGACCGGCAGCGAGTCGGGCAGGAGCATCGGCGGGCGGGCACACTCGTCGACCGGCCGGTCGTCGGGCACCCCGACGAGGTCGCGCAGGTGGATCACACCGACCGCGTCGTCGAGGCCGCCGTGGCGCACGACCGGCGCGCGGGAGTGCCCGGTCGCGGCGAGCAGCAGCCGGGCGTCCGCGGCCGTGGTCCCGCTGTCGAGTGTGAAGACCTGCAACCGGGGTACGAGCACGGCGCGCAGCCGCCGATCGGCGATCTCCACCGCGCCGGCGATGATCGTCCGCTGCTCCTTGGTGAAGCCGTGGTTGCCGGCGACGATGTCCCGCAGCTCGTCCGGCCCGATCTCGTCGGGCTCCGGCCTCGGGTCGAGCCCGACCATCCGCACCACCAGGTCGCTCGTGGCGCCGAGCGCCCAGACGGCCGGCCGGGTTCCGGTGGCGAGCAGGTCCAGTGGGCGGGCGACCAGCAGCGCCCAACGTTCGGCGGACTGCATCGCGATCCGCTTCGGGGCCAGCTCGCCGAAGACCAGGGTGACGAACGTCAGGACCAGGGTGACCGCCACGACGGCGACGGTCTCGGCGGCCCCGCCGAACGCCCCGAGCAGCGGCACGAGCGGCTTGGCCAGGGAGACCGCCGCGGCGGCGGAGGCGAGGAAGCCGGCGAGGGTGATGCCGATCTGGATGGTGGCGAGGAAGCGGTTCGGGTCCCGGGCCAGGCGGGCGAGCACCCGGCCGGCCCGGCTGACGCGTTCCAGCCGCTGCACCTGGCTGTCCCGCAGGGACACCAGCGCCATCTCGCTGCCGGCGAAGATCGCGTTGAGGACGACCAGGACTCCGACCAGGGCCAGTTGGCTCCAGTAGCTCTGCACGCCCGGTTCACTCCTCCGCACCAGGACGGCCGCGGCCGGGTGCGACCGGCGGCACCGCCCGGAGGGTCCCGGGTGGCAGGGCTGTCTGTGCCCAGCGGACGGTCGGGCGAATCCTCCCTCCGCCGGGCGCCGGTCAGGCCGCCGCGGGCAGCGGGAGGTCGAGCGCGTACGAGCCGCCCTCGGGGCGGAAGCCGAGCCGGTGGTAGTAGGGGGCGACCATGCCGGGCGGGCTGACCACCCGGCGGAACCCGCGGTCGGTGAAGAGGCTGCTGCGCCGGTACACGAACTCGCCGGGGGTGAAGTCGCGGAACCGCTGGGTCACGTAGTCCAGGTCGACCTGGGCGGTCTCGCCCTCGGCGCGGGCGAGCACCACGCCGACGACCTCGTCGGCGCGCAGGACGAGGAACGCCGAGCGCCGTTCGGTGTGCTGGTCGAGCCGGAGACCGGGGTCGAACCGGGCGATGTCGGCGGCGTGCACCCGCAGGATGTGGGCGAGGAACTGGTCGTCGACGCCGACCTCGACGACCTGGTATGTCTGCGCGTCGTGCCGGGTGGCGAGCATCCCCCGCAGATACCACAGGTTGATCACGGCGAGGACGACGTTCAGCCCGACCATCGGCCAGACCGCGAGGGCGGCGTTGTAGCCGATCAGCACGAGGCAGCCGACGAGGTTGAGCGCGCGCAGCCGGAGGATGCGCGCCTGCAGCAGGGACCAGACCAGCAGCGCGGAGCCGGTCCAGCCGATCATGTCCAGCCAGTTCACCCTGCGAGGGTAGTGCCCCGCAGCTCAGCGCGCCTCCGGGGCCGGGCGCACGGCGGGACGGGGCACGGTGGCGGATCGGGCGCCGCGGTCACCGGTCGGCGAGTTCGAGGACGTACTCCTCGACCTCGGCGCCGCGGCCGTTGGCGTACCCCTTGTCCTCGCCGCACAAGACGAAGCCGCACTTGCGCAGGACGGCGAGGGAGGCGGCGTTGTCCTTCGCGGCGCGGGCGTGCACCGGGCGCTGGGGCTGCTCGGCCAGCAGCGCGGCGAGTGCCCGGGTGGCGTAGCCGCGGCCCCAGCGGGCGCGGTCGATCCAGTAGCTGACCTCGGTCCGCTCGTCGACGGGGAACGCGGCGACGTGGCCGACGACCGCGCCGTCGACGGTGATCGTGCGGGTGACGATCCTCGGGTCGGCGCGGATGCGCCGCCAGTGCGCCTCGAACGCCGCCCGGTCCGTCGGGTCGGCGGGGCCGAAGGCGGCCATCCAGTTGGCCTCCGGGTCCTGTTCGAAGGCGAAGAAGTGCGGCAGGTCGTCGTCGCGCACGGGGCGCAGGCGCAGGTCCTCGGCGGTCACCGCCGCAGGCTACCCGCCCCGCTTCCACACCCGAGCCCCGCCTCTACCGGCGGAGTCGATCAAGAGGTTTGCGTCAGGTTCCGGGCCGGACGGGACGCAAACCTCTTGATCGTCAGGCGGGGCGCGGGCGAGAGGTCACGGCGACCCGCCCCGAACCATCGGTACGGCGGGAACAGCCACTACCAGCCGAGCACCCCGCCTGGGCGGCGCTGGTCCGGGGCGGCGCTGGTCCCGTGCGCTGTGCCGGTTTCCGCACCTCCCACGGTCACCGTCTCCGTCCCCGCTGTCGAGGGTCTCGACTCGCCGCCGAGCACGCGGCGCGGGCCGCCAGGTGGCGGTCCCGCCCCCTGCTGCTGGTGCACGGCGATCTGCACCCGCTCGGCTACGGCGTGCTCGTCGACCCGTACGACCTGGGGTGCCCGCGCCGCCTGCGGGATCGCAGCGGATGCTCGAGGAGGCGGCGGACGAGCTGCGCGGGCGCTGGCCCGGCCTCGACGTGGCCGCGAGCCAGGTCGCCGGCGGCCCGGCGGCCAGCCTGGTGGCGGAGTCCCGCCGGGCGGAGCTGGTGGTGGTCGGCAGCCGGGGGCTGGGCGGTTTCGCGGGCCTGCTGCTCGGCTCGGTCACCCAGGCGGTGGTGCGGCACGCCCACTGCCCGGTGCTGGTCGCCCACGGGTACGCCGGCGACACCGACTGACGCCGACTGACGCCGACTGACGCCGGCCGATCGGCACCGTCAGGCCGGGTCGTTGCCGGCGAGCAGCTCGTCGAAGCTGGTGGTCAGCGCGAACGGGTCCGGCGGGGCGGCGGGCGGGCGCAGGCGTACCTGCTCTGCCAGCTCCCCCGCGGCCCGGACGATCCGGCGGCGCAGCGCGCCGTCGGCGGTGCCGCCCGACCAGTCCTCGGGCGCGGCGAAGACGGCCGTGGGCACGACCACCGCGCGCAGGTACGCGAACATCGGCCGGACCGCGTGCTCCAGCGCCAGGGAGTGCCGGGCCGTGCCGCCGGTGGCGGCGACGAGCACGGGCCGGTCCACCAGCGCGCCCGAGTCGAGCACGTCGAAGAACGACTTGAACAGCCCGTTGTACGAGGCGTTGAAGATCGGGGTGACCGCGACGAGGCCGTCGGCCCCGGCGACGGTGTCGAGGGCCTGCCGCAGCGGTCAACTATTCCGTCGGTCGGGGTCGGCGCCGGGTTTCGCCATGGCGACGACATGGCGGGATCCGGCCGCCCGCGACCGCCCCATGTCGCCGCCATGGCCGCCCGGGCCGGCGCGGCGGGCGGGCGGGCCCGGCGGGCGGGCCGGCGCGGCGGGCGGGCGGGCCCGGCGGGCGGGCCGGCGCGGCGGGCGGGCGGGCCGGCGCGGCGGGCGGGCGGGCGGGCCGGGGTCAGCGCCGGGCGGCGCGGGGCACGTGCCGGCGGTACGCGCTGACGGTGGGGTCGCCGGCGACCCAGAACCGCCACGGCACGTCGTGGGCGCCGGTCACGCCGACCCGGGGGCCGGCCGCGACGGCCGCCTCGGGCACCGGTTCCACCGCCGGGCGCAGCCGCACCGGCCCGTCGCCCAGCAGGTGGCTCCCGTACGCCGCCCGGTCGATGCCCAGGGCGGCGCAGAGCCGGGCCGGGCCGCGGGCGAGGTCGACGTCCCGGCGTACGGCGGGGCGCCGGGCGCGCGCGACGTCCACGCCCTCGACCACCTCGCCCGCCCGCAGCAGCACGGCGGAGGCCTCCCCGTCCGGCCCGGTGACCACGTTCACGCACCAGTGCATGCCGTAGGTGAAGTAGACGTAGGCGTGCCCGGCCGGACCGAACATCACCGCGTTGCGCGGCGTACGCCCCCGGTGCGCGTGCGAGGCGGGATCACCGGCCGTCCCCGCGTACGCCTCGACCTCGGTGATCCGGACGGTGACGCCGCCGGCGGACAGCCGGCCGCCGAGCAGGCCGCGGGCGGCCGGGACCACCGGGCCGGCGAGCAGGTCGGCCAGCGCGGCGAGGTCCGGGCCGGGCGCCTCTGCCGGCGCGGGGCGGGGCGGCGGGACGGCACGGCTCACCCCCGACCCTATCCGGCCGGCCGCCCCCCTTCTCGGCGACGATCAAGAGGCTTGCGTCAGGGCACCGGCGCGGCGTGACAGAAACCTCTTGATCGTCGAGTCCGTCGGCTCAGCCGAGCGGCTGCTGGAGGCTGACCAGGTTGCCGCAGGTGTCGTCGAGGATCGCCGAGAGCACCGGGCCGGTCTGGGTGGGCGGGGCGGTGAACCGGACGCCGAGTCCGGTGAGCCGCTCGTGCTCCTTCGCCAGGTCGTCCACCGCGAGGATGATCACGGGGAGGCCGGCCTCGCGCACGCCGCGCTGGTACGTCTGCGCGATCGGCGTGCCGTTCGGCTCCAGCAGCAGCTCGACGCCCTCGGGGTCGGCGGGCGAGACGACGGTGAGCCAGCGGGCGTCCCCGCCGAGCGGGACGTCGTGCTTGACGGCGAAGCCGAGCACGCCGGTGTAGAAGCCCTTCGCCTTCTCCTGGTCGTCGACGAAAACGCTGGTGACGGCCACCTTGATCATAGTATCCCCCTTCTCCTCGCCGAGGAGCATTTCAGGATGAGCTTATATAAGTCAAGGACGCAAGAATTGAACGTTTCGTTGACAACCTTTTGTTCCCATGGTGGGATCGGACGATGACCGCACCGGAGCAGAACCTGTTCACGGCGCCGGACGCCGGGCGCGCCCGGGCGCACCGCACTCACGCCGCCCTCGCCCGGATAACCGAGCGACACGCGGCCGACGACACGCGCCGGAGGCGCCACGCCCACCCGTACGTGCCGGACCCGTACGAGGCCGTGGCCCTGGTGACCGCGCTGGCCGCCGGCGGCGCCGAGCACGCGCCCGACGAGGAGCCGGTGGACTCGGCCGACCTGGTCGCCGCGCTCACCCTCGTTCCGCACGTCCGGGCCGAGGTGGACGCCCTGGAGGCGGGGCTGCTGCGGCTCGCCCGGGACCGGGGGCTGACCTGGCAGGCGATCGCGTACGGGCTGGGCCTCGGCACGGCGCAGGCCGCCCGGCAGCGCTACGAACGACTCACCGGCCGCCTCGGCGGCGGTGCCGACGCGGAACAGGAGGCGTGATGGAGCGCGCGGACATGCTGGCGTACTGCCTGGCGAAGCCGGGTGCCTGGCTCGACCAGCCGTGGGAGGGCGACGTGGTGGTGAAGGTCGGCAGCAGGATCTTCGCCTTCCTCGGCTCGGAGACCGGCAACCGGGCGGGCGTGAAATGCGGCCCGACCCGAGAGGTGGCCGACGAGTGGCTGCACCGGTTCCCGGACGACGCGGTCCCGTCGGCGTACATCGGGCGGTCGGGGTGGAACAGCCTGCGCCTGGACGGGGCGATCCCGGACGACGAGCTGCGCGAGGCCGTCGACGGCTCGTACGAGGCGGTGGTGGCGAAGCTGCCGAAGCGGGAACGCCCGGCGGTGCCCTGACGGCGGCGCCGGGCCGGCCGAGGGGCCGGCCCGGCGTGGGGCCGTCAGCGGGGCACGACCCGCTCGGCGGCCCACTCCCGCCAGCCGGCGAGCTGGTCGGCGGCGGCGGCGAGCTGGTCGGCGACCGGCCCGGGGCCGGTGGAGCCCGGCGTGGTCCGCGCGGCGAGGGCGGAGCGCACCGACAGCACGTCCCGCACCGACGGGTCGAGGTGCTCGCTGACGGCCGAAAGGTCGTCGTCGGAGACCTCGTCGAGGGCGCAGTCCCGGGCGACGCAGAGCGCCACCAGCCCGCCGGTGATCTCGTGGGCGTCGCGGAACGGCACGCCCCGGCGCACCAGCCAGTCGGCGACCTCGGTGGCGAGGGAGAAGCCCACCGGCGCGGCGGCGACGAGGCGGTCGACGCGTACCGTCATCGTGGAGATCATCCCGGCGAGGGCCGGCAGCAGCAGCTCCAGGGTGTCGACCGCGTCGAAGGCCGGCTCCTTGTCCTCCTGCATGTCCCGGTCGTACGTCATCGGCAGGCCCTTGAGCATGGTGAGCACGCTCATCAGGCCACCGACCAGCCGGCCGGACTTGCCCCGGGCCAGCTCGGCGATGTCCGCGTTCTTCTTCTGCGGCATGATCGACGAGCCGGTGGCGAACGCGTCGTCCAGCTCGACCCAGCCGAACTCCTGCGACGTCCAGAGCACCACCTCCTCGCCGAGGCGGGACAGGTGCACCCCGATCATCGCGGTGACGAACAGGAACTCCGCGACGAAGTCCCGGTCGGCGACCGCGTCCATCGAGTTGGCGAAGGACGTGCGGAAGCCCAGCTCCTTGGAGACCGCGACCGGGTCCAGCGGCAGGCCGGAGCCGGCCAGCGCGCCGGCGCCGAGCGGGCTGACCGCGGCCCGGTGGTCCCAGTCACGCAGCCGGGCCAGGTCGCGCAGCAGCGGCTGCACGTGGGCCAGCAGCCAGTGCCCGAAGGTGACCGGCTGGGCGTGCTGCAGGTGGGTCATGCCGGGGGCGGCGGTGTCGACGTGCCGCCCGGCCTGCTCGACCAGGGCGTCGGCCAGCTCCACCAGCCGGGCCGCCACGCCCCGGGCGTGGTCGCGCAGGTAGAGGCGCAGGTCCGTGGCGACCTGGTCGTTGCGGGACCGGCCGGCGCGCAGCTTGCCGCCGAGGCTGCCGAGTCGTTCCAGCAGGCCCCGCTCGAGGGCGGTGTGCACGTCCTCGTCGTCGACGGTGGGGCGGAACGCGCCGGAGGCGCAGGCGGCCTCCAGGTCGTCCAGCGCGGCCAGGATCCTCCCCAGCTCCTCGGGGTCGAGCAGGCCCGCGCCGGCCAGGACCCGGGCGTGCGCGCGGGAGCCGGCGATGTCGTACGGGGCGAGGCGCCAGTCGAACTGCACGCTGACCGACAGCCGGGCCAGGGCCTCGGCGGGTCCGCCGGCGAACCGCCCGCCCCACAGGCTCGTACGGTTGGTTCCGGCACTGTTCTCGGTGAGGCTCTTGTCGTCCACGTCGCCCATTCTGGTTGCCATGCCGATCACCCGCCCAACCGGGCGTCCCGCGCGGCGGCGAGCCTGCTGGGCAGGCCCCACAGCTGCACGAAGCCCCGGGCGAGGGACTGGTCGAAGGTGTCTCCGGTGTCGTAGGTGGCCATGCCGAAGTCGTACAGGCTGGCCTCGGAGCGGCGCCCGGTCACGGTGGCCCGGCCGCCGTGCAGCGTCAGCCGCACCTCGCCGCAGACGTGCCGCTGGGCGTCGTCGAGGAACGCGTCCAGGGCCCGCCTCAGCGGGGAGAACCACAGTCCGTCGTAGACCAGCTCGGCCCAGCGCTGCTCCACGCCGCGCTTGAACCGGGCCAGGTCCCGCTCGACGGTGACCGCCTCCAGCTCCTGGTGGGCGGTGATCAGGGCGATCGCGCCGGGGGCCTCGTACACCTCGCGGCTCTTGATGCCGACGAGGCGGTCCTCGACCATGTCGAGCCGGCCGACGCCCTGGGCGCCGGCGCGCCGGTTCAGCTCCCGGATCGCCTGGTACGGGGTGACGGTCTCGCCGTCGATCGCGACCGGGACGCCGGCGTCGAAGGTGAGCACCAGCTCGTCCGGGTCGCGCGGCTCGGCGGGGTCGTCGGTGTACGCGTACAGGTCCTCCACCGGCGCGTTCCAGATGTCCTCCAGGAAGCCGGTCTCCACGGCCCGGCCCCACAGGTTCTGGTCGACCGAGTACGGCGACCTCGCCGACACGTCGATCGGCAGCCGCCTCTCCTCGGCGTACGCGATCGCCTTGTCCCGGGTCCACGCGAAGTCCCGCGCGGGGGCGACGACCGTCAGGTCCGGGGCGAGGGCGCCCAGGCCGACCTCGAAGCGGACCTGGTCGTTGCCCTTGCCGGTGCAGCCGTGCGACACGATCGTGCCGCCGTGCCGGCGGGCGGCGGCCACCAGGTGCTTGACGATCAACGGCCGGGACAGCGCCGAGACCAGCGGGTAGCGGTCCATGTAGAGGGCGTTGGCCCGGATCGCCGGCAGGCAGTACTCGGCGGCGAACTCGTCGCGGGCGTCGACCACCTCGGCCTCGACGGCGCCGCAGTCGAGCGCGCGCTGCCGGATGACCCCGAGGTCCTCGCCGCCCTGCCCGACGTCGACCACGACCGCGATCACCTCGGCACCGGTCCGCTCGCCCAGGTAAGGGATGGCCACCGAGGTGTCCAGCCCCCCGGAGTACGCCAGGACGACGCGCTCGGTCATGGTGTACCGCCCCCCTCCGCGACGCCCTCCCCGCGCGACCACGCGGCGAGCCTCTCGCCCAGCGCCGCTCCGCCGACGGTCTCGCGGGCCACGACGAGGACGGTGTCGTCGCCGGCGATCGTCCCGACGACCTCGGGCAGGCCCGCCCGGTCCAGTGCGCTGGCCAGGTAGTGGGCCGCGCCCGGCGGGGTGCGCAGCACCGCGATGTTGCCGCTGGAGTCGACCTCGTTGAGCAGTTCGCGCAGCAGGCGGACCAGCCGGGCGGGGGCGGCCTCGGCCTCACGCAGCGGGCGGTGGCCGTCCTCCGGGATGACGTACACGGCGCGCCCGTCGCCGCCGCGGGCGGTGACCGCGCCGAGCTCCTTCAGGTCCCGGGAGAGGGTGGCCTGGGTGACCTGGACGCCCTCGGCGGCGAGCAGCTCGGCCAGCTCGGTCTGCGACCGGACGGCCCGGTCGCGGATCAGCTCGACGAGGCGGGCGTGCCGGGCGGCGCGGGTGAGCGGGGCGGTCATGGTCGATCCTTCAGGAGAAACGTCAGCAGCGCCTTCTGGGCGTGCAGCCGATTCTCCGCCTGGTCGAACACGGCGCTCTGCGGGCCGTCGAGCACGTCGTCGGTGATCTCCTCGCCGCGGTGCGCCGGCAGGCAGTGCAGCACGATCGCGTCCGGCGCGGCGTTCCCGAGCAGCGCCTTGTTGACCTGGTACGGCAGGAACGGGGTGATCCGGTCCAGCCCGTCCTCCTCCTGACCCATCGAGGTCCAGGTGTCGGTGGCCACCACGTCGGCGTCCCGGACGGCCTGCACCGGGTCGCGCAGCACGCGTACGGACCCGCCGGTGCCGGCGGCGATCTCCTCCGCCCGGGCCACCACGCTCGGGTCGGGGTCGAACCCGGCCGGCCCGGCGACCCGGACGTGCATCCCGGCGGCCGCCCCGGCCAGCAGGTACGAGTGGGACAGGTTGTTCGCCGCGTCCCCCACGTACGCGAGGGTGCGGCCGCGGGTGCCGCCGCACCGCTCCCGGACGGTGAGCAGGTCGGCCAGGAGCTGGCACGGGTGGAACCCGTCGGTGAGCGCGTTGATCACCGGCACGGTGGCGTGCGCGGCGACCTCGGCGATCCGGTCGTCGCCGTGGGTGCGCAGCACGATCGCGGCGACGTAGCGGGAGAGCACCCGGCCGGCGTCGGCCAGGGTCTCGCCCCGGCCGAAGTGGGTGACCTGGGTGTCCACGACGAGCGGGTGCCCGCCCAGCTCGGCGATGCCGACGTCGAAGGAGATCCTGGTGCGCAGGCTCTGCTTGTCGAACAGCACCGCCACCGACCTCGGCCCCGCGAGGGGCCGGTGGGCGAACCGCTCGGCCTTCATCCGGGCGGCGAGGTCGAGCACGGCCGCCTGCTCGGCGGGTGTGAGGTCGTCGTCGCGCAGCAGGTGGCGGGTCATGTGCGGGTCTCCTGGGAAGGCGCGGCCGGATCGGCTTCCGGCGTCGCGGCGTCGAGGGCGGCGGGAAGGGCGGACAGGAACGCGTCGGCCTGCTCGGCGGTGAGGATGAGCGGCGGGGCGAGCCGGACCACCCCGGGCTGCACCGGGTTGACCAGGAACCCGGCGTCGCGCAGCGCGGCGGCCACCGGGCCGGCCACGTCGGCGGTGAGCACGATCCCGAGCAGCAGGCCGGCGCCGCGCACCTGGCCGACCAGGGGATGGCCGAGCGCGTCGATCCCCCGGCGGAGCCGCTCGCCGACCCGCTTGACGTGGTCGAGCAGCCCCTCGCCGGCGATGGTCGACACCACCGCGAGGGCGGCGGCGCAGCTGATCGGGTTGCCACCGAAGGTGCTGCCGTGGGAGCCGGGGTCGAGCAGCTCGGCGGCGCCCCCGAAGGCCAGGCAGGCGCCGATCGGCAGCCCGCCGCCGAGGCCCTTGGCGAGGGTGACCACGTCGGGCTCGACGCCCTCGGCCTGGTGGTAGAACCAGTGCCCCGTGCGGCCGATGCCGGTCTGCACCTCGTCGAGCACCAGCAGGGCGCCGCGCCGGGCGGTGATCCGGCGGGCCTCGGCGAGGTAGCCGGCCGGGGGCACGACCACGCCGTTCTCGCCCTGGATGGGCTCCAGGATCACCATGGCCGTCGCGTCGGTGACCGCCGCGTCGAGGGCGGCGGCGTCGCCGTACGGGACGTGCGTCACGTCGCCGGGCAGCGGGCGGAACGGGTCGGCCTTGGCGGGCTGGCCGGTCAGCGCGAGGGCGCCCATGGTGCGGCCGTGGAACCCGCCGTGGGTGGCGACGACGTGGGTGCGGCCGGTGCGCCGGGACAGCTTGAACGCCGCCTCGTTGGCCTCGGCGCCGGAGTTGGCGAAGAAGACCCGCCCCGGCCGGCCGGCGAGGGCCAGCAGCAGCTCGGCGAGGGCGACCGGCGGCTCGGCCACGAACAGGTTGGACACGTGGCCGAGCGTGGCGACCTGCCGGGACACGGCGGCCACCACGGCCGGGTGGGCGTGGCCGAGGGCGTTGACCGCGATGCCGCCGAGCAGATCGACGTACTCCCGACCGGCCTCGTCGACCACGACGGCGCCGGCGCCGGAGACGAGCGCGAGCGGCGGCGTGCCGTAGTTGTCCATCAGGGACGCGCGCCAGCGTTCGACGAGCGTGCTCATTGCTTGACCGTTTCCTCTTCGTTGGCGGCTGCGGGGCTCACGACCATCGTTCCGAATCCTTCCGAGGTGAAGACCTCGAGCAGCGTGGAGTGGGCGACCCGGCCGTCGACGACGTGCGCGGCGGGCACTCCCCCGCGCACCGCCCGCAGGCAGGCCTCCATCTTGGGGACCATCCCCGATTCCAGGGACGGCAGCAGCCCCGCCAGCTCGTCGGTGGTGATCTCGCTGATCAGGCTGGACGTGTCGGGCCAGTTCGCGTACAGGCCGGGCACGTCGGTGAGGACGACGAGCTTGCGGGCGTCCAGCGCGACCGCGAGCGCGGCGGCGGCCGTGTCGGCGTTCAGGTTGTGCAGCACCCCGTCGACGTCCGGCGCGACCGTGGAGATCACCGGGATGCGGCCGGCGGCGATCAGGTCCGCCACGGCGGAGACGTCCACCGACTCGACGTCGCCGACCAGCCCGACGTCGACCGGCTGCCCGTCGACGTACGCGGGACGGCGGACGGCGGTGAACAGGCCGCCGTCCTCGCCGGAGAGGCCCACGGCGAACGGGCCGTGCGCGTTGATCAGGCCCACCAGTTCCCGGCCGACCTGCCCGACCAGCACCATCCGGACGACGTCCATCGCCTCCGGGGTGGTGACCCGCAGGCCGCCCCGGAACTCGCTGTCGATGCCGAGCCGGCCGAGCATCGCCGAGATCTGCGGCCCGCCGCCGTGCACCACGACCGGCCGGAGGCCGGCGTAGCGCAGGAAGACCATGTCGGCGGCGAAGGCCCGCTGGAGCTCGGGGTCGACCATGGCGTTGCCGCCGTACTTGACCACGACGGTGGCGCCGGAGAAGCGGGCCAGCCAGGGCAGCGCCTCGATCAGCGCCTCGGCCTTGGCCTGGGCCCGGGTGAGATCCACGCTGAGACTCATGAGGAGTACGCCGAGTTCTCGTGCACGTACGCGTGCGACAGGTCGTTGGTCCAGATGGTCGCCGCCGCCTCCCCCGCGTGCAGGTCGATCCGGATGGTGACGTCCCGGCCGGCGAGGGCGACCTTGGAGCGGTTCTCGGCGGCGGCGCCCGAGCGGCACACCCAGACCCCGTTGACCGCCACGTCCACGCCGTCCGACTCGAACGCGGCGGCGGTGGTCCCGACGGCGGCGAGGATGCGGCCCCAGTTGGGGTCGTTGCCGAACAACGCGGTCTTGACCAGGTTGTTGCGGGCGACCGACCGGCCCACCTCGACGGCGTCGTCCTCGTCGGCGGCGCCGACGACCTCGACGGCGATCTGCTTGGTGGCGCCCTCGGCGTCCGCGACGAGCTGCTGGGCCAGGTCGTGGCAGGCGGCGGTGACCGCGTGGGTCAGCTCCGCCTGGGTGGGCTCGATGCCGGACGCCCCGCTGGAGAGCAGCAGCACCGTGTCGTTGGTGGACATGCAGCCGTCCGAGTCGACCCGGTCGAAGGTGAGCCGGCAGGCGGCACGCAGCGCGGCGTCGAGCGCGTCCGGCCCGGCCACCGCGTCGGTGGTCAGCACGCAGAGCATCGTCGCCAGGGCGGGGGCGAGCATTCCGGCGCCCTTGGCCATGCCGCCGACCGTCCAGCCGCCGCCCGCCACCACGGTGCTCTTCGGCCGGGTGTCGGTGGTCATGATCGCCTCGGCCGCGGCGGCGCCGCCGTCGCGGGACAAACCGCGCGCCGCCGCCCGTACGCCGGAGAGCAGCTTCGGCATCGGCAGCCGCTCGCCGATCAGCCCGGTGGAGCAGACGGCCACCTCGCCCGCGCCCACCATCAGCCGGGGGCTGAGCGAGGTCAGCGCGGTGGCGGTGTGCTCGGCGGTGGCGTGGGTGTCCTGGAAGCCGGCCGGTCCCGTGCAGGCGTTCGCGCCGCCGGAGTTGAGGATCACCGCCCGTACCACGCCACCGCGGACCACCTGCTGGGTCCACAGCACCGGCGCGGCCTTGATCCGGTTGGCGGTGAAGACGCCGGCGACCCCGGCGTCCGGGCCGTCGTTGACGACGAGGGCGACGTCGCCGGCGCCGCTGGCCTTGAGCCCGGCGGCGACGCCGGCCGCGCGGAAGCCCCGGGGGGTGGTGACGGTCATGGTGCAACTCCGAAAATGGGCAGGCCCGTGGTCTCGGGGAGGCCGAGCATGAGGTTGGCGTTCTGCACGGCCTGGCCGGCGGCGCCCTTGCCGAGGTTGTCGATGGCGCTGACCACGACCACCCGCCCGGAGTCGACGTCGACGGTCGCCTGCAGGTGGCAGGAGTTCGAGCCGAGGGTGGCGGCCGTGTGAGGCCACGTCCCCTCCGGCAGTACGTGCACGAACGGCGCGTCCGCGTACGCCTCGGCGAGCACCGCGCGAGGGTCGGCGGCGCCGGTCGGCACGGCGGTGACCGTGGCGAGGATGCCGCGCGGCATCGGCGCCAGGACCGGCGTGAGCGACAGGCTCGCCGCGCCCGTGGCCTGCTTGATCTCCGGCACGTGCTGGTGGGCGCCGACCTTGTACGGCGACAGGTCCCCCATCACCTCGCTGCCGAGCAGGTGGGCCTTGGCGGCCCGGCCCGCGCCGGAGGTGCCGGAGGCGGCGACCGCGACCACGTCGGCGGGCGCGACCGCGCCGGCCGCCACGAGCGGCGCGAGGGCGAGCGTGACGGCGGCGGCGTAGCAGCCGGTGTTGGCCACCCGGGTCGCGGCCGCGATCGCCGTGCGCTGGCCGGGCAGCTCGGGCAGCCCGTACGTCCAGGCGCCCGCGTGGGCGCCGCCGTAGTACCGCGCCCAGGCGACCGCGTCGCGCAGCCGGTGGTCGGCGCCGAGGTCGACCACCCTCACCGGCTCCGGAAGGGCGGCGGCCAGGGCGGCCGACTGGCCGTGCGGCAGGGCCAGGAAGACCAGGTCCGCGTCGGCCAGGGCCGCGGGGTCGGTCGCGCTGAGGGCCACGTCCAGCCCCGCGAGCTGCGGGTGCACGGCGGCGACGGGCTGGCCGGCCTGGCTGTGCGCGGTGGCGGCGACGAGGTCGAACTCGGGGTGCCCGGCGATCAGGCGCAGCAGCTCACCCCCGGCATAGCCGCTGGCCCCGGCGACCGCAACTCGGATACCCATACTTACCTCCGCATGACTATGCAGACGAGGCTAGCAGGGCCAGGCCTTTGGTTGCAACTTCATGCAGCCCGCTGCATGAAGTTCGATGGCGGATCCTCGATCGATCCCGGGGAGCGGAGCCCTGGCGCTCAGCGCTCGGGCGGCACGCCGGGCGGCGGCGCGATCGCCCTCGGGTACAGCCGCCAGCTGATGGCGTTCGAGATCGCGACGCCGGCCAGCACCAGGGCCGCGACCACGGCCACCAGCAGGGGCGGCAGCAGGTGGGCCACCGGGGTCAGGGCCGCGAGCACCACCAGCCCGATCGGCCGGGACCAGGAGACCCGGCTGAACGCGGCGTAGTCGAGCATCGACCGGCCGAGCAGGAACAACGCCGGCCCGCCCAAGATGACGAGGGCCCGGGACGGCTCCGTCACACCGAACGGCTGCGAGATGATCAGCTTGTCCCCGACCGCGCTGACCGCGACACCGATGACCATGACCAGATGCGCGTACGACGCGATGTCACCGACGTAGGCGGGCACCCGGGACGACGCGATGGCGGCGGGGAGGATCTCCCCCGCCCGGTAGTAGTAGATCTGCCAGAACAGCACGGTGATCACGAACGCCACCACCAGCGCGCCCATCCGCTCACGCTCGAAGCCGTAGGGGCTGAGCTGCACGCCCGAGGTCAGGATGCTCTCCCCGAACGCGATGATGAGCACCTGCCGGTAGCGCTCCGTCAGGTGCTCCTCCGCGATCGGCTGCCCGCGCAGTCCCGCCCGGCCGAGCCGGGGTGTCGGGAAGTCGAGCAGCCCGCCGGCGTAGTCGATCAGGACCGCCAGGGTCCACAGGGCCAGTCGGATCTCTCCGCCGCCGAAGATCCCGGCGAGCCACGGGACGGCCGACAGGCAGGACCAGAAGACGATTCGGACACTGACCTGGCGCGGGTACGAGTTCCCGCCGAACAGCACGAGCCAGAGATGCCGGAGCACTCCGACGGCGACGACGACCCCCGCGAAGACGCCCCACCCTGCTCGAAGGCGCGCGGCACCGCGGCGGCCGCCAGCAGGGCACCGAACATGGTCACGATGACCATGAACTGGATCATGGGGCGGGTGGGGTCGTACCGGTTGGCCGTCCAGGCCATGCGGTACCAGAGCCACCAGAGGGCCAGGGTCAGCACCAGCGCCGAGTAGAAGCCCCGCCAGTTGAGCTGCTCGACCAGCCGGTCGGAGAGGCGGGTGAGGGCGAAGACGAGCACCACGTCGAAGAGCAGTTCGACGAAGCCGGCCCGGTTGGGAGGCTGGCGGCTTCCTGGCAGCTCAGCCGCCTTACCCCGCGTCACCACGTGAGTTTGCCCTACTTATGCCCGTTTAGGGCAGTATCCCACCCGCTCGCAGGCAGGAACGGCGGAGCCGGGAGATTCGACGGGCGCGGCCCGCGCGGGCGGTCGGCGTCGGCACCCGCACCGGGCGCCGGTGGAGCCGGGGACCGGTCGACCGGGGCCCCTTGCGCCGAACGCGACAACAAGGGGCCCCTCCGCCCACCTCAGGCGCCCCGCAGGGTGGCGCCGAAGCGCTCCGCCGCGACGGCGACCGCCGCGTCACGGGCGGCCACCGCCTCCTCGACCGTCAGCGTCCGCTCCGGGGCGCGGAAGGTCAGCTTGTACGCCAGGGACTTGCGCCCGGCGCCGAGCTGCTCCGAGGCGTACACGTCGAACAGGCGCACCGCCTCCAGCAGGTCCCCGGCGCCCTCGGCCAGGGCCCGCTGGACGTCCGCCGCCGGCACCGACTCGTCCACCACCAGGGCCACGTCGATCAGCGCCGGCGGGAACGTGGAGACCGTCGGCGCCGGAACGACCGCGGCGGCCGGCAGCGCGTCCAGGTCCAACTCCATGGCGCTGGTGCGCCGGGGCAGCTCGAGCGCGGCCACCACGGCCGGGTGCAGCTCGCCGGCGTGGCCGACCACGGCCCCGTCGACCAGCAGTTCCGCGCAGCGGCCGGGGTGCCAGGGGGCGTAATCGGCGGCCCGCACCTCGACCCGGTCGGCCGGGATGCCGGCGGCCGCGAGCACCGTCCGCCCGGCCTCGATCGCGTCCGCCCAGCCGGCCGGCCGGCCGGCGCCCCACCAGCCCGCGGGCTCGGCGTCCCCGGCCAGCACCACGGCGACGTGCCGGGGCTGGTGCGGCACGACCGCGTCGGCGGCGGCGAACTCGGCGTCGGTGGGCCGCCGGTCCACGCCCATGGCGGGCGGGGCGCCCGCACCGGGACGCGGGTGGAAGACCACGCCGATCTCGTACAGGGACACGTCGCGCAGGCCCCGGCCGAGGTTGCGCCTGAGGATGCCGAGCAGCGGGCCGAGCAGCGTGGTGCGCAGCAGCGGCTCCTCCTCCGACAGCGGGTTGGCCACCCGCACCGCGGCGCGGCGCGGGTCGTCGGCCGGCAGGCCGAGCAGGTCGGCCAGTTCGGGGGACACGAACGGGTGGGCCAGCACCTCGACGTACCCGCGCTCGGCGAGCGACCGGGCCACGGCCCGGCGGCGCCGCTGCTGCCAGGTCAGCCCCCGCCCCGGGGCGCGGTCGGCAGCACCGACGGCACCCGGTCGTACCCGTCGAGGCGGACCACCTCCTCGACCAGGTCTGCCGGGTCGGTGAGGTCCGGGCGCCAGGTCGGCGGCACGACGGTGAGCACCTCCGCGCCGCCGGCGGCGACCCCGGCCGAGCCCGGGTCCTCGCCCATCCGGTCGACGCCCCGGGTGACGGTGCAGCCGACCTGCTCCAGCAGCGACACCACCCGCTCCGGCGAGTACGGCACGCCCACCCGCCGGGTCGGCAGGTCAGCCGGGATGCTGACCGGGGTACGCGGCCGGACGTGGTCGATGTCGAGGACCTCGTCCCCGATCGTGCCGCCGGCGTGCTCCGTGAGCAGCCGCACGGCCCGCTCGATGGCGACCAGCGACATGGCCGGGTCGACGCCGCGCTCCCAGCGCTTCGCCGCCTCACTGAACAGCCGGTGCCGGCGGGCGGTGCGCCCGACCATCACCGGGTCCCAGTGGGCGGCCTCGAACAGCACGTTGGTGGTCGAGGCGACGACCTCGCTGGTCTCGCCACCCATCACTGCGGCGAGGGAGACGGGGCCGGTGTCGTCGCAGATGACCATGTCCTCCGCGGTGAGGGTGCGGGCCACCCCGTCCAGGGTGGTCACCTTCTCCCCCGGGTCGGCCCGGCGCACCACCAGCGGCCCGCTGATCCGGTCGGCGTCGAAGGCGTGCATCGGCTGGCCCAGCTCGAGCATGACGTAGTTGGTGATGTCGACCGCCAGCGAGATGCTGCGGATGCCGGCCACGGTGAGCCGCTGCTGCATCCAGCCGGGGGTGGCCGCGGTCGGGTCGATGCCGCGCACCATCCGGGCGGTGAACCGGTCGCAGCCGACGGTGTCGCGCACCTCGACCGGGTACGCCGGCTCCGCCGTCCCGCCCGGGACGGGCACCAGACCCGGGTCGCGGAACGGCACGCCGAGGGCGTGGGCCAGCTCGCGGGCGATGCCCCGGACGCTGAGCGCGTACCCCCGGTCGGGGGTGATCTCCAGCTCGACGACCACGTCGTCGAGGCCGACCACCGGCCGCGCGTCGTCGCCGGGCTTGGCCGGGGTGTCCTCGGGCAGCACGATGATGCCCGAGTGGTCGTCGCCCAGCCCCAACTCCTTCGCCGAACAGATCATGCCGTTGGAGTTGCGCCCGTACGTCCTGCGCGCGCCGATGGCGAAGTTGCCGGGCAGCACCCCACCAGGGAGGATCACCACCACCCGGTCGCCGGGGGCGAAGTTGCGCGCCCCGCAGACGATCTCCTGCGGCTCGCCGGTGCCGTTCGCGGCGCCCACGTCGACCCGGCAGAACCGGATCGGCTTCTTGAAGCCGGTCAGCTCCTCGATCTCCAGGACCTCACCGACGACCAACGGGCCGGTGACCGTCGCGCGCAGGTCCACGACGGACTCGACCTCGATGCCGAGGTCGATCAGCGCCTGCTCCAGGTCCGCGGCGGGCAGGTCGACGGGGAGGTCGACGTACTCCCGCAGCCAACTGACAGAAACTCGCATGACTATGTGACCACCGTCTCCGTAGCTTGTGGCGGGCGTCTAGGACCCGGTCCCGAACGCGCAGGTGAACCGCAGATCCCCCTCGGCCATGTCCCGCATGTCGCTGACCCCGTGCCGGACCATCACCGTCCGGTCGATGCCCATGCCGAACGCGAAACCGGAGTAGACCTCCGGGTCGATCCCGCAGGCGCGCAGCACCCGGGGGTTGACCATGCCGCAGCCGCCCCACTCGACCCACTGCGGCCCGTCCCGGTGCTCCGGGAACCACACGTCGAACTCCGCCGACGGCTCCGTGAACGGGAAGTAGTGCGGCCGCCAGCGGGTCCTGGCGTTCTCGCCGAACATGGCCCGGGCGAAGTGGTCCAGGGTGCCACGCAGGTGGGCCATGGTGATGCCCTTGTCGACCACCAGGCCCTCCACCTGGTGGAAGACCGGCGCGTGGGTGGCGTCCAGCTCGTCGGTGCGGTAGACGCGGCCGGGCACGACCACGTAGATCGGCGGCTTGCGGGTCAGCATGGTGCGCGCCTGCACCGGGGAGGTGTGGGTGCGCAGCACCAGGCCGGAGCTCTCGGCACCGGCGGGCGCGGCGATGTGGAACGTGTCCATCAGGCCGCGGGCCGGGTGGTCGGCGGGGATGTTGAGGGCGTCGAAGTTGGTCCACTCCAGCTCGGCCTCGGGCCCCTCGGCCACCTCGTATCCCATCCCCACGAACAGGTCGCTGATCTGCTCCATCAGCACGCTCAGCGGGTGCCGGGCGCCGCGCGGCCGGCGGTCGTACGGCAGGGTGACGTCCACCCGCTCCTCGACCAGCACCCGGGCGGCCTGCTCGCGTTCGAGGACCTCGGCGCGGGCGGCGTAGCCGGCCTCGATCGCCCGGCGGGCCTCGTTGACCCGCTTGCCGGCGTCGGCCTTCGCGGCGGGCGGCAGCGCACCGATCTCCCGGCGGGCCAGCGAGACCGGCGACCGGTCGCCGAGGTGCGCGGGGCGCAGCGCGGTCAGCGCGTCCGGGTCGGCGGCGGCGGCGAACGCGCGCTCGGCGTCGGCGACGGCCTCGGCCAGGGCGTCCGGGTCGAGCAGGGCGACCTGCTTCGGGTCGTACGGATCGTTGCGGTAGGTCATGGCGTACGGGCACTCCCTCACGGCGGCGCCGGCCCGTCACGGGCGGCGAAGCGAGTCTACGGACGCGCGGCTGTGCCGCAGCCCGCCGGTGGGAGATCGTGCAGGAGGAAGGGTCAGGCCTGCCGCCCGCCGACACCGGCGGGCTGGCTAAACGAACGCCGTGGCGCGTTCACCATGTGGACGACACTCCCCTGCTGTGACGACCGCGCACGCCCGAACCGCTGGGGGCGTCAGCGCAGTGCTCTCGCTGAAGCGTACAGGCAGACGGCCGCCGCCGCAGCCAGGTTGAGGCTCTCTGCGCGCCCGTGCAGCGGCACCCGGACCCGGGCGTCGGCGGCGGCGGTCAGCTCCGCCGGCAGGCCGTGCGCCTCCGAGCCGAACAGCCAGGCCGTCGGGATGGCCAGCGCACCGGCGTCGGCGAGGTCGTCGAGGTCGCTGTCGCCGTACCCGGTGGTGGCCAGCACGGTGAGGCCGGCGGCCCGCAGGGCCGCGACCACCGCGCCCGGGTCGGCGGCCCGGGCCACGTCGAGGTGGAAGAGGCTACCGGCCGAGGCCCGCACACACTTGCCGTTGTACGGGTCGACCGCGTCGCCGGCGAAGACCACCGCCTGGGCCCCGGCGGCGTCGGCGGTGCGCAGGACGGTGCCGGCGTTGCCCGGGTCGCGGATCTCGGCGAGCACCGCCACCAGCCGGGGACCGCCGGCGAGGGCCCGCTCCAGCGGCACGTCCAGGTGCCGGCACACGGCGACGAGGCCCTGCGGGGCCACCGTCTCGGCGAGCGCCGCGAGGGCGTCGTCGGTGACCGGCGAGACCGGCACGTCGGCGCCGACCGCGCGGGCGGCCAGGTCGGCGTACCGGTCGAGGGCGGCGGGGGTGCCGAACAGTTCGACAACGGTGCCCGGGCGGGCCAGGGCCTCCCGGACGGCCTGCGGGCCCTCGGCGAGGAACCGGCCGGTCTCGTCGCGGTCGCGGCGGCGGTGCAGCCGGCGGGCGGCGGCGACCCTGGGGGTACGCGGGGTGAAGAGCATGGTGTCCGGTCCCGGAAGACGGCCGAGGCGTCCCCCGCGCGTCGCTGCGGACACGGGGGACGCCTCGGCTCAGGTACGGCGGATCAGGCGGCCTGAGCCGCCGCGCCACCGGTGCCCTCAGCCGCCACGGCGGCGCGGGCGACCTCGACGATGGCGGCGAACGCCGTGGCGTCGTTGACGGCCAGGTCGGCCAGGATCTTGCGGTCGACCTCGACGCCGGCCAGCTTCAGGCCCTGGATCAGCCGGTTGTAGGTCATCCCGTTGGCGCGGGCGCCCGCGTTGATCCGGGTGATCCACAGCTGCCGGAAGTCGCCCTTGCGGTCGCGGCGGTCCCGGTAGGCGTACTGCATCGAGTGCAGCACCTGCTCCTTGGCCTTGCGGTAGAGCCGGGAGCGCTGACCGCGGTAGCCACTCGCGGTCTCCAACAGGGTACGGCGCTTCTTCTGGGCGTTCACAGCCCGCTTGACGCGTGCCATCTCAACTCCTTTTTCGGTTCAGGTGGCGCGCGTCAGCGGCCGAGCAGCTTCTTGATGCGCTTGACGTCGGCCTTGACCAGCTCGACCGTGCCGGTCAGCCGGCGGGTCCGGGTGGAGGCCTTCTTCTCCAGGTTGTGCCGGAGGCCGGCCTGCTGGGCAACAATCTTGCCCTTGCCGGTCACCTTGACCCGCTTGCCCATGCCCGTGTGGCTCTTCATCTTCGGCATTGGTACGTCTTCTCCCCTGTTACTCGCCGGTGGTCCCGGCGGGTTCGGCCGCTTCGGCCGTCGGCGCCTCCGCGGCGCCGGCCTCCCGCTCGCGCGGCGCGCCACCGCGGGCAGCCGTGGCGGCGGCCTTCGTGGCGCGGTGCGGCGCGAGCACCATGATCATGTTTCGACCGTCCTGCTTCGGAGCGGCCTCGACGTACCCCAGCTCCGAGATCTCGGACTCGAGCCGGCGCAGGAGCCGGTACCCCAGCTCCGGGCGACTCTGCTCCCGACCGCGGAACATGATCGTCACCTTGACCTTGTCGCCGGCCTTGAGGAACCGCACCACGTGACCCTTCTTGGTCTCGTAGTCGTGCGGGTCGATCTTTGGCCGGAGCTTCATCTCCTTGATGACGGTCTGCTGCTGGTTACGCCGCGCTTCGCGCGCCTTCAGTGCGCTCTCGTACTTGAACTTGCCGAAGTCCATGAGCTTGCACACCGGCGGGCGCGCCATCGGCGCAACCTCGACCAGGTCCAGGTCGACGTCCGCGGCCAGCTGAAGGGCGCGCTCCAGCGGGACGATGCCCACCTGCTCACCCTCAGGGCCGACCAGTCGGACCTCACGTGCCCGGATCTGCTCGTTCACGCGTGGTTCGACGCTGATGGGGCCTCCTCGAGTCGAGTTCTGTCACGGTGGCCGACTCCGCGGCTCCCGTGCTCTGTCACGGTGCCGACCCCTCGGCTCCCGTGGTGGGAACCGAACTGGAAAGCAGAAAGCCCTGGCGCATGCCAGGGCCCGCTCGACCGGTCGGCACGATCACATGATCGCGCATCCGGAGCCGGGGCGTGCCCGGAACCGGTGACCGGACCCGGCCGCCGACTGGGGCGACTCGGGTGGGAGCGGGCGCTCCGCTTCGGGACCGCCCGCACGCACGTGGCGGGGGCGGTCTGGTCGACTCAGCAACACTACACCCTCGCCGGCTCCGCCCCCAACTCGCCCCGCCGCACACATGTCGCCTCCAACCGGCCACTCGTTCACGGAAAGAGTGGCCATCCGGCACGGCACAGGCACGGTTTCCGTGCACCTGCGGTCACGGGAGGGCGGTGCGGCGAGGCCGGAAGGCGTCAGCCACGGGTGGGCTGGTCGGCGAGCCTCGCGAGGTGCGCCTGGTGCAGCCGGCGCAGCGCCCGGACGCCCTCGACCGCCAGCTCCTTGTCGGCGGCCTGGAGCGCCACCATCGGCAGCAGGTCGTCGTCGTGCAGCTCCAGGCTGGCCCAGGGCGCGCCCCGGTCGAAGCGCACCCCCCGAACGACCTCCCAGGGCAGCTCGTACGAGCCGATCACGTTGCGCACCCGCACCCCCCGGGCGTCGGCCTCGACGCGGGGCCGGGTGAACAGCAGGAAGCCCAGCGCGCCGAAGACGCCCAGGCCGACCATGGCGAGCTGGTCGCCGCGCTGGAACGTGCCGTAGCCGTCGCCGGTCGGACCGGTCAGCGAGGTGGCCACCAGGCTGAACACGACGAGCAGGGCGGCGGCCGATGCCCAGCAGACCACCCGGATCCGGCGCGGGCGCAGGGTGACCAGTTGCGTGTCGCTCACCCCTCCAGTCTGCCATCCGGCTCCGGCGCCCCACCGGCCGCCACACGCGCTCGCCCGAGGAGCGATATCAACGGTGCCGCCGGGGACAAGATCAACGCCGTGCCGGCGGGGACAAGCTCAACGCCGCGCCGGCGGCGGCAAGCTCAACGCCGCGCCGGCGGCGGCAAGATCAACACCATGTCGCCGACACGGGGGCATCCGCCTGCAGGGGATCGCCCCATGTCGGCGACATCGTGTCGATCACCCCAGCCAGGCGATCAACCCCGGTCAGGCGTCACCGAACTGGCCGGGGGCGGCGCGGGCGGCGCGGACGGCGCGGGCGACGCGGGCGACGCGGGCGGCGCGGGCGACGCGGGCGGTCTGTCCGGCGGGGCCGGCGGACGGGTGCCGCGGCCGGCGACCAGCACGGCGGCCAGGGTGAGCGCGGCGCCGGCCAGCACGGGCAGCCGCGGCCCGGCCCCGCCCGGCAGCGCGACGTCCAGCAGCAGGGCGCCGCCGAGCTGGCCGGCGACCAGGGCGAGCCCCGTGCGCAGCACCCCCACCGCGCGCACCCCGACCATCAGGGCGAGGACGATCCCGACCCCGAGCAGGCCGCCCGCGTACAGGTACCAGTCGCCCGGCCAGCGCGGCGCGGGCCCGGTGAACAGCCCGGCGAGCGCGGTCACCAGCACGATGGCCGGGGTGCCGACGGCGAAGTTGACGGCGATGCCGGCGGTGGTGCCGCCGGCGGCGGCCACCCGGCCGTTGAGCGCGGACTGCAGCGCGACGGCCAGCCCGCCGGCGACGGCGAGCAGGACCAGCCCGACGGCGAGACCGCCGACCGGCTGGCCGAGCTGGGCCAGGGCCACGGCCGCGACGCCGAGCAGCGCGCCGACGACCCGGGGTACGGTCAGCCGCAGCCGCCCGACCGGGGCGAGCCCCGCCCGGTCCACCCCGAGCCCGCCGAGGCTGCCGCCCGCCACCTGGGCGATGGTGAAGACCGCCACCCCGAGCACCGGCACGACGTACGTGGCGACGGTCACGATGCCCGCCCCGCCCAGCCCGCCGAGGTACGCCCACCAGGGCAGCCGGGCCCGGCGCAGCGCGCCGAGCCCGGCCCGGGTGGACGGCAGCGCCAGCAGGCCGAGCACCAGCAGGCAGCCGCCGAGGTTGTTGACGAGCGCCCCGAGGACGGGCTCGCCGACCCGCTCCCCCAGCTCCGCGTTGACCGCGCCCTGGGCCGCGGAGGCGGCGCCGCCGAGAACTACCAGCGCCAGCGCGGCGGCCGGGGGCGGCGGCCTCACAGTCGGCAGGCGTGGATGTTGGTGACCAGGATCGCCCGGGCGCCCAGCTCGTAGAGCGCGTCCATGATCCGGTGCACGTCGTCGCGCTGCACCATCGCCTGCACCGCCACCCAGCCCTCGCGGTGCAGCGGGGAGACGGTGGGCGACTCGATGCCGGGGGTCAGCGAGCTGGCCCGGTCGAGCAGCCCGGCCGGAACGTCGTAGGCGAGCATCACGTACCGCCGGGCGACCAGCACCCCGTGCAGCCGGCGCAGCAGCTGCGCGGCCTGCGGGTGCTCGGGGGCGTCGGCCCGGCGGACCAGCACCGCCGAGGAGACCAGCAGCGGCTCCCCGATGATCTCCAGGCCGGCCTGGCGCAGGGTGGCCCCGGTGGAGACCACGTCGGCCACCACGTCGGCGACGCCGAGCCGGACGGCGTTCTCCACCGCGCCGTCGAGCCGGATCACGTCGGCGGTCAGCCCGTGCTCGTCCAGGTAGCGGCGGACCGCCCCCGGGTACGCGGTGGCGATCCGGTGGCCACCCAGCTCCTTGGCCGAGGTGAGGGTGCCGGGGCGGGCGGCGAAGCGGAAGGTGGCGCCGCCGAAGGCGAGGTCGACCACCTCCTCGGCCGGGGCGCCGGAGTCGACCAGCAGGTCCCGGCCGGTGATGCCGAGGTCCAGGTCGCCGGAGCCGACGTAGGTGGCGATGTCGCGGGGGCGCAGGTAGAAAAACTCGACGTCGTTGGCGTCGTCGGCGCAGACGAGGTCCTTGGGGTCGCGGCGCTGCCGGTATCCGGCCTCGCGCAGCATCTGGGCGGCCGGCTCGGCCAGGGTGCCCTTGTTGGGGATGGCGACACGCAGCATGGCGGAGTGCTCCTTCGATCGGTGTTGATCAGCGGGTGGGGGCACTCACAGATGTCGGTACACGTCCTTGAGTTCGAGACCGGTGGCCAGCATCAGCACCTGCGTCTGGTAGAGCAGCTGGGAGATCTCCTCGGCCGCCCGCTCCGGGCCCTCGTGCTCGGCCGCCATCCACGACTCGGCCGCCTCCTCGACGACCTTCTTGCCGATGAAGTGCACGCCCTTCTCGAGCGCGGCGACCGTGCCCGAACCCGGGGTGCCGGCCGCGGCCTTGTCCCGCAGCTCGGCGAACAACTCGTCGAACGTCTTCACGGAAGGCGATTCTTCCAGCTCGCCACCGTCGACGCGGGCAGCGGGTCCGGTCGGTCCGACCACCGGGACGGCCCGCCAGGGGGGATGGGGCGTCGTGGACGCCGATAACCGCGTGTGACGGAGTTCCCTACCAGCATGGTGGAAGGAGCCGCTGTCGTGTCCGCCCGTGGTTCTACGCTGTCCGCCATGGCCAGCACCTCCCGTATCCTCGCGCTCGGCGCGGCCGGCGCCGTCCTCGTCGCGGTCGCCGCCTGCGCGCCGCAGGACGACCCCGCCCCCGCCACGACCGCCAGCGCCGCCGCGGCGTCCTGCACGAAGGACAGCCTGCGCACCCGGACCCCGGGCAAGCTCACCGTCGCCACCGACGAGCCGGCGTACGAGCCGTGGTTCAAGGACAACAAGCCGGACAACGGCGAAGGATTCGAGGCCGCTGTGGCGTACGCGGTGGCCGAGCAGCTCGGGTACGCCCGCGGCGACGTCGCCTGGACCCGGGTCAAGTTCGACGCCGCCATCGCCCCCGGCCCCAAGAGCTTCGACTTCGACATCAACCAGTTCTCCATCACCGAGGAGCGCAAGCGGGCGGTCGACTTCTCCGCGCCGTACTACCAGGTGCGGCAGACGGTCATCGCGCTGAAGTCGTCCAAGATCGTGGGGAGGACGTCCCTGGCGGACCTGCGCGACGCGAAGCTCGGCGCCCAGGTGGGCACCACCAGCTACCGGGCGATCACCGAGGTGATCAAGCCGACCGTGCAGCCGCAGGTCTACAACAGCAACGACGACGCCAAGAAGGCCCTCCAGAACGGGCAGCTCGACGGCCTCGTGGTCGACCTGCCGACCGCCTTCTACATCACCGGCGCGGAGCTGACCGACGCGACGATCGTCGGGCAGGTGCCGCAGGTCGGCACGCCGGAGGCGTTCGGGCTGCTGCTGGACAAGGGCTCGCCGCTGACCGCGTGCGTGAGCGACGCCGTGGGCAAGCTCGCCGACGCGGGCACGCTCCGGCAGCTGGAGCAGAAGTGGCTCGCCCAGGCGGCGGGGGCGGCCGAGCTGACGTGACCCTCGCTCCGCACATCCCGTCGGAGGCGCAGCGGCGCCGGGCCGCGTACCGCCGCCGGCAGACGGTCTCCAGCGTGCTGGTCGCCGCCGCGTCCACGGCGGCGCTCGGCACGCTGCTGGTCGTCGCGGTGACCGGCGCGCCCGGCTGGGACCGGGTCCGCGAGTCGTTCCTGGACCCGGCGATCGCCCGGGACGCGCTGCCGGCGGTGCTGTCCGGGCTCTGGCTCAACCTCCGGCTGCTGGTCTGCTGCGCGGTGGGGGCGCTGCTGCTCGGGCTGCTGGTCGCGATTCTGCGTACGCTGCGCGGGCCGGTGTTCTTTCCGGTCCGGGCCCTGGCCGCGGGATACACGTACACCTTCCGCGGCCTGCCGCTGATCATCGTGCTCTACGTGCTGACGCTCGGGGTGCCGGGGCTGCGGCTGCAGGGCATGCCGTCGGTGCTGGTGCTCGGCGGGTTCGCCCTCGTGCTGACGTACGGCGGCTACCTGGCCGAGGTGTTCCGGGCCGGCATCGAGTCGGTGCACCCCAGTCAGCTCGCGGCGGCCCGCTCGCTGGGGCTGACGTACCGGCAGACGATGCGGCACGTGGTGCTGCCGCAGGCCGTCCGGCGGGTGGCTCCGCCCCTGCTCAACGACGTGGTCGCGCTGCAGAAGGACGTCGGGCTGGTTTCCCTGGCCGGCCCGATCGACGCCGTACGCGTTGCGCAGATCGCCACCGCCGAGACGTTCAACTACACGCCGTACATCCTGGCCGGGGCGCTGTTCGTGCTGCTGGCGATCCCGCTGATCGCCGTCACCGACTGGGTGACGCTGCGCTCGGCCCGGCGGCAGGGAGGAGGACGATGACCCTGCTGCGGTGCCGTGGGCTACGTAAGGAGTTCGGCGGCAACGTGGTGCTCGACGGCCTGGACCTGACCGTCGCCGAGCACCAGGTGGTGGCGCTGATCGGGGCGTCCGGGTCGGGCAAGTCGACCCTGCTGCGCTGCGTCAACCTGCTGGAGGAGCTGGACGACGGCACCATCGAGCTGGACGGGGAGGACATCTCCGATCCCCGGATCGACCCGGACCGGGTGCGCCGCCGGATCGGGATGGTGTTCCAGTCGTACAACCTCTTCCCGCACCTGAGCGTGCTGGAGAACATCACCCTCGCCCCGCGCCGGGTGCACCGGCGGGCCCGGGCGGAGGCCGAGGCGCAGGCCCGGGAGCTACTCGACCGGGTGGGGCTGGGCGGGAAGGCGGACGCGTACCCGGACCGGCTCTCCGGCGGGCAGCAGCAGCGGGTGGCGATCGTCCGGGCGCTGGCCAACTCCCCCCGGCTGATCCTGCTCGACGAGGTCACCTCGGCGTTGGACCCGGAGCTGGTGGGCGAGGTACTGGCGATGATCCGCGACCTGAAGGCCGACGGGATGACGATGGTGCTGGCCACCCACGAGATGGGCTTCGCCCGGGAGGTCGCCGACCAGGTGTGCTTCCTCGACGGCGGGCGGGTCGTCGAGTCCGGGCCGCCGCAGCAGGTGCTCGGCGAGCCGACCCAGCCCCGTACCCGGCAGTTCCTGCGCCGGATCATCGAGGCCGGCCGGCTCTGACGGCCGGCCCGGCGGCGGGCCGACCGGGCCGACCGGGCCGGCCGACGGGCCGGGCCCCGCCATGTCGGCGACATTGCGGCATCGTGCCGGCCCGGATAGCGCCATGTCGGCGACATCGCGCCCGGCCGCGGCCGCGCCCGGCGGCGGCCGCGCGCGGCCGCGGGGCCGGGCGCGGCCGCGGGGGCCGGGCGCGGCCGCGGGGGCCGGGCGCGGCCGCGGGTCAGCCGGCGAAGCCGACCCGCTGCGCCAGCGCGGCGGACAGGCCGCGGATCGCCAGCGCCGCGTCCAGCGCCGCCACGGTCGCCGCCCAGCCCTTGTCCTCGGCGGAGCCGGGCAGCCCGGCCCGGTCCCGGGCCTGCTCGATGGTGTCCACGGTGAGCACGCCGTGGGCGACCGGCTTGCCCTCGTCCAGCGCCACCCGGGTCAGCCCGTCGGTGACCGAGCGGCAGACGTAGTCGAAGTGGGCGGTCGCCCCGCGGACGACCACCCCGAGGGCGACCACCACATCGAACCGGCGGGCCATCGCCTGCGCCACCACGGGCAGCTCCACCGACCCGGCCACCCGGGCCACCACCGCCCGCGCGCCGCACGCCCGCGCGGCGGCGACGGCCCGGTCGACCATGTGGTCGGTCAGCTCGCCGTGCCAGCGCGCCGCGACCACCCCGACGGTCATCCCGGCGGCGTCGACCGCCTCGACCCCCGGCTCGCCGAATCCCGCCATGGCTACGCTCCGATCTCGTCGCCGGTGGCCGGGCGCCCCGACGGCGCCTCGGTCACCTCGTCCAACTCGTCCAGCAGGTGACCCATCCGGTCCCGCTTGGTGCGCAGGTAGCGCACGTTCTCGGGGTGCGGCCGCACCGGCAGCCCCTCGCGGCCGGTGACGGTCAGCCCGTACCCCTCCAGCCCGGCCCGCTTGGCCGGGTTGTTGGTCAGCAGCCGCATCGACCGGACGCCGAGGTCGTACAGGATCTGCGCGCCGGTGCCGTAGTCCCGGGCGTCCGCCGGCAGCCCCAGGTCGAGGTTGGCGTCCACGGTGTCCCGGCCCAGGTCCTGGAGCTGGTACGCCTGGAGCTTGTGCAGCAGGCCGATCCCCCGCCCCTCGTGCCCGCGCACGTAGAGCACCACCCCGCGCCCCTCCTGCGCGACCCGGGCCAGCGCGGCCTGCAACTGCGGCCCGCAGTCGCAGCGCAGGGAGCCGAAGACGTCCCCGGTCAGGCACTCGGAATGCACCCGGACCAGCACGTCCCGCCCGTCGCCCAGGTCGCCCATGACCAGGGCGATGTGCTCTGCGGGGTCGTGCTCGGCGCGGTAGCCCAGCGCCCGGAACACCCCGTACGGCGTCGGCATCCGGGCCGACGCCACCTGCTCCACCTGCTTCTCCGTACGCCGCCGGTGGGCGATCAGGTCGGCGATGGTGACCAGGGTCAGCCCGTGCTCGGCGCAGAACTTCTCCAGGTCCGGCAGGCGCATCATGGTGCCGTCGTCGTTGACCAGCTCGCAGAGCACGCCGGCCGGGCGCAGCCCGGCCAGCCGGGTCAGGTCGACGGCCGCCTCGGTGTGCCCGGGCCGGCGCAGCACCCCGCCCTCGCGGGCGCGCAGCGGCACGACGTGCCCGGGCCGCGCCAGGTCGGTCGAATCGGTGGACGGGGCGGCGAGCAGCCGGATCGTGTGCGCCCGGTCGGCCGCCGAGATGCCGGTGCTGACCCCCTCCCGGGCGTCCACCGTCACCGTGTACGCGGTGCCCCGGCGGTCCTGGTTGGTGTGGTGCATCGGCGGCAGGTCCAGCCGGTCGCACTCGCTCTCGGTGAGCGGCACGCAGATGTAGCCGGAGGTGTAGCGGACCATGAACGCGACCAGCTCCGGGGTGGCCAGCTCGGCCGCGAAGATCAGGTCCCCCTCGTTCTCCCGGTCGGCGTCGTCGACCACGACGACGGGACGGCCGGCGGCGATGTCGGCCACCGCCTGTTCGATGCTGCCGAAGGTGGTCTCGCTCATGCGACGGCCTCCGAGTACGTGGGCGGGATCGCGGCGTCGGCCGGGCGGGCGGCGCGGGAGGTGCGCCACCAGGCGACCAGGCCCCACCCGCAGAACCCGCCGTAGACGAGGTACATGGCGGCCGACGGGTAGAAGCCGCCCCGCAGCAGCAGCGGCACGCCGACGGCGTCCACCGCGATCCAGACCAGCCAGAACTCCACCCAGCCACGCGCCATGCCGTACGTGGCCAGCAGGCTGCCGGTGAGGATCCAGGCGTCCGGCAGCGGGCCCCAGGAGCCGAGCGCGGCCAGCACCGGGTACGCGGCGGCGGTGCCGGCCGCGGCGGCCGCCAGCAGGCCGAGGCGCTCCCGTCCGGTGGCCCAACGCGGCACGACCGCCCCGTCGCCGGCGACGCCGAGACGGCGGTTGCGCCGCCAGCGCCACCAGCCGTAGAGGCTGACCGCGAAGAAGAAGACCTGCCGGCCGGCCTGGCCGTACAGGTCGTGCTCCTGCGGGGTGGCGAACACCCCGCCGAGGAAGACGGTGAACAGCAGCGCGTTGCCGACCATGCCGACCGGCCACGCCCAGACCAGCCGGCGCAGGCCGAGCAGCGCGGAGGCCAGCCCGAAGACGTTGCCGACGATCTCGCGGACCAGCACCGGCGAGCCGGCGACGTGCACCTGGGCGTCGAGCAGCCAGCCGAGGGGGCCCATCACCGCTCGCCCCCGGCCAGCCGGTCGCCGAGTAGCCGCTCGACGTACTTGGCCAGCACGTCCACCTCCAGGTTGACCGGCTCCCCGACGCCCCGGGAGCCGAGGGTGGTGAGCTTGAGGGTGGTGGGGATCAGGCCGACGGTGAACCAGTCCGGCCCGACTCCGGCCACGGTCAGCGAGACGCCGTCGACGGTGATCGAGCCCTTCTCCACCACGTACCGGGCGAGGTCGGTGGGGAGGCGGAAGCGGACCGTCTCCCACTGCGCGGCCGGCTCCCGGGACAGCACCTCGCCGACGCCGTCCACGTGGCCCTGCACGATGTGCCCCCCGAGGCGGCTGTTCAGCGCCGCGGCGCGCTCCAGGTTGACCGGGTCGCCCGGGCACAGCGCGCCGAGGGCGGAGCGGCGCAGGGTCTCGCCCATCACGTCGGCCGTGAAGACGCCGCCGTCGACGTCGACCACGGTGAGGCAGACCCCGTTGACGGCGATGGAGTCGCCGTGCCGGGCGTCCTCGGTGACCAGGGGGCCGCGGATGGCGACCAGCGCGGAGTCGCCTCCCGTGTCGGCGACCCGGACGACCTCGCCCAGCTCCTCGACGATGCCGGTGAACATTGTCAGCCCTCCCTCTTCCGGGGCAGCGCGGTGATCCGCAGGTCGGGGCCGACCTGCCTGACGTCGGTGAGTTCCAGGTCGATGGCGTCGGCGATCGTGCCGACGCCGGCGTCGAGCAGCGCGGTCGGGCCCGCGCCGAGCAGCTTCGGCGCGACGTACCCGACGATCTTGTCGACGAGGCCGGCGGCGAGGAACGCGCCGGCCAGCCGGGGCCCGCCCTCCAGCAGCGCGGCCCGCACGCCCCGGTGGTGCAGCTCGGCGAGCAGCGCCGGCAGGTCGACCCGGCCGTCCGGGCCGGCCCCGACCTCCGCGGCGGTGGCGACCCAGGTCCGGGCGGCGCCGTCGCGGACCCGGGCGTCGGCGGGGGTACGCCCCGACGAGTCGACCACCACCCGCAGCGGCTGCCGGATGGCCAGGCTGCCGTCGCGCAGGTTGCGGGCGGTGAGCCGGGGATCGTCGGCCAGCACGGTGCCCACCCCGGCGAGCACCGCGTCGACGGTGCCGCGCAGGGCGTGCACGTCGATCCGGGCCGCCTCGGAGGTGATCCACATGCTGCTGCCGTCGGCGGCGGCGGAGCGCCCGTCCAGCGTCGCGGCGTACTTCCAGATCACGTACGGCCAGCCCCGGCGCATCGAGGTCAGCCAGGCGACGTTGCCGGCCTCGGCCTCGGCGGCGCGCAGCCCGACCTCGACGGCGACGCCGGCGGCGCGCAGGGTGGCGGCCCCGCCGGAGGCGACGGGGTTGGGGTCGGGCACGGCGACCACCACCCGGGCCACGCCGGCCTGGATGAGGGCGACGCTGCACGGGCCGGTGCGGCCGGTGTGGTCGCAGGGCTCCAGGGTGACCACGGCGGTGCCGCCCCGGGCCCGTTCGCCCGCCTGGGCGAGCGCGACGATCTCGGCGTGCGGGCCGCCCGCGTACGCGTGGAAGCCCTCCCCGACGATCTCGCCGCCCGCGTCGAGCAGCACGCAGCCGACGACGGGGTTGGGACTGGTGGTGCCGAGCCCGCGGGCCGCGAGCGCGATCGCCCGACGCATCGCCTCGTCGACGGGGACGCTGGCCATCCGCCCTGCCCTGCCCTCTCGTTCGCCGGTCGGGCGCTGGCGGGGCCGGGGAGGCGGCCGGGTGGCCGCGGGCAGGCGGCGGCGGAGGCCGGGAACGGCGGAGCCGCCCCGGGGGTACCCACGCGTCGGCCGCCGTCCAGCGGCCGGCACACGGGCCCGCCCCGTCCCGCGCGCTGTCTCCCATCCGGACTGTCTGGGGCGGCAGCCGCCCCAACCGTCGGCCCCGGATTCTCACCAGGTCCACCGGGCGGCAGAGCCGACCGGGTCGCGGGCTTACCACGGTCGGACCGTGGATCACCGCCGGTTCGGAATTACACCGAGTCCCGCCAGCGCGTGGTGGGTACCCCCGAAGTGTTGCACGCCCGGCGGCGGGCGTCTGCCCGGAGGCGACCTACTTCACAGTCGCCCGGACGCCTCAGGTGACCCCGCGCCGCCGGTCGACGGCCACGTACGACCCGGGTTGGCTCTTGGCGACGGACTTCATCTCGGAGGCCACGGCGATGGCCTCCAGGGGACTGGTGAAGCGCTTCTGCGCGTTGGAGACGCAGACCCCGATCGAGAGGGTGACCAGCGCCGCGCGCCGGATGTTGCCCCGGCGGTCCTTCAGCTCGACGTAGCCGCGCTCGGCGTCGGCCGGGTCGTAGAGCCGGTCGGCCGAGGTCTCGAAGTCCACCACCGCGCGGGAGGTGAGCGGCCGGATCTGCTCCGGGCTGCACACGATGACGAAGTCGTCGCCGCCGACGTGGCCGAGGAAGGCCGGCGGCAGCCCGAGCGAGACGACCGCCCGGTGCAGGCTGCGGGCCAGCGCCGAGATGAACTCGTCACCCCGGACGAAGCCGTACCGGTCGTTGACGCTCTTGAACCGGTCGATGTCGACGTAGCCGACGGCGTAGTCGGCGCCGCTGCGTACCCGGTCGCTGATCTCCCGGCGGATCCGGCTGTTGCCGGGCAGGCCGGTCAGCGGGGAGACCTCGCGGAACTCCTTGTTGCGGCGCAGGGTGGAGCTGACCCGGGCCACCAGCTCGGCGGTGTCGAACGGCTTGACCAGGTAGTCGTCCGCGCCGGCGCTGAGGCCGTTGACCTTGTCCGAGGTCATCCCCTTGGCGGTCAGCATGATCACCGGCAGGGCCGAGGTCATCGGGTCCGCGCGCAGCCGGCGGGTCAGCTCCAGACCGTCGACGCGCGGCATCATCAGGTCCACCACGGCCAGGTCGGGCCGCTGCCGCTCGATGACCTCCAGGGCCTCCTGGCCGTCGCTGGCGTGCAGCACCTCGAAGCCGTGCAGGCGCAGGTTGAACTCGACGAACCGGGCGATGTCCGCGTCGTCGTCGACGACGAGGATCACATCGGGTCGCTCGCCGGCCGGGTCCACCTCAGGCCCCGGCGGCCGCTCGCCGCGCCAGGTCCCGCAGTCGGCGGACCGCCTCGGCGGGGTCGTCGGCCCCGTAGACGGCGGTGCCGGCGACGAAGGCGTCCGCGCCGGCCGCGGCCGCCTGCTCGATGGTGTCGGCGGCGATCCCGCCGTCGACCTCGATGCGCAGCTCCAGGTGGCCGGCGTCGACGTGCCGCCGGGCCGCGCGGACCTTGTCCAGCAACTCCGGGATGAACCGCTGCCCGCCGAAGCCGGCCTTGATCGTCATGATCAGCAGGGTGTCGAAGCTGGGCAGCAGCTCCAGGTACGGCTCGATCGGGGTGTCCCGGTCGATCGCCAGCCCGGCCTTGGCCCCGGCCGCCCGCAGGTCCTTGGCCAGGGCCACCGGGTTGTCGCACGCCTCGGCGTGGAAGGTGACGTTGTACGCCCCGGCGTCGGCGTACCCGGGGGCCCACCGGCGCGGATCGGTGATCATCAGGTGCACGTCGAACGGCAGTCGGGTCGCCGCCCGCAGGCTCTGCACCACGGGCAGCCCGATGGTCAGGTTCGGCACGAAGTGGTTGTCCATGACGTCCACGTGCAGCCAGTCCGCGGCGTCCTCGACGGCGCGGACCTCCTCGGCGAGGCGGGCGAAGTCGGCGGCGAGGATGCTGGGTGCGACGATCGGCGGCGGTACGGTCACGGGGCAAGTGTACGAACGCGCCGACCGCCCGCCCGCATCGCGGCACCACCGGACGCCACGTGACCCGACCGTGACCGGTGGTGCGGAGTCTATCGATCCGGGGCGGAGGGCCTACCCACGATCCGAGCGCGCGTGCCGTATGCTCCCGCTCCGTGGGCGCCACGGGCGCCGAGGGCCGACGGGCCGGGGGCCGGGCCGTACGGCGGCAACCGCCGCCTCGCCGCCCTCAGCCGGCGGCACCGCACCACGAACGACGGGGAGGTCGGCCGATGCGGCGATGGTGGACGGCACTGGCCGTGGGTGCGACGGCGACGGCGCTGGCCGGCTGCGGCACGCCGGCCGGGGTGGACGGCGACCTCGTCGACGACTGGAAGCCGCTGGCCGCCCCGACGCAGTTCGTGCCGGCCGCCGGCGCCTGCCACACCGCCTTCGAGGACGTCGGCTACCTCGCGAGCTACAACCCCGTGGACTGCGGGGCGTCCCACCGGGTCGAGACGATCCACGTCGGAACGGTGACCGGGCCGGCCGCCGACCGGAGCACTTCCCCCGCCGCCGGGTCGGCCGGGATGAAGGCGGTTCGCGCCGAGTGCGACCGGGAGGTCAACAAGGCGGTGGGCGGCGACTGGCGCTCGGGCCGGCTCTTCCTCTCCACCGTCTTCCCGTCGAAACAGGCCTGGGCGGGCGGGGCCCGCTGGTTCCGCTGCGACCTGAACGAGAAAGAGAGCCTGGACGACTCCACTGCCGTCACGCGAACCGGCAGCCTGAAGGGCGCGTTGACCGGCAACTCCGCGCTGGCCTACCGCTGCTTCAGCCCGAAGATCAAGAACGACCGCGTCACCGAGATGACCGCCGTTTCGTGCACGAAGCGGCACCGGGCCGAGTTCGTCGGCGTCCACCAGGGCCCGGACATCCCCTTCGACCAGATCAACAAGAACGGGGAGCGCATCCACCGGGGCTGCCTGGCCCTGGTCGCCGCCTACGCGAAGGTGCCGAACAACGGGGACATGAAATACCGGGCCGGCACGATCTTCTACCACGCCCGCGAGGCGGAGTGGAACGACGGCAACCGGGGCGTGCAGTGCTTCCTCTGGGTCGACCGCGACCTCACCCGCTCGGTCAAGGGCGCCGGCACCAAGGTCCTGCCGGTCACCTGACCCGGCCCCCGCTACGGAAAGCCGACGGCCGGGCCCGGGGCTGAGCCCCGGCCCGGCCGTCGCGCTCAGCCCCGGCGCAGCACCGCGAGGAACATGGCGTCCGTGCCGTGCCGGTGCGGCCACAGCTGCACGCTCGGCCCGTCCCCCAGCCCCGGCATGCCGGCCGGCAGCAGCGGCCGGGCGTCGACGAAGTCCGCCGGCACGCCGGCCCGGCGGGCCGCCTCGGTCACGGTCACGTGCGTCTCGACGGTGTGCGGGGAGCAGGTCACGTAGGCGACGAGGCCACCCGGGCGCGTCGCGCGCAGGGCCGCCGACAGCAGCTCGCGCTGCAGCCGGGTCAGCGGCGGCAGGTCCGACGGCTGCCGCCGCCAGCGCGACTCCGGCCGGCGGCGCAGCGCGCCCAGCCCCGTGCAGGGGGCGTCCACCAGCACCCGGTCGAAGTGCCCCTCCGGCAGCTGCGGATCGGCCCCGACCGTGCGCCCGTCGGTGTTCAGCACGGTCACCGGCAACCCCCGGGTGGCCTGGGTGACCAGGCGGGCCCGGTGCTCCGACACCTCGACCGCGGTCAGCTCCGCCCCGCGCTGGGCGGCCAGCGCGCCGAGCAGGCCGGACTTGCCGCCCGGCCCGGCGCACAGGTCGAGCCAGTGCGCGTCCGGGCCGTCGAGCGGCGCGACCGCGAGCGCGTTGGCCACGAGCTGGGAGCCCTCGTCCTGCACGTGCGCCCGGCCCTCGGTCACCGCCGACAGGTCGCCCGGCGCGCCACCGGCCAGGTAGACCGCGTACGGGGAGAAGGCGCCCGGGGCCCCGCCGACCTCGTCGGCCAGCTCGACGGCGTCGGCCCGGCCCGGCCGCGCGCACAGGTGCACGGGTGGACGCTCGTTGTCCTCGATCAGCAGGCGGGTGGTCTCGCCCAGGTCGCCGCCGAGCGCCTCGGCGAACGCCCGGACGATCCACTGCGGGTGGCTGTACGCCAGGGCCAGGTGCCCGATCGGGTCGGTCTCCGCGTCCGGGGCGATCTTCGCCACCCAGGCGTCCACGTCGCGGCTGGCGACCTCGCGCAGCACCGCGTTGGCGAACCCGGTGGCGCCGGGGCCGACCGCGCGGACCAGGTCGACCGTCGAGGAGACCGCCGCGTGCGCCGGCACCCGGGTGTGCAGCAGCTGGTACGCGCCCAGGCGCAGCGCGTCGCGCACCGGCGGGTCGATCCGGGCCACGTCCCGCCCGGCGGCGTCGCCGAGGATCGCGTCGAGGGTGCCGGTGTGCCGCAGCGTGCCGTACGTCAACTCGGTGGCGAAGGCCGCGTCGCGGCCGGTCAGCCCGGCGTCGCGCAGCATCGCCGGCAGCACCAGGTTGGCGTACGCGTCGTCGCGGTGCACCGCCGCGACCGCCTCGTACGCGACGTGCCGGGGCAGGTCGGCCACCGGCCGTGCGGGTCGCCTGTCGCCCCGCCGGTCCCCGCCGGCACGCCGGTCCGCGCCGCCCGGCCGACCCGCACCCCGCCGGTCCGCGCCGCCTCGCCGGTCCGCGCTACCGCGACCGCCGGCAGGTGCCTGTCGCGGCCACTCCGCCGGCCCCGTCACGCGAACTCCTCCCCGGCTGCGACCCGGGCGCCGCGCGCCCAGTCGACCGCCGGCATGGCCCGCTTGCCCGCGGCCCGCACCTCGCCGAGGCGCACCGGGCCGGTGGCCGTGCCGGCCAGCACCCCGGACTTCTCCACGAGCAGCTCGCCGGGCTTCAGCTCCGGGCCGTCGGCCACCGGCGCGACCGGGCCGAGCTTGACCCGCTCGCCGCGGAACGTGGTCCAGGGGCCGGGTGCCGGGGTGCAGGCGCGGACGCGCCGGTCCACCGCGAACGCCGGCTCGGCCCAGCGCACGCGCGCGTCCTCCACGGTCAGCTTCGGCGCCAGCGACACGCCGTCGGCGGGCTGCGGCTCGGCCCGCGCGGTGCCCGCCTCGATCGCGTCGAGGACCGCCACCAGCAGGCCGGCCCCGGAGTGGGCGAGCCGCTCCAGCAGGTCGCCGGAGGTGTCGGTGGGGCGGATCTCGTCGGTGAGGGTGCCGTAGACCGGCCCGGTGTCCAGCCCCTGCTCCAGCTGGAACACGCTGGCGCCGGTCAGCTCGTCGCCGTGCAGCACGGCGTGCTGGACGGGGGCGGCCCCGCGCCAGGCGGGCAGCAGGGAGAAGTGCAGGTTGACCCAGCCGTGCCGGGGGATCTCCAGCGCGGCCGGCGGCACCAGGGCGCCGTACGCCACGACCGGGACGCAGTCCGGGGCCAGCTCGCGCAGCCGGTCGAGGAACTCGGGCTCGCGCGGCCGGGCCGGGGTGAGCACCTCGACGCCGTGCTCGTCGGCCCACGCCCCGACCGGGGAGCGCAGCAGGCCCCGGCCCCGGCCGGCCGGCGCGTCGGGGCGGGTGACCACGGCGACCAGCTCGTGGCCGGAGGCCGCGACGGCGGCCAGGGCGGGTACGGCGACGGCCGGCGTGCCGGCGAAGATCAGGCGCACCGGGTCACCGGCCCAGGCCGAAGGGGCTGCCGGAGGCGTGCGGGTTGAGCTTGACGGTCGGCGGGGCGGCCGGGTCGTACCACTCCGCCTGGCGGATCGCCTTCATCGCCTCCTTGCGGCCGGCAGGGTCGAGCCGGTCGACGAAGAGCACCCCGTCGAGGTGGTCGGTCTCGTGCTGCACGCAGCGGGCCATCAGCCCGGTGCCGACGATCTGCACCGGGTCGCCGTAGCCGTTGAAGCCCTTGGCGATCACGTTCTGCCGGCGCTTCGTGTCGAAGTAGAGGCCCGGGATGGACAGGCAGCCCTCCGGGCCGTCCTGCTCCTCGGAGTCCGGGAACTCCAGCACCGGGTTGACCAGGTGGCCGAGCACGTCGTCGACGTCGAAGGCGAACACCCGCAGGCCCACGCCGAGCTGGGGCGCGGCGAGGCCGGCGCCGTTCTGCTCGCGCATCGTGTCGGTCAGGTCGGCGATGAGCTTGCGCAGCTCGGCGTCGAAGTCGACCACCGGGTCGGCCGGGGTGCGCAGCACCGGATCGCCGAACAGACGGATGGGCTGGACGGTCACGCGGGGTGGCTCCTTCGGCTGGGTGGGCGTGTCACAGTGGCCGGGCCCAGTCTACGGAGCGGCCGGAGCGGCCCCGGCCGGCGTACGGCGATCGGGTGGCGCCTCAGGCGCCCGGGGCGGGGTCACCGGCGAGCACGGCGTCCCCGGCGAGCAGGCAGTGCTCCGGCAGCGGCAGCTGGATCCCGTGCGCCGCCTCCCAGTCGTAGACGGTGCTGGGCCGGACCTGGGCGGCGAAGTAGTCCACCGCGCTCATCCCGCCGACCACCGGCTCGTCGGCCTCGGCGACCAGCCGGGCCGGGATCATCGAAAAGCCGTTCTGGATGGCCGCGCTGAGTCGGCGGTGGCCGTCGACGACGTAGAAGTACCGCCCCGTGTAGCCGATCGTCAGCGGCTCCAGCGCCTCGTCCCCGCCCCTGGCGACGTCCCCGACGAACTCGGAGTCCCACAGCCCGCGCAGGGCCCCGACCTCCTCGGTCGGGTAGACCCGGGTCGGGTCGAGCAGCAGCAGCGGCGGACCCTCGCGGAGCACGTCGGCGCCGAGGCGGCCCTCGTACGCGTCGATGATGTGCTTGATCACCTGCTCGGCGTTGGCCCGGGTGGTGTCGCAGATCAGGTCGTAGTTGCGCAGCCGGGCCTTGTCGACGCCGTAGCGGACGATGAACCGGCCCCGCTCGCTCTCGCTGCGCTCGTGCAGCTTGACCTTCGCCTCCTCCAGCGAGGTGTAGCTCTCGGCCGGCCCGGACGGGCGGGCCAGCACCCGGCGGGCCGCCTCGGTCGGCTCGGTGATCATGTGCACCTTGAGCGCGTCGGTGAAGAAGTGCCAGGCCAGCCGCGAATCCATGACCAGGCGCTCGCCGGAGGCGGCGATGTCCTGCTGGAGCTGGTCGACGTACCCGTCGACGGCCTGGTCGAGCTCGGCGTGCAGGTTGAGCTGGAGCGCGGTCATCTGCCGCTCCTGCGCCATCTGGCGGTAGAGGTCGCCGACGCTGACCCGGCGCAGCCCCAGCCGCTTGGCGATCTCGACGGAGACGGTGCTCTTGCCGCTGCCGAGGTCACCGTTGAAGACGATCGACTGACGAAGGGTCACGACTGGTCCACCCCTGCTCACCGGCTGACTGACATCATCGAACGGCGCTACCCGCCGTGGTCGCGCGATCCTGCGGCGGCTCCGGCTCGGCGCGCCTGGCGCCGCGCCGCGACCTGAGCCGTCGTACGCCCCGGCATGACGGGCGATGCTATCACGGTACCCAACACGGATCGTGACGACGCCCGGAACACGCGCCGGGGACGACCCTCAGAACATGCTCAACGGGTCGACCTGGAGACGCACCGGGTCGGCCGCCTTGCGGGCGGCGCGGACCCCGGCGGCGACGTGCAACGCCCCGGCGAGCGCCGCCGCCCGGGCCCGGGGCACCCGGACCAGCATCCGCTCCCGGTCGCCGTCGGCGGGGACGGGACCGAGCACCTCGGCCCCCTCGGGCAGCCGGGCCTCGGCCAGCAGGTCGGCCACCGCGTCGGCGGGGCCGGTGACGCTGGCCATCCGCACCGCGGGCGGAAAGCCCAGCTCGCGCCGCTCGGCCAGCTCCCGGGCGGCGAACCAGGCGGCGTCCCAGCGCAGCAGCGCCTGCACCGGGGCGAGCGCGCCGTCGGCGACCACCACCACCCGGCCGCCGGCCGCGGCGGGCCGGGCCAGCGCGGCGGCGGCCAGCCAGCGCCGCAGCGCCTCCTCCCCGGCCCGCAGGTCGGCCCGGGTGAGCAGGGCCCAGGAGTCGAGCAGCAGGACCGCGCCGTAGCCGCCCTCGGCGATCGGCTCGGCCCCCGGCGTGGCCACGACGAGCCCGGCCCCGCCGGGCACGGTGGTCAGCACCTCCTCCCGGCCGGAGGTCCGCACCGGCACGCCGGGGAAGGCCCGGCCCAGCTCCTCGGCGGTGCGGCGGGCCCCGGTGACCGCGGCGCGCAGCCGCCGCCCCCCGCACTCCGGACAGGCGTACGCGGCGGCCACCCGCCCGCACCAGCGGCAGGTGGGCGGGCCGTCGGCCGAGGGCAGGGCCAGCGGGCCGGCGCAGTGCGGGCAGCGCGCCGGGGCGCGGCAGTCGGCGCAGGAGACCGAGGGCAGGTAGCCGCGGCGGGGCACCTGCACCAGCACCGGGGCGTCGGCGCGGACCGCGTCCCGGGCGGCGGCCCAGGCCAGGCTGGGCAGCCGGGCGGTCGCGGCGCCGGGGTCCCGCGCCAGTTGCGGGTCGTCGCCGGTCGGCGCGATGGCCGGGGTACGCGCCCGCAGGGTGGCCCGGTCGGCCACCACCTCCCGGGCCCAGCCGGTCTCCACCAGCAGCTGCGCCTCGGCGCTGCGGGCGTACCCGCCGACGAGGGCCGCCGCGTTCGCGAGCTGGGCGCGGGTGAGCAGCACCTCGCGGGCGTGCGGGTAGGGGGCGCGCGGCTCGGCGTGCAGGTCGTCGCCGTCGTCGACGATGGCGACGAGGCCGAGCCGGTGGACCGGGGCGAACATCGCGGCGCGGGTGCCGGCCACCACGGCGACGTCGCCGCGGCGGGCGGCCAGGAACGCGCGGTACCGGCGGGCCGGGCCGGCCGCGGCGGCGAGGGTGACGTGCCGCCCGGGGCCGAGCGCGGCGGTCAGCGCCGCGTCGAGGCGGTCGAGGTCCCGGGCGTCGGGCACCACGACCACCGCGCCGCGGCCGCCGGCCACGGTGGCGGCGACCGCCTCGGCGTACCGGGCGGGCCAGTCCTCGCCGGGCAGCGCGGACCAGACCGCCCGGGCGGGGCGGCCGTCGGTCAGGGCACGCAGGAAGGCCGGCCCCGCGGGGTACGCGCGCCACCCGGCCGCCTCCGGGGGGTCGAGGGGGCCGGGGGCGACGCGGGGGCGTGGGGTTCCTTCTCCACCCGGGCGTGCCGGGGCGGCACGGCCAGCCGGAGCACGTCGGCGAGGCTGCCGGCGTACCGGTCGGCGACGGCCCGGGCGAGTCGGGCGATCTCCGGGGCGAGCACGGGCTCCGGCGAGACCACCTTCTCCAGGTACGCCAGGCGGCCGGTGTGCCCCGAGTCGTCGGCCCGCTCCAGCAGCCAGCCGTCGACGAGCTGGCCGGCGAAGCGCACCTTGACCCGGACGCCGGACGCGGCGACGGCGTCCAGCTCGGCGGGGACCAGGTAGTCGAAGGGGCGGTCCAGGTGTGCCAGCGGCACGTCGACGCAGACACGAGCGACCGGCGACCCGTCCGCGGGCCGCCGGTCGCTACGCCTGGTGCCGGTCAGGCTCCCGCAGCCGACTTGAGGTCGGCGGCCCGGTCGGTGCTCTCCCAGGTCAGGTCGGACAGTTCCCGGCCGAAGTGGCCGTACGCCGCGGTCTGCCGGTAGATCGGGCGGAGCAGGTTGAGGTCGCGGATGATGGCGGCCGGACGCAGGTCGAAGACCTCGGTGACGGCCTTCTCGATCGAGGCGACCGGCACGGTCTCGGTGCCGAACGTCTCGATGAACAGGCTCACCGGGTGGGCCTTGCCGATCGCGTACGCGACCTGCGCCTCGCAGCGCTCGGCCAGGCCGGCGGCGACCACGTTCTTGGCCACCCAGCGCATCGCGTACGCGGCCGACCGGTCCACCTTGGACGGGTCCTTGCCGGAGAACGCGCCGCCGCCGTGCCGGGCGTACCCGCCGTAGGTGTCGACGATGATCTTCCGGCCGGTGAGACCCGCGTCACCCATCGGGCCGCCGATCTCGAACCGCCCCGTCGGGTTGACCAGCAGCCGGTAGCCGTCGGTGTCGAGGCCGAGGCTCTCCAGCTCCGGAGCGATGACGTGGTCGCGCACGTCCGGGGTGAGCAGCGACTCCAGCGAGATGTCGGCCGCGTGCTGGCTGGACACGACGACCGTGTTCAGCCGGACCGGGCGCAGCCCCTCGTACTCGATGGTGACCTGGGTCTTGCCGTCCGGGCGCAGGTACGGGATCGTGCCGTCCTTGCGTACGGCGGTCAGCCGGCGGGCCAGCCGGTGCGCGAGGGCGATCGGCAGCGGCATCAGCTCCGGCGTCTCGGAGCAGGCGAAGCCGAACATCATGCCCTGGTCGCCGGCGCCCTGCGCGTCCAGCGCGCTCTCCGACGTCCCGGTACGCAGCTCCATCGCGTTGTCGACGCCCTGGGCGATGTCCGGGGACTGGGCGCCGATGGAGACGCTGACGCCGCAGGACGCCCCGTCGAAGCCCTTCTTCGAGGAGTCGTACCCGATGTCGAGGATCGTCTCCCGGACGATGGTCGGGATGTCTGCGTACGCCTTGGTGGTCACCTCACCGGCGACGTGCACCTGGCCCGTGGTGATCAGGGTCTCGACGGCCACGCGACTGTGCGGGTCCTGGGTGAGCAAAGCGTCGAGAATGCCGTCGCTGATCTGGTCTGCAATCTTGTCCGGGTGGCCTTCCGTGACCGATTCGGACGTGAAGAGGCGGCGTGTCACGGCACTCCTAAGTTATGGAAAAGTCGTTCCGCGGAATTGTAGTCACCCATACTCGCGAAGAACATGATCCGTCAGGTTGGAGTCACCGATCGGGCAGTGCCTGCCAGGCGCGGCACCACGAAATCCCAGACGCCGTCCGCCAGGTCCTCTTTGGACTGTTCCGGCATGACCTGCACCGAGCCGTCCGCGCCGATGACGGTCGCCGCGTTGGTCTCGGCGCCGAAGACCTTGTCCGGCCCGACCTCGTTGACGACGATGAGGTCCGCCCGCTTGCGGGCGAGCTTGGCCCGGCCGTTGGCCTCGGCGTCACCGGTCTCGGCGGCGAACACCACCAGCACCTGGTCCGGCCGACGCCGCTGGCCGAGTTCGGCGGCGATGTCCGGGTTGGTGACGAGATCAATCGTAGGCGGCTCGGCATCCGATTTCTTGATTTTCGCCGGGGCGTAACTGGCCGGGCGGAAATCGGCGGGCGCCGCCGCCATCACCACCACGTCCGCCCCGTCCGCCGCGGCGAGCGTGGCCGTACGCAGCTCCGCGGTGGTGCCGACCCGGACCAGGTCGAGCCCGGCCGGGTCGGGGAGCGACACGTTGGCGGAGATCAGGGTCACCCGGGCGCCCCGGGCGACGGCCGTGCGGGCGAAGGCGTAGCCCTGCTTGCCCGAGGAGCGGTTGCCGAGGAAGCGCACCGGGTCCAGCGGCTCGCGGGTGCCGCCGGCGGTCACGACCACGTGCCGGCCGGCCAGGTCGGCGGGCGCGTGGAGGCCCCGGGCGAGGGCCCGCCGGGCGACGGCGAAGATCTCCGCCGGGTCGGGCAGCCGGCCCTTGCCCGTGTCGGCGCCGGTGAGCCGGCCGACGGCCGGCTCGATCACCCGGACGCCCCGGGAGCGCAGCGTGGCCACGTTGGCCACCGTGGCCGGGTGCTCCCACATCTCGGTGTGCATCGCCGGGGCGAGCAGCACCGGGCACCGGGCGGTGAGCAGGGTGTTGGTGAGCAGGTCGTCGGCGAGGCCGTGGGCGGCCTTGGCGAGCAGGTCGGCGGTGGCGGGGGCGACCACGACCAGGTCGGCCCGCTGGCCGAGCCGGACGTGCGGCACCTCGTGCACGCCGGACCAGACGTCGTCGGCCACCGGCTGGCCGGACAGGGCGGCCCAGGTCGGCGCCCCGACGAAGCGGAGCGCCGACGCCGTCGGCACGACGCGGACCCGGTGGCCCGACTCGGTGAACAGCCGCAGCAGCTCACACGCCTTGTAGGCGGCGATGCCGCCGCCGACCCCGAGGACGATCTCGGCGGACATCGACGCGCGGCGGGGTTACGGCTGGTCGGTCGGCTCGGCCGTGAGCAGACCCGCGTTGATCTCGCGCATGGCGATGGAGAGGGGCTTCTCCTGGGGGGTGGTCTCCACGAGCGGGCCCACATACTCCAGCAGGCCCTCGCCGAGCTGGCTGTAGTAGGCGTTGACCTGGCGGGCACGCTTGGCGGCGAAGATCACCAGGGCGTACTTCGACGTCGTCTTCTCGAGGAGCTCGTCGATCGGCGGGTTGGTGATGCCCTCGGGGTTGGTCGCGATGGATCCCACGGAATAACCTCTGCGTCTCTTCACCGCGCGGACGCGGTGATTCGGGCAACCGCGGCCGCGGTTGGGTGGTCTGGCAACCGCGTCGGCGTGATCGAGCCGTCTCTCAACTGAGCCGTCTCAACCGGTCGGGCGCGGTTGGGCCGGAGCCAGGAAGGAAGAACCGAACAAGCCTACCAGCTCGTCCACCGCCCGGCCGGTCAGGTCGTGCGTCACGAGATGGTCCGCCGCCGCCGCGACGGCCGGGCCGGCCGCCAGCCCGGCGGGGCGAGCAGGACCAGCCGGGCGTCCGGCCACGCCGCCCGCAGGGCGAGCGCACCGGGCAGGTCGAGCGGGAGCAGCACCGGCTGGCCGGCGGCGAGCCGGCACCGCACGGGCCGGGCGGGCGTGCCGCGCCGGTACGGCCCGGTCCGGGCCCACTCCAGCAGCTCCCCGGCGGCGGCGAGGCGGTCGAACTCCGCCGGGTCGAGGAAGCACCGGTCGACGCCGTCCACCTCGCCGGCGCGGCGCGCCCGGGTGGTGGCCGGCACCGGCGTCCAGACCGACGGAAGGCGCGCCCGGAACAGCTCGACGACACGGTCCGCGCCGGCCCCCGAAGGGCCGGCCAGGACGGTGAGCCGAGCCGCCGGGCGCGCCTCGTCATCCGTGCTCACGGCTCGTTTCTACACGCCTGCCGTGGCCAGGTGGCGGCGAACCGCCGCGGTCAGTTGGCGCTGAACTCGCCGAGCAGGGCCTTCCGCTGCTGCTCGCCCAGACCGCGCAGCCGGCGGCTGTCGGCGATCTTCAGCTTCTCCATGATCTGGGTCGCCCGGATCTTGCCGATGCCCGGCATCGCCTGGAGGACGGCCGAAACCTTGAGCTTGCCGACGACATCATCGGCCTCCGCCCGCTCGAGAACGGCGGCGAGGGTGGTCTTGCCCTGCTTGAGCTGCTCCTTCAGCTCGGCACGGGCCTTGCGGATCTCCGCAGCCTTTTCGAGCGCAGCAGCACGCTGCTCGGGGGTCAGTGACGGGAGGGGCACCAGTTCTCCTCAGGTCCCTATCGCGACGGGCGGGACGCCACGCCGCATCTGTGAAACGTGGTGTCGCCGGAAACCAAAGGGGTCCGTGGTTCCCAGCGCGGGGAAAACTAGCGGTCGCGCGCGCATTCGGCAACGTGGGCACGCGGCGGACACGGCAAAGTGACCGAGCCGCGACTCAGTCAGGGGCGCCGAGGGCGGCTCGGCAGTCGGTCAGGACCCGATCCGCGGCGGCCCGCAGCGCGGCCGCGTCCGGGCCGGCGTGCAGCACCTCGCGCGAATACGACGGCAGCACCCACGGCAGGCTGGAGCCGAAGACGGTACGCAGGTCGGCCGCCGTCGCGCCCTGCGCGCCGAGCCCCGGGGCGAGCAGCGGACCGCGCACGGCGGAGAGGTCGTGGCCGGTGTCGCCGACGGTCGCCCCGACCACCAGACCGTAGCTGCCGAGCGGCTCCGCGTCGCGGTTGAGCTGGGCAATCTGGTCGATCACGGCCTGCGCGACGGTGCGCCCGTCGGGCGTGCGGGCCCGCTGCACCGCCGCTCCCTCGGGGTTGGAGGTCAGCGCCAGGACGAACACCCCGCCACCGTGCGCGGCGGCGAGCTCGAACATCGGGGCGAGCGACCCTACTCCCAGGTAGGGGCTCACCGTCACCGCATCGACATACAGGGGACTGGATGGGTCAAGGTACGCCGACGCGTAGGCGGCGACGGTCGATCCGATGTCGCCGCGTTTGACGTCGAGCAGCACGAGTGCGCCGGCATTCCGTAACTGTCGGATAGTTGACTCAAGCACGGCGAGCCCCCGTGACCCGAAGCGCTCGAAGAAAGCCGACTGCGGCTTCACCACCGCCACCCGGTCGCCGAGCGCCTCCACGACGGTGCCGCTGAACCGCTCCAGCCCCGCCACGTCGTCCGACAGCCCCCAGCGGGTCAACAGCCCCGGGTGCGGGTCGATGCCCACGCACAGCGGCCCCCGCCGCGCCACCGCCTCGTGCAACCGGCTTCCGAAGCTCTCCATCCGGCTCTCCCTCTCTCGATGTCCCCGCGGTGCGGCCGCGCCGTCACCGCCTCCCCCGGGCGGGGGTCAACCCACCGCCACCGCGGCGGCGATCCCGGCCGCGATCCGGGCCACGTCGGCGTCGTCGGCGACGTACGGCGGCATGGTGTAGACCAGGTCGCGGAACGGCCGCAGCCAGACCCCCTGCTCCACGGCGGCGGCGGTCGCCTTGGCCAGGTCCACCTCGTGGTCGAGCTGCACCACGCCGATCGCCCCGAGCACCCGTACGTCGGCCACGCCCGGCGCGCCCCGCAGCGGCTCCAGGCCGGCCCGCAGGCCCGCTCCCACCCTCGACACCTCGGCGGCCCAGTCCCCGGCCCGCAGCAGCCCGATGGAGGCGTTCGCGACGGCGCACGCCAACGGGTTGCCCATGAACGTCGGCCCGTGCGCGAGCACCCCGTCGCGGGAGATGCCCTCGGCGACCTCCGGGGTGCACAGCGCGGCGGCCAGGGTCAGGTAGCCGCCGGTGAGCGCCTTGCCGACGCAGAGCACGTCCGGGCTCACACCGGCGTGTTCGGCGGCGAACATCGTCCCGGTGCGGCCGAAGCCCGTGGCGATCTCGTCGAACACCAGCAGCACCCCGTGGGCGCGGGTCACCTCGCGCAGCACGCGCAGGTACTCCGGGTGGTGGAAGCGCATGCCGCCGGCGCCCTGGACCACCGGCTCCACGATCACCGCGGCCAGTTCGTCGGCGTGCCGCTCCACCGCGTCGACCAGCGCCGCCACGTACGCCGGGTCGGGCGGGGTGTCGAACCCGCCCGGCGGGACGGGCGCGAAGACCTGCCGGGGCAGCACGTCGCCCCACAGGTGGTGCATGCCGCCCTCCGGGTCGCAGACGCTCATCGGGTGGAACGTGTCGCCGTGGTAGCCGCCCCGCCAGGTGCCCAGCCGGCGGCGCCCCGGCCGCCCGACGGCCCGCTGGTACTGCAGGCACATCTTGATCGCGACCTCCACGCTGACCGAGCCGGAGTCGCAGAGGAAGACCCGCTCCAGCCCCTCCGGGGCCAGCTCGACCAGCGTGCTCGCCAGCCGCACGGCCGGCTCGTGGGTGAGCCCGCCGAACATCACGTGGCTCATCCGGCCGAGCTGGTCGGTGACCGCCGCGTCCAGCACCGGGTGCCGGTAGCCGTGGATCGCCGCCCACCAGGACGACATCCCGTCCACCAGCTCCCGCCCGTCGGCCAGCCGCAGCCGTACGCCCCGGGCGCTCTCGACGACGTACGGCGGCACGGCGGGCGGCAGCGCCGCATACGGATGCCAAACATGCCGCCGATCCCCCGCCAAAACCTCCTCACCCCTCACCTGCCCCCCTCCCTCTCACGCCCCCAACCCCCGCGATCTTGCAGTTGTGGCCCCTGTTACGTCCGGTTTGCTACATAGGTCGGGGCGGAAAGTGCAAGATCGCGGGGAACCTGGGGAGGTCACCGGGCCGCGCGGGCGGCCGACCGGACCAGGGCCGGGCCCCGGTAGATGAATCCCGTGTAGAGCTGGACCAGGGCGGCGCCGGCGTCGAACATCCGGGCCGCGTCGTCCGGGTCGACGATGCCGCCGACGCCGATCACCGGCAGCCGGCCGCCGGTCTCCCGGTGCACGAAGGCGACCACCTCCCGGGCCCGTCCCGCCAGGGGACGGCCGGACAGGCCGCCGGCCTCCGCGCCCCGCGCCCGGTCGCCCGGGGCGAGCCCGTCCCGGCCGAGGGTGGTGTTGGTCGCGATCACCCCGGCCGCGCCCCGGTCGAGGCAGACCTCCAGCAGCTCGGCGATCGCCGGCTCGGTCAGGTCCGGCGCGATCTTCACCAGCACCGGCTTCTCCCCCACGAGCGCCCCGAGCAGGGCGTCCAGGTGGGAGCGGTCCTGAAGCGACCGCAGGCCCGGGGTGTTCGGCGAGGAGACGTTGACGGCGAAGTAGTCGCCGTGCGCCCGCAGCGCCCGGTACGAGGCGCGGTAGTCCTCCACCGCCTCGTCCAGCGGGGTCACCTTGGACTTGCCGAGCGAGATCCCCAGTGGAGCCCCGAGCGGCCGGGGCAGCGCCGCCAGCCGGGCGGCGAGCGCCTCGGCGCCGGCGTTGTTGAACCCCATCCGGTTGACCACGGCCTCGCTGTCGCGCAGCCGGAACAGCCGGGGCCGCGGGTTGCCCGGCTGGGCGCGCGCGGTGACCGTGCCGACCTCGACGAAGCCGAAGCCGAGCGCCGGCCACGCCGGCAGCGCCAGCCCGTCCTTGTCCATCCCGGCGGCCAGCCCCACCGGATTCGGGAACTCGACCCCGAACACCGTGCGCGGCGCCCGCACGAGGTACCGGGCCCGCAGCGCGGCGAGCGCGGCCGGCCGCCGGGACAGCGTGGCGAGCCGCCGCAGCGTCCACTCGTGCGCCGCCTCCGCGTCCCCACCCCCGACCCGGAACAGGTACGGCCGCACGACCCGCTCGAAGATCACGCCGCGCCTCCCGGTCGAACCCCGGTGATCATGGAGTTGACGGCGGGGTGGATCTCCGAAACCGCCGCCAACTCCATGATCGACGCGTCGGGGCCGCCCGTCACCGGGGGGCCCGCAGGGCCGCGTGCAGGTCCTGGAGCGGACGGACGCGCATGTCGCCGCGGATGCGCGCCTCGATGCCCATGACCGCCGCCGCCGCGCCCGGGACCGTGGTGATGCAGGGGATGTCCGCCGTGACGGCCGCGCTGCGGATCTCGTACCCGTCGGAGCGGGCGCTCGCGCCGGAACCCTGCGGGGTGTTCACCACCAGGGCCACGTCGCCGCCGAGGATCAGCGACACGGCGTCCTCGCCCTCGCCGGCCTCGTAGTGCTTGCGGATCTGCTCGCAGGCGATGCCGTGCCGGCGCAGCACCTCCGCGGTGCCGGTCGTCGCGACGATCTCGAAGCCCAGGTCGGCCAGGCGCTTGATCGGGAAGATCATGCCGCGCTTGTCGCGGTTGGCGACCGAGACGAAGATCTTCCCGGCGGTCGGCAGCGACCCGTACGCCGCCGACTGCGACTTGGCGAAGGCGTGCCCGAAGTTGGTGTCGATGCCCATCACCTCGCCGGTGGACTTCATCTCCGGCCCGAGCAGCGAGTCGATGCCCTTGCCGGACGGCGTGCGGAACCGCTTGAACGGCAGCACCGCCTCCTTGACCGCGATCGGCGCGTCCTCGGGCATGGTGCCGCCGTCGCCCGTCGGGGGCAGCAGGCCCTCAGCGCGCAGTTCGGCGATGGTGGCGCCGAGCGCGATCCGGGCCGCCGCCTTCGCCAGGGGCACCGCCGTGGCCTTCGAGACGAACGGCACGGTACGCGACGCCCGCGGGTTCGCCTCCAGCACGTACAGCACGTCGTCCTTGAGGGCGTACTGCACGTTGAGCAGGCCGCGCACCCCGACGCCCCGGGCGATCGCCTCGGTGTAGCGGCGCACCTGGGCCAGGTGCGAGCCCGCGAGGGTGATCGGCGGCAGCGCGCAGGACGAGTCGCCGGAGTGGATGCCGGCCTCCTCGATGTGCTCCATCACGCCGCCGAGGTAGACCTCGCCGTCGGCGTCGCAGAGCGCGTCCACGTCGATCTCGATGGCGTCGTCGAGGAACCGGTCGACCAGCACGGGGTGGTCCGGGGAGATGTCGGTGGCCCGGCCGATGTAGTCGCGCAGCGTCGGGTCGTCGTAGACGATCTCCATGCCGCGCCCGCCGAGCACGTACGACGGGCGGACCAGCACGGGGTAGCCGATCTCGTCGGCGATCGCCTTCGCCTCCTCGTACGAGGTGGCCAGGCCGTGCGCCGGGGCCCGCAGCCCGGCCTTCGCCAGCACCGCCTCGAACGCGCCCCGCTCCTCGGCCAGGTGGATCGACTCCGGGGACGTGCCGACCACCGGCACGCCGGCGCTCTTCAGCCGCCGCGCCAGGCCCAGCGGGGTCTGCCCGCCGAGCTGCACGATCACCCCGACCACGCCCGGCCCGCCGGCCGCCTTCCCCGACGAGTCCTCGGCGTGCCAGACCTCCAGCACGTCCTCGAACGTCAGCGGCTCGAAGTAGAGCCGGTCGGCGGTGTCGTAGTCCGTGGAGACGGTCTCCGGGTTGCAGTTGACCATCACGGTCTCGTAGCCGCCGCCTTCGGCGCCGGAACGGCCGCCGCCTCCGGCGCCGGAACCGGACGCAGCGGCTGCGCCGACGGGCGCGCTGCGCAGCGCCATTACGGCGTGCACGCACGAGTAGTCGAACTCGATGCCCTGCCCGATCCGGTTCGGCCCGGAGCCCAGGATGATCACCTTCGGCCGGTCCGACGGCGCGACCTCGGTCTCCTGCTCGTACGTCGAGTAGTGGTACGGCGTGGTCGCCTCGAACTCGGCCGCGCAGGTGTCCACCGTCTTGTACACCGGCCGGATGCCGAGCCGGTGCCGCAGGGTGCGTACGCCGTCCTCGGCGGCCAGCTCGGGGCGCAGCGCGGCCAACTGCCGGTCGGACAGGCCGGCCCGCTTGGCGCGGCGCAGCAGGTCGGCGTCGAGCACCGGGGCGGCCACGATCTCGGCGCGCAGCTCGACCAGGGCGGCGATCTGGTCGAGGAACCACGGATCCATCCCGCCGGACGCGGCGGCGACCTCGGCGACGGACGCGCCGAGGCGCAGCGCCCGCTCGACGGTGTAGAGCCGGCCGTCGTGCGGCATCCGCAGCGCGGCGAGGGTGTTCTCCTTCGTCGCGCCCGCCGGGTCGGGCTGGGTCCAGAACCCGCCGCCCTTGGTCTCCATCGAGCGCATCGCCTTGTTCAGCGCCTCGGTGAAGTTGCGCCCGAGGCTCATCGCCTCGCCGACCGACTTCATCGTGGTGGTCAGCTCCGGGTCGGCGCCGGGGAACTTCTCGAACGCGAACCGGGGGATCTTCACCACCACGTAGTCGAGGGTCGGCTCGAACGCGGCCGGGGTCTTCAGCGTGATGTCGTTGGGGATCTCGTCCAGGGTGTAGCCGATGGCCAGCTTCGCGGCGATCTTGGCGATCGGGAAGCCGGTGGCCTTCGAGGCCAGCGCCGAGGAACGGGACACCCGCGGGTTCATCTCGATCACGACGATCCGGCCGTCGGCCGGGTTCACCGCGAACTGGATGTTGCAGCCGCCGGTGTCCACCCCGACCTCGCGCAGCACGGCGATGCCCAGGTCACGCAGCCGCTGGTACTCGCGGTCGGTGAGCGTCATGGCCGGGGCGACGGTGACGCTGTCGCCGGTGTGCACGCCCATCGGGTCGACGTTCTCGATCGAGCAGACCACCACCACGTTGTCGTGGCGGTCGCGCATCAGCTCGAGCTCGTACTCCTTCCAGCCGAGCACGCTCTCCTCGATGAGCACCTCGTGCACCGGGCTGGCGGCCAGGCCGGCCCCGGCGATCCGCTCCAGGTCCCCGTCCGTGTGCGCCATGCCGGAGCCGAGGCCGCCCATGGTGAACGACGGCCGGATCACCACCGGCAGGCCCAGCTCGGCGACGGTCGCCCGGACCTCGTCCATCGAGTGGCAGACCCGCGAGCGCGGCACCAGCGACGCCGGGTCCGCGACGCCGAGGCGGGCGCCGGCGGCGGCCACGATGTCCTTGAACAGCTGCCGGTCCTCGCCGCGGTTGATGGCGTCGATGTTGGCGCCGATCAGCTCCACGCCGTACTTCTCCAGCACGCCGGCCTCGTGCAGGGCGACCGCCGTGTTCAGCGCGGTCTGCCCGCCCAGGGTGGGCAGCAGGGCGTCGGGGCGCTCGCGGGCGATGACCAGCTCGACGAACTCCGGGGTGATCGGCTCGACGTACGTGGCGTCGGCGAACTCCGGGTCCGTCATGATCGTCGCCGGGTTGGAGTTGACCAGGCTGACCCGGATCCCCTCGCTGCGCAGCACCCGGCAGGCCTGGGTGCCGGAGTAGTCGAACTCGCAGGCCTGCCCGATCACGATCGGCCCGGAGCCGATCACCAGGATGTGCTTGAGATCGGTCCGCTTAGGCATTCTTGCCGCCCTCACTGTTGTTCCGGTCGAGGCCACGGCCCTCGCTCCGCTTCCGGTCGAGGCCACCGCCCTCGATCAGCTCGGCGAAACGGTCGAACAGGTAGTCCGCGTCGTGCGGGCCGGCCGCCGCCTCGGGGTGGTACTGGACGGTGAAGGCGGGCACGTCCCTGGCCCGCAGCCCCTCGACCACGTTGTCATTGAGGCAGACGTGCGACACCTGGACACCGCCGAACTCGGTGTCGATCACCTGGTCGGGTACGACGGCGCCGGCCCCCGCGCCCGGTACCTGCACCGCGAAGCCGTGGTTGTGGCTGGTCACCTCGACCTTGCCGGTGACCCGGTCGAGCACCGGCTGGTTGATGCCCCGGTGGCCGTACCCGAGCTTGTAGGTGCCGAAGCCGAGCGCGCGGCCGAGGATCTGGCTGCCGAAGCAGATGCCGAACAGCGGCACCCGGCGGCGCAGCACCTCCCGGGCGAGGGCGACCGGACCGTCCGCGGTGGCCGGGTCGCCCGGCCCGGGCGAGAGGAACACCGCGTCCGCGCCGGTGGCGAGCAGGTCGTCGATGGTCGACGAGGCGGGCAGCACGTGGGTGGTGACGCCGCGCTCGGCGAGCCGGCGCGGCACGTTGCGCTTGATGCCCAGGTCCAGCGCGGCGACGGTGAACCGGTGCGCGCCGCGCGCCTGCACCACGTACGGCTGCGGGGTGGTCACCTCGGCGGAGAGGTCCGCGCCCACCATCCCCGGCGACCGGCGCACCCGCTCGAGGAGGGCGCTCGGGTCGTCCTCGACGCTGGAGACGCCGACCCGCATGGCGCCGCGCTCGCGCAGGTGCCGGGTCAGCGCCCGGGTGTCCACGCCGCTGATGCCGACCACGCCCTCGGCGGCGAGCCGCTCCTCCAGCCCGCCGGTGGCCCGCCAGTTCGAGCCGATCCGGGCGGGGTCGCGCACCACGTACCCGGCGACCCAGATCCGGCCGGACTCGTCGTCCTCGCCGTTCACGCCGGTGTTGCCGATGTGCGGCGCCGTCTGCACGACCACCTGCCGGTGGTACGACGGGTCGGTCAGCGTCTCCTGGTAGCCGGTCATGCCGGTGTTGAACACCGCCTCGCCGAACGTCTCCCCGATGCTGCCGTACGCCTCGCCGTGGAAGGTCCGGCCGTCCTCCAGCACGAGGATCGCGGAACGTCTGCGACTCACTTAACTGCCTTTCCGTCGAGAACCGTCGGCTCGCCGCGCAGGAAGGTCGCCACGATGCGACCTGGCAGCGTCATGCGGGCGTACGGGGTGTTGCGACTGCGGCTGGCCAGGTCCGCCGGTTCGATCACGCGGCGGGCGGCCGGGTCCACCAGGGTCAGGTTGGCCGGCACACCGGGCGCCGGGTCCAGGCCGTGCGAGTCGAGCCCGGCGATGCGGGCCGGGGCGCGGGACATCCGCTCGGCGATCAGGTCCCACTGCGGGCCGAGCACGTCCAGGGCGATCGACAGCGCCGTCTCCAGCCCCAGCATGCCCGGCCGGGCGTACGCCCACTCGCACTCCTTGTCCTCCACGGCGTGCGGGGCGTGGTCGGTGGCGACGACGTCGATCACGCCGTCGGCCAGCGCGGCGCGCAGGGCGGCGACGTCGGCGGCGGTGCGCAGCGGCGGGTTGACCTTGTACACCGGGTCGTAGGTCTCCGCCTTGGCGTCGGTGAGCAGCAGGTGGTGCGGGGTGACCTCGGCGGTCACCCGCACCCCGCGCGCCTTGGCGTGCCGCAGCACCTCCACGCTGCCGGCGGTGGAGACGTGGCAGACGTGCAGCCGGCTGCCGACGTGCTCGGCCAGCAGCACGTCGCGGGCGATGATCGCCTCCTCGGCGACCGCCGGCCAGCCGGTGAGCCCGAGCCGGGTGGAGACCTCTCCCTCGTGCATCTGCGCGCCCTCGGTGAGCCGGGGCTCCTCGGCGTGCTGGGCGATGATCCCGTCGAACGCCTTGACGTACTCCAGCGCCCGGCGCATCAGCCTCGGGTCGGCGACGCAGTGCCCGTCGTCGGAGAAGATCCGCACCCGGGCGGCCGAGTCGGCCATCGCGCCCAGCTCGGCCAGCCGCTCGCCGGCCAGGCCGACGGTGACCGCGCCGATCGGCTGCACGTCGACCAGCCCGGCCTCCCGGCCGAGCCGCCAGACCTGCTCGACCACGCCCGCCGTGTCGGCGACGGGCGAGGTGTTGGCCATCGCGCAGACCGCCGTGTAGCCGCCGAGGGCCGCGGCCCGGGAGCCGGACTCGACGGTCTCGGCGTCCTCCCGGCCCGGCTCGCGCAGGTGGGTGTGCAGGTCGACCAGGCCGGGCAGGGCCACCAGCCCGGTGCCGTCGAGCACGGTGGCGTCCGGCGCGGTCGGCCCCGCGCCGGTCTCCGCCACCACGCCGTCGCGGATCAGCAGGTCGGTCGGCGCGGCGCCGACGACGCTCACGTTGGTGATCAGGTACGCGGTCACAGGTTGTTCCCCCCGAGCAGCAGGTAGAGGACGGCCATCCGCACGGAGACCCCGTTGGCGACCTGTTCGACGATGGTGGAGCGGGGCGAGTCGGCGACCTCGGTCGTGATCTCCATTCCCCGGTTCATCGGCCCCGGATGCATGACGATGGCGTGCTCCGGCAGCCGCCGCATGCGCGGCCCGTCGAGCCCGTAGCGGCGGGCGTACTCGCGGGCGGAGGGGAAGTAGGAGTCGCCCATCCGCTCCCGCTGCACCCGCAGCATCATCACCACGTCCACACCAGGAAGAACGGTGTCGAGGTCGTAGGAGACGTCGGTGCCGGGCGCGAGCGCCGCCGCGATGTCCACCGGGATCAGCGTCGGTGGGCCGACCAGGGTCACCTTCGCGCCGAGGGTGGACAGCAGCAGCACGTTCGAGCGGGCCACCCGCGAGTGGAGCACGTCCCCGACCACCGCGACGTGCAGGCCGGCGAGCCGCCCCAGCCGGGAGCGCATCGTGTACGCGTCGAGCAGCGCCTGGGTGGGGTGCTCGTGGGTGCCGTCGCCGGCGTTGACCACCGACCCGTCCACCCAGTTGGCGAGCCGGTGCGGGGCCCCGGAGGCGGGGTGCCGGACGACCACCGCGTCGGCGCCCATCGCCTGGAGGGTGAGCGCCGTGTCCTTCAGGCTCTCGCCCTTGGCCACGCTCGAGCCCTTGGCCGAAAAGTTGATCACGTCGGCGCTGAGCCGCTTGGCCGCCGCCTCGAAGGAGATCCGGGTGCGGGTGGAGTCCTCGTAGAAGAGGTTCACCACGGTCCGGCCGCGCAGCGCGGGCAGCTTCTTGACCTCGCGGCCGGCGACGGTGGCCATCTCGGCCGCGGTGTCCAGGATCTGGGTGGCGGTGGCGGCGTCCAGATCGGCGCCGGAGAGCAGGTGCCGGATCATGAGATGGTCTCCCCGTACAGCCGGACCTCGTCGGCGCCGTCGGTCTCGGCGAGGGTGACCCGGACGCTCTCCGCGAGTGAGGTCGGGATGTTCTTGCCGACGTAGTCGGCGCGGATCGGCAGTTGGCGGTGGCCGCGGTCGACCAGCACGGCGAGCTGCACCGAGGCGGGGCGGCCGAGGTCGCTGAGCGCGTCGAGGGCGGCCCGGACCGTACGGCCGGAGAAGAGCACGTCGTCGACGAGGACGACCCGCTTGCCGTCGATTCCGCCCGCCGGGAGCTGGGTCGGGCCGACCGCCCGGGTGCCCTGCCGGTGCAGGTCGTCGCGGTAGAGGGTGATGTCGAGCACACCGGCCGGGACCGTGACGGTCTCGAAGGCGCTGATCCGGCCGGCGAGCCGCCGCGCCAGGGGCGCGCCCCGGGTGGGGATGCCGAGCAGCACGGTGTCGGCGGCGCCCTGGGTCTTCTCCAGGATCTGGTGGGCGATGCGGTCCACCACGCGCGAGACGTCCGCTGCGGTGAGGATCACCTTCACCGAGGGTTGTCGCGGTGGCGACGAGTGGGCAGCCGGTGGGTAGGCCACGGCGGACCTCCTTCCCCGCCTCACGGGACGGGTCGTTAAAGGACGTCTGGCACCTCCGGCGGGCCGCGAGGGCGGCCGACCGGGGCTCCACGCCACGTTACCAGCGGTCACGGGGCCCGCCGACGCCGGCACTGACCCCTGGATCAGGGTGTCGAAACGGGATAACCCACCCAGCGCCTGCCAACGGTAGGGTCACGACCACTTGACCACGTGTCGCAATCCCCGTACCGTCACGCTCCGTAGCGAAAACTGGGGAGAACCCCGAAGCACTCGAGCAGCACTGGGAGTGTCCGAATGCCCTCTGAATACGCCAAGTCGCTGGGCGCCCGCCTGCGCTCCATCCGCCAGCAGCAGGGCCTGTCCCTGCAGGGGGTGGAGGAGAAGTCCAACGGGCGGTGGAAGGCCGTCGTGGTCGGCTCGTACGAGCGCGGTGACCGCGCCGTCACGGTGTCCCGCCTGGCCGAGCTGGCCGACTTCTACCGGGTGCCCGTCTCCGAGCTGCTGCCCGACGGCAGCGGGGTTCGCCACGAGCCCACCAGCAAGATCGTGCTGGACCTGGAGCGGCTCTACGACGACGCCTCCGAGGAGCTGGCCTACGTCGCCCGGTACGCCCGCGCCATCCAGCAGCAGCGGGGCGACTACAACGGCCGGGTGCTCTCCATCCGCGCCGACGACCTGCGCGCCCTGGCGATCGTCTACGACGCCTCGCCGTCCGGCCTGATCGAGCGCCTCACCGAGCACGGCGTGCTCGTCGCCGACCCCCGGGCGTTCTTCGCATCCTGACCCCGCACGACGCAGGCCCGCAGCCGTTCGGCTGCGGGCCTGCGTCGTTGTGCGTTTGCCGGGTGGCGTCGGGTTCCTCAGCGGGTCGCGTACTCGGCGATCCGCCCGAGCACGCCGTTGAGGAAGCGCGGCGAGTCGTCGGTCGACATCTGCCGGGCCAGCTCGACCGCCTCGCTGATCGCCACGGCGTCGTCGATCTCGTCGACGTACAGCAGCTCGTAGACCGCGATGCGGGCCAGGTTGCGGTCGACCACCGGCATCCGGTCCAGCGTCCAGCCCTCGGCGTAGCTGGCAATCAACTCGTCGATCCGGTCCAGGTGCGCGGCCACCCCCTCGACGAGGCCGACCGCGTACCCGAGGTGCTCCGGGTGGGGCTTCTCGATCCGCTCCAGGTAGCTGGCCAGCACCTCCACCGGGGGCCGGTTGCGCAGGTCGGCCTCGAACAGCACGTCCAGCGCCCGCTTGCGCGCCTTGCGGCGCGCGGGCATCTGCTGCTTCGGACCCTCGGCCATCAGGCGCGGCCGAGGTAACGGCCGTCGCGGGTGTCGACCTTGATCTTCTCGCCCGTCGTGATGAAGAGCGGCACCTGCACGGTCGCGCCGGTCTCGACGGTGGCCGGCTTGTTGCCGCCGGTGGAGCGGTCGCCCTGTAGGCCCGGCTCGGTGTAGGTGACCTCCAGCACGACGGAGGTCGGCAGCTCGATGTACAGCGGCACGCCCTCGTGGGTGGCGACGATCGCCTCCGCCTCGGGCAGGAGGTAGTTGGCCGCCTCGCCGACGGTGCCGCCGGGCACGGTGATCTGGTCGAACGTCTCCAGGTCCATGAAGACGTAGTCCTCGCCGTCGGCGTACAGGTACTGCATGGTGCGCTTGTCGACGGTCGCGGTGTCGACCTTGGTGCCCGCATTGAAGGTCTTGTCGACCACCTTGCCGGACAGCACGTTCTTCAGCGTGGTACGCACGAAGGCGCCACCCTTACCGGGCTTGACGTGCTGGAACTCGACGACGGCCCACAGCTCCCCGTCGAGGTTGAGTACCAGGCCGTTCTTCAGGTCGTTGGTGGTGGCCATTTCCTGCCTTGATCATGAATTTGGCGGACAGACCTGGCAAGTCTACTAGCTGCCCGCGGCGGCGGTTTCCGCGCTCAGGCGTCGGGCCAGGTGGTGCAGGGCGAGCCGGTACCCGTCGACGCCCAGCCCGCAGATCACCCCGGTCGCCACCGCGGAGACCACCGAGTGGTGCCGGAACTCCTCGCGGGCGTGGATGTTGGAGATGTGCACCTCGACCAGCGGGCCGCGCAGCAGCGCGCAGGCGTCCCGCAGGGCGATCGAGTAGTGCGACCAGGCGGCCGGGTTGAGCACCACCGCCGCCCGCTCGTCGGCCGCCGCGTGCAGCCAGCCCACCAGCTCGTGCTCGGCGTCGGTCTGCCGGACCAGCACGTCCAGACCCAGCTCGCGGCCGGTCTCCACGCACATGGTCACCAGGTCGGCGTAGCTGGTCAGCCCGTAGACGTCGACCTGCCGGGTGCCCAGCCGGCCGAGGTTGACCCCGTTCAGCACGTACACCCTCACGAGGCCACCTCCCGGTAGGCCCGGTGCAGCAACTCCTCGTCGGGGCCTTCCAGGATCGTCGGGCGGGCGAGGCCGTCCAGCACCACGAACCGCAGCTTCGAGCCGCGCGTCTTCTTGTCCACCCGCATCGTGGCCAGCAGCGCCGGCCAGGCGTCGGCCCGGTAGCTCGTGGGCAGCCCGAGCGCCGCCAGCACGCCGCGGTGCCGCTCGGCCGTGGCCGCGTCCAGCCGGCCGGCCAGCCGGGCCAGCGTCCCGGCGTAGACCATGCCGACGGCCACCGCGTGCCCGTGCCGCCAGCGGTAACCCTCCACCTTCTCGATCGCGTGGGCCAGGGTGTGGCCGTAGTTGAGCACCTCGCGCACCCCGGACTCGCGCAGATCGCCGGAGACCACGTCCGCCTTGACCCGGATCGCCCGCTCGACCAGCTCCCGGACCAGCGGGCCCCGCGGGTCGGTGGCCGCCGCCGGGTCCCGCTCCACCAGGTCGAGGATCACCGGATCGGCGATGAACCCGCACTTGACGACCTCGGCGAGCCCGGCGGCCAGGTCGGCCGGCGGGAGGCTGTCCAGCACCGTGAGGTCGCAGAGCACCCCGGCCGGCGGATGGAAGCCGCCGACCAGGTTCTTCCCGGCCGCGGTGTTGATCCCGGTCTTGCCGCCGACCGCCGCGTCGACCATGCCGAGCAGCGAGGTCGCCACCGGCACCCAGCGCACCCCGCGCAGCCAGCAGGCCGCGACGAAGCCGGCCAGGTCGGTGACCGCTCCCCCGCCCACCCCGACGACGGCGTCGGTCCGGGTGAACCCGGCCTCGCCGAGCCGGTCCCAGCACGCGGCCGCCACCTCGATCGCCTTGCCCGCCTCCGCGTCCGGCACCTCGATCGGCAGCGGCGCCATCCCGGCGGCGGCCAGCCGGGCGCCGATCGCGTCGGCCAGCGCCTTGAGCGGCGGCGCGTGCAGCACCGCCACCCGGGCCGCGCCGGGCAGCAACGACGGGAGGGCGTCGAGCAGATCGCGTCCCACGAGCACGTCGTACGGCCGCTCGCCGTCGACGGGAATGCGGGTAGTCACCTCGTCCATCGCCCGCCACCCTAGCCCAGCGACCGCCCCCAGACGCCCGCCTGTCCACAGGGTGGTTGGCTGCCGGGCGATCAGGGCTTGAGCAGGGCGACGATCTCGGCGGCGATCTCCTCCGGCGTCCGCCCGTCGGTGACCACGGTCACGGTCGCCACCTCGGCGTAGAGCGGTCGGCGCTGGTCCATCAGGTGCCTCAGCGTCGCCCGCGGGTTGAGCGCCAGCAGCGGCCGGCCGCTGCCCAGCCCGACCCGCTTCACCGCGTCGGGCAGCTCGACACTCAGGTGCACCACGGTGTGCCCGACCAGGGCGGCCCGGTTCTCCTCGGCGAGCACGGCGCCGCCGCCGAGGGCGAGCACGCCGGCGCAGGAGGCCAGCGCCGCGGCCGTGGCGGCCCGTTCGAGCGTACGGAAGTGCGCCTCGCCCTCGTCGACGAAGATCTCCGGGATCGGCTTGCCGGCCAGCCGCTCGATGTCCTGGTCGGTGTCCCGGAACTCCACGCCGAGCAGCGCGGCCAGCGCCTCGCCGACGGTCGTCTTGCCGGACCCCGGCGACCCCACCAGGACGCACACCGGCCGACTCATCTGATGACCAGGGAGTCGAGGTAGCCCGTCAGGTTGCGGCGCATCTCGGTCACCGAGTCGCCGCCGAACTTCTCCGTGGCGGCCTCGGCGAGCACCAGGGCCACCATCGCCTCGGCGACCACGGCGGCGGCCGGCACGGCGCAGACGTCGGAGCGCTGGTTGATCGCCGTCGCCGGCTCTCCCGTGGTGACGTCGACGGTGGCCAGCGCCCGGTTCAGCGAGGAGATCGGCTTCATCGCGGCCTTCACCCGCAGCGGCTCGCCGGTGGTGATGCCGCCCTCCAGGCCGCCGGCCCGGTCGGTCACCCGGCGCACCCCGGTGGCGGTCGGCACGATCTCGTCGTGCGCCTCCGAGCCGCGCGACCGGGCCTGCTGCCAGCCGTCGCCGATCTCCACGCCCTTGATCGCCTGGATCGACATGAGCGCGGCGGCGAGCCGGGCGTCGAGCTTGCGGTCCCACTGGACGTGGCTGCCCAGGCCCGGCGGCACCCCGTACGCCAGCACCTCGACCACCCCGCCGAGCGTGTCGGCGGCCTTCTTCGCGGCGTCGACCTCGGCGACCATCCGGGCGCTGGCGTCCGGGTCGAGGCAGCGCAGCGGGTCGGCGTCGATCCGCTCGGCGTCCTCCGGCGTCGGGCGCAGCCCCGGCTTCACGGCGATCGGGCCCAGCTCCACCACGTGCGAGACGATCTCGATGCCGAGCGCCTGCCGGACGAGGGCCTTCGCCACCGTGCCGACGGCGACCCGGGCGGCGGTCTCCCGCGCGCTGGCCCGCTCCAGGATCGGCCGGGCGTCGGTGTGGCCGTACTTCTGCATGCCGGCCAGGTCGGCGTGGCCCGGGCGCGGGCGGGTCAGCGGCGCGTTGCGGGCCTGCCGGGCCAGCTCCTCCGGGTCCACCGGGTCGGCGGCCATCACGGCCTGCCACTTCGGCCACTCCGAGTTGCCGACGCGGATGGCGACGGGGCTGCCCAGGGTCAGCCCGTGCCGGAGCCCGCCGATGATCTCGACCTCGTCCCGCTCGAACGACATCCGCGCGCCCCGGCCGTAGCCGAGCCGGCGGCGGGCCAACTCGTCGGCGATCTCGCCGCTGGTCACCTCGATCCCGGCGGGTACGCCCTCCAGCATCGCGACCAGGGCGGGACCATGCGATTCACCTGCAGTCAGCCAGCGCAACACGTCGGCAAGTCTGTCACGACCGCGTCACGTCCCGGCGCACCGCCCGCCGCGTCCCGCGAAGCGGACGCCGGGACGCGGCGGGGGGTACGGGCCGCCGCCGGACGGCCCGCACCCCCTCGCGTCAGCGCCGTCCAGCGGGTCGGCTCGGCGACGGACTCGAACCGCACCGTCGCCTCGAACCGGAAGTCGGTGAGGTGCCGGCCGAAGGTGATCTTCCTGGTGCCGCTGGTGGCCGTGCCGTGCAGCCGGCCGTCGCGCACCGTCCACTCGCCGTCGATCGCGCGCCAGCCGGCGGGCAGCGTACCGGCGGTGAAGTCCTCGGCGACGACGACGGTCCCCGGCTCGGCGGCGGGGGTGGGGGTCGGGACGACGGAGCCCTGGTGCCCCCGCGTCTTCATGCGGGGGCACCAGGGCTCCGCTACTCAGCAGGCGTAGCTACTGCCGTTGTTGACCAGCAGGGAGTCCTTGACCCAGCCCTGCGCGCCGGTGGTGTTGTCCCGCAGGTGCGTCCAGGTGCCACCCGCACCCGAGCGCCAGCAGTGATAGGTGACGCTGTGGCTGCGATAGCCCAGCCCGACCGAGGTGCACTCGGTGGTCGGGCCGATACGGATGTTGGTGCCATCGGTGGTGAACCCGCCCCCCTGCGGATGGGACGTCCAGCTGGGCTGGGTGCAGGCCAGCGGGCCGAGCTCGGGCGAGTTTTGGCCACCGGCTGGAGCGGCGCTGGCGGGCGCAGCCAGGACCGCGGTGGACAACGCCACTGCGGACAGGCCTGTGACAGTGCGTCGCATTTCTACACAACCTCCATAGATAGGCGCGTGTGGACCAAGAGCCAGGTTGGCACCTACCCGTCAGGAAGTCGTCCCATCTGTCGAATTTCGGTCAGAGCGTGTGGCGGCGGAGGTTGCCGCTGGGAGCCGCGGCCCGGTGTCGTGCAGCGACCAATCGGCCAATATTGGGTGATTGCACAAGAAAGAGCCTGACAGCCATGACGCATGTCTAGCGCTCTGTCTCGCAGTTGCCGGCCCAGCTTCGCAATCTGCCTGCCCGGCCAGTCAGCGAAGGCCCCGCCGGGCATGATCCGCCCGTCCCCAAGGACCGTCGCCAGAACGTTCAGACGCGTAGTCCCGCGGACTGATTTTCCTCCGGGTGTTGCTGGGCGTATCGCGTTCCCGCCGCGCCGGCCTTCAACCTGCGCCGGAGGACCAGCAGCCACCAGAGCAGCGGGAGTCCGAGGATGCCGGCGAACACGATGCCGTTCCCGGCAAACGCAGGCAGGAACAGCAGGGCGGCCTCGACCACGAGGAAGACCACCAGGCTGATCACCAGCACCGGGGTCCGCGCTTTCCCCAGGTCGTAGGTTCCGGGCTCCGCCGCGGGAACTCGTCCCTGCCGACTCGCGACGAGCAGTCCGACGGTCTGCAGGACGTAGGTGGTGAAGAACGCGAGCGTGGCGATTCCCAGGAAGTAGTTGAATGCACGCGCGTTGACCAGGGCGGACAGCAGCATGAGCACCGAGACCACACCGAGGCTGACGACGGCGGTGGACGGCGTCTTGCGGGCCGGCGAGACGTGCCGGAGGGCACGGGAGAACGGCATCATGTTGTCGCGCGAGAGGGAGTACAGCAGCCGCGTCGCCACCAGGACGTTGGCGAGCAGGCAGACGAGGATGTTCGTCAGTGCGACCGCCACGGTGATGCGCGAGAACACCGGACCCAGCTGCTGGGTGATGATCACCTCGATCGGGGCGGACGAGTCGGTGAGTTCACTCGGGTTCCTGATGGCGAGGACGTACACGAAGTACATGAGGAATTCGATGACGCACGAGCTCGCGAACGCGTAGAACATCGTGCGGGGAATGACCCGACGCGCACCCTTGGTTTCCTCGGCCACGTCGGCGACCGCTTCGACGCCGACCAGGCCGAAGAACGGTCCCAGCGACGCGGTCAGCCAGGCGATGAAGTACGACTGCGTCTGGCCGTCGGGCGTCGTACCTTGGAACAGCGAGCTGATCGGCTGGGCGTCGTCGTGGACGGCGAACGCCACCACCGCCACGATGAGCGTGACGGCGATGGTGATGACCAGCTCGAGGCCGACGCCGATGTTGTTGAGGAACGTGGCCAGACGCAACCGGTAGGCATTGATTAGTACGCATATGCTGACCACGCCGACGGCGATGAAGATCTGTTCGGCCTGGGTGAGGTCCCACCCCAGGAGGCTGCCCAGATAGCCGGCGAAGATGTAACCCAGGCTCGTCATTCCGCTGACCCAGCCGATGAGCGCCGCGCACCCGGTGAACCAGCCGTAGCTGGAGCCGTTGAGCCGGCTCGTCCACTGGTAGGCGTACCCGGCCAGGGGGATCTTGGCGGCCATGTCGGCGGCGATCAGGGTCCACAGCAGGAACACCGGGATCGCCAGGAAGAGGGTCCAGATGAACGGGGACCCGGCATTGAAATAGCCGGCGCCGAACCCGGTGAAGACGGCGGTGGTCGCGCTGATCGTCGAGAAGCCGATGGCGAATGAGGCGATCTTGCCGACCGAGCGGTCGAGCTTCTGCTCGTACCCGAACTCGGCAAGCCGGGCGTCCTCGTCCTCGCCGACGACGCGCGGCGGTGGAGCGAGGTCAAGTCTGGGTCCTGTCGCCTGGTCGGTCATGCCGCACTCCCTTTGCTGACGACCTCGGGCCCGCACGGCCGAGGGGTGTCAGCAGTGAATCTCCGGCAGTGGCCGGACCGGAAGGACGGAGCTTCTATCTACCGGTAACCAGGGGTTATGACCGCCGCTGGCTCGTGCGGGGGACGCGTCTGAGCATGTACCGCACCACCTGTCGCCCGCCGGCCGACAGGCGGTTCGGGCGCCAGGCGACGGCTGTCAAGCTAGCCGGTCGGTCGACGATGGGGACGAACCTGATCCCCGGCCGATCGTAGAGACGCGTGAGCGAGGACGTCGTGAAGCTGATCCCGACACCGCGGGCGACCATCGTCGTCTCGACCTCGTAGGTGGCCGCCTCCGCGGCGATGTTCGCCGGTCTGCCGTTTCGGACGTCGCTAGCCATCCAGTAGTCGCGCCAGACACCGGCCGACTGGGGGGCGACGACGATCGGTTCGTCCAGCAGCTCGCCGATGTGCAGCTGGGTGCGGTCGGCGAAGCGATGCGTACGCGGTAGGCAGGCGACCCAGGACTCCTTGGCGACGACCACCGACTCGAGATCGGGGACGTCCACCGGGAGCCGCAGGAGCGCGATGTCGCACGCGCCCGACCGGAGGCCTACGGTCGGGTCTGAGAAGTCGTACTCGGTGGTCTCCAGGGACAGCTCGGGCAGGCTTGTCTCCACCCCGTCAAGCAACTCGAACAGCAGGTCGGCGCCCATGCCGGTCAGGTAACCGACCCGGATCTGGGCGCTGCCGACGAGATTTTCGACGACGTCGAACGCCGCTTCGACCTCGTGCAGCGCCCTCCGGACGTGGGGCAGCCACTCCTGACCGAGCACGGTGAGCGCGACCGAGTGTGTGTCCCGCTCGAACAGCCGGCCACCGATGTGGCCCTCGAGTTGTCGAATCGCCGCCGACAGGGCCGGCTGGGAAATGAAGAGCCGTTCGGCCGCTTTATGGTAATTGAGTGTGTCGGCAAGGGCATCGAAGTATTTCAGCAAGCGAAGGCTCACGCCATGGTTCATCACACCTCCCAGGGTTCGTGATAGGCGCCGCTTATCAGATCATCGCAATTTTTCCCTTCCGCTGCAAGAGCTCTCGTCGCATCCTGATCTCGCCGAATCATCCGGCCAACGAAAGGTAGCCGATGTCCGCCTACTACACGTCCGTCACGATCGAGACCCCGGCTCGGCAGGAGTTCTACGACGTGACCGCCCAGCTGGAGGAGTTCGTCGCCGGCACCGGTGTACGTGACGGGCTCGCCATCGCCTACTCGGCCCACACGAGCTGCTGCGTCCTGCTCCAGGAGGAGTCCGAGGACGTCACGTACTACGGCACCCAGCTACTGCTGCAGGACACCCTCAACGTCTTCGCCAAGATCGCGCCCCCGACCCGGCACGAGGGACAGTACCTGCATCCTGGCCCGATCCACATCCGCAATGCCGCCAAATTGCGCGACGAGCTTCCGGAATGGGGCCTGAACACCGACGGGCACATTATCTCTTCGATTTTGGGCCGTTCGGAAAGCATTCCGCTCGTCGACGGCACGCTACTGCTCGGAGAGTTCGGCCGAGTCTACTTCGGCGACCTCGACGCCGTCCGTGCCCGGACCCGGACCGTTCACTTCCAGGTGCTCGGCGCCTGACCATGCTCGCTTACGCGGTGGACGTCGGTACCACCAACATCAAGGTCGTCGTCTTCGACGAGTGCCTCCGCCGGCTGGCCGTCGCCGCCGCGCCCGCGGTGTACCAGCGCACGGGCGACCGCGTCGAGTTCCGTCCCGAGGGAGTCTTCGACCTCGTCATTGAGCTGATTGCCCGGTGTGCCGGATCGATCGGGGACGCCGCCCGCCATGACGCGATGATCGCCCTGACCGGCCAGGCAGAGTCGTTGGTGCTCAACGACCGGCGGGGCGATCCCGTGCGACCAGCGCTCTCGTGGCTGGACAACCGTGCCACCGCCGAAGCCGGCGAGCTGGGCGAGCGCTTCGGCGTCGAGAATGCCTTCGCGGTCACCGGCGAGCCCGGCCCGTCGGCGACCTGGCCGGCGGCCAAGCTGCGCTGGCTCGCCAAGAACGAACCACGGACGCTCGACCGGACGGCGGCCGTCCTCATGGTCAAGGACGACCTGCTCCGCCGCTTCACGGGAACCGCGGTGGGCGAGGTGACGACGCGAGGATTCACCTACCTCTACGACGTACGACGCGGTCGCTACTGGGAGGAAATGCTCGACTTCGTCTCCGTACCGGCGGGGTCGCTCGCCCCGATCGTGCCGGCCGGGACGGACGTCGGCCGCGTACTTCCGCAGATCGCCGACCGCCTCCCGCCCGCCCGTTCCTACCGGGTCAACGCCGGAGCGCTCGACCACTTCTGTGCCATGGCCGGCACGGGTTCCTACACGCCGGGGGCCGTGAGTGAGTCCGCCGGAACGGTGCTGTCGCTGTCCATGCTCACGGCCGGCTGGTCGTTCGATCCCGAGCGGAAGGTGTCGTTCCACGCCGGGCTGCGCCCCGGCGACATCGTCCTGTTCAACGGCGTCGACAGCGGGGCGTCTCGCTCGAATGGTTCCGCCGCGAGGGTCTCGGCGGTATGTCGTACGACGATCTGGAGGAACGCCTCGCCGCGCGTACCGCCGGCAACGCACCGATCTTTCTGCCCTACCTCACCGGGGTGAACCCACCTGACCACTTCCCCCACGCCCGGGGGGCGTTCCTCAATCTGGACCTCGCGCACGACCGGATCGACCTCGCCTACGCCGTCGAGGAGGGCGTGGCCCACCTCCTGCGCCGCAACGTGGACTATCTCACCCCTGCTCGCGTACGCGAGATCGTCTCCACCGGCGGTGGTTCGTCGTCCCCGTTCTGGAACCAGCTCAAGGCCGACGTGTGCGGCGTCGACGTGCTCGTCCCGGACGAGCGGGAGGCCACCTGCCGCGGAGCGGCCGCGCTCGCCCTCGTCGCCTCCGGGCAGATTGCCGGAATTGGTGAGTCAGCCCACCTCAGTCGGCCGCCGACCGTCCGTTACCAGCCGCGCCGGTCCGCCGAGCGGGACGCGCGGTACGAGTTGTTCGGCGAATACCTGAGACGCCTGTTCGTGAACGACCCGGAAGGAGCTCCACGATGATGCTGGCCTGCTCGTCCCCGATGGTCCCGGGAGAGTCGCTGACCGCCAAGGCCGAGTCGCTGAAGCGGTGGGGTTACGACGCCCTCGCCGTGTTTCACCCGTTGGCGGAATGGAACGACGGCGTGCGCCGTGAGCTCGTCACTCTGGAACAGCGCACCGGCGTCCGGCCCGTGGAGTTCGTGCTCATCGACGAGATCTACGGCAACGCGATGTCGCCGGACGCCGAGCGCCGGGCCCGCTGCCGCGCGATGTACCTGGAGGCCGCTGCGGTCTGCGCCGAGATCGGCACGGTTACCGAGATCGAGTACGAGTACGGCGCCCGCGACCCGTTGCCCCTCTTCCATCCCTACCAGAAGCTCGACGCCGGCCAAACCGAGCAGTTCATCGACTTCTACCGCGAGGTACTGGCCGTGGTCGAGGGAACGCCCGGTCGCGTGCTGCTGGAGCCGATCAACCGATACGAGTGCCGGTACCTCAACCTCGTGACCGACAACCTCGAGATTCTCGACGCTGTCGCCCACCCGAACGCCGCGCTGCTGCCGGACACCTTCCACATGTCGATCGAGGAGGCAGACCCCGCCACCGCCATCCGCCGCGCCGGCGACCGGGTCGCCCACGTCCACCTTGGCGACAACAACCGCCTGCTACCGGGGCACGGCCGGCTCGATTGGGAGTCCATCTTCGGCGCGCTGCACGAGATCGGCTTCGACGGCGCGGTCAACCTCGAATGCTCGACCGAAGGCGACCCGGCCGTGACCCTGCCCGCGACCGCCGAGCGCCTGCGGAAGTTGATCGGGGAATGACCGGCTCCCTGACCCCGCCGTTCTTCGAGATCGGTCCGAAGAACCTGCTCCGCCGCCGCGAGATCGAGTCTGTCGCGGTCGCGGCCGGCCGCGCGGGCGACGACCACGGCGTCACGGTACTTCTCACTGTGCCCACCGCACTGGTCGCACCGGTCGAGGGCCTCGGCTGCGGTGTACGCGTGCTGGGACAGGGCATGCACACCGATCGACTCGGTCCGTCGATGAACCGGGTCACGGCGGAGTCGCTGGCAGATGCCGGCGCCTGGGGCGTGATGCTCAACCACGACGCCGACCCGCTCGACGGCACGCAGCTGGAGCTGGCGCTACGGCGCGCGGCAGAGGTAGGCCTCGAAACGGTGGTGTGTGCCGCCACCCAGCACGAGGCGGTCCGGTTTGCCGCTCTGGAGCCGACCGTCGTGCTCTACGAGCCGCCCAGTCTCATCGGCACCAGCGGGGCCGGCCGCCGCGACTGGATCGCCGCGTCGACCGAAGCCATCCACCGGGCCGGCCACACCGTGTTGGCCATGCATGCCGGTGGCATTTCGACGCCCGCGACAGCCCGGGCCGTCATGGCGGCCGGTGCCGACGGCACGGGCTCCACCAGCGGAGTGCTGTCGGCCCCGGACCGCGAGGCGGCGGCGCGCCAGTTCATCGCCGCCACCAGGATCGGCTGGGACGAGGCGCGCCGCGCCCGGCCCGCCACCACCACGTGAGATCAGTTGAGGGAGAGCACCATGACCAGCAACCTGACGGGCCGCACCGCGGTCCTCACCGGAGGCGCCCGCGGCATTGGCCTGACGCTCGCCAAGACCTTGGCGGCAGGCGGCATGAACGTCGCTCTTCTCGACCTGCTCGACACCGTCGAGGAGAGCGCGAAGGCCATCGCCGACGAGTACGGGGTCGCCACGCACGGGCAGAAGATCGACGTCACCGATCAGGACGGGGTTGCCGACGCGTTCCGGGCCGTCCGGCAGACCCTCGGCGTTCCGTCCGTTCTGGTCACGGCCGCCGGTATCGAGATCAACGGCGACTCGGTCAAGGTCACCGCGGAGCAGTGGCGGAGGGTGATCGACGTCAACCTCACCGGCACGTTCTTCGCGGCCCAGGCGTTCGCCGACGGACTACTGACGGCCGGAATGCCCGGTAGCGCGATCTTCATCGCGTCCATGTCGGGCTCGATCGTCAACGTGCCGCAATGGGCGGCGTCGTACAACGCGTCCAAGGCCGCCGTCGCGCACCTGGGCAGGTCGCTGGCCGTCGAGTGGGCGCCCGCCGGGATCCGGGTAAACTCGATCTCGCCCGGATATGTGCTCACCGACCTCACGAAGGCCATCCTCGACCGGGAGCCGGAGCTGCACGACGACTGGGTCGCCCGGATCCCGCAGGGCCGCATGGCCAAGCCTGAGGATCTCGCCGGGCTGGTCCGCTTCCTGGCGTCCGACGCCTCGACATACCTGACCGCGCAGGACATCGTCATCGACGGCGGTTACACCGCGATCTAGCTTGATCTTGAAGCTGTGGTGTGGCGGGGACTACCCGACCGGGCGGGCCGCGCGGACCGGCAGGCCGACCACCGCCGACAGGGCCGCCGCCATCTCCTCCACCGGGGCGCGGACCCCGGTGAAGTGCTCGAACTGGCCGACCGCCTGGGCGACCAGCAGGTCCAGCCCGGAGACGACCCGGCAGCCGGCCGCCTCGGCCGACGCGGCGAGCGGGGTCGGCCACGGGTCGTAGAGCGCGTCGAAGTAGACCGCCCCGGGCCGCCAGCGGGCGCCGGCGGCGAGCGGGTCGGCGACGCCCTTCGGCACGGTGGAGACCACCACGTCGGCGTCGGTGTGCGCGGGCGCGTCGGCCCAGTCGGCGCCGGCGAGCCGCAGCCCGAGCGCGTCGGCGGCCGGGCGCAGCTCGTCGAGCGCCGCCGCGCGCCGGGCCACCACGGTCACCGTCCCGGAGCCGAGGCGCGCGGCGGCGGCCAGGGCGGCCCGGGCGGTGCCGCCCGCACCGAGCACGGTCACCCGGGCGCCCGGCCGGACGTCGGCCGCCGCTAGCAGCGCGTGCATGCCGGCGGCGTCGGTGTTGTCCGCGTACCAGGAGCCGTCGGGCCGGTGGACCAGGGTGTTCGCGGCGCCCATCGCGGCGGCGACCGGCGACACCTCGGCGGCCAGCGCCAGCGTGGCCTCCTTGCAGGGCATGGTCACCGACAGCCCGGCCCACTCGGGGCCGAGGCCGGCGACCATGGCCGGCAGCTCCGCCTCCGCGCACTCGATCGTCGTGTACGACCAGCCGGCGAGGCCGGCGGCGGCGTAGCCGGCGTTGTGGATCACCGGGGAGAGGGAGTGGCTGATCGGCTTGCCGACCACGGCCGCCCGGTTTGCTTGCTTCATGTCGTTGCCAATCCACGCTTCATCCGAAGCCGAACCCTAACAAGTCATGACCTCGGCAGAGGCGGAAAGAAGGCCCCTCAGCCTCGCGCCGGGGAGCCTTCTCCGCGTCGCTGGTCAGTGCTGCCTGGCGAGGCCGACGAACGCCTTCCAGGAGGCGGGGCCGAAGGTGAGCACCGGCCCCTCCTTGTCCTTGCTGTCGCGGACGCCGACGACGCCCGGCAGGTTGTCGGCCACCTCCACGCAGTTGCCACCGTTGCCGCTGCTCCGGGTGCTCTTGCGCCAGACCGCGCCGGTCAGGTCCATGACTCTGCTGCCTCCGAGATCAACGTGAGGGTGGCCCCGTGGGGCATCGCCTCTGCTCGCACAGACTCCCAGGTCTGCCGCAGCGAGTGTACGTCCACCGTGCGCTCCACGATCGTCCCCTGCAACTGGTTGTCGAGGTACGCGAGGTCGTCACCCTCCGGTGGGGTGGCGATCACGAAGGCACCGTTCAGTCCGGGGTACGCGCCGGTCCCCTTCGGCACCACGTGCAGGTGGACCCTCGGCCGGCGGCCCACCTCCACCAGGTGCCGCAACTGCTCCCGCATGACCTTCGGGCCGCCGACCGGGCGTTCCAGCACGGTGTAGTCGAGCACCACGACGAGCTGCGGCGGCGCGGGCCGGGCGAGCACCGCCTGCCGGGCGAGTCGCGCGGCGACCTGCTGTTCCATCTCGTCGCCGACGAACTGGCTCGCGCCCTCGTTCAGAGCTCGCGCGTACGCCTCGGTCTGAAGTAGGCCGGGCACCACCAGCGGCTCGAAGTTGCGCAGCCCGGTGGCCTCCTGCTCGATCGTCACCCACTCGCGGAACCACGGCATCAGGCTTTCCTTGAGGATGGCGTCCCGAATCCGCACCAACAGCCCCTCCGCCTGGAGGACATCATCGCAGCGCAGAGTGAACCCCTCGCGGGGTGGCCGGCGGCACTGCTCGACCCCGGCGACCAGGGAGGCTGAGTAGTTGATCCGTTCGCCCAGCGCCTCCTGCGAGAGGCCGGCGCGCACGCGCAGGCGGCGCAGCTCTCCGGCGAACAGCTCCAGCATGGGCAGTCGATCCATCTCTGCACACCTCTGCACATCCGGGGGCGGGGGCTGCGCTCCTGCGCTGAGCAGCGCGAGTCCCTTCCGACAGTAGTGCTGTCCTTACCAGACTGTCACGCATGCGGACCTGCTCCACGCCGGATGGCTGGGGCGGACTCCGTCCCGGGCCGCCCTGCCTCCCCCCGGTGCCGGGCGGCCCTTCCAGCTTTCCGAGGAGGTCGATGTGCGTATCCGTTGGTTCAGGTGCCGGACCAAGGCCCTGCCGTCTCTGCCGAAGCGGGAGCGGGGGAAACACCTGCCGGGGTGGATGACGCAGCCGACCGATGTCTTCCCGACCAACGACCCGGGCCGCGCCGGCAGGCTGACGAGGGCCCAGGAGTGGCGGGCGAACGGGGGGCGTCCGTGAGGCCCCGCCGGGTGCCGCACCCGCCGCCGCGCTCCACCGGGCCGCGCCCCGCCCCGACGCCGCCGCGCCCGGTCCCCTGGCTCACCCTCGAAGACCACTGCGCGGCGGGCCCTGACTGGGTCTGCGAGGCATGTGGCGAGGCTTGGCCCTGCCTCGCGTGGACGAGCCTGCCGGTTGACTCCAGCCTGCGCCGGGCCCTGCTGCCCAGCTTCGTCGGCCTGACCAGGCAGGCGATCCGAGACCTGCGCGGCAGGCCCGAGGGCCCGGAGCCGCCCGAGATCGTGACGCGCTTCCTGTGGTTCCTGCCGCTGAACGATGACGAGGCGCGAGCGACGGCGCTGAGGCTGCGCTGATGCCCCGCGTCATCCCACACGTCGCCATGCGCCCGCTGTGGCGGTGCCGGAACTGCGGTGCGGAGTGGCCCTGCCAGCCGGCCCGGCTGTCCCTGCTCAGCGAGTACCGGGGCAACCGCACCGCGCTCCTCATCTACCTGGCCACCCTCATGGCCGAGGCGCGCGACCAGTTCGCCCAACTCCACGACCAGGCGGTGCCGCCCGACCTGACCGACAGGTTCATCACATGGGCACGAGCACGATCCCGAGACTGACGTTGCTCCCACCCAAACGAGAAGGACCCCGGTGTCGCTGGCTGCCCTCAGGAGGGTCCGGCAACGGTGCTTGCCGGGCTGACCCGGATCGGTCACCCCGTACCGCGCCGCCCCGCGACCGTGTGCTTCCTGAACCAGCTGCAGCAGACCACGGTCGCGCAATACCCCGATCCGGCGATGCACCATCGACTGCGGTGTGGATGTCGCCGCGGTGAGGGCTGGCTCGCTGGCGGTGATGATCCCGTTGTCGTCCATACGGGTGATGATCCCGTTGTCGTCCATACGGTTGATCAGGGCGTTCCACAACTGCCGCAGCCGGTCCCGCTGCGGTGTTGTGGTGGCGATGTGGTCGGCGTGCTGCTCGAACAGCCTCTCGGCCGCATCCGGGTCGCGCACCCTCCGGCTGCCCGCAGAGGGTTGGGGTTGGGGTTGGTCGGGGTGCAGTGGGGCGGTGGTGGGTGGCTCGTCGGCCGGGTGATGGGGGGTGTCGCCGGCGTGGAGAGTGCCGGCGTCGGTGCGGGTCACCGCTGGGGATGGTTGTCAGTCCATGACCGGCCCCTGGTAGGTGGCCCAGTCGCCGAGCTTCCTGCGGCCGTCGTCGGGCTGATTGTCGATGGGCGGCGGGCCGAAGTTGGCGGGTATCGCAGCACCGTGCCCGTCGGGCACACCAATGTCGGGAACCCACCCTGCCGGCCCGGGCATCGGCGACTGAGGTGCCGGATCCTGCACGCCCGGTCCGGGCGGGAACGACTGCGTCCCTGGGAACTGGCTGTGCTGGTCGCCGCTGGGCGGCGACCACGATGTCGGGCCGGGCGGGGTCTGCGCCCAGGGCGGATCCATCGGTTGCGGCCCGGGGCCGGTTTCCGTGTCCATGGCCGTGGGCGGGCCGACCCACGCCGCCGGAGGGAGCGGATCAAACAGATCGAGAGCTGGGTTCCCCTGCCAGGTGGCCCAGTCGCCGAGGTTCCCGCTGCCCTCGCCGGCCTGATCGTCGATGCGCGGCTGGCCGCGGTCGGTGGACATCGCAGCACCGTGGGCGGTCACATCAATGTCGGAAACCGGCCAACCCGGTTCCGTCCACCCCGCCGGCCAGGACGACGCGGTGGGGGCATCCGGGTCATCCAGCGGCCCGGGCAGCCAGGGCAGACCCGTGCCCGCCGGCGGGGCAGGTGCCGGCCCGGGCATCGGCGACGTATCCCCGCGGTCCAGCCAGGACAGATCCTCACTACCCTGCGGGCGGCGGTCCGGTTCGGGGGCAGCGCCCGGCACCGATGCCTGCCCAGGCTGACCCGGATCGGTCACCCTGTACCGCGCCGCCCCGCCACGGTGTGCCTCCTGGACCAGCTGCAGCAGACCACTGCCGCGTAATGCCCCGATCCGGTCGCGCACCGTCTGCCGCGGTGTGGATGTCGCCGCGGCGAGGGCTGGCACGTTGGCGGTGATGATCCCGTCGTCGTCCATACTGCCGATCAGGGCGTCCCACAACTTCAGCAGCTGTTCCCGCTGCCGCGTTCTGATGTGGCCGGCGTGCTGGTCGAACAGCCTCCGGGCCTCATCCCGGTCGCCCTGCGGGCGGCGGTCCGGTTCGGGGGCAGCGCCCGGCACCGATGCTTGCCCAGGCTGACCCGGATCGGTCACCCCGTACCGCGCCGCCACGCCACCGTGTGCTTCCCGGACCCGCTGCAGCAGACCACGGTCGCGCAATACCCTGATCCGGTTACGCACCGCCGGCTGCGGTGTGGATGTCGCCGCGGCGAGGGCTGACCACCTGGCGGTGATGATCCCGTCGCCGTCCATACGGTTGATCAGAGCGTTCCACAACCGCCGCAGCTGATCCCGCTGCCGCGTGATGCGGCCGGCGTGCTGGTCGAACAGCCTCCGGGCCTCATCCCGGTCGCGCACCCTCCGGCTGCCCGCAGTGGGTTGGGGTTGGGGTTGGGGTTGGGGTTGGGGTTGGTCGGGGTGCAGCGGGCGGTGGTGGGTGGCTCGTCGGCCGGGTGATGGGAGGTGTCGCCGGCGTGGACAGTGCCGGCGTCGGTGCGGGTCACCGCTGGAGAGGGCGCGAGGGATGGCTGCCAGTCCATGACCGGCCCCTGGTAGGTGGCCCAGTCGCCGAGGTTCCCGCTGCCCTCGCCGGCCTGATCGTCGATGCGCGGCTGGCCGCGGTCGGTGGACAGCGCAGCACCGTGGGCGGTCACATCAATGTCGGAAACCGGCCACCCCGGTTCCGTCCACCCCGCCGGCCAGGACGACGCGGTGGGGGCATCCGGGTCATCCAGCGGCCCGGGCAGCCAGGGCAGACCCGTGCCCGCCGGCGGGGCAGGTGCCGGCCCGGGCATCGGCGACGTATCCCCGTGGTCCAGCCAGCACAGATCCTCACTACCCTGCGGGCGGCGGTCCGGTTCGGGGGCAGCGCCCGGCACCGATGCCTGCCCAGGCTGACCCGGATCGGTCACCCTGTACCGCGCCGCCCCGCCTCCGTGTGCCGCCTGGACCAGCTGCAGCAGACCACGGTTGCGTAATGCCACGATCCGGTTATGCACCGTCGACGGCGGTGTGGATGTCGCCGCGGCGAGGGCTGGCTCGCTGGCGGTGATGATCCCGTCGTCGTCCATACTGCCGATCAGGGCGTTCCACAACTTCAGCAGCTGTTCCCGCTGCCGCGTTCTGATGTGGCCGGCGTGCTGGTCGAACAGCCTCCGGGCCTCATCTCGGTCGCCCTGCGGGCGGCGGTCCGGTTCGGGGGCAGCGCCCGGCACCGATGCTTGCCCAGGCTGACCCGGATCGGTCACCCCGTACCGCGCCGCCACGCCACCGTGTGCTTCCTGGACCAGCTGCAGCAGACCACTGCCGCGCAATGCCACGATCCGGTGATGCACCGTCTGCTGCCGTGTGGATGTCGCCGTGGCGAGGGCTCGCTCGCTGGCGGCGATGGTCCCGTCGGCGCCCATACGGTCGATCAGGGCGTTCCACAACTTCGGCAGCTGATCCGGCTGCCATGCTGTGGTGACGATGCGGTCGGCGTGCCGGGCGAACAGCGCCCGGGCCTCATCCTGGTCAAGCACCCACCGGCTGCCCTCAGGAAGGTCCGGCAACGGTGCTTGCTGGGACTGACCCGGATCGCTCACCCCGCCCGGGGACTCGACCTGTCCAGTGTCCTGCGGCGGATCCCACGCGTCGACGTGTGGTGTACCCAGATCCATCCCGTCAAGATCCGGGTCCCATACGTTCAGGAATTCCTGATCACCGGACGCCGGGCCAGTACCAGACGGGTCGTCGAGGTTCCTGTTGCCGTCGTCGAGCTGCTTGCCGATGGGCGGGCCGAAGTCGGCGGGTATCGCAGCACCGTTCCCGTCGGGCACACCAATGTCGGGAACCCGCCACCCTGCCTGCCAGGGCGATGCCGTGGGGATGCCCGGGTCGTCCAGCGGCCCGGGCAGGCCCGTGTCCGTCGAGGAGACAGGTGCCGGCCCGGGCATCGGCAACGTGTCCCCGTGGTCCAGCCGGGACAGATCCTCACCCTGCGGGCGGTCCGGTTCGGGGGCAGGGCCCGGCACCGGTGCTTGTTGGGGCTGACCCGGATCGCTCACCCTGTACTGCGTCGCCACGCTACTGTGACTTTCCTGGACCAGCTGCAGCAGACCACTGCCGAGCAATACCTTGATCCGGTCGCGCATCGTCTGCCGCGGTGTGTTTGTCGCCGCGGCGAGGGCTAGCTGGCTGGCGGTGATTTTCCCGTTGTTGTCCATAAGGCGGATCAGGGCGTCCCACAACCGCCGCAGACCATCCCGCTGCCGTTTTGTGGTGGCGATGTGGTCGGCGTGCCGGGCGAACAGCGTCCGGGCCTCATCCTGGTCGAGCACCCACTGGCTGCCCGCAGGAGGGTCCGGCAACGGTGCTTGCTGGGGCTCACCCGGATCGCTCACCCGGTACCGCGCCGCCACGCGACCGCGACTTTCCTCGACCAGCTGCAGCAGACCACGGTCGCGCAATACCCCGATCCAGTTACGTACCGGCTTCTGCGGTGTGTCTGTCGCCGCGGCGAGGGCTCGCCCGCTGGCGGTGATGGTCCCGTTGTTGTCCATACTGCCGATCAGGGCGTCCCACAACCGCCGCAGATCATCCCGCTGCCGCTGAGTTATGGTGGCGACGATGTGGTTGGCGTGCCGGGCGAACAGCGCCCGGGCCTCCTCCTGGTCGAGCACCCACCGGCTGCCCTCAGGAAGGTCCGGCAACGGTGCTTGCTGGGACTGACCCGGATCGCTCACCCCGTCCGGGGACTCGACCTGTCTAGTGTCCTGCGGCGGCTCCAACGCGTCGAGGTGTGGTGTACCCAGATCCATCCCGTCAAGATCCGGGTCCCATACGTTCAGGAATTCCTGATCACCGAACGCCGGGCCAGTACCAGACGGGTCGTCCCTGCCCAGTGGATCGGAGTGGGGGAAGTCGGCAGGGTCGGGGGCGGTGGTGTCTGCCCGCATGGCCTGGGACGGGCCGCGTGGCGGGCTGGTGGAGGCGAGCAGGAACGCGCTGGTGTCGGTGCCGGTCATGGTTGTCGGCCGCGGGTGGCGGGCGGCCTGGCCGAGGAGATCGGTGATGGTGGCGGGCCGACCGTCCCCGTCGAACGCGGCCACCCGGGTGCTGGATGCGAACAGGTGTCGCAGCCACGGATCACGTATCGGGTCGTCCGGCTCGGGTCGGTCGGCGGCGCCGGGCAGCAGAGGGTCCCGCACCTGGATCCTCGGCGGCCCGGACTCCTGCGGCTGGCTGTGTAGGGCGAACACGTGCTGCGGTTCGTTCGGTGGCGCGGCCCTGACCACCACCATCGACCCCGGCGCCGCCCGCAACGCGGCCAGCACGTCCTCTCCCGCGACCCCGTCCGGGTGGGCGACCCGCTCGGGTACCGTGTCGAGGATCTCCATCAGTTGCGGCCAGCCCATGGTGGGCGCGAGCCGGCCGTCCGGCCCGATGATCCGGTCGTCGAACACCGCCCGGTTGCCCAGCCGCTTGTACTCGGTGTGGAACACATCGAGAGTGGCCGCCACGCACCACCACAGGTCACCGCTGCCGGGACGTGCCTGCTGCGCGGCGGCCCAGTCGGCGGCCCGCTGCCCGGACCCGAACGGCGTGAGATCCTGCCCAGTCGCCGCGGCAGCCGGCTCGCCGTGTCTGCCGGGGCCGCCACTGACCGGTTCGTCCCGCAACGACACATCCCGCCACGAGCCCGCGTCGCTGAACGAATCCGCGTCGCTGAACGAATCCGCGTCGCTGAGGCCGTGCTTGCCAGGCACCCCGCCAAGCGACTCGTCCGGCAAGGACACGTCACTGATCGACATGGTGTCGCTGGTGTCGAGGTTGCTGAACACGTCATCGCTGGACACCGACATGTCACTGGCGGTGGCGTTGTCACGGCCGCCGACGCTGGCGTTGTCACGGCCGCCGGCGCTGGCGTGGTGGTGGATCGGCGTGCCATCGGCGGGGTAGGCGGCGCCAGCGGGCACGGTACTACCGGCGCTGACCGCGTCGGGGGTGCCTGGCGTCCCCGCCGTGCCGGGCGTGGCGGGCGTGGCGCTGCCGGCGGCCTGGGCGAGGACCTGCTGGTACCGGTCCTTCCATTCCTGTTGGAACGATCCGGCGAGGATGTCGTGACCGGCCGGATCCAGGCCGTACCGGTGGGCCAGCGCGGTGAACTGGGCCCGCGCCAGACCAGCCGCCGCCACGGTGTGCCGCTCGGGCGTCACCGGCACCGCCGGCGCGCCGGCACGCCCGCTTTCCTGAACGTCGATGGCAGCCACACCGGCGGCCGCTTCCGTGACGCCGGGAACGACCGCGGCCGAGAAACGGGCGGGCAGGTCGACGACCACCTGCCGGACCGCGTCCGCCACGGCACTGACCCGCGCGGCGTCGGGACCGGCCACCACAGCGGGCAGCACGGCCGGCAACACGGCGGGGGCACCGAGGATCGCATCGACCCTCCGGTCCACCTGGCTCCACACGTCGCCCTCGACCACCGCGCGCACAGCGGCGGACGGCACCGCCACCCCAGCGCCCCCGGCGCACCCGCGCCCCCCGCCATGCCAGCTGCCGACGACGTGCCGGGGCCTGTCGGCGTGCCGGGGCCTGTCGACGTGCCGGGGCCTGTCGGCGTGCCGGGGCCTGTCGGCGTGCCAGCGCCTGTGGGTAGGCCGGCGGCGAGGTACTGGTCGATGTGGTGTTGGACGGCCAGGTGCGCGATCGAGCGCAGCGCCTGCCGGTCGAACTCCGCCGGCAGCGCCGCGATCACCTGCTCCGACCACACCTCGGCCGGGACCTGCCCACCCGCGGACGCCAACGCCTCGGCCATCCGGGCCACCGCCCGCTCCCGGACACCCGTCAGAAATCCCTCGGTCAGCGCGGCAGCGGGCAGACCGACATCGGACAGGAAACCCGCAACAACCCGATCACCCTCCCGGGCCTCGACCCAGCCGGCGAAAACCCGCTCGATGGGTATGGCGAGGGCGGCCATGCTCTTGCCCGCCCGAGCCACCCCGGCCAGCAACCCACCGTAACGGTCCACCAGATCCTGCTGGAACCCTCGCCACCGCTCGACCACCGGCCCACCCGCTGCCGCGACCCACGCCGGCACCGGCGCAGCCGGCACCGACAGGCTCGGCACCGACCACGACGGCACCGACGGGTCCAGGGGCGGCGTGGGCAGGTCCAGCAGCTTCGGCGTGGGCAGGTTCGACGCCGGCAGCGGCGGCGGCGCTGCCGGCGGCGGGGCCTGCCCGCCGGTACCCGCAGCCGTCGGATCGTCGACCCCAGCCTGGTACCCCGTGGACGTGTCCCCACCAACCGGTGTCGGCCCCACCGGCATGACCGGCTTCCCGTCGGGCGTGAAGTCGGGGCGAGGCATCTGCACCCGGGGCCCATTCATGGCGCGACTCACGACGAGCCCGAGGCCGCTCGCGGCCGCCCCGCCCGCCCCCGACAGCGCCCCGGACAGAAGATCCGCACCGAGATTGCCGGTGTCGTAGTACCCGTCGACCATCAGGCTGGCACCGATACCGAACAGCCCCTCCGTGCCGGTCTCCAACACCGGCCGCGTCAGCAGATCGGTCAACAGCATTCTGGTGCTGTCCGACAGGCCGAGTTTGCTGACCGCGGCGGCGACCGCGCCAGCGGCCTTGCCCAACGCCGGCCCGCCCACCGTGCCGAGGAACGCCACCGCCCCCGCGTACGCCGCCTGCTTACCGACCGCCGACCAGTTCACCCCCGACTGCAAACCATCGGTCATCATCGACACCTGCGCCAGCAGCGCAGAACCCGGCATGGTCAGCATCTGCATCGCCGTGCTACTCGCCGCCGAGCGGACCAACGCCGAACGCAGGATCGCCTGGATGACGCTCCGCGCCTCGGCGAGGTGTGCCATCGCCCCCACGGGATTCCAGAACCACATCGCGGCGGCGGCGGCGAACTCGGCCTGCATGAAGGAGAACATGGCCACCGTCGTACGCTTGCCGGTCTCCGTCTCCAGGAAGAACTTCTTCTCCGCATCGACCACGGCGAGCATCAGATCGGCCGTCTCGGCCATCTTCCCCACGAACGGAAGGGTCTGCGCCACGAACCGGTCGAAGGCCTCACCCTCCCCCGCCCCCCGGACCGCCCTGATCGTCTGCTCCAGCAACGGACCCAGCACCGTACGCACCCGATGCTCCAGCGATTCCAGCGTGCCGATGTCATCCCGCAACAACGGCAGCTCCGCCCGGGACACCCTGACCCCGGTGAACGCTTCCAAAGCCCGCAGCGAACTCTCACTGAGCTCAAGGGTCGGAACGGCGGCGACCATCGCGCAACGCTCCCTTCCTGCCCGGATCAGGGGCACCCAGTGCGAATCAGTCAGCCGCGCTGACCGCCACCCAGCCCCGACCATCTGGCCGAAGCCGTCGCGGAGTCCGGCGTCCCACTCGCGCCGTAAGCCGGCCGCGAGCCGTTTGGTATCAGGCGGGTCTCGGCGTGCGCGGCGAACTGGGTCGACGCGCCCTCCGCCGCCACCTCCACGTGGTGCTCAAAGGACAACTGGCACCCAGGCCGTCGGTGAGCCGGTCCAGGGCGGCATTAGCCGGCGACGTCGACCGATCGGGAGCCAACGGGAAGTGCGCGGCGAAGTTCGCATCCACGTGTGCCAGGTACACCGAACGGATCCGCCCCAGCGCTGTCGTCGATCCTGCCGACCAGATCCAGGGCCGCTGCCCGGCGCGGCCGTGGACGGCGAGGCGCTGTACGGCGCTCGCATCGCCACCGCTCCGGTGTTCCTGCTCGCGGCGATCGGACGCGGCACCGGTGTGATCCTGGAACAGCGCCAGGTCCGCGTGAGCCGTGTCCTGGCCAGTGCGTACGGGGCGGCGCAGGTTTCATGCGAGTCCCCGAGCCGGGCGAGCGTTTCGGCCGCTGCGCTGTCGAGAGCGGCGACATGATCGGAGACGAAGACTCGGAGCGAGTCGTGGACCGCTCTGGCCAGTGCCACGCCGGCAGCCCGACCGTTGGACATGGCTGATGCCCCGCGCCAGCTGGCGATCCAGCCGATCGCCGGATTCTGCGCGGGCCGGGCCTGACCGGACATGAGCACTCTCCTTGGGATACACACTGCTCCATAACCCGGGATTCCTATCAGGAAGCTAGGGTATTGGATAGAACGCCAGCAAGCGATACCGCAGAGGTCGAGCAGGGATGTAGGTTCCGTCACAGGAGCCGGATGCTGTTGGTGATCTTGGTTGCTTGATCGCCGTGGGGGTGCTTCGCTGCTGGAGCTGGGGGCGCTTCGATGCCTAGATAGCGCTATGTCGATGGGTGTTGGTTCGGCTTCTGGCGCCCCGACACCCGGCTTTCGGCTGTGGTGACCGGCAGCGGAAGGTTCGGTGAATTGGGCCGGCTCGAGTTGCCGGCTGCGGAGCGAGCACTGCAGGACTGGGGAACGATCGCCGTTCCCCTCACGGCGGAACTGCCTGCCAGTGCGTCTACTGGCGTACCTCGCCGCCCTTGTCGGCGCGCTCCTCGTCGCCGCTCCGGCGCAGGCGCACGTCCGCGCGGCCTCGGTCGCCGTCGACCTGCGCAGCCAGGGCGACGGCGCCGCGGCTGTCGTCGACGTGGAGTACGGCGTCCTCGCCCGACTGCTGAGTCTCTGGGCTTGCATGCCACCCGGATCCTGCTGGCTTATTGCCGGGTTCATGCAGCCAGGGCGAGGCGGGCGAGGTGGCTGGTGCGGGTTCGGTCGAGGGGGTGACCGTTCTGGTAGGCGGTCAGTCGTATCAGGTTAACCGCGACGGCGCTGAAGACGTTTTGCAGGTGGGTCTTGTCCAGGCCGCGGTAGCGGGCTTGGCGTATGCCAGTGACGTTGGCGGCTTGGCTGACGGTCCCTTCGACGCCGGCGCGTCGGGCGTATTTGGCCTGCCAGGCATTGGTGTGCTGCTCGGCGCGGGCCAGTTGTATCGCGTGGTGGACCTCGCGGGGACGCACGGACAGCTTGCGGCCGGTGTGCCCCCGCCGGGGCCCGGCGCGGGGTGTGGATGTGTGGGCGGGGATGGCTGGTGTCGCCGGTGTCGACTACCGTCACTTTGCGGTGAGGGGTGCGTGGCTCTCGGCGATCAACACTGTCGGTGGTGGTGGGCGTCGGTCGGGTCGTGGGGTGAGGTGTGGGGGTTTTGGCCGGCGGGTGGGCGACGGGGTGGTGAGGTTGTCGCCGGCGAGGTGGTCGGGGCTGGGGTGGGCGGTCCGCGGGGCTGGCTGATCCGTACTGGGTGTCCTTGGTTCGGGGGCGGGGAGGGAGCGTTGCGCGTTGGTCGCCGCTGCTTTTTCGACTGTTGAGCTCAGTGAGAGTTCGTTGCGGGTTTTGGAAGGGTTCACCGGGGTGCGGGTGTCCCGGGCGAAGTTGCCGTTGTTGTGGGATGACATCGGCACGCTGGAGATGCTGGCGGGTCGGGTGCGTACGGTGCTGGGTCCGTTGCTGGAGCAGACGGTCAGGGCGGTCCGGCAGGCGGGGGAGGGTGAGGCCTTCGACCGGTTCGTGGCGCAGACCGCTCCGTTCGTGGGGAAGATGGCCGAGACGGCCGATCTGATGCTCGCCGTGGTGGAGGCGGAGAAGAAGTTCTTCCTGGAGACGGAGACCGGCAAGCGTACGACGGTGGCGATGTTCTCCTTCATGCAGGCCGAGTTCGCCGCCGCCGCCGCGATGTGGTTCTGGAATCCCGTGGGGGCGGCGGCGCACCTCGCCCAGGCGCGGACGATCATTCAGGTGGTCCTGCGTTCGGCGTTGGTGCGGTCGGCGGCGAGTAGCACGGCGATGCAGATGCTGACGATGCCGGGTTCTGCGTTGTTGGCGCAGGTGTCGATGATGACCGACGGTCTGCAGTCGGGGGTGAACTGGTCGGCGGTCGGTAAGCAGGCGGCGTACGCGGGGGCGGTGGCGTTCCTGAGCACGGTGGGCGGGCCGGCGTTGGGCAAGGTCGCTGGCGCTGTCGCCGCCGCGGTCAGCAAGCTCGGCCTGTCGGACACGACCAAGATGCTGTTGACCGATCTGCTGACGCGGCCGGTGTTGGAGACCGGCACGGAGGGAATCTTCGGTATCGGTGCCAGCCTGATGGTCGACGGGTACTACGACACCGGCAATCTCGGTGCCGATCTTCTGTCCGGGGCGCTGTCGGGGGCGGGCGGGTCGGCCGCGAGCGGGCTCGGGCTCGTCGTGAGTCGCGCCATGAATGGGCCCCGGGTGCGGGTGCCGCATATCGCGTTCACGCCCGACGGTAGGCCGGTCCTGCCGGTGGCGTCGACACCGGTTGGTGTGGACCCGTCCACGGGCTACCAGAGCGGGGTCGACGATCCGAAGGCTGTGGCTGCCGGCACGCAGGCCCCGCCGCCCACCCCGCCGCCGCTGCCGGCATCGAACATGCTCACGCCGAAGCTGGACCTGCCCGTGCCGCACCTGGACCCGTCGGTGCCGTCGTGGTCGGTGCCGAGCCTGTCGGTGCCGGCTGCGCCGGCGCCGCAGTGGGTCGCGGCAGCGGGTGGGCCGGTGGTCGAGCGGTGGCGACAGTTCCAGCAGGATCTGGTGGACCGTTACGGTGGGTTGCTGGCCGGGGTGGCTCGGGCGGGCAAGAGCATGGCCGCGCTCGCCATACCGGTCGAGAGGGTTTTCGCCGGGTGGGTCGACGCCCGACAGGGTGATCGGGTTGTTGCGGCTTTCCTGTCCGCGGTCGGTCTGCCCGCTGCCGCGCTGACCGAGGGGTATCTGACGGGTGTCCGGCAGCGGGCGGTGGCCCGGATGGCCGAGGCGTTGGCGTCCGCGGGTGAGCAGTTCCCGGCCGAGGTGCGGGCGCAGCAGGTGGTCGCCGGGCTGCCGGCGGAGTTCGACCGGCAGGCGCTGCGCTCGATCGCGCACCTGGCCGTCCAACACCACATCGACCAGTACCTCGCCGCCGGCCTACCCACAGTCGCGGGCACGCCGACAGGCCCCGGCACGCCGACAGGCACCGGCGTGTCGTCGGCCGCTGGCACACCGGGAGGCGCTGGCACGTCGTCGGGCGCGGGCGTGCCGGCAAGTGCCGGGGCGGGGGTGCCGTCCGCCGCCGCGGTCGAGGTGGTCGAGAGGGAAACGCGGAACTGGGTGGACCGAAGCCTCGATGCGATCCTCGGCACCTCCGCGCTGCCCGCAGTGCTGCCCGCCGTGCTGCCCGCTGTGCTGCCCGCTGTGGTGGCCGGTCCCGACGCCGCGCAGGTCAGTGCCGTGGCGAACGTGGTCCGGCAGGTGGTCACCGACCTGCCCGCCCGTTTCTCGGCCGCGACCATTGCCGATATCACCGCACCGCACGCCATCCCGTTCCCGGCGGACGCCCCGGCAAGCTGGCGTACCGGCGCGCCGGCAGTGTCGGTGACTGTCGAGCAGCACACCGCAGCCGCGGCCAGCCTGGCAGAAAAGCAGTTCACCGCCCTGGCCCACCGCTACGGTGTCGACCCGGCCGGTCACGACACCCTCGCCGAACTGTTCCGAGGAGACTGGGTGGATGGATACCATCAGGTGCTCACGCAGGCCGGCGGCAGCACGCCCGGCATGCCGGACACGGCCAGCGCCCGCGGTACGGAGCCGGGCGGCGCTGCCTTCCGCGTTGACGCCACGCCGATCTACGACAGCGACACGACCCCGGTCAGTGACGTGTCCGTGGCAAGCGATGCGGTGTTCAGCCCCGATCTCGGCTCCAGGGACACGGATTCGACCGGTTTCAGGGACACGGGTTCGATCGGTGACGTGTCGGTGCTGGACGAACCGGTCGGTGTCGACTCTGCCGGTTTCGGCGAGCCGGCCGTCGCGGCTACCGGGTCGGCCGGGCAACGAATCCACGAGCTCGCCAGCGGCGGCTACGGCCGTGCCAGCGACGCTCAGTTGCGCCGCCTCGCCGCGGACATCGGTATCCAGACGGCGTCGCCGGACGGGGTCCTGCCCCGACTGTTCGAGGTGTCCAGGGACATCGTCATGGCGGACACGTTCAGCGGGGTGTACTTCGCAGACCCGGCGGCGGCGGATCCGGACGCGGCGGCGGATCGCACGGCGGCGCAGGCGCTGCCGTGGGTGCGGGGATGGTTCACCATCGCCGGGCACCGGAACCTGGCCGAGCGGCTGGCCGACGATCCCGTGCGTCAGGCCTTGTTCCTCCGGATGCTCACCGCCTCGCCCGCCTGGCAACACGCCGTCGCGCAGGCGCGACAGCGCGGCGGCGACGCACCCGACATCATGCTGGTCTGGTGCGACGCGGCATGGCAGGCACCGGGACAGGCCACCTCCTTCGGTGAATGGCTGCGCACCCGGCTGCGCGCCCGGCGGCTGATGTCGTCCACGCACGAGGTGGACCAGATACCCGGCGAGCTGCGGCCACACGTGGACGAGCCGGTGCGGTCGGTGTTGTTCTCGGACGCCTCGGTGGAGTTGTTCGGACCGGATCTCGTGGAGGCGGTACGGACCGCGGACATCATCGACAACGGTCAGGAACCCGGCGTCCGCTGGCCGGACCAGCAAGACTTCGCCGCCGCTGGCGGCCGGCACCGGTGGGCCGGCAACACCTCACACGGGCAGTCACCCGATCCAGCGCAAGACGGCGACCCGTCCGGTCCTGGCCCGGCGTCCGCCGCCCAGTGGATGGGGGGCCCGTCGCGGGATCCAAAGGCGGAATTGCCGGTGCCGGGCCCCGCCCTCGGACCGGACCGCCCGCAGGGTGAGGACCTGTCCTGGCTGGACGACTGGGATGCGCTGCCGATGTCCGGGCTGGCACCTGCCCCGCCGGCAGGCACGGGGCTGCCCGGGCTGCCCTGGCTGCCCTGGCTGCCCTGGCCGCTGGACGCCCCGGACGCCCCCAGCGCGTCGGCCTGGACGGCGGGGCCGGCCGCGTCGGCCTGGACGGTGGGGTGGACGGAACCGGGGTGGCCGGTTTCCGGCATTGATGTGACCGCCCACGGTGCTGGGATGTCCACCGACCCCGGCCAGCCGCGCGATCAGGCCGGCGACGGCGGGGATCTCGGCGACTGGGCCACCTGGCAGGGGCCGGACATGGACTGGCAACCATCCCTCGCGCCCTCCCCGGCGGTGACCCGCACCGACGCCGGCACTGTCCACGCCGGCGACACCCCCCATCACCCGGCCGACGAGCCACCCACCACCGCCCCACTGCACCCCGACCAACCCCAACCCACTGCGGGCAGTCAGTGGGTGCGCAACCGGAATGATGCCCAGACGCTGTTCGACCAGCACGCCGACCACATCGCCACCACAACACAGCAGCGGGAACAGCTGCCGCAGTTGTGGAACGCCCTGATCAACCATATGGACGACGACGGGACCATCACCGTCACCGAGTCAGCCCTCGCCGCAGCGACATCCACACCGCAGACGACGGTGCATAAACGGATCGTGGTATTGCGCGACAGTGGTCTGCTGCAGCTGGTCCAGGAAGCACACAGTCGCGTGGCGGCGCGGTACGCGGTGAGCGATCCGGGTCAGCCCCGGCAAGCACCGATGCCGGACCTTCCCGCGGGCAGCCAGTGGGTACGCAACCGGAATGATGCCCAGACGCTGTTCGACCAGCACGCCGACCACATCGCCACCACAACACAGCAGCGGGAACAGCTGCCGCAGTTGTGGAACGCCCTGATCAACCATATGGGCGCCGACGGGATCATCACCGTCACCGAGTCAGCCCTCGCCGCAGCGACATCCACACCGAAGCAGACGGTGCATGACCGGATCAGGGTATTGCGCGACAGTGGTCTGCTGCAGCTGGTCCAGGAAGGACGCCGTGGTATGGCGGCGCGGTACGGGGTGAGCGATCCGGGTCGGCCCCGGCAAGCACCGTTGCCGGGCCTTCCCGCGGGCAGCCAGTGGGTACGCAACCGGAATGATGCCCGGACGCTGTTCAACCAGCACGCCGACCACATCGCCACCACAACACAGCAGCGGGAACAGCTGCCGAAGTTGTGGAACGCCCTGATCAACCATATGGACGACGACGGGACCATCACCGCCAGCGAGTCAGCCCTCGCCGCAGCGACATCCACACCGCGGCCGACGGTGCATAAACGGATCGTGGCATTACGCGACCGTGGTCTGCTGCAGCTGGTCCAGGAAGCACACCGTGGCGTGGCGGCGCGGTACGCGGTGACCGATCCAGGTCAGCCCCGGCAAGCACCGGTGCCGGGCCCCGCCCCCGAACCGGACCGCCCACAGGGTAGTGAGGATCTGTCCCGGCTGAACCACGGGGATACGTCACCGATGCCCGGGCCGGTACCTGCCCCGCCAGCGGGCACGGGCCTGCCCGGGCTCTCAGGGCCGCCCGGGCCGCTGGACGCCCCGGACGCCCTCACGGCGTCGGCCTGGCCGGCGGGGCCGCCCGCGTCGGCCTGGCCGATGGAGGAGGGACCGGCGGGACCGGCGGGGCCGGTTTCCGGCATTGATGTGACCACCCACGGTGCTGCGATCTCCACCGACCCCGGCCAGCCGCGCGATCAGGCCGGCGACGGCAGCGGGAACCTCGGCGACTGGGCCACCTGGCAGGAGGACCCAGCCCTCGATCTGTTTGATCCGCTCCATCCGGCGGCGTGGGTCGGCCCGCCCACGGCCGTGGGCACGGGACTCTACCCCGGGCCGCAACCGATGGATCCGTCCTGGGCGCAAGCCCCGCCCGGCCCGACACCGTGGTCGCCGCCCAGCGGCGACCAGCCCAGCCAGTTCCCAGGGACACAGTCGTTCCCGCCCGGACCGGGCATGCAGGAACCGGCACCTCAGTCGCCGATGCCCGGGCCGGCACCTGCCCCGCCGGCGGACACGGGGCTGCCCGGGCTGCCCTGGCTGCCCGGGCCGCTGGACGACCCGGACGCCCCCACCGCGTCGGCCTGGACGGCGGGGCCGCCCGCGTCGGCCCGGACGGCGGGGTGGGCGGAACCGGGGTGGCCGGTACCCGGCATGGGCGTGACCGACGGGCACGGTGCGGCGATCTCCACCGACTTCGACCAGCCGGGCATCGACGATCAGGCCAGCGACGGCGGGAACCTCGGCGACTGGGCCGGCGACGGCGGGAACCTCGGCGACTGGGCCACCTACCAGGGGCCGGACATGGACTGGCAGCCATCCCTCGCGTCCTGGCCGGCGGTGGCCCGCACCGACGCCGGCGCTGTCCACGCCGGCGGCACCCCCCATCACCCGGCCGACCAGCCACCCACCACGCCCGCCTCGCCGCACCCCGACCAACCCCAACCCCAACCCGCTGCGGACAGCCGGCGGGTGCGCGACCCGGGCGAGGCCCGGGCGCTGTTCGACCAGCACGCCGGCCACATCGCCACCACAACACCGCAGCGGGACCGGCTGCGGCAGTTGTGGAACGCCCTGATCGACCGGATGGACGACAACGGGATCATCACCGCCAGCGTGTCAGACCTCGCCGAGGCGACATCCACACCGCGGCCGACGGTGCATCGCCGGATCGGGGTATTGCGCGACAGTGGTCTGCTGCAGCTGGTCCAGGAAGCACACGGTCGCGGGGCGGCGCGGTACGGGGTGAGCGATCCGGGTCCGCCCCGGCAAGCACCGCTGCCGGCCCCTCCCGAGGGCAGCCAGTGGGTACGCGACCCGGGCGAGGCCCGGGCGCTGTTCGACCAGCACGCCGGCCACATCGCCACCACAACACGGCAGCGGGAACCGCTGCGGCAGTTGTGGAACGCCCTGATCGACCGGATGGACGACAACCGGATCATCACCGCCAGCCTGTCAGACCTCGCCGAGGCGACATCCACACCGCAGCAGACGGTGCATCACCGGATCGGGGTATTGCGCGACAGTGGTCTGCTGCAGCGGGTCCAGGAAGCACACAGTCGTGTGGCGGCGCGGTACGGGGTGAGCGCTCCGGTTCAGCCCCGGCAAGCACCACCGCCGGGCCCTGCCCTCGGACCGGACCGCCCGCAGGGTGAGGACCTGTCCTGGCTGGACCACGGGGCTACGGTGCCGATGCCCGGGCCGGCACCTGCCCCGCCGGCGGGCACGGGCATGCCTGGGCTGCCCGGGCCGTTGGACGACCCGGACGCCCCCACCGCGTCGTCCTGGCCGGCGGGGTGGGCGGAACCGGGGTGGCCGGTACCCGGCATGGGCGTGACCGACGGGCACGGTGCTGCGATCTCCACCGACTTCGACCAGCCGGGCATCGACAATCAGGCCAGCGACGGCGGGAACCTCGGCGACTGGGCCACCTACGAGGTGGACCCAGCCGGTTCGCTCGATGTGGACCCGGCCGATCTGCTCTATCCGTTTGCGGCCGTGGGCACGGAACCCGACCCCGAGCCGCAACCGATGGATCCGCCCCGGCCGCAGGCCCCGCCCGGCCCGACATCGTGGTCGCAGCTCAGCGGCGACCAGCCCAGCCAGTCCCCCGGGACTCAGTAGTTCCCGCCGGGACCGGGCGTGCAGGACTCGGCACCTCAGATCGCGCGGCCTGCCGGTCCGGGCGGCTGACCGCCCCGGCGGGCCTGTCCGCGTGGACAGCTCCGAGACCAGATCCAGTACATGCTTCTGGCAATCGGCCAGGGTCGCCCCGGCTGCGTTTGCCGAAAGGGCCTCGCCGTAGTTTCCGGACCGGACCGAAAACAACGCCAGCCCTGATCGCGGCCCCGTACGAACGCCAGGGAACTTGGATATCCATCACGTCCTTGACCAGCGTTGGCGTTGTTTTCGGTCCGGAAACTACCGGCGGGCCGGATGATGTCCGTCTGATCCAACTGTCATCAAACGCTGTGGTCGACTCGGATCGGCCTGCATTGGATCGGGGGGTCGGATTCCCGTGGTCGGGAGTGATCCATTGGCTCCGTTCCGTACCTGTCGTCAAATGGTCCTCTGCCGACAGAGACATCCGGGGCGAATGCCGCATGCCCGGCCAGACACTCAACCCCGCACCCTAAAGATCAACTACAGTAAATGATCCCGGGTGACATGAGCGTTAGGAGACCCCTAAGGCCCGTGAAACTCAAGAACTAAAACTAAAGCAGAAGGTGTAAATCAAATGGCAACTCAAGACCTTGACCCGTTCCGGGTGGCGGTGGAGGGAGCGGCGGCGCCGCCTCCCGCCAATGAGCTGATCTCAGCGACGCGAATGTGTTGATTGGTGCGACACGGATGAAGGCACTCAGGCCGGACAGTGCTGGAAGTGGACGTGAGGTCCTCGGTAGGTAGTTCTCACCACAAGATCACCCACACGGTGAGGACCCCACGTGATCGCATATCGTGCCATGGTCGACGTCCCGAGGGAACTCGTGCGGTACCTCAGCCGGCTGCTTGCCGCGGAACGCCGAGCCAAGGGGACACGGCGCGGCACCCGCGCGTTGACCTGCTTCTACCAGGCACTGCTGGTGCTGGTCTGGTTCCGCAAGGCCGAGGACGTGACCCTGCTCGGCGCCGGGTTCGGCATCTCCCGGGCGACCGCGTACCGCTACCGCGACGAGGGCATCGCCGTGCTCGCCGCGCAGGCGCAGGATCTGCACACCGCGCTGCGCCGAGTCGCCGACGACGGCTGGTCCCACGTGATCCTCGACGGCAAGCTGTTCGACTGCGACCGGCTCACCGAGACCACCCTGTCGGTCAAGGGCGAGATCATCGACGCCTGGTACTCCGGAAAGCACCGCGACTTCGGCGCGAACATCCAAGCGATCATCCGCCCGGACGGACTGCCGATCTGGACATCGGCGGCGATGCCCGGGCACCTGCACGACACCAGCTGCGCCCGCGAACTCGGGGTGACCGCCGCGCTGAACTGGTCCGCCGCCGAACTGGACCTACCCGCACTGGCCGACTCCGGCTACGAAAGCGCAGGCCACGGCATCAAGACCCCAGTCAAGCAGCCTACTGACGGCAGCCGGCTCGCACCCGACAACCGCGCCTACAACCGGCTGCTGCGCGGGCTGCGCTGGCAAGGCGAATGCGGCTTCGCCATCCTGATCGGACGCTGGAAAACGCTACGCCATACCACCGCCAGCCCACGCCGGATCGGCGACGTCGTCGCCGCCGCGCTGCATCTGACTCATTTCGAGTACAAGTACCTACCCGAATCTTGTTGAGATCACTTCAATATCTCCCGACCGATTCTTGGCTGATCAGTTTGCCGGATAGTGTGGCTACCTCATCCTCGGTGTAGCGGTGGCCGTCGGGGGCGGTCTTACCCTGTAGTCCCTGTGCCCAGGCTTTCACCCATGCGGCCATCCCCCGCCCCAACTTTTTCTTTTTGGGCAGGGATACCCGGTCGGGGAGTTCACCCTTTTCTCCCAGCGCCTTCAGGTATTCGCGAAGGGTGGCGGGCCCGTCCTTGCTGGGCCGCCAAGTGACCACGTGATCTGGTGGTGGGGGCAGCGGCGGCGCCGCCTCCCGCCAATATGTCCCGACCGATTCTTGGATGATCAGTTTGCCGGATAGTGTGGCTACCTCCTTCTGGCTGTAGCGGTGGCCGTCGGGGGCGGGCTTACCCTGCAGTCCCTGTGCCCAGGCTTTCACCCATGCGGCCATCCCCGGCCCCAGCCTCCCCTGTTCGTCGGGGGTCAGGGATACCCGGTCGGGGAGTTCACCCTTTTGTCCGGGTGGGCGACACGCTCGGGTACCGTGTCGAGGATCTCCATCAGTTGCGGCCAGCCCATGGTGGGCGCGAGCCGGCCGTCCGGTCCGATGATCCGGTCGTCGAACACCACCCGGTTGCCCAACCGCTTGTACACGGTGTGGAACACATCGAGAGTGGCCGCCACGCACCACCACAGGTCACCGCTGCCGGGACGCACCTGCTCCGCAGCGGCCCAGTTAGCGACCCGCTGCCCGGACTCGAACATCCCGACGGCCTGCCCGGTTGCCGCAACGGCCTGCCCGGTTGCCGCAACGGCCTGCCCGGTTGCCGCAACGGCCTGCCCGGTTGCCGCGACAGCCGGCTCGCCGTGTCTGCCGGGGTCGCCACTGACCGGTTCATCCCGCGACGAAGCCGCGTCGCTGAGACCGTGCTTACCCGGCACCCCACCAAGCGACTCGTCCGGCGAGGACACGTCACTGATCGACATTGTGTCGCTGGTGTCGAGGTTGCTGAACACGTCGTCGCTGGCGACAGACATGTCACTGTCACTGTCACGGCCGCTGGCGTTGGCGGTGGCGGTGGCGGTGGCGTTGTGGTGCATCGGCGTGTCATCGGCGCGGGAGGCAGCGCCAGCCGGCACCGTGCTACGGGCGCTGGCCGCCTCCGGCGTCCCAGCCGTGCCGGGCGTGCCGGGGGTGGCGCTGCCGGCGGCCTGGGCGAGGACCTGGTGGTATCCGTTGACCCAGTCCCGTTGGAAGGATTCGGCGAGGGGGTCGTGGCGGGCCGGCTTGACGCCGTACTGGTGGGCCAGGCCGGTAAACTGCTCTACTGCCTGGCTGGTCGCTGCTGCGGTGTGCTGCTCGGGCGTTATCGGCACGGTCGGCGCGCCGGCGCGCCCGCTTTCTGTAACGCCGACGGTAGCCCAGTTGGCGGCCGGTGCGGTGGCGCCGGGGATGGCCGCGGCCGAGAAACGGGCGGGCAGGTCGGTGACCGCCTGCCGGACCACGTTCGCCACGGCGCTCACCTGCGCGGCGTCGGGACCGGCCACCACAGCGGGCAGCACGGCCGGCAGGACGGCGGGGGCACCGAGGATCGCATTGAGGCTTCGGTCCACCCGGTCCCGCACGGCGCTCTTGACCGCCTCGATCGCGGCGGCGGACGGCACCGCCGCCCCGGCACCTGCCGGCACGCCGGCACCTGTCGGCGTGCCAACGGCCCACGACGTGCCAGCGGCCGTCGGTAGGCCGGCGGCGAGGTACTGGTCGATGTGGTGTTGGACGGCCAGGTGCGCGATCGCGCGCAACGCCTCCAGGTCGAACTCCGCCGGCAGCCCGGCGACCACCTGCTCCGACCACACCTCGGCCGGGAACTGCCCACCCGCGGACGCCAACGCCTCGGCCATCCGGGCCACCGCCCGCTCCCGGACACCCGTCAGATACCCCTCGGTCAGCGCGGCAGCGGGCAGACCGACCGCGGACAGGAAACCCGCAACAACCCGATCACCCCGCCGGGCGTCGACCCACTCGGCGAAAACCCGCTCGATGGGTACGGCGAGCGCGGCCATGCTCTTGCCCGCCCGAGCCACCCCGGCCAGCAACCCACCGTAACGATCCACCAGATCCTGCTGGAACCGATACCACCGCTCCACCACCGGCCCACCCGCTGCCACAACCCACTCCGGCACCGGCGCAACCGGCACCGACAGGCTCGGCACCGACCACGACGGCACCGACGGGTCCAGGTGCGGCGTGGGCAGGTCCAGACTCGGCGTAGGCAGGTTCGAAGCCGGCAGCGGCGGCGAGGTGGACGGCGGGGCCTGCCCGCCGGTCACCGCAGCCTTCGGGTCGTCGACCCCAGCCTCGTACCCCGTGGACATGTCCCCACCCACCGGTGTCGGCCCCACCGGCATGACCGGCCTACCATCCCACGTGAAGTCGGGGCGAGGCACCCGCACCCGGGGCAGGTTCACGGCGCGATTCAAGACGAGCCCGAGCCCGCTCGCGGCCGATCCCCCTCCCCCCGAAATCGCCCCGGAAATTGTGTCCGCAGCAAAATTATCGGGGTCGAACTCGAGCTTCCGGTCGACCATCGCGGTGGCAAACCAACCGAGAATTCCCTCCGTGCCGGCCTCCAACACCGGCCGCGTCAACAGATCGGTCAACAGCATCCTGGTGCTGTCCGACAGGCCGAGTTTGCCGACCGCGCCGGCGACAGCGCCAGCGGCCTTGCCCAACGCCGGCCCGCCCACCGTGCTCAGGAACGCCACCGCCCCCGCGTACGCCGCCTGCTTACCGACCGCCGACCAGTTCACCCCCGACTGCAAACCATCGGTCATCATCGACACCTGCGCCAACAAGGCAGAACCCGGCATCGTCAGCATCTGCATCGCCGTGCTGCTCGCCGCCGAGCGGACCAACGCCGAACGCAGGACCACCTGGATGATCGTCCGCGCCTGGGCGAGGTGTGCCGCCGCCCCCACCGGATTCCACCACCACATCGCGGCGGCGGCGGCGAACTCGGCCTGCATGAAGGAGAACATGGCCACCGTCGTACGCTTGCCGGTCTCCGTCTCCAGGAAGAACTTCTTCTCCGCATCGACCACGGCGAGCATCAGGTCGGCCGTCTCGGCCATCTCCCCACGAACGGAGCGGTCTGCGCCACGAACCGGTCGAAGGCCTCACCCTCCCCCGCCTGCCGGACCGCCCTGATCGTCTGCTCCAGCAACGGACCCAGCACCGTACGCACCCGATGCTCCAGCGTTTCCAGCGTGCCGATGTCATCCCACAACAACGGCAACCTCGCCCGGGACACCCGCACCCCGGTGAACGCTTCCAAAGCCCGCATCGAGCTCTCACTGAGCTCAACAGTCGAAAAAGCGGCGGCGACCAACGCGCAACGCTCCTTCCCCGCCCCCGAACCAAACGCACCCAGTACGGATCAGCCAGCCACGCGGACCGCCCACCCCAGCCCCGACCACCTCGCCGGCGATAACCTCGGCACCGTCGCCCACCCGGCGGCCAAAACCCCCAACACCTCACCCCACCCGGCCGACGCCCACCACCACCGGCAGTGTTGATCGCCGATAGCCACGCACCCCTCACCGTAAAGTGACGGTAGTCGACACCGGCGACACCAGCCATCCCCGCCCACACGTGCGCCACCACACACCCTGACCCCGCGCCGGGCCCCGGCGGGGCCTCACCCCGACCCGAGCCGTCGAGCAGGCCCATGCCAGATCAGACCCACCACCTGATCGACCAACCCGCAGCGGTACTTCGAGGCGTTGGGGCCCCGGCGCAGCAATGCGCTGGGGCTACCCGACGACGTCGACGTCGACGTCGACGGCGAGATCGATTCATCAGGTACCGAGTACCACCAGGCGAGTGTGTACTGCGTCGTCACCGGACCAGACCAGTAACGCACCGCTGACTCCAGCGCCGAACAGCCCGACCCACTCAACTGGAATCTCCTCGACCTCGACAAGCCCCGCACCGTCGGCTGACCCACGCACTGCATCGGCCCGAGAGCAGCAGCTCGCTCTCGAGCCGTTCCGGCGCCTGCCCCACATCTGAAACTTGCACGTGCTGCCGATCCGCGCGGCGGTCAAGTCGTAGGCGGCGCTCAGCTCCGTCACGAGCAGGACCCTCGGCGCCGCCGCGGCGGCCGCCGCCGAACGGGACACCGCCCGCACCGCCCCGGCCGAGTCCGAGACAGCCCGCCGCGACGCCAACGCCGAACTGCGCGCCGAGCGGGCCGCCCTGGCCGAGGTACGCCGCCAGGTCGAGCAACTCCACACCGACCGGCGGCAGGCTGAGCAGGCGGCCCAGGACGCCCGCACCGACGCCGCCCGACTCCAAGCCCAGCTCGACCAGGCCCAGGGCGGGCGGCGGTGACCCGCCGACCTGGACGGGGCGGACCGTTTGGACGCTAGGCTGTGTCTCGTCGATCTTGGGTGAGGTCACGTAGCCAGATCTTCATCGTGGCGATGTCGACGGTGGCCCGGTACATGTAGTCGCGCTTGTCGTACCTGGTCGCGACCGCCCGGAACTGCTTGAGCTTGTTGAACGCCCGCTCGGCGGTGTTGCGCTGCTTGTAGCGCTCCCGGTCGAAGGTCGGTGGCCGGCCGCCGCGGGATCCCTTCTTGCGACGGTTGGCCGCCTGATCGGCCTTGATCGGGATCGTGGCCTTGATGCCGCGGCGGCGTAGGTGAGCACGGATAGCCTTCGAGCTGTACGCCTTGTCAGCCAGGACATGCCCGGGGCGGGTACGCGGCCGGCCGACCCGGCGCGGGATCCGGATAGCGGCCATGACCTGCGTGAAGCCGGTACAGTCGGCCCGCTGCCCGCACGTGGTGTGCCGCGCGATCGGACGGCAACGCCGGTCAGCGGCCAGGCGCAGCTTGGTGGTCAACCCGCCACGGGACCGGCCGAGGGCTTCCCTTCCGCCCTTTCATCCCTGGCGGCCTCCCCCTTTTCGGGTGATCCGCCGCCGGGGCGGGCCGCGCACCCGCCGCGTGCTGGTGCGCCCGGATCGAGGAGGTGTCCACCCCGACCGTCCACTCGTCGCCTTCCTCCGCGTCGCAGTCGATCCGCAACGCCGCGCAGATCCGCGACCAGGTGCCGTCCATCGCCCACCTGCGTTTGCGCTGGTAGACCGTCTTCCACGGACCGAACCGCTCCGGCAGGTCACGCCACGGAATCCCGGTACGTTCCCGGTACAAGATCCCCGAGACCGTCGTCCGATGGTCACGCCATCGGCCCCCACGCGGCGGATCCGCTGGCAGCAACGGCGCCAGAAGCGCCCACTCGTCATCGGTCAACTCATGCCGTCGAGACACGCCAATCTATCTACCAAAACCTGCCCCGAAGATCCACGAGACACGCCCTAGATCCAAGGCCGGGTAGTTAGGGCGTTGCGGCTGCTGTCAAGCGGGGTTTGCGGGGTTTGCGGGGTGGGGATGGTGTGGGTGGTGGGAGTGGTTCGGTGGTGTCGTCGTGGATGGTGATGGCGAGGTTGGTGATCTTCTGGTTGGTGGTGGGTCTGCCGGGTGGGTGTTTGGCGTAGCGGGACAGTGGTGATTTGACGCGGCGGGTGCTGGTGCGTGCTCGGCGTGGTGGGAGGAGTTCAGCGAGGACGGCGCGGCCGATAGCGCCGGTGAGGTCGGTGTTCTCGGGCAGGACGTCGGCGGCGTTGGTGAGTTGTTCCCGGGCGGTGTGCAGGGCGATGGTGAAGCTGGCCCGGTCGGGGTCGGTCCCGGGCCGGGTTTCGGTGGCGTGGACCATCGCGGTGCGCAGCGCCTGGTAGACGGTCAGCAGTGCCCACAGTTCCTGCTGGATGCCGGTCGGGTCGCCGGAGCGCAGGATTCGTCCGTGCAGGATGGTGTGGCGCAGGGCGTAGTACGCCGATTCGTGTTCCCAGCGCTGGTGATAGAGCTCGACCAGGCGGTGTGCCGGGTGCCGGCGGGGGTCGCGCAGGGAGGTGACGAGGCGGTAGACGCCGGTGTAGGTGGTGGCGTCGGCGCAGGTGACGGTGACGGTGGCGTCGATGACCCGGACGGGGACGTGGTTGAGGACGCTCAGGTATGAGCCGTCGTCGAGGCGGGCCAGGACCGGCAGGCGGCGGTTGCCGCGCAGCCGGCCCAGGAATTGGGCGCCGGTGCCGGCGACCGCGGTCAGGAACATGTTGGAGTCGAAGCCCTTGTCCCACAGCACGAGCATGCCGGCATCCAGCAGATGCAGCAGTTTGCTGGCGTAGCTGGTCTCGCCCTCGGCGGTCGGTCCGAACACCGCACCGAGCATGCCGCGGGTGCCGGTCTCGACCAGCGTCATCAACTCCACCGCCGGGTAGCCGTTTCCGGTGCGTTTGCCGAGCCAGGCACGGTTGCGGGCGGTGTCGGCGGTGCGTTGGGAGGTACAACCGTCGAAGGACACCGTGCGATAGCGGCCGAACCGCACCCCGGGAGTGTGTGGCTGCGCGAGAGGCCCGGCGAGGACCTCGAAGAGGGCCTTCACCGGAGCGGGACCGACGCGGCGGCGCAGGTCACGTAGCCCTTTACCCGATGGGACGACCACGACCAGCCCCACCAGCCCGGCGATCATCTTGGCCCAGACCCGCCGGTAGCCGACCTCCGGGAACAGGCACATCGCCAGCACGAAGTACACCCCGACCCGGGACGGCAGGTTCCGTAGTCTTGCCTGCACCGTACCGGTCTCGGCCAGCACCGCATCGACGAGTTCAAAGGGCACGATCGAGGTGAGTTCCCCGAGATGGCCCGGGGCGAACACTCCCGCCGCGACCCGGACAGTGCGGGTGATGGCGGCCACAGTGCGGGACAGGGCAGAATGATCCGGCAACGGAACTCCCGGGCAGAAACGGTGGATCTTGGTCGACCGCCAGTTCTACCGGAGTTCCGTTGCTTTTACCGCCCCCGGGCCCATCGGCTTGACAGCCACGCCCGCCGCCTAACTACCCGGCCTTGGCCCTAGATCAGTCTCTTGGCCGACGGCCGCGCGGTCGGTCCGCAGGCAGCTGAGCATCCAGAGCTGCCACCACCACCTCGGAGCGGGTAATGCGGCCACCCAGCGACCGAGGACCCGCGCCGATCTGCTGCTGGACCCATCCGACCAGGGTGTCCATCACCTGCAGCTCACCGGCCAGAGGCCGGATCGGCAACTGCACTCTGCGTACCTTTGCCGTCTTGCCACGCTGCGCTGAGGTACGCCATGGGAACGGCTCACCGGCGTCTGCGGCAGCCGGCCGGCGAGCTTCGGCGACCAGCCGGGGTAGATCGGCCAGGTGCGCGCGGAGCGCGTCGAGAACAAGCTCCGTGTTGCTGGTCGAGTTGCGCCGTGCTCGCTCGAACCGGGCCATCAGCGGCGCCGGGACGCTGAGGACCGTCGGGCTGACCGCCAAGGCGGCGGGATCGTCCAGGTCCACCGACAGGTCCGGCATCCCGATGGCGCGGGCACGGCCCGTTGACGCCTCCTCCGGCGAGGGCGCAGACGCTGCCGGCGCAGGAGCGGCGGGAGCAGCCTCGGTGCGGCCGGCGCCGGACGCCGGCGGTTCCTCGGTGGCCGCGGGGGCCGCGGGGGCCGCCTCAGCCCGGGTGGCGGGGGCGGGGGGCGGGGCTGGCTGATTCCGTGTCATCAGGCACGCGCGGGCTGGTCGCCGGCGCGGTCAGCGCCGACACCGCCGAGGTGCCGTCCCTGCCTGCAAGGCCGTCATCAGGCCCTTGCCGTCGTCGCCCACCTGCACGCCCTCCGGTAGCCGCCCGTCGACGGGGACGTCCTCCGGCTTGAGGTAACCGAGGTCCAGGCCGAGGTTGCCCTGCGGGTCGCAGTCGACCAGGAGCACCCGCCGTGGCGAGTTCGCCTGCTCCGCCGCCAGCGCCAGCAGACCTCCGAGGTTGGCGGTGACCGACGTCTTGCCCTGACCACCCTTCCCGTTGAGCACCGCCAGCACGCGGCCGAGGGACGGCCGTAGTCGACGCGACAGCTCCATCGCCGCCGCGAGGTCGGGATCGGCTCCCACCATCTGCCCGAACGTCATCGGTCTGCCTTCTCTCATCGCGCAGGTTGCGTCTTCGGCCGTGTGCACCATGCGACATGCGATACGACGCGCTATAGAGCACGCAACAACGTTCGTCACTCGACAAGCCATATTGTCACCACCAGAGTGGACGGTATGACAAGTCATCTTGTCCAGACGAGTAGGTCAGCTATGTCGCGAGAGCGGGTGAGCACCACGCCGCGGGAAGGCGCACACGATATCGATCGCCAGTTGGTACAGGCCCTTGTTTGCGATCCGGCGTCGCGTATCACGGGACAGACCGTGCACGACAGCGCCGGTACGCCTCAGGAGCGGATCCACCTGCGGCAGCTCACTGCCTTGGTGGCCATCCGCGCAGCGGCGGAGGAGCTGGCGAACACCGCCGCCTCCGAGGCCGCGCGGTGCGGCGCCAACTACCCGGCGATCGGTGAAGCGGCCGGGATGACGCGGCAAGCCGCGAGAACGTGCACTTCTACGGCACCCACTCGGTCGACATCGACGGCGAGCTCGCCCAGCTCGACGCCGACGGCTACCGGCCGCTGCGGCTGCCCGAGGACTCCGCGGCCTCCGCGGTGGGCTGACCGGGTACGGCCGGCGCAACGTTGCTGGCGATGCCCAGCGCCCGGTACAGCGTCGAACGCCCCACCCCGAGGTGCGCCGCGATCGCGGTCACCGACTCGCCCCGGGCCAGCCGGGCCCGGGCGATATCGAGCTGGTCGGCGGTGACCGCGACCGGTCGACCACCGCGACGCCCGGCCGCGGCCGCCGACCGCAGCCCGTCAAGGGTGCGCTCGCGGATCAGCTCGCGTTCCAGCTCGGCCGCCAGCGCGGCGACGGCGAACAGCAGCCGGTCGGCGATGGTCGCGCCGTCGGGCCGGTGCACGCCGGCGCACACCCCCGTCAGGATTTCCAACACGATGCCGCGGGCGTGCAGCTCGTCCTCGACGAACACCAGCAGCTCCTTCATGCTGCGGGCCACCCGGTCCGGCTTGTAGATGACCAGGGTGTCACCGGGTTGGAGCCGGTCCAGGGTGGCGCGCAGCTTCGGCCGCTCGCCGCGGGTGCTCGCCGTCTCGACCACCACCTCGCGGCAGTGGGCGCCGGCCAGGGCATCGAGCTGCGTCTGGTGGTCCTGCCCGCGGGTCGACACCCGCGCGTACCCGACCCGGATCCGGTTGTGCGGTTGCCCGGCGCCGGCCGGCCCGACGGTGGGGACGGTCGTCATGGCGAGCATCGTCTCGGAAACGTCCCGCAACCACGGCGACGACACGCCGGTTCCGGGACGGGTTTCGGGACTCGGCGGCCTGCGGGAACATCGGCGGCCGCGCCCGGTAGTGGATCGTCCCGCAAACGAGCGTTTCCGGGACGGCTGATCCGGCCCGTCAATCCGGCCGTGCAGCCCGCCACCCCAACGCTTTAGCGCCCGATTCCCGGCCGTTGGTCCAACGGGCCGTGCCGGGAACGGACGACATCGCCGAGTACACCGCCCTGCTGTGCTGGCCCGCAAGGAACAGGTGCGGGCCGAACGGCAGGCCATGGTAAGCGCGATGGGCCTGCCGATCGGCAGCGTGCGCACGAGGCAGTCGACGCCTGTGGTGTGCTGGCTTCCGCTGAGCGTCGGTGAGCGGACCGGGATCGTCCGCCGTAGCGGCAATGCCTTCGAGCGGGTCTCGGCCCGTCGTGCGCCCCGGCGGCGGGCAAGCATCCATAGCAGGGGCCCGTACGAAGCCATCCACCGACCCACCATCGAGCGGAGTCAACAACGGCGTCGCTACCTCGTCGATCTACGACATGGACGAGTCCGGGTTGTCGTCCGCATCTTCCATTGGCGAGTCCGGGTCGTCATTCACATCTTCCATTAGCGAGTCCGGGTCGTCATTCACATCTTCCATTGGCAAGTCCGGGTTGTCGTCCGCATCTTCCATTGGCGAGTCCGAGTCATTTTGGGCGGCCAATGCCACAGGTTCGGGGTTGTTTCCAGCGGCAACCCGCCCACCCGGCACGGCAGGCAATCCCGCCAGCCCTGCAGCACCATCTGGCAGGGGCCACAACCGCACCGTCCAGTCCTGGCTTGCGGAGGCCAGCATCCGCCGGCCCGGCCCCGCCTGCCACGACGTCACCCCCCACACCGGGCCGGTGTGGCCTTCCAACGTCTGGAGCAGGCGGCCGTCGGCCGTATCCCAGATCCGTACCGTCCGATCCGCGCTGGCGGAGGCCAGCAGCCGCCGGCCCGATTCCTCCTGCCACGACGTCACCGCCAACACCGGGCCGGTGTGGCCTTCCAACGTCCGGAGCAGGCGACGGTCGGCCGCATCCCAGATCCGCACCGTCCGATCCCTGCTGGTGGAGGCCCGCATCCGCCGGCCCGACGCCTCCTGCCACGATGTCACCGCCCACACCGGGCCGGTGTGGTCCAACGTCTGGATCAGGCGGCCGTCGGCCGCATCCCAGATCCGCACCGTCCGATCCGTGCTGGTGGAGGCCAGCATCCGCCGGCCCGACACCGCCGGCCACAACGTCACCGCCCACACCGGGCCGGTGTGGCCTTCCAACGTCTGGAGCAGGCGGCCGTCGGCCGCATCCCAGATCCGCACCGTCTGATCCATGCCGGCGGAGGCCAGCATCCGCCGGCCCGGCCCCGCCTGCCACGACGTCACCGCCCGCACCGCGCCGGTGTGGCCTGCCAATGTCCGGAGCAGGCGGCCGTCGGCCGCATCCCAGATCCGCACCGTCCCGTCCCCGGCGGCGGAGGCCAGCAGCCGCTGGCCCGACGCCTCCTGCCACGACGTCGACGCGTACACCGGGCCGGTGTGGCCGGTCAGCAGCTGCGGGGACACCACCGGTGGCGGCGTGGCAGCACCGGCGGGAGCCTGTCCGGCGTGCGCGTCCGATTCCGCGGCCGCTGCCTCACCCTGGCCAATCCGGCCGCTCAACTCCCCGACACTGGTCGCGGGCACAGGTGCGGGGTCGTTTCCAGCGGCAGCCCGCCCACCCGGCGCGGCAGGCAATCCCGCCAGCTCTGCAGCACGATCCGGCAGGGGCCACAACCGCACCGTCTGATCCCCGCCGGCGGAGGCCAGCATCCGCCGGCCCGGCCCCGCCGGCCACGACGTCACCGTCAACACCATGTCGGTGTGGTCTTCCAACGTCTGGAGCAGGCGGCCGTCGGCCGCATCCCAGATCCGCACCGTCTCGTCGTCGCTGGCGGAGGCCAGCAGCCGCCGGCCCGACGCCTCCTGCCACGACGTCACCGCCGACACTTCGTCGGTGTGGCCTTCCAACGTCCGGATCAGGCGGCCGTCGGCCGCATCCCAGACCCGCACCGTCCGATCCTCGCCGGCGGAGGCCAGCAGCCGCCGGCCCGACGCCTCCTGCCACGATGTCACCGCGTACACCGTGCCGGCGTGGCCTTCCAACGTCCGGGGCAGGCGGCCGTCGGCCGCATCCCAGATCCGCACCGTCTCGTCCGCGCTGGCGGAGGCCAGCAGCCGCCGGCCCGACGCCTCCTGCCACGATGTCACCGCGTACACCGTGCCGGCGTGGCCTTCCAACGTCCGGAGCAGGCGGCCGTCGGCCGCATCCCAGATCCGCACCGTCTCGTCCCCGCTGGCGGAGGCCAGCATCCGCCGGCCCGGCCCCGCCGGCCACGACGTCACCGCCGACACCGTGCCGGTGTGGCCTTCCAACGTCTGGAGCAGGCGGCCGTCGGCCGCATCCCAGATCCGCACCGTCTCGTCCGCGCTGGCGGAGGCCAGCATCCGCCGGCCCGGCCCCGCCGGCCACGACGTCATCGCCAACACTGTGCCGGTGTGGCCTTCCAACGTCTGGAGCAGGCGGCCGTCGGCCGCATCCCAGATCCGCACCGTCCGATCCCCGCCGGCGGAGGCCACCAGCCGCCGGCCCGACGCCTCCTGCCACGACGTCACCGCCCACACCATGCCGGTGTGGCCGGTCAGCAGCTGCGGGGACACCACCGCCGGCGGCGGCGTGGCAGCACCGGCGGGAGCCTGCCCGACGTGCGCGTCCGACTCCACGGCCGCTGCCTCAACCCGGCCAACCCGGCCACTCAATTCCCCGATACTGGTCGCGGGCACAGGTGCGAGGTTGTTTCCAGCGGCAGCCCGCTCACCCGGCACGGCAGGCAACCCCGCCAGCCCCGCAGCACCATCCGGCAGGGGCCACAACCGCACCGTCCGATCCTCGCTGGCGGAGGCCAGCATCCGCCGGCCCGGCCCCGTCTGCCACGACGTCACCGCCGACACCGTGCCGGTGTGGCCGTCCAACGTCCGGACCAGGCGGCCGTCGGCCGCATCCCAGATCCGTACCGTCCGATCCGCGCTGGCGGAGGCCAGCAGCCGCTGGCCCGACGCCGCTGGCCACGATGTCACCGCCCGCACCGTGCCGGTGTGGCCTGCCAATGTCCGGATCAGGCGGCCGTCGGCCGCATCCCAGATCCGCACCGTCTGATCCCCGCTGGCGGAGGCCAGCATCCGCTGGCCCGACGCCGCCGGCCACGATGTCACCGCCAACACCGGGCCGGTGTGGCCTTCCAACGTCCGGACCAGGCGGCCGTCGGCCGCATCCCAGATCCGCACCGTCTGATCCCAGCTAGTGGAGGCCAGCATCCGCTGGCCCGACGCCGCCGGCCACGATGTCACCGCCAACACCGGGCCGGTGTGGCCTTCCAACGTCTGGAGCAGGCGGCCGTCGGCGGCATCCCAGATCCGTACCGTCCGATCCGTGCTCGTGGAGGCCAGCATCCGCTGGCCCGACGCCGCCGGCCACGATGTCACCGCCAACACCGCGGCGGTGTGGCCTTCCAACGTCCGGACCAGGCGGCCGTCGGCCGCATTCCAGATCCGTACCATCCGGTCGTAGCTGGTGGAGGCCAGCATCCGCTGGCCCGACGCCGCCGGCCACGATGTCACCGCCGACACCGCGGCGGTGTGGCCTGCCAATGTCCGGATCAGGCGGCCGTCGGCCGCATTCCAGATCCGTACCGTCCGGTCGTAGCTGGTGGAGGCCAGCAGCCGCTGGCCCGACGCCTCCTGCCACGATGTCGACGCGTACACCGGGCCGGTGTGGCCGGTCAGCAACTGCGGAGACACCACCGGCGGCGGTGTGGCAGCGCCGGCGGGAGCCTGCCCGACGTGCGCGTCCGGCTCCGCGGCAGCTGCCTCACCCTGGCCAATCCGGCCACTCAACTCCCCGACACTGGTCGCGGACACAGGTGCGGGGTCGTTTCCAGCGGCAGCCCGCCCACCCGGCACGGCAGGCAACCCCGCCAGCCCCGCAACACCATCCGGCAGGGTCCACAACCGCACCGTCCGATCCTCGCTGGCGGAGACCAGCATCCGCCGGCCCGGCCCCGCCGGCCACGACGTCACCGCCCACACCGAGCCGGTGTGGCCGTCCAACGTCCGGACCAGGCGACCGTCGGCCGCATCCCAGATCCGCACCGTCCGATCCTCGCCGGCGGAGGCCAGCAGCCGCCGGCCCGACGCCTCCTGCCACGACGTCACCGCCCACACTTCGTCGGTGTGGCCTTCCAACGTCTGGAGCAGGCGGCCGTCGGCCGCATCCCAGATCCGCACCGTCGAGTCGTCGCTGGCGGAGGCCAGCAGCTGCCGGCCCGACTCGTCCTGCCACGACGTCACCGCCGACACTTCGTCGGTGTGGCCTTCCAACGTCTGGAGCAGGCGGCCGTCGGCCGCATCCCAGATCCGCACCGTCTCGTCCCCGCTGGCGGAGGCCAGCAGCTGCCGGCCCGACTCGTCCTGCCACGACGTCACCGCCGACACTTCGTCGGTGTGGCCTTCCAACGTCTGGAGCAGGCGGCCGTCGGCCGCATCCCAGATCCGCACCGTCTCGTCCCCGCTGGCGGAGGCCACCAGCTGCCGGCCCGGCCCCGCCTGCCACGACGTCACCGCCCGCACCTCGTCGGTGTGGCCTTCCAACGTCCGGATCAGGCGACCGTCGGCCGCATCCCAGATCCGCACCGTCCCATCCCCGCTGGCGGAGGCCACCAGCCGCCGGCCCGACTCCTCCTGCCACGACGTCACCGCCCACACCGGGAGGGTGTGGCCTTCCAATGTCTGGAGCAGGCGACCGTCGGCCGCATCCCAGATCCGCACCGTCCCATCCGTGCCGGCCGAGGCCCGCAGCCACCGGCCCGACGCCTCCTGCCACGACGTCGACGCGTACACCAGGCCGGGGTGGCCGGTCAGCAGCTGCGAGGACACCACCGCCGGCGGCGGCGTGGCAGCACCGGCGGGAGCCTGCCCGACGTGCACGTCCGGCTCCGCGGCAGCTGCCTCAACCCGGCCAATCCGGCCACTCAACTCCCCGACACTGGTCGCGGGCACAGGTGCGGGGTCGTTTCCAGCGGCAGCCCGCCCACCCGGCACGGCAGGCAACCCCGCCAGCTCTGCAGCACCATCCGGCAGGGGCCACAACCGCACCGTCTGATCCCCGCCAGCGGAGGCCAGCATCCGCCGGCCCGGCCCCGCCGGCCACGACGTCACCGTCAACACCATGTCGGTGTGGTCTTCCAACGTCTGGAGCAGGCTACCGTCGGCCGCATCCCAGATCCGCACCGTCTCGTCGTCGCTGGCGGAGGCCAGCAGCCGCCGGCCCGACGCCTCCTGCCACGACGTCACCGCCAACACTTCGTCGGTGTGGCCTTCCAACGTCCGGATCAGGCGGCCGTCGGCCGCATCCCAGACCCGCACCGTCTCGTCCCCGCTGGCGGAGGCCAGCATCCGCCGGCCCGACTCGTCCTGCCACGACGTCACCGCCGACACCGTGCCGGTGTGGCCTTCCAACGTCCCGACCAGGCGGCCGTCGGCCGCATCCCAGATCCGCACCGTCTCGTCCGCGCTGGCGGAGGCCAGCAGCCGCCGGCCCGACGCCTCCTGCCACGACGTCACCGCGTACACCGTGCCGGTGTGGCCTTCCAACGTCTGGAGCAGGCGGCCGTCGGCCGCATCCCAGATCCGCACCGTCTCGTCCCCGCTGGCGGAGGCCAGCATCCGCCGGCCCGACTCGTCCTGCCACGACGTCACCGCCGACACCGTGCCGGTGTGGCCTTCCAACGTCTGGAGCAGGCGGCCGTCGGCCGCATCCCAGATCCGCACCGTCTCGTCCGCGCTGGCGGAGGCCAGCATCCGCCGGCCCGACTCGTCCTGCCACGACGTCATCGCCAACACTGTGCCGGTGTGGCCTTCCAACGTCTGGAGCAGGCGGCCGTCGGCCGCATCCCAGATCCGCACCGTCCGATCCCCGCCGGTGGAGGCCAGCAGCCGCCGGCCCGGCCCCGCCGGCCACGACGTCACCGCCCACACCATGCCGGTGTGGCCGGTCAGCAGCTGCGGGGACACCACCGCCGGCGGCGGCGTGGCAGCACCGGCGGGAGCCTGCCCGACGTGCGCGTCCGGCTCCGCGGTCGCTGCCTCACCCTGGCCAATCCGGCCGCTCAACTCCCCGACACTGGTCGCGGGCACAGGTGCGGGGTCGTTTCCAGCGGCAGCCCGCCCACCCGGCACGGCAGGCAACCCCGCCAGCTCTGCAGCACCATCTGGCAGGGGCCACAACCGCACCGTCTGATCCCCGCCAGCGGAGGCCAGCATCCGCCGGCCCGGCCCCGCCGGCCACGACGTCACCGTCAACACCATGTCGGTGTGGTCTGCCAATGTCTGGAGCAGGCGGCCGTCGGCCGCATCCCAGATCCGCACCGTCTCGTCGTCGCTGGCGGAGGCCAGCAGCCGCCGGCCCGATTCCTCCTGCCACGACGTCACCGCCGACACCTCGTCGGTGTGGCCTTCCAACGTCTGGAGCAGGCGGCCGTCGGCCGCATCCCAGATCCGCACCGTCTCGTCCCCGCTGGCGGAGGCCAGCAGCCGCCGGCCCGATTCCTCCTGCCACGATGTCACCGCGTACACCGTGCCGGTGTGGCCTTCCAACGTCCGGATCAGGCGACGGTCGGCCGCATCCCAGATCCGCACCGTCTCGTCCCCGCTGGCGGAGGCCAGCAGCCGCCGGCCCGACGCCTCCTGCCACGATGTCACCGCGTACACCGTGCCGGTGTGGCCTTCCAACGTCCGGATCAGGCGGCCGTCGGCCGCATCCCAGATCCGCACCGTCTCGTCCCCGCTGGCGGAGGCCAGCAGCCGCCGGCCCGACGCCTCCTGCCACGACGTCACCGCCGACACCGTGCCGGTGTGGCCTTCCAACGTCTGGAGCAGGCGGCCGTCGGCCGCATCCCAGATCCGCACCGTCTCGTCCCCGCTGGCGGAGGCCAGCATCCGCCGGCCCGACTCGTCCTGCCACGACGTCATCGCCAACACTGTGCCGGTGTGGCCTTCCAACGTCTGGAGCAGGCGGCCGTCGGCCGCATCCCAGATCCGCACCGTCCGATCCCCGCCGGTGGAGGCCAGCAGCCGCCGGCCCGGCCCCGCCGGCCACGACGTCACCGCCCACACCATGCCGGTGTGGCCGGTCAGCAGCTGCGGGGACACCACCGCCGGCGGCGGCGTGGCAGCACCGGCGGGAGCCTGCCCGACGTGCGCGTCCGGCTCCGCGGCCGCTGCCTCACCCTGGCCAATCCGGCCACTCAACTCCCCGACACTGGTCGCGGGCACAGGTCCGGGGTCGTTTCCAGCGGCAACCCGCCCACCCGGCACGGCAGGCAACCCCGCCAGCCCCGCAGCACCATCCGGCAGGGGCCACAACCGCACCGTCCGATCCCTGCTGGCGGAGGCCAGCAGCTGCCGGCCCGGCCCCGCCTGCCACGATGTCACCGCCGACACCTCGTCGGTGTGGCCTTCCAATGTCTGGAGCAGGCGGCCGTCGGCCGCATCCCAGATCCGCACCGTCTCATCCCCGCTGGCGGAGGCCAGCAGCCACTCGTCCGGCCCTGCCTGCCACGACGTCACCGCCCACACCGGGCCGGTATGGCCTTCCAATGTCCGGACCAGGCGACCGTCGGCCGCATCCCAGATCCGTACCGTCTGATCCCCGCTGGCGGAGGCCACCAGCCGCTGGCCCGACCCCTCCTCCCACGATGTCACCGCCAACACCGGGCCGGTGTGGCCGTCCAATGTCTGGATCAGGCGGCCGTCGGCCGCATCCCAGATCCGTACCGTCCAACCCATGCCGGCGGAGGCCAGCAGCCGCTGGCCCGACTCCTCCTGCCACGACGTCACCGCGTACACCGGGTCGGTGTGGCCCTGCAATGTCTGGATCAGGCGGCCGTCGGCCGCATCCCAGATCCGCACCGTCCGATCCACGCTGGCGGAGGCCAGCATCCGCCGGCCCGACCCCTCCTGCCACGACGTCACCGCCAACACCGAGCCGGTGTGGCCTGCCAATGTCCGGAGCGGGCGGCCGTCGGCCGCATCCCAGATCCGCACCGTCCGATCCACGCTGGCGGAGGCCAGCATCCGCCGGCCCGACCCCTCCTGCCACGACGTCACCGCGTACACCGGGTCGGTGTGGCCCTGCAATGTCTGGAGCAGGCGGCCGTCGGCCGCATTCCAGATCCGCACCGTTTCATCCATGCTGGCGGAGGCCAACCGCAGGCCCGACTCCTCCTGCCACGACGTCACCGCCGACACCGGGCCGGTGTGGCCGGTCAGCAGCCGCGGAGACACCACCGCCGGCGTGGCAGCACCGGCGGGAGCCTGCCCGACGTGCGCGTCCGATACCGCGGTCGCTGCCTCAACCCGGCCAACCCGGCCACTCAACTCCCCGACACTGGTCGCGGACACAGGTGCGGGGTTGTTTCCAGCGCCAACCCGCCCACCCGGCAGGGCAGGCAACCCCGCCAGCCCCGCAGCAGCGCCCGGCAGGGGCCACAACCGCACCGTCCGATCCATGCCGGCGGAGGCCAGCATCCGCCGCCCCGGCCCCGCCGGCCACGACATCACCGCCGACACCATGTCGGTGTGGCCTTCCAACGTCCGGACCAGGCGACCGTCGGCCGCATCCCAGATCCGCACCGTCTCGTCCCCGCTGGCGGAGGCCATCAGCTGCCGGCCCGACTCGTCCTGCCACGACGTCACCGCCAACACCGGGCCGGCGTGGCCTCTTAATGTCTGGAGCAGGCGGCCGTCGGCCGCATCCCAGATCCGCACCGTCCGATCCGCGCCGGCGGAGGCCAGCAGCCGCCGGCCCGACTCGTCCTGCCACGACGTCACCGCCAACACCGGGCCGGCGTGGCCTCTTAATGTCTGGAGCAGGCGGCCGTCGGCCGCATCCCAGATCCGCACCGTCCGATCCATGCCGGCGGAGGCCACCAGCCGCCGGCCCGACTCCTCCTGCCACGACGTCACCGCCAACACCGGGTCGGTGTGGCCGTCCAACGTCCGGAGCAGGCTACCGTCGGCCGCATCCCAGATCCGCACCGTCTCGTCGTCGCTGGCGGAGGCCAGCAGCCGCCGGCCCGACTCCTCCTGCCACGACGTCACCGCGAACACCGCGTCGGTGTGGTCTTCCAATGTCTGGAGCAGGCGACCGTCGGCCGCATCCCAGATCCGCACCGTCTCGTCCATGCTGGCGGAGGCCACCAGCCGCCGGCCCGACTCCTCCTGCCACGACGTCACCGCCAACACCGGGCCGGTGTGGCCTTCCAACGTCCCGACCAGGCGACCGTCGGCCGCATCCCAGATCCGCACCGTCCCATCCGCGCTGGCGGAGGCCACCAGCCGCCGGCCCGACTCCTCCTGCCACGACGTCGACGCGTACACCGGGCCGGTGTGGCCGGTCAGCAGCCGCGACGACACCACCGCCGGCGGCGGCGTGGCAGCACCGGCGGGAGTCGGCCCGACGTGCGCGTCCAACTCCGCGGCCGCTGCCTCAATCCGGCCAATCCGGCCGCTCAACGCAGCGATGTCGGACACCGATCGGACGTACTCGCTCAGGTCACGCGACCTCCCCCGCGCGAGCCTGAGGTCCCGCAGCCCGTCGAGGTACCGGCCGGACAGCCGATCCAGGACCGACCGCGCCTGGCCGACGTCCTGGCCGCGTTCGGCCGCCTCCACCAACGGCCTCTCAGCGGCTTCAAGTCTGTCAATACGCGCCGCATGGCCACCGACCAGAGCCTCCCACCGCTGGATGAGATGATCGGTGATGGTGGCCGCGCCACCGAGAGCGGCGGCATGCACCGTATCGACGAACAACGGATAGAACGTACCCATTTCCTCATCGGCCGGACCGCCCCGACCACCCGAACCGGGTGACACGAACTCGACCAACATCAACGGCGCGTTTCCGTCGCGTCCCACCACCGGGTGTCCGTACCACCTGCGGTCGCCTCCTTGCTCGACGACCTGGACCCGCACCTGGAAAAGCTCCGCCAACTCGTTGAGGAACCCACCCGAATACACTTCGGCACCGCGCGCAGACCGCAGATCCCGGATCACCACATGATCGGAACCCAGCCGCCCCTCCATCCGGTCCAGCAGCGCCTGCGCCCGTGTCTCCACGTTGTCGAACCCGCGATACTGGCCCGGCCGCACACCATTGAGCGTCTGCGCCAACGAGTCCAGCAAACACAGCAGCCCGTCGCCCCGGCGATCCCCCCGGTGCATCCACTCCGGCAACCCACCCGCCGACGGCTGCCCCCCACCCGGAGCCACACCGTCCGGCCCGGCCACCCACTCGTACACCACCGGAGCATCGCCGGCGTGTGGTGACGGTGCCGGTTGCGGTGGTGGCACGGTTACGCTGGCCTGCCCCGGCAACACCGCCGCCCGAGCCGGCAGCAACCGGATCTGTTCCTCCAACAACTCCCGCGCCAACCCGAACGCGCTCACCGCGGAGAGCAACTCCGCGCTCCGCTGCTCGGACACCCCCGGCACCCGCCCCACCACGTCCACCCGCCGCGGCACCAGCGGCACGTCCAGGGCAGCCCGGAGCCTGGAAACCCGCGCTCGCGGGTCTGCCGGACCGTCCGCCGACCACAACAACGCCACGTCCCCGCCATGATCAGCCAGGAACCGGGTGAACTCCGCCCCACTGCCAGACCGCACGCGGGACAGGTCAGCCTGCCGCCCGCCGGATCCTCGAACCACGACCGGCCCGTCCGATCCCGTAGAGAGGGCCCAGGCGCCCAGATACACCGCCCGCAACACGTCCCGGACGGAGTCCGGTACCGTCGCGCCCTCTCCGGCCAAGACGATCCCCGGTGGCACCGCCGCGGCCCACACCCGCCCAATATGGTCCGCTACCAGGCCTTCCACCTCACCGGTCAACCGCCCAGCCCTCGCGAACGCCGTCACCAACTGCTGACTGTCGCCGTGCCCCGCCCATTCCTCCAGCCGCAGATCGAGCCGATCCGTTACCGCAGCCCCACCCACCCACTCGCGTGTATGCCGGACCAACTCCTCACCCAACGCGACCAGCTGCTCCACCCGCTCACCCATCCGGCGGTGCGCCCGCACCCCTACCGTGCCGGCGGCGTCCGGGGTCGACAGGTCGACCGCCAGCGGATCGGTCACGGTCACATCGGGAAGCATCGCCGTCAGCTCCGGAACCCGAGCCCGCCACTGCTCAGCCGCCCCGCCCGGTTGCAGCGCCGCCGCGATCGGGGGCAACTCGGACCGCACCCGGGTCCAACTCTGCGCCTCGACGAGATTCGACACCTCCCGAGTGCCTACCACCGGCTGGCCGGCGGCCATCTCACCCATCCGCACCGGCCACAGGTCACCCTCCGCCACATGCGCCAACACCACCGGCGATGCCCGCCCACCGAACCCGTGCACCACCACATACACCGGCTCCCGCAACCCCGACTCCACCGGCGGCAACGCACTGTTCAGGAACGTGTCGAACAATGTGTCCACGACCGCCGTGGGATGCACCGGATGCGGCCGCGGCACACCCACCACCAACACCCGCGCGCCATCCGGCACCCACCCCACCGGCCCCACGTCCGGCGTCGCCCCCGCCACACTCTCCCCGGCAAGCAACCCCGCCTGCCGCAACTCCACCACCCGCCACCGACCAAGCCCTGACGACGGCACCGGAGGGAACACCCAATCCCGCATATACGAGGCCGCCCGCTGCCCGAACCGCGCCCAACGCCGGTCCGGCGGCAGAAGATACGGCGCATGCACACCGTGCAATCCCCGCGCCTCCCGGTAGAACTGAGCCGACCGGGCATCCTCCGGACGGATCGGACGCGCGTGGAACTCCCACAGCAACGCCCCACCCGCGAACGTCTCCCGACCCGAGAAATCGACAGGAATCAGACCCTGAGGAACAGACCTCGCCCCCACGCCCGCCACATACCGCGAACGGATCGCTACCGCCCCCGACTGGCCACGCCTTACCCGCAACGCCGCGACCTCGACCACCGTCCGAGGCTCCACCAACGGACCAGCACCATACGGCGACAACTCGATCACCGCCGTCGCAGGCACCTGCACCCCCGGGAGCCGGCCATCAAGCAATCGCCTCACGAGATCCAGCACACCCTCATGCCCGCGATCGCCGAACGCCAGTACCACCCGCCACACCCCACCACGGCCCTGCACCTCGTCCAGCAGTTCATCCGCAGACCGATTCCACGTCCTCTCAACCGCCCTCGCCGACCACGTTTCGGCATCCGTCACCGCCTGCCGCTGCGCCACCACAGACAGACCTCGCGGATCAACCTCAGCGCCCACACCATCCGGATACACCACCACCGCCTCGGCGGGGCCGGCAGCACTGGCGACACCCCGAACCGTCAGGAAACCTGGGGCGGAGCCGGCCGAGTCGGCCGGGACCGTCGGCGGCCGTGCGGTGACTTCCTCGGCGATGCGGTCTGGCGGGACCGATAGTCGCCGGGGCTGACCCGGATCGATCACCCTGTACGGCGCCCCCACGCGACCGTGACCTCTCTGGACCGGATGCAGCAGACCACTGCCGCGCAATACCCCGATCTGGTGATGCACCCTCCTCCGCGGTGTGGATGTCGCCGCGGCGAGGGCGAACCCGCTGGCGGTGATGATCCCGTAGGCGTCCATATGGTCGATCAGGGCGTCCCACAACTGCCGCAGCTGATCCCGCTGCCGTGTTGTGGTGGCGATGTGGTCGGCGTGCTGGTCGAACAGCGTCCGGGCCTCATTCCGGTCGCGCACCCACCGGCTGCCCGCAGCGGGTTGGGGTTGGTCGGGGTGCAGCGGGGCGAGGGTGGTGGGTGGCTCGTCGGCGGGGGAATGAAGGGTGTCGCCGGCGTGGACAGTGCCGGCGTCGGTGCGGGTCACCGCCGGGGAGGGCGCGGATGGTTGCCAATCCATGATGTCCGGCCCCTGGTAGGTGGCCAGGCGCCGAGGTTCCCGCTGCCGTCGCCGGCCTGATCGTCGATGCTCGGCCGGCCGACGGACGTCGCACCGTGCCCAGCGGTCACACCAATGCCGGGCCCGGACACAGGTGCGGGGTTGTTTCCAGCGGCAGCCCGCCACCCGGCACGGCAGGCAATCCCGCCAGCCCCGCAGCACCATCCGGCAGGGGCCACAACCGCACCGTCCGATCCTCGCTGGCGGAGGCCAGCATCCGCCGGCCCGGCCCGTCTGCCACGACGTCACCGCCGACACCGTGCCGGTCCGTCCAACGTCCGGACCAGGCGGCCGTCGGCCGCATTCCAGATCCGTACCGTCCGATCCGCGCTGGCGGAGGCCAGCAGCCACTGGCCCCGACGCCGCTGGCCACGATGTCACCGCCCGCACCGTGCCGGTGTGGCCTTCCAACGTCCGGATCAGGGACCGTCCGCCGCATTCCAGATCCGCACCGTCTGATCCCCGCTGGTGGAGGCAGCAGCCGCTGGCCCGGCCCTCCTGCCACGACGTCACCGCCAACACCTGGCCGGTGTGGCCTTCGTCCGGACAGGCGACCGTCGGCCGCATCCCAGATCCGCACCGTCTGATCCCACTGGTGGAGGCCAGCATCCGCTGGCCCGACGCCGCCGGCCACGATGTCACCGCCAACACCGGCGGTGTGGCCCTCCAACGTCTGGAGCAGGCGGCGTCGGCGGCATCCCAGATCCGTACCGTCCGATCCGTGCTGGTGGAGGCCAGCATCCGCTGGCCGACGCCGCCGGCCACGATGTCACCGCCAACACCGCGGCGGTGTGGCCTTCCACGTCCGATCAGGCGGCGTCGGGCGCATTCCAGATCCGTACCATCCGGTCGTAGCTGGTGGAGGCCAGCAGCCGCTGGCCCGACGCCGCCGGCCACGATGTCACCGCCGACACCGCGGCGGTGTGGCCTTCCAATGTCCGGATCAGGCGGCCGTCGGCCGCATTCCAGATCCGTACCGTCCGGTCGTAGCTGGTGGAGGCCAGCAGCCGCTGGCCCGACTCCTCCTGCCACGATGTCGACGCGTACACCGGGCCGGTGTGGTCAGCAACGGAGACACCGCCGCGGCGGTGTGGCAGCACCGGCGGGACCTGCCCGACGGTGCGCGTCCGGCTCCGCGGCAGCTGCCTCACCCTGGCCAATCCGGCCACTCAACGCCCCCGACAGGTCGACAGGTCCGGGATCGTTTCCAGCGGCAACCCGCCCACCCGGCACGGCAGGCAACCCCGCCAGCTCTGCAGCACTATCCGGCAGGGGCCACAACCGCACCGTCTGATCCCCGCTGGTGGAGGCCAGCAGCCGTCGCCCGACTCCTCCTGCCACGACGTCACCGCCCACACCGTGCCGGTGGCCTTCCAATGTCCGGATCAGGCGGCCGTCGGCTGCATCCCAGATCCGCA